>JAEFBB010000066.1 GCA_016292215.1 Saccharofermentans sp. | reverse complement strand
TATAATACGGACGTTATCAATCCCCAAAGGAGTATGTTATGGACAAGATTATTGCTTTCATACTCTATTTCGTGGTTGTCCTTGCTATCGGAATTTACTTCTTCTTCAAGAGTAAGGGCGGTGACGAGAAAGAGTATTTCTTAGGCGGTCGTCACATGGGTCCTTTTGTTACTGCGATGAGTGCGCAGGCATCGGACATGAGCGGCTGGCTTTTGATGGGTTTCCCTGGTTCGCTTTTCGCGTTCGGTATGGGACAGGTTTGGATCGGAATCGGTCTGGCATTAGGAACAGCTGCCAACTGGATCTTCGTAGCTACGAGACTCCGCCGTTTCTCCAAAGCATCCGGTGACTCGATCACGCTTCCACAGTACCTCACAAACAGATTCGCTAGTAAGAGCTCTGTTTTGAAGGTTGTTTGCGCGGTCATCTTCCTCATCAGCTTCACGGTTTATGTTGCATCTGCTTTCGTTGCAGGCACAACAGTTTTCGCTTCGGTACTGCCGTGGTTTAATGATCATCAGCACCTCGCAATGATCATTTTCGCAGTATTGATCCTCATCTACACATTCCTGGGCGGTTATAAGGCCGTTTGCTGGACGGACTTTTTCCAGGGCCTCATGATGCTCATCGCGCTTCTCGCAGTACCGATCGTTATGAACGCCGTAGGTCACTTCGACGCTACATATTACGATGCTTTCGGCGAAGGCGTATCTGCATTCGGCACAGATCCTTTCGCAGCTCCCTGGCAGGAGATCGTAACAGGTTTGGGCTGGGGCTTAGGTTACTTCGGTATGCCTCACATCCTCGTACGCTTCATGTCTATCGAGAAGCCTTCACAGATCAAGAAGTCTGCTACAGTTGCTATCATCTGGGTAATCCTTACTCTCGGCGCAGCTGCAGTTATCGCTTATCTCGGAAGAACATACCTCATGAGCAACGGCCAGTCTCTTGCTGAGTACCTCCTTCCTGACGGAAGAAAGAGGATCTTCATCGAAGTCGTTTGCGACATCTTCCCGGGCTTCATCGCAGGCATCCTGCTCTCAGCTATCATCGCTGCTGCAATGTCTACTGCTGACTCCCAGCTCCTCGTCGCATCTTCCGCTTTTACGAGCGACATCTATAAGCCCCTTATCCGCAAGGACAAGGCTTCCGACAAGGAAATGCTCTGGCTCGGCCGTATCGTAGTTTTGATTGTTGCAGTCGTTGCTTTTTTCATCGCACGCATCGGTCTCGACAACGAGAAGTCATGGGCCGCTGACATCATGAACATGGTTGAGAACGCATGGGGTCTCTTCGGTGCATCCTTCGGACCTGTCGTTATCCTCTCACTGTTCTGGAAGCGCTTTAACTATAAGGGCGCTGTCGCAGGCATCATCGCAGGCGCTGCTGCCGACATTTTCTGGCTCCTCTGCTTCACCGATACGATCATGCCGGCTGCTATTATGAGCACAGGCGTTTACGAGATCGTTCCGGGCTTCGCCTTCGGCCTCCTCGTTGCATTTGTTGTAACCATTATCACCAAAGCACCCGGAGAGGAAGTTGAAGCCATTTTCGCAAGAGCAACAGACAAGACTATCGACGACTGATCTTCCGGTTTGTTTGATTTTTATTCCGGCCCTGAGGTTCGCTTCAGGGCCGTTTTTTTATGGGCGGGTGGGGTGAGTACGTACTAATTTTAGATTTTTGATTTTTAGTACGTAAATCTTGAGGCTTGTGAAGGCGTGGAGTGGCGTTTTTACGTACTATTTTTCGAAAACTCGTTATTTGACCGTAATTATTTGGGAGACACCGGCTTGGGAGGGTTGATTTTACGTACTAATCCTCGAAAATGATTTTTTAGTACGTAAAATTGGTCATTGAATGCGAATCGAAGCACGATATTTACGGACTAATTTATGAAAAAACATTTTTAGTACGTAATATCTGATGAGTCACCGGGCGTGTCATACTTAATCGCGGAAAAAGCCCCAAAGATAGGCGCTCCGGGGCATTTCTAACCATCAATGTAACAATGTTAAATCACTGTTCAGATCACAACTTTTATCGTCATGCTCTTGCCGTCGGGGCAGATTGCCCTTATCGTGCCGCCGTGTGACTCGGCAACTGCCCGGGCGATCGCAAGACCGACACCGGTGCCGCCGGTCTCAGAGTTCCTGGAGCTGTCAGGGCGGTAGAAACGGTCGAATAAGCGGTCGACATCAGGCGGTGTGTCGTAATCGCAGGTATTGTAGACTTCGATGCAGGCCTTGTTCTTCTTTGAGTAGACGGAGAAGCGGATCTCGCCGCCGTCATTGGAATAGCGGACGGCGTTGTCGAGGAGGACGGAGAGCATCTGCTGGATGGCGGATCTGTCGCCGAAGAGATCCACGTTCTCGGCAATATCGATATCCATCTTCAGGCCGCGGCCCTTTGCCTGCGACTGGTAGATGTCGACGGTCTCCCATGCGGCGTTGCTCAACGAGAAGCGCTCTTTGTTGGGCAGGGGGGTGTCCTCGTCGAGTCTTGAGAGGGTGACGAGCTCGCTGACGAGCTTGGACATGCGTCCGGTCTGCTTCCTGATGTTATCGGTCCATTCGTCTTCGCCGTGCTCGGCCGTAATAACATCGAGGCTCGTGGAGATCGATGTGAGAGGGGTCTTGAGCTCGTGGCTGGCGTCAGTGATGAACTGCTTTTGCTGCTTGATGTTGTTCTCGATAGGACGTATTGCCTTCTTGGAGAAGAGTACGACAAGCGCGAAAACGAGAACGATACTTGCCAGCGAGATCACGAGCGTGAGAAGTCCCAAAGTCCTTGCGAACTGGAGCTCGCGGCCGGCGTTGAGGAAGACCAGTACTGTCTCACCGCTTTTACCGATCTTGGCATAGCGGTAGTTGCCGATAAAGCCCCTGTCTGAATTCCTGGCGAGGGCTTTGTCCGCATATTCGGCGGCAGCACCGGCATCTATCGATGCGACATGATCGGTCGAGATATTAGTTGTATTTCCTGAATCTTCAATTCGGACTGTGAAGAAGCGCATCATGTAGTTGGCTTCCATGTCCGGACGTCCGCCGAACGGATCGTCCCTGTGGTGATCGGGCTTCATATCGTGCGGATTGCGGAAGTCTGAAGAGGCGATCATCTCGATGGATTGATCGATGCGGTCCGTTATTACCGCATATGTGATGAAATAGACCAGGGAGGCTATCAGTAAGATGACGGCGAGAAATGCACCCATGGCTGCGAGGATGAAGCGCCAGCGAAGTTTTTTCAGCATTTTTCCACCTCCAGTGAATAGCCGGAGCCGCGGATGGTCCTGATCTCGACGTTGGCGCCGATAGAACGGAGCTTCTTGCGGACGAAGCCGATATGCGTCCAGACGACGTCGATGTCGGAATCGGATTCGAAGCCCCAGATCCTGTCCATCAGGTGCTCAGTGGAGAACACAAAACCCGGGTGCAGTACGAAGAGCTCGATCAGTTGGTATTCCTTATTTGTGAGCTTGACGCTCTTGTCACCGGCCCTCATCTCATAGCGGTTGCCGTCGAGGATCAGGTTGCCGACCTGCTGGAGGGAATCGGAATAATTCTCGCTTCTTCTGCCCAGAGCCTTGATCCTGGCGATCAGTTCGCTCGTGGCAAAAGGCTTGGGGAGGTAGTCATCGGCACCGGCCTCGAGTCCGGCTACCCTGTCTTCGATCTCAGCTTTTGCAGTGAGCATCAGGACGGGGGTGGTGATGTGGTTTTGGCGGATAAGAGAGAGGACTTCGAGGCCTGTCATGCCGGGCATCATGATATCTAACACGATGACTTCGTATGTGTCGGAGGAGATATAGGACCATGCATCATTGCCGTTGTGGACGATGTCAACGGAATATTTCGCTTTTTCAAGCAGGAGCTTTAATGCTTTTGCGGTAGCGACTTCGTCTTCGGCTATGAGAATACGCATGGATCACACCTCCTTTTCGAACAGTCTATACGGGCAACCTGAAATGCACCTGAAATCCTGACAATAGTATAATACCTGATAGACATACCGTGTCCAAATAAGCGAAAAAACGGCAATTCCCGCTTTGTGTCGTGTTAATTTCCCCGCGGACATCGTATCCTGACACCGGTCGAAAGGAGGGCCCGAACCTTGGATCAGAAAAAGACAGGACAATTTCTCAAGACCTTACGTAATGAGAAGGGACTTACGCAGGAACAGCTCGCTAAGCAGTTCAACGTGAGCAACAGATCCGTCTCCAGATGGGAGACCGGCACCAATCTTCCCGACATCTCATTGCTGGTCGAGATAGCCGATTTCTATGATGTCGATGTCAGGGAGATCATAGACGGGGAAAGGAAAAGCGAGATGATGGACCAGGAAACAAGAGAGGTTGCCGACAAGATGGCGGTCTATGCAACGGGCGAGAAGAGCAAGCTCTTAAGGCTTGTTCAGGTATTGTCGATAATAGGAACAGGATTAACGGTCGTTGCGATAGTACTTCAGACACTGGCATATGAGCCTGATTTAAGACGTTCCGGAGCGATATTTGCAACGTTCATAGGATTTATAGTCATGTGCATATTAACGCTCTATGTAACGGGACTTCTGCAGAGGTTCTCAAAGCACAGAAAGGCCGTGAAAGCGGTAAAGGTCATTACGATTGTGGTGATGGCAGTAGTCACGCACTATGTGGTTGCGGCTTTTGCCCTCTTTGCTGTGGTGTACTCATGGTATACAACTGCCAAGATCGA
>JAEFBB010000008.1 GCA_016292215.1 Saccharofermentans sp. | reverse complement strand
AGGTCGAAAACGAGATCCTGGAGCCAGAGTGTAGCCCTCTTACCTACCGTTACGAGCTGTGCGGGCTGGAAATGAGTGAAGCCCAGCGTAGGCATAGCCTTATATTCGTCAGCGAATTCGGAAAGCTTGGAAATGAGAACGACTAGTCTCTTTTTAACGAGAGTAAGAGCGTCTCTCATGATTATGATATCGGTGTTGTCGCCGACGTAGCATGAAGTTGCACCGAGGTGGATGATCCTGTCTGCACCGGAACCGGAGACCTGCTTGCCGTAGGAATGAACGTGAGCCATTACGTCATGGCGGCGGATCTTCTCCTCTGCTGCGGCATCCTCATAATCGAGGTCTTCCTTGTGAGCCTTGAGATCAGCGATCTGTTCATCAGTGATGTTAAGGCCTAATTCCTTCTCTGCCTCTGCCAAAGCGATCCAAAGAAGTCTCCATGTACGGAACTTCTTGTCGGGAGAGAAAATGAACTGCATCTCCCTGCTCGCGTATCTTGAATTCAGGGGGCTCTCATAAGTATCTTTTGTTATCACGGGATTACTCCTCCAGAAGTTTATCTATAGCAGTAATTTTAGCACAAACGCTGAGAATGCTCACTGCCTTGACAATGTTTTCGACAGGCGGGAATGACGGACAAAGACGGATGTTGGAATCATCGGGATCCTTTCCGTAAGGGAAGCTTGCGCCTGCAGGTGTAAGAGCAACTCCGGCATCCTTGCACATGGCGACTACCTTTGTTGCAGTGCCGGGGAATGCATAGAAGCTGACAAAATAACCGCCCTTTGGATCTGTCCAATGCCAGAGACCGGAATCACCTAATTCTTCCTTGAGAACCTTCTGAACAGCCTCGAACTTGGGTCTTAAGATCTCTGCGTGCTTTCTCATATGCTTATCAACAGCTTCCGCATTAGGAAGGAACTTGGCGTGAGCAAGCTGGTTAACCTTGTTGGTGCAAATAGCCTGAACTGAAAGATACTTCTTAGCCCTTGCCATGTTGTCAGGGTTGGCGGCAAAGCATGAAATTCCGCCGCCGGCGAATGTGACCTTTGATGAAGATGCAAACTCGTAAGGTCTGTTCGGGAAGCCTGCTTCTGCGCAGAGAGAAAGGATATCAGGGATCTTTCCCCTCTCGCTCTCGTTCTCTGTGATGTGGTGAACGACATATGCGTTATCCCACATGATCCTGAAATCAGGTGCTGCAGTCTTCATAGAAGCAAGTCTTTTGCATGTATCTTCAGAATATACGATTCCGTCAGGATTGCTGTAGCAAGGAACGCACCAGATACCCTTTACCTTCTCGTCCTTAACGAGTTCCTCAACAACGTCCATGTCAGGGCCATTCTCTGTCATGGGAACAGGAATAAGCTCGAAGCCCATTGTCTCAGTAACTCTGAAATGTCTGTCATAACCCGGAGCCGGGCAAAGCCACTTTCTTCCTTCTACCTGTGACCAGGGCTTGGGTGAATCGATCTCACCAAAGACCATTGCACGCATGATCGCATCGAACATCTGGTTCAAAGATGAGGAATTACCCATGAAGATATTGTCCTTGTCTGTACCAAGGATATCAGCAAAGATCTTTCTGATCTCTTCAATTCCGGGAGCGATACCGTAGTTTCTGGTATCTTCGTTCTTAGCTGTCTTAAAGCCGTCCTTAAGGGTGTCGTAAATATCGTTAGAGAGGTCGAGCTGGACCGGCGAAGGCTTTCCGCGTGTCATGTCGAGCGTAAGATTAAGTGCCTTACACTTCTCATAGCGTTCAATCAGCTCTCCTCTAACCTGGATGAGCTCTTCCTTTGTCATCTCGCGGTAACCCTTCATGATCGGCCAACCTTCCTCAAAATGAAATTTTGAAATCTTAATCTTGCATTTCGGGGCAGACTTGTCCCCTCAAAACCTCAACAATTATAGTCTATTACGTTATTAAAGCAATAAATAAAACTTGCTAAAATGGCATTTCTTATTGACAAAAATGCATTTTCAGATAAATTCGGCACTTTGCACATCAAAAGGGCACAAATTCCACTTCCAGTACATTACCCTGCTCATCGTGAGTAACCTTTATCACCTCGAAAATGATATTCCTGTCATAGTATCCCTGCTCATCGATGAACCTTGCCGCCGTCCTCATCACCTTGTTTCTTTTTGAGCGGATGACTGATTCGGCAGAATCCGGAAAAGGACCGCGGTTAAGTCTTGCCCTCACTTCAAATACATAGATGTCGCTTTCTTTCTCTGCGATAATGTCGATCTCTCCCACGTTATGCACCGAGAAATTCCGCTTCAGAATAGCGAATCCCTTTGACTCCAATGCTTTTACGGCAGCATCTTCCCCCTTGGATCCGATGATCTGTTTTATTGTTTTCGCGCTGTTTAAAAAGAGTGTTTTACCCATGATTTCCTCGCTGTCTAGTTTTTTTGATAATTAACAATATTTTTACTAAATCACGATTTTTATTGTTTTATATACTTTAGTGGCATAAAATTAGAATCAATAAATCAAAGGGATCGTTTAATGGGTGCAGGCAATCCTGACATATTAGGTTTTTTCGATACACTCGATGAATGCAGAGACTGCAAATTCACCGAGCGCTTTACTAAGTACGCCGATTATCTTTCCATCGCCAAGATCGAAGATACGGAGTACGTTAACGGCAGGCCCGTTTCCAAGAACGTCGATTACGTTTCTGATAATGTCGGCACCGAGTATTTCGAGGTTACCTTAGGCTCCGAAGATTCTGTTATCACAATCGTACGCTTTACTTACACCCAGTTCCCTCCGCAGCCTACGATCGAACAAAAAGAGCTGATGCCTCTGTTCAAGAACAGCGTAGCCGGTCTTATTGCAGTCAAGCGCCTCAGCACTCAATACGCATATCTTTATAACAACGACTTGGAGTTCGGAATGCATAACCCCAATTATCTTACCTCCAAGTTCGACGAGCTGTTCGAGAGCGGAACAGCCGCCAATTTTTCTGTTGCTTTTATCAATATCAAGCATGTTAACCAGCTCAACAGATTTTTCGGTTCCGATATCGCAGGAAGCGCCATTAAAATGTTCGGCGCCAAGCTCAACACTTTCCCGATCAGGGATAAGAATGAGTTTGCGGTTCACATGGGCGGAGACAATTTCCTCGTAGCTATTACTACTCCCCGTCTTCCCGAGTTCGAACGTTTCATAGCATCAGTACCTGTTATGATCACCTATGGAAGCGATAAATTCGAACACATTTTTAATTGCAGGGCCGGTATTACGACCATTCGTCCGAGCCACCGTAACGGCAGCCAGGTAATGGGCGAGTGTTCTCTGGCTTACAGCTACTCAAGACATAACAACATTGATATCGTTTACTATTCCGAAGAGATCAACGAACAGAACCAGAACAACGCAGAGAAGCTTTCCAAGGCACTGAACGAAAACAAGTTCCTGATCTACTATCAGCCTGTTATCAATCTCGAAGATCAGCCTTCCCTTTATGCAGCAGAAGCCCTCGCGCGTCTGCCTTTCGAAGGCAAGATCATCTCGCCGCAGGAGTTCATCACTCTGGCAACCGATTCCGGCATCGTTACAAAGATCGACTTTTTTGTTCTCGAGAATGTTTGCCGCAACCTTAAAGCATGGAAGGAACAGGGGCTTTCTTTAGTTCCCATCACTGTCAACTTCTCAGGCCGTAATCTCTTCAACAATTCGATCGCGGACAACATCATCGAAGTCATCGATAAATACGGCATCGATCACAACCTTGTCGGCATCGAGTTTTCTGAGCCCGACTTTACGCAAAGAATGCCTGTATTAAAAGAAGTAACCCATGCTCTGACTTCAGCCGGCATTATCGTAACTCTCGATAAGTTCAGTACCGGCCAGTCAACTCTTACGCTTCTCCATGATATGGATGCAAACTACGTTAAGATCGACGCGTGCAGATTCGACCCTGAAGATCCGAAGGGACGCATCATTGCTAACGACATGATCAACCTTGCTAATATCCTGGGCTACAAAGTCATCTGCGAAGGCATCAAGACCCAGAAGCAGGCCGATGACCTCATGATGTGCGGCTGCAATCTCTTCCAGTCCTTCTACTATGACAAGCCTCTGTCAGAGCGCTTCTTCGTCGACAGATTGAAGAACCCTCTTTATGTTATTGAGCCTTCAAGCGTAATTACCGAAGAACAGGCATAAGAGCTGTTGTCCCTTATTTGAATATATCGTTTATCATCTTATCCAGGACTCTGACATCCAGAGGCTTATTCGCAGTTTCAAATGTAAAGAACAGCCTGTCCCTCTCGTAGATTCCCGCTAAAGTGTATTTGTTGATCCTTTCCGTCATGTCATCAGCATAATCCTGATCTCCGACCTTGCCGCAGTGCTCCAGGTAAACCACCTTTCGATCACTGACCCTGAGGATCGTAAAATCCGGATGTATGATCTCATCGCCAACCAATATGGGACACTCATACTTATAAGGTATTCCGTTAGCGTACAGCCTGTCAGCGATAATCACCTCCGACTTAGACCTGACCCGCTCGCCCCTCAAAGTCTCAAACCTCGGAACATCATCAGATATCGGTTTCTTGTCATATGGCCTGTTCTGCCATTCGCTGATGTATTGCTCGTCAGTAAGAATGATCGGTCTGATGTAGGGTTTGCGGTCCGGTTTTATATGGTCATAAACATCCTCTGCTACAAGATTTGGATATTGTTTTCGAAAACTCTTTAGAACTCTTAACTCGATCTTTGCCGCATCTAAAACCTGTTCCCAATATCTTTTTTGCATCAGACTATCTCTAAGTCCTGTATCATTTTTGCCAAGCATCCGTTCTTTTGCTTTGAAATCACCACCGGCGTGATAGTAGTAGCAATTATTTTTTCGGTGCTTCACATAAACATGCCCCTTAGGAGCATCTTTTAACAAATCTGCGGTTTTATCGTAAAGTTCCTGCAATTTCTCGATCCTTTTTTCTATTCTGGTTTTAAAATCAATAATCATATTCCTTACCTGTTGATGAAAAACTACTTTTCGAAAGGCTGCTGTATCGGTAGAGGCTTGAATTGGTTTAATACCGATACACAAATCGCTCTTTTGTATCGGTATCGCTTCGAAAAATCATTATTCCGATACATTTAAGCTTCATTTGTATCGTTAGGACCAGATTTTTCCTCATTACCGATACGTTAAGCTCATTTTTGTATCGGTAGTCGCTTTCTTTTTGCATATAACGATACAGAGGCGCTTTCCAGCAAGCCATTCGTTTCGCGTTTTCTCATAATCTGTAATCTGTGCTATTATTAGTTCTAAATTTTTAACTTACGAGGTACCACTATGATCTCCAAGAAGATGCAAAATGCGCTTAAGGGCGGCTCCGAGATCCGCAAGATGTTCGAAGAAGGCGGAAGGCTTAAGGCTATATACGGAGCAGACAATGTTTATGATTTCTCTATCGGCAATCCCGACTTAGAGCCTCCGAAGGAAGTCTTTGACGCTCTCAAGGAACTGGCTGACAATCCCACGCCGGGCATGCACGGATATATGCCCAATGCAGGCTATCCCTCTACCCGCCAGGTCGTCGCTGAAAAGCGCGGCAAGGAAGCAGGCATGGAGATCGGTCCTGAGGCAGTCTGCATGACAGTAGGCGCTGCTTCTGCCATGAACGATGTCCTTCACTCAATCCTTGACGCGGACGATGAAGTCATCCTTCTCGCACCTTACTTCATGGAATATAACGGCTACGTTGCAAACCACAACGGCAAAGTCGTTATCGTTCAGACAGACGATGTCTTCATGCCTGTCATCGCTGATATCGAAAAGGCTATCACCGCTAAGACAAAAGCTATCATCGTTAACTCACCTAACAATCCTTCCGGCGTTGTTTATCCGGCTGAGCTGCTCGTTGAGCTTAACGAGATGCTCAAGAGACAGGATCACACCATCTATGTCATCAGCGACGAGCCTTATATCGACCTCGCTTACGATGGCGCGTCCGTCCCTTGCGCACTCAAATATATCGACAACCTTATCATCTGCTTCTCATGGAGCAAGTCTTTGTCTCTTCCCGGCGAGAGAATCGGATATACACTCGTATCTCCCCGCTGCGCAGATTTTGAAGAGCTTACAGGCGCCATCGTTCTTTCCAACAGAACATTGGGCAGCGTAAACGCTCCTGCTATCTGGCAGAAGGTCATTGAGAAGTCCATCTATGCCAAGGTTGACGTAGCAAATTATGAGAACCGCCGCAATCTTCTTTACTCCAACATTGTTGATGCAGGCTTTGACGCAGTTAAGCCTAACGGCGCCCTCTACATCTTCATGAACACTCCTAACGGCTTGTCCGACGAAGAGTTCGCAGCTAAATGCGCAAGCCACAATCTCCTTCTGGTAAAGGGTTCAAGCTTCGCACGTCCCGGCTACTGCCGTCTCGCATTCTGCGTTTCCGAGACTTCCATCAGGAATTCCAGAAAGGCATTCTTCGCGATCGCGGAAGAATTGGGATTAAGCCACAGAGCTGAGCTTTGATCCTTACAGGGGCACAAGGACAACGATAAAGCGCCAGCAGTTGCCACGTTCTCTGGCACAGGTCACAAGAGTTATCTGCTTTTCGTTGACATCTGAAGAGCCTACATAATCCTGAAGTTCATAGGGTGAGCAGTAATAAGTACCGCTCACCCTATATTCATGCCTCTTACCGTCCGGTGTCCTGATCGTTGCCCTGTCATTAATCCTGATATCCGTAAGGTTATAAAAGATAGTGGACGACACGGTGTTCCTGTGCCCTACTATCACGCTGTTGCCCGGCTCTTCGAGCCCTGCGGTATACCGCATCCTGATAACTCCGTATCTCATCGCGACAGCTGAATTCTCTTTCCATACCGGCTCTTCTATATTGAGGCACGGTATCTCAATGACGCCCTCCAGATGAAGTGTTGCCATTTCCTGGTCAGCGCCGTTCTGATACGATGCTATCTGTACCCAGTCTCCGATCAGGTTCCACTCGGTATCGTCTCCGTCGCCGTAAACCGCAAGATATCCTCCTGAAGGGACATCATAAGTTATCTCGTCGCTGTCGCTTCTTTCATCAAAGAGGTGAAGCGCTTCATCTTTTACGGATACCCGGATACTTGATTTCGCATATTCTTCAAGACCAGCCATAAGCCCTGCCAGACCAAGGATAACAAGACACGCTGCGAGGATCCCTTTGAGATACTTTCTCATAGCTTCATGTTCCTCTTAAGCTTTTTCCTTTTGATCTCAATGACAATAGCAGTAACCGCCGCTGCCGTGGTGATGCCGGCTATGGTAAATCCTAATACCATCTCAGTCCTGGTGAGCTCACCCGATATCGGAATATCGGTAACAGAAAGGCTCTGGTCCATATTATCGAGATCATCGTGAGATAAGACTCTGATATCCTCTGCCTGTATTCCCTGCGCTATCTCTTCGTCTGTCGATTTATCATATATGGTCTCTAATACAACGACCCGATCTCCGCTCTGAAGATTTGAAGAATCGAATTTAATAGTGACGTCTACGGTACCTGTGGCCTCCGAAGGCTCAAATTCCTGTATCGATACGACTTCCACGCCTTTACTGACCACATGCGTTCCGTTGCTAAGACACAGTTCAGCCTTTGCATAGTATGCCTTTCCGGGTTCGAGATTCTCAAAATAGATATGGTCGACCACAGTAACGACAGAGTCTTCAAGGAAAGACTTATCTCCCTTTACGGTTGTCGCAAAAGTCGAGCAGGCAGGTCTTTTGACTGTCTGGTCTTCGTCATCCATATCCTCATGCCTTGCAATGGGCTCTACCCTTCCTTCTACTGCGAGCGACTCGAAAACGACCAGTTCGACAGGCTCGAGCGTCACCTTAACGTCTTCAAAAGTGACTACGACAAATCCCGAAGGCTCTGAAGGAACGAACGCTAATTCTTGTGTATATGTTTTTCCATCCGGATCCTCATATGGCATTTCCGTAGTCTTGTCGATAAGAGTGCCTGTAACGACATACTTCTCTCCGGGCGCAAGGCCTTCGAAGCTCACCTTATCGTTTATGGTGACTACCTCCGAGAGTGTCAGGACGCCTGTGTTTGTATTACTGTCGTAAGCAGTTGTTTTTATGGTTGGTGCTACTCTAACCGTCTGGTCAGTATCTTCAAGATCTCTGTGCTTAGCGATCGAGATGCCCCTGAATGTCAGTCCTTCAAAACAGACGATATCGAGTGATTCTGCTCCCTGCGCATAAAGCTTTTCGTACAGCATCGCGGTATCGACAGTAAAAGGCACGTCAACATATCCGCTTACGACTTTTCTTCCCTTGCCGTCAGTCGTCTCTTCGCCCATAGAACTGTCTGCCGTAAACGTTACAACGGACAGATACATGTTACCGTCTTTATCCGTAAGATAATCACCTGTGCTCTTATCGTACAGGCTTCCTGTAAGGACATATTCATAGCCGGATATAAGGTTTTCAAAATAGACCTTATCGACCAGCCCGACATTTGCGCCGCACCACACATCGTGTGACAGCTCGGTATCCGTAAACTCCGTCCTGATCAATGGCTCGATATCCAGCTTGTTAAAAGCTTTAACTTCCAAAGTCTTGTTGTCGTCGCTGTCGCTCAGATAAATGATCCTCGAATTACCTTCGGTGTTGTCATCCCAGACCACACGGTAAACAGGCTCGGCGATCTCATCTATCCTGTACCAACCGACGGGCAGGTTCTTAAATTCAAGCACACCATTTTTATTGGTGGAGCCCTTGGCCAGATTCTTTGTCTGCCATGACGGCTCAGCCGAATTGCCGCCGTAGTAAAGTTCAAACTTCACGCCCTTTATGACCAGATCGTCAGATGACTTTGCCACCTTGACCGTCACTTCATTCCTATCGTTTGTAACGCTCTCAGTGACGGTCTCAGAGCCGATAGTGATATTCTTGTACCATTTACCGTCATTACCGTCTGCAAAGCCCTCAGGGACCTTATATGTGTATTCGGCTGAAGATCCGCCGTAGCACTTATCAGGCTTGACCTCTGCGAGCACATAGTTACCCGAAGGCACTTTCAAAGTCTCGATATGATCGCCGCTTCCTGTCTTCCAGTAAACTATTCCATCAGATTCCGACAGACCGCTTGCGAGCATCTTCGTTTTATTCTCATTCCAAAGCTCGAAAACAAATCCGTCCGCGCTGTCGTCGTTATCAGTGACTCCCTTTATCACCTTTAGCTCACCTGCGCTCATATTGTTCTCAACAGTAAAACTGTATGAAGCCTCAGATGAAATATCTCCCGTGGTAAAGCTGTAAGTGTATGTTGTATCGTTTACCTTAGCCCAGCCTGAAGTATCATTTGTAACAGAGTACTCGATAACAGTACCGTCTATGCATTTAAACGGAGCAGGCTTTGAAAACTTCTCTGTAACGACATAGTCTGTGCCGTACTTCAGAGGGAATGAATCCGTGCCTTCCCACTTGTTATCCAATGCATCGTACCAGTTCCAGGTGCCGTCCTTATACTTATACGTCGCGACAATATCATTGCCTTCATTTACCGTGAATACCGTTGATGTAATATCCAGCTCGGTAGCAGTAGTCTTCTCCAGAGCTATGCTGCTCGCTTCAGTGAAAAGACCTGCGTTGCTGCCTGAACCGATATTAGTTATCAAAATGCTGTCTGACCCGGAAGTATAGGAATAATCTTCTATAGTGTCGGAATATATCTCTCCTGTTCCAGCCCTTTCTACCGAATAGGCTAGTCTTCCATAACTGCCGTCAGCAGAAGACAGACTAAAACTAACACAATAGGTATTCTCATCGGCAAATCTGTAGATATCAGGAAGACTGCCGTTTGAAGCAAGGCTTATTTTCGCGCCGCCGGGAAGGATCACACCAGTCGGGGCTGTCGTCTCTTTGACATAGAGCTTATCTTCGAAGACGGTCGCGGAGTCATCTGTCTTAGTCATCTGGTACCGCTGTTTGCTGTAGCTGCCGCTAATTAATGCATAGTAATCCGTATAAACACCGTCAGCATCATCATCTCTTAATTCGCCGGCTTTAGTACTTAATTCACTGTCCGAATAAAATGAGAATACTGCACCCGTATAACAGATACCTGAAGGATCTTTCTTCTCTGCACGGAAGCCTGCATAAGCATTATCAGTAAGGTCAGTCGCACGGAGCGCCATAAACCCGGTAAAGCTTCCTTTGCCGGCCTCAGCAGAGCTGTCAGCCAAAGGTCTTTTGCAGAAATAACCCATCGAAGAGCTGCCTGTCCACTGCATCGGCACGCCATTCTCGATTCCTGCATAGATTGTTATATGCTGGGCATTGGTACTGTCCCTGTCATCATTCCACCACATGATCATGTCACCGGGCTTGATCCCGTAAGTGTTAATGATAGTGATCCACTCATCGCTCTGTATGCCTTTTGTCCCGTTGGTATCAAAGCTCGAGAAATGATTCTCTGATGCGGAGATCCCGCGGCTCTTGAAGATACCGTTAGTAAAGCTGGTCTTGATGCCGGCAAACCCCGGCCTGTAGAAGCCGTACTTGTCCGGGGCACCTCCGCCTGAATAAGACAAAGTCTTATAACCGTAAGACCCTGGCGTGCTGTTGATAGAGGCCGTCCCGAGAGCAACGCTGTACGCAAGACTTACCGAGCCCGCGCAGTCTATGCCGTTCCAGCCTCCGCCGCCCCATTCGTATTTGACGCCGTCCAGCTTCTTACAGGCCGCTAGTATCGCATCCCGGAAAGATTTGGCTGAAGAATAGCCAGCGGCTTTGGTATTGCTTGCGGAAACAAGCGCGTTGGAACTGATTACCGCAGCCTTTACATTTTGGGGCTGAAATAAAAACGGCAACGTGCATATCGCAATCGTTGCCGCAGTAAAAGCCGAGATGATCCTCGCTCTTAAGTTTATTTTCTTGTGTCTCACGATACTTCCTCCAAAGGTGCTGATATCTGATTGATCTTCCCGTTATCTAAGCTGTACAGATATATGCTGTCTGACAGTCTGTCCGAGATCCTTACATGCTCGTTGTTCGTCTCCCTTACAAGATTTATGAGCTTTGTGCTCCCATCGAAGATCTCCGTCGACAGCACGACAAGGTCATGTACAGAAGACGGCAGGATATAACAGTCCGTACCGATGCTCTTTGCCACATTACCGATAACGTCCTTATACAAAAGCGCGTTGGCACCGAAGAACTCATACTTGTTGCTGATGACATAAACACGTTCATTCTCGGGCACGTCATTGATATAAGGGAACGACTGGTCAATATCGTCTTCCTTGGCGCCCCAGCGCTTCATCATGCGCATCATGGTCTCTTCTATCCTTTCGCTCTTGAACGGGAACAGCTTCTTGGTATTCTTCTTGGCCATGGCGTATAAAGCCTTCTCCGTTAGCTCTTCTGCCTTGGCGATGTCATTAGTTATCAGGAAGCCCGATACGCCTTCTTCGTCCACATTAGTGATCGCTCTGTAGACAACGGTAAGATCCATCAGTTCCCTGTGCGGACAAAGCGAGATCATCTCCTGGTTCTCCCTGGTATTGACCACCTGAAAGACGATCTTATCCTTCAAAGCTGTCAGATCCAGATCCAAAATGTCTTTCGGCAGATACTTCAATGATTCCTCAAGATAAATCGCCTGGTTTGCCATGACCTTTTCAAAGGACTCGCAGTTCTTGTACTGGTCATACATGCGCTCCAGGTAAAAGGTCGGCCCGCAAAAAGAACACTTCTCCTTAGGCTTAATGACAACGCCCGTGAGACAAGTGTTCACCTTAGGGACTTTTCTAAGTTCGAGTTCACACTCCGAATACCTTTCGGGCATATAGTCTAGGAACTCTTTCATTACTCTCTCCTTGAAACTCTCAAAATCCATCATTTGTTTCTTCCTCCGTACATAAAAATTTGCAACAAAAAACGCACCCCGAAGGATGCGTTCATTCATTTGCATTATAAGTTTAGACGGATTTTGAGTCTCATTCAATAGCCTATAGTCTCAATTTTGGCACCTAATTTGCAATTGTTACCACGATGTACAAGAGCCCGGCCCTTATAAATACTGCTATTTCGCCGGTTTGGTCTAATGGTTTGTTCGAAAACGTAAAAGAAGACCCTGCTTCAATATCCTGATCATCAAGAGCGTAATATAATCCCTTGGTCGTGACCCCCTTAACAGGCTCGGTAAAATTCCAAGGAATAAGAGATACTGCTACAGGTCCGTCAAAAGATGAGATATCTATAACGGCTGAATCTTCACCATAAAGCGGATAGCAGGTCGTAATACCGTCAGTGATCTTAATGTCCCTTCCTGATGCCTTCATCTTAAGGACAAGTCCGAGGTTTGCAATAACGTGATCGATCCTTCCTTCCAAAGGACAGACAAGCACGATCTGCGAGTCTTCACCGGCTTTTCCTAAAGCGATCTCTGTATCAGTCCAGTCTTTTTCGATGGGATAGCGTTCCGTGAAGATATTATTTTCGGAAATGAAATTAAGTCCTTCAGGTGTGATCGAATCCATATCTCCGACGACCATGTCAGGGACGATATCGTGACGTGCAAGAAAATCCGCGCCGCCGTCACAGCAGATTATCACGTGGTCTTCATTTTGTCCGGATATTTCCTTGATATACTTTGCCGCGCTGTCAGGCAAAGGTCCGCCTGAAACGATCAGATACAGCATTTCTTAAGATCTTCTATGGCCTTTGCAGGATCATCAGCACGGAATACAGCACTGCCGGCAACGAAAAGCCTTGCGCCTGCATCGTAGATCTCCTTGATCGTAGACTCTGCCACACCGCCGTCTACGGAAATGATCGTATCAGCCTTCGCTTCATCGATGGCAGCCTTAAGCTTTTTGATGCGCCCGCCTGATTCCGGGAGATAACCCTGTCCGCCAAAACCGGGATAGACAGTCATGATGAGGATGATCTTCACCTTGCCGATGTAAGGGAAAACCTTTTCGACAGGGGTGTCAGGATGGACAGCGATGCCAGCTGTCTTTCCGTAAGATTCGATCTCCTTGATGAGGCTGTCAGGATCTTCGGTGCATTCGATATGGAAAGTGATATTGTCTGAGCCTGCATCCGCGAAAGCCTTGATGTACTTCTCGGGATTCGTGATCATGAGATGCGTATAAAACTTCATGTCCGTATACTTGCGGATCGATTCTATGACCGGGATACCAAAAGAGATGTTATTTACATAATGTCCGTCCATAACATCGATATGGAGATACTCTGCGTTTCCTTCAACAGCTTTGATATCTCTCATAAGGTAGCCGAAATCAGCGGCCAGTATTGAAGGTGCTATCCCTAAATCGTTCATTGCTTTCTCCTGATCTTATAATTGTTCCTATTATCGTAGAGCTCCGTATAAAAGCTTACATATCTTTCAAAACGCCCCTGGTCGATCTTTCCTTCGGCCAGAGCCTGCCTGATGACACATCCGTCCTCTTTGCGGTGCGAGCAGTCATCAAATCTGCAGCCTGTCGCAAGCGCATTTATCTCAGGATATCCGTATAAGACATCTCTGTAGTCGATCCCCTGCTCTTCAAGCGACAGCGAGGTAAACCCCGGAGTATCGCATATAAAACCTTCAAAGAACTCATGAAGCTCGACATGTCTGGTCGTATGCCTGCCGCGCTTGATCTTGCTGCTGACTTCGCCGGTCTGCATTATATCAATACCGAGAAGAGAATTACAAAGCGTACTTTTCCCGACTCCGGAAGGGCCTGCGAAAGCGGCGATTCCATCACCTATTATATCCCTAAGATCACTTTTGGTAAGAGCATTTTGGGGCGAAGAAACGAGCACTTCGTAGCCCGCTTTGGTATAAACCGAACAAAGCCTCTCGCTGTCACCGGTATTAAGATCGCTCTTAGTAAAGATAATTACGGGCTTGATGTTGTTAAGCCCGCAGATAAGAAGCATCTTATCGAGCAAAGTAAGGTCCGGAGCGGGATTAGTTACCGAGAACGTAAGGAGCATGATCGACAGGTTTGCGACAGGCGGCCTTGCGATAAAGCTTGTCCTCTCCTCGATATCGTCTATTACATACTCAACATCAGGATCGCCCGAAGGCACTATTGCAACACGGTCACCGATGGCAGGCTTTATGCCTTTGAGCCTGAACGCTCCTCTGGCCGCGCACTGCGCGCTTGTCAGATTATTATCCTTAACGAAACGAACGGTGTAGACACCGCCTACACCCTTCGTTATAACTCCTCGAAAAGTCTTATCCTCTGACATATATCAAACGTTAACCCGGATTGCCGCCCTGACCCTGGCCTTGGCCCTGGTTCTGGTCATCGCCGTTACCGCCCTGATTAGGATCCGAAGTCGTTGCCGGCGTATTTGTCAACGTAGGTACAGGTGTATTTGTCGACGTAGGTACTGGTGTATCCGTTGGCAGCGGGGCGAATACAGCCGTATATTCAGTGCTGCCCGTTACGACAAATGTATAAGTATTGGAGATGGCAAGCTGGTTTCCGAGAGAATCGAGCCAGCAATCAAATACGTAGCCTGCAGCAGGTGTAGCCGTAAGAGTTACCTGGGTGTTGAGCTCATAAGTGCCGCCGCCCGTTACAGTACCGGTACCGACCATCTTAACATCGATAACGGCCTGAGGCGGTGTAGGCGTAGGCGTACCGCCGTTCTGGTAGTCTTCCTTTGTACCTACATAAAGCTTGACGGTAGACTTTCTGTTGACAGGAGAGCCGGCCGGAGGGTCAGTAATGATTACGTACTGCTGGTCCGGAGGCAGATTGGTTACGTCCGCAGAACCAACGACAGTAGCATTGAGCGTGCTCTCAGCAAGCTTGGCCTTAGCTTCTTCTACATTCTGTCCTACGACATCAGGAACCACTACGGATGTATTAGGCTCGATAGCGTATATGACAATGATCTGCTGGCCTATCGTAACCTGTGAGGATGCTTCAGGCTCTGTTCTTATGACCTTGCCGGGCTCTACATCATCAGAAGGCTCTGCGCGGAAAGATACTTCGAAGCCGAGCTTTGTAAGAGATGAATAGCAGCTGTCACGGTCAATATTTGCATAATCCTGCAGAATGATGACCTCGTTAGCCGTAGATACGGTAAGCTCGATAACGCTGAGCTTGTTGTTTGTGGAGATGACCATGCCTTCAGCAGGCTTCTGGCCCAAAACGATACCGGATTCAAATTCATCCGTTATCTCATACTTAATACTGTAATTGACCTGTGCAAGATCAAGTCTCTTCTTAACTTCATCTATGGTCAGACCCACATAATTCTCGACCTTGTACTCGGTATTCTCCTCGATGTGAGTAGCATTGCCGACGGCTTTTACAACAAGGATTCCGATACCGATGAGAACGCCGATGATAACGACGATAATGAGCGCAAGCAGAATATTGTCTCTGAATCTGGAGATCCTTCTGGACTCGGCACTCTTCTCGATCTCTGAGATCTTCTCATACTCAGGATCCTGTCTGAATGAGATATTCGTGTCTGTGCTCGTATTCTTTTCGGGCACATTGGAGATGACACCGTAAACGCCGTTAGGATCAACGAGCAATGAATCGAGCTCTGTTACGAGCTGGCGCATAGTCTGGTAACGTCTCTCAGGAGACTTCTGCATGCATTTTGCAATGATGGAATCAAGACCCTTCGGGATACCCTGCATGAGAGAAGACGGTACCGGAGGTGTCTCCTGCAAGTGCTTGACTGCGATGGCTACATTGGAATCACCGTCGAAAGGAAGTCTTCCCGTTACCATCTCGAAAAGCGAAACGCCCAAGGAATAGATATCAGACTGAGGGCCAACATTGCCTCCCCTTGCCTGCTCGGGCGAGAAATAGTGTACCGAGCCCATCTGCACGCCGGACATTGTGATCGTTGTGCTTGAAGCAGCACGCGCGATACCGAAGTCCGTTATCTTTGCGACACGGTCACGTGAGATAAGAATGTTCTGCGGCTTGATGTCTCTGTGAACGATACCGTTCTGGTGAGCATAATCCAAAGCAAGACCGATCTGAATAACGATCGGAACCGCATTACGCCAGTCTAAGTGACCGTTCTGGTTAATGAGATCTTTTACGGTGATGCCTTCGATATATTCCTGAACGATGTATCTGAAGTTGCCTTCATGGCCTACACCGAAAACCTTTACGATGTTTGCGTGATTAAGTGAAGCGACTGACTTTGCTTCAGCATCGAATCTTCTGATGAACTCTTCGTCTGAAGAGAACTCGGGCTTAAGGATCTTGATGGCGACATTAACGCCGGTGTTCATATCGATTCCGAGGTATACGTTAGCCATACCGCCTGAGCCGATAAGCTTGACGATCCTGTACTTGTTCGCAAATATCATGCCCTCAGGGCCGTGAACCTGATTTGCCATGTTTCCCCCTATAATTCTACGGCGGGTTCTGACCTGCCGATAGTTACCGTTATGTTATCCGTACTATTTCCTTCGAGCGCCTGCGCGATAAGCTTCGAACAAACGCCCTCCAAATTATTTCTTTCGCGGGTGCAAGCCTTGAACTGCTCGTTGCTCATAAAGGAATAAAGCCCGTCTGAGCACAGGAAGACTAAATCACCGTAACTTATATTATAACTGTAAATATCAGGATTTTGATACTGGTTCTCACCAAGCACCTTAAACAGCCTGTTCCTGCCGGGATGGTATTTCGCCTCATCCTCGGAAATAAGACCCTTCTTAACAAGTCTTCCTGTCTCATTGTGGTCCTCGGTAAGCTTGATAAGCTCAGAGCCGTGAAGCATGTAGCATCTGGTATCTCCGATATGAGCGATCGTAAGCTCAGTGCCCTTAAGGATAGCAATGGTAAGCGTCGTGCACATGCCCATGCGCTCCCTGTGCTCGAGGCAGTCATGAAGAATATTGATATTGGCTTTGTTAAAAACCGTCTTAAGATAAGATCCCAAAGCATCTCTGTCCTTTACGAAAGGCAGACTGTCTTTTAATGTTTCCATGACCGAATCAACGGCTATCCTGCTTGCGATCTCTCCGCAGGCCTCACCGCCTACACCGTCTGCAACAGCCATGCAAAGGCACTGTCCGACCTGTTCGTAGCCGAAGCTGTCTTCATTCATGTCCCTGACGGGACCTTTTTCAGACATTCCGTAAGCTAACATTGTGCTTCCTCTATCTTTCCCCTTCTAAGCTGTCCGCACGCGGCCATAATGTCAGAGCCCATCTCGCGTCTTATCGTCGCGTTGATGCCGCCTGATGTAAGAATATCCCTGAACTGCTTGACCTTTGCGGGAGAAGCGGACTGGAATACCGTGCCCGGCACTTTGTTTGCCGAGATGAGATTTACATGATAAAGACCGCCCTTCAGGAGCTTAACTAACTCACGGGCACATTCCGGAGTATCGTTAACGCCTGCAAAAAGGCTGTATTCAAAAGTGATCCTTCTGCTGGTAGCTTTTGTATATTCCTTGCAGGCATTCATGAGCTGCTCGATAGAATAAGCCTTTGCGACAGGCATAAGCTTTTTCCTGAGCTCGTCATTGGGAGCATGCAAAGAGATGGAGAGATTTACCTGAAGACCTTCCTTAGTAAACTCTTCGATCCTGGGAACGAGGCCGCATGTTGAAAGAGTAATATGTCTTGCGCCAAGGCCCAGGCCTTCGGGATCATTAGCGAGCTTAATAAATCTCATGACGTTATCGTAATTATCGAAGGGCTCGCCGATGCCCATGATAACGACACTTCTGATCCTCTCACCTATTATCTTCTGTGTAACGGATATCTGGGCTAAGATCTCGCCTGCCGACAAAGACCTGCCGAAAGCGATCTTTGCAGATGCGCAGAAAGCGCATCCCATCTTGCATCCTGCCTGCGACGATACGCATACCGAGATGCCGGGCTTATATCTCATGGCAACGGTCTCAATGATGTTGCCGTCGTAGAGCCCGTAAACGAATTTCTCAGTGCCGTCGATCTTTGACACCAGGTGCTCTCTTAATTCAAACCCTCCGAAAATAAAGTCTTCTTCGAGCATTGACCTTACGTTCTTCGGGACATTGGTCATATCGGCGGTATCCACAGTGCCTGAAGAGAGCCAGCCGTAGATCTGCGAGGCGCGGTATTTAGGCACTTCGCGCTTTTCGCACCAAGCATTAAGGTCTTCTAAAGTCAGATCAAGACAGAACTTATCTCTCAAGACTCTTCTTCCTTTCTGTCTCTTTCCATACGGCAGATAAAGAATCCTTCGCACTTATCGATGTGCGGAAGCAGCGTGATCATGCCGTTTGCGACACTTTCCTGTCTTTCTTCGTCCATATAGATACCATCGGGAAGGTACTTATCAAGCGGTACGGTATGGAATCTCTTATGCTCGGCAAGGAATGTCTCTACCTGATTCTCATTCTCATCGGAATTAAGAGTGCATGTGCAGTATATGAGAGTTCCGCCCGGACGGACCATTTTCGCCGCGTGCTCAAGGATGGAATACTGTAAAGGAATGAGCTCATCCAATTCATCGTAAGAGAACTTCTCTCTGATGTCAGGCTTTCTGCCAAGAAGTCCCAAGCCGCTGCAAGGGACATCGCAAAGAACGATATCGTATGATTTTCTTGAATCCTTATCATCCTTACTGATACTCGAAGCGTCCGCACAGACTGTCTCGATCGAAGTAAGACCCAATCTCTCACAGTTATCCCTTACGAGCTTTAATCTGGACTCATTGATATCTACGGCAGTGATATAGAGGTCGTCCCTGCACATCTGCGCCATATGAGTGGATTTGCCGCCGGGAGCTGCACAGCAGTCAAGGATCCTGTCGGCAACTCTCGGATGCGCGACATGCGAAGCGAGCATAGCGCCCTGTCCCTGGACGAACATGCCGTATTTATTGAAAGCTTCAGTATTTTCAAGACCGTTAAGGCCGCCTGTGATCTCGACGCAGTCAGGAATAAAGCTTCCCTTAATAGCGGTTATGCCTTCCTTCTTAAGCTCTTTTATGAGAGTATCCTGATCGATCTTGTGAGCATCGAATCTTACAGTTATGTTCATCGGTTCGAGGAATGCTTTTCCGATCTCGAAAGCTTCCTGCTTGCCGAAGTCTTTTTTCAAAACACCGTAGATCTCAGGCTTTAATGCGACCCTGATGCCGGGCTTAAACTGGTCTAAATATCTTTTGGCTTCAGGAGCTTCCGTGAACTTTCTCAAGACAGCATTAACATAGCCCGAAGCTTTATGGTTGTACTTTTTCGTGATCTCTACTGATGCGTCAACAGCCGCATAAGCAGGGATGTTATTACCGAACTGGATCTGCCAGACAGCCATTCTTATTGCAGTCCTTGCAACAGGATCCATAAAGTCGGTTTCTTCTTTTGTTAAGTGCCTGATAAGGAAATCGATCGTAAAAGTATAAGTCAGCGTCCCGTAAAGCATGGCTCTGGCAAAATCGATCTTCTTGCCTTCGCCGCTTGCGATCTTATCAGCCTTCTTGATAACGAGATTTGAATATGCGTCCTTCTCATAGACCCAGTAGAGCATGAGAAAGCAAAGCTCTCTTTCGTTATCTTCAGCAATTAAACGCGCCAGTTCTTTCTTCTTATACTTGATCTCGTCAGCCATAAGGTTTCTCCTACATTATCGGATTTCCGACGGTGAAATTATGGGCGCAGTCTCTGGATTGGAGTCTCTTGCCGCCCGGCACCTGCAGTTCCTTTACCTTAAGAAATCCCTTGCCGCACTTAACGATAAGGTTCTCACCTTTTGCTTTAACAACGGTTCCGGGAACAGAAGCTTTAAGCTCTTCCGGTACCATCGTCTCATCTTCCAATACTTCTGAATCAAGTACTTTAAGCTTATTCTCGCCCGTCATTACAAATGCTCCGGGCCAGCTGCTCAGAGCTCTGACCCTGTTATGAATTGCCAAAGCATCCTGATCCCATGTGAACTCGCCTTCTTCAGGTCTTATCGGCGGGCATGCTGTCGCAAGGGAATCATCCTGCTTTGTGGATGTGAGATCTCCTGCTACCCAGGCGTCAATTATCGAAGGAAGCTTTTCAGCGCTTGCAACAGCAAGCCTGTTCATGAGAGTTTCCGTATGTTCATTGGGATCGATCGCCACTTCGATCTTGTCGATGATATCGCCGGTATCCATACCGACATCCATCTTCATGAAAGTGATTCCGGTTACCTTGTCGCCTTCCAATACCGCGCGCTGTACAGGAGCAGAGCCTCTTCTTGCAGGAAGAAGGCTTCCGTGACAGTTTATGCAGCCGTATTTGGGAAGATCAAGAACAGCCTTAGGAAGGATCTTTCCGTAAGCAGCAGTAACGATAAGATCTGCATCATAAGATGCGATCTTTTCCAAAGCTTCTTCCGTCTTTAACGTATCAGGCTGATAGACTTCTATACCGTTTTCCTGAGCGATCACCTTGACCGGAGGAGCCGTGAGGATATGCTTTCTTCCGACCGGCTTATCAGGCTGACAAAGACATAAGACGACATTGTATCCGCCTTCGATCAAAGCCTTGAGATTAGTGCCTGCAAATTCAGGCGTTCCCATGAAAATTATCTTAAGATCACGCCTGTCCAATTCTTATCCCTCACTCTCGGTACTGTAGATCTTACCGTCAGCGGATTTATCGATAAAAAGTATACCTTCAAGATGGTCATACTCGTGAAGGACGCACCTTGCGAAAAGACCTTCGCCTTCTACGATAAACTCATTACCGTTACGGTCTAATGCTCTGACCTTAACATAAGATGCTCTTTCAACAGGGCAAGTCTTGCCGGGAACGGAAAGACAGCCTTCGTTATCAATCTGGGACCCTGCTGTCTCAAGGATCTCGGGATTGATAAACTCGACAAGGCCATGCTCATCACCGACATCTACGATAAAAACTCTTCTTAATACACCGACCTGAGGAGCGGCTATGCCGACACCCCTGTTTTCATAATTCATTGTATCTGCCATATCATCCAGGAGCTTTATGATCCTGGGGGTTATCTCTTCAACAGGTCTCGACTTCTTTCTGAGAAGCGGATCACCTTCTAAAACAAGATTTCTTAAAGCCATTATCAGGCCTCCATTCACTATTTTACCTATATATTATAATTTTTATAATAATAACAAACAAGTGCCGGAGGACTCCTTCGGCACTTGCACAAACCTTCAATTGTAAGTAAGATCACAGATCCCAGGAACTGATATATTTCATCTGTTCATCCGTAAGCTCATCGATCTTTATGCCTTTAGTCTTAAGAAGGATCTCGGCAACACGGTTATCGATGACTTCAGGAGTCTGATATACGTCGACAGGAAGCCTTTCGGGATTTTCTGCTATATACATCGCAGACTGTGCCTGAAGAGCAAAGCTCATATCCATGATCTCAACGGGATGTCCGTCACCGGATGCGAGGTTTACGAGTCTGCCTTCCGCGATAACGCATACGGTCTTACCGCTCTCAAGCCTATAACCGATGATGTTGTTTCTAAGTTCTGTGCTCTCAACACACATCTTCTTTAATTCGGCAACGCTTACTTCGCAGTCGAAATGTCCTGCATTGCAGCATACCGCGCCGTCCTTCATGGCCTCGAAATGTCTTCCTACGATGACATCCTTGCAGCCTGTAACAGTAACGAAGAAATCACCCAGAGGAGCAGCTTCATCCATGGTCATGACCTGATAGCCTTCCATGATGGCTTCGCAGGCCTTAACAGGATCGATCTCAGTAACGATAACCTTTGCGCCAAGGCCCTTTGCCCTCATGGCAACGCCTCTTCCGCACATTCCGTAACCTGCGACTACAACAGTCTTGCCTGCAACAACCAGGTTCGTTGTAGCCATAATAGCTGTCCAGACGGATTGGCCTGTACCGAATCTGTTATCGAATAAATGCTTGCATCTTGCATCGTTGACTGCAACGACAGGATAAAGGAGCTTTCCTTCGCCCTTAAGTATCTCAAGTCTGTGAACACCTGTGGTGGTCTCTTCACAGCCGCCCTTTACGTTTGCGGCCATATCCTTTAATTCAGAGTGAAGGAGCAAAGCAAAGTCACCACCGTCATCGATAACGATATCGGGCTTAAAGCTTAAGGCTTTTCTCAATCTGCCCCAGTATTCTTCCCCGTTATCGCCGTGGACCGCGTAAATGTTCATGATGTCCATTGAAGCCAAAGCGGCAGCAACATCATCCTGAGTGGAAAGCGGATTGCATCCGGTAAGAGCTACCTCTGCGCCTCCTCTTGCCAAAGCTCTTGCAAGACAAGCTGTCTTTGCCTCAACATGAACGGAAACAGATATTTTCAGACCCTTAAAAGGCTGCTTCTCGATAAGTTCTGCCTCAATAGCCCTTAAAACAGGCATATTGCGGTAAGCCCATTCGATCTTTTCCAAACCTGTTTTCGCGAGGCCGATATCTCTGACTTCATAGCTGAAAGTGCTCATTGCTGATACCTCTTAAAATTCTATTCTTCTGACAAATTCCTTTACCAGCGCGCAGCTGTTATCTGATGCCTTTGCAGCATTGTCAAGTACTTCCTGCTCGGACAAGGGATTGCCGGAGATGCCTGCCGCCATATTAGTGATGCATGACATAGCCGCAACTCTGATACCCATATGTGAAGCTGCAATTGCTTCAGGCACTGTGGACATGCCGACACAGTCAGCTCCCATGGTCCTTAATGCCCTGATCTCAGCAGGAGTCTCATACTGGGGGCCTTTAGTATATGCATAAACACCGCGGCTGATCCTGATGCCGAGATCTCTTGCGCAATTAACGATGGTATCCGTAAGAGCGGGATCGTACACATGGCACTGGTCAGGAAACCTTGTTCCGAATTCTTCAATGTTCGGGCCTCTTAATACAGGCTCCGCATTAAAGGAGATATGGTCAGTAATAGCAACCAGTTCAGGCACTTTCAAATCAAGATTGATGCCGCCTGAAGCATTGGTAAGGAACAGGACTTTTACACCCAGTCTTCCCATTACCCTTACATAGAAAGTAACGGTCTCCATGGGATATCCCTCATAGTAGTGGAATCTTCCGTTCATAAGGAAAACTGTCTTTCCTGAAAGATTACCGATAATAAGAGAGCCCTTATGTCCGGGAGCCGTGGATACGGGAAAACCCGGAATATCCTTATAACTTATCTCGTGAAGGACCTCTACCATAGAAGCCAAAGGACCTAATCCCGAGCCTAAAACAATGCATATCTGAGGAAGCGCGCAGTCGGATGCTGCCTGCTTTATGTAATCGGCAGCTCCGTCTACACGCTTAACAAATTCCTTAGTATCCGTGATCATTACTGATTACTTCTTGCCGCAGCAATCCTTGTACTTCTTGCCTGAACCGCACGGACAAGGATCATTTCTTCCTACCTTTGAAGAATCACGCTTAACAGGTGCCTGGGGCTTTGTATTGCCTGCTGTACCTGCGATCGGCTTTGCTGCAGACTGAGGAGTAATTGCAGCAGCCTTAGCGTGGCTCTCGGAGACTTCCTTGACCTGAGGCTTAGCTTCGATCTGAGTATCAGGGCTGAACTTTGCTCTCATGATGAACTTAACGGCATCGTTCTGGATGTTCTCGTTCATCTCTTCAAACATTGCAGAGCCTTCGAGCTTATATTCAACAACCGGATCGTGCTGACCGATGCTTCTCATTCTGATGGAGTTAGAGAGCTGATCCAAAGCATCGATGTGATCCATCCACTTAACGTCAACTGTTCTGAGGAGGATCTGGCGCTCAGCTTCACGGAAGACTTCGCTTGTAACCTCAGTTTCCTTCTCTTCAACGACCTTTTTAGCTTCTTCAGCGATATTTGCTGCGAGCTCATCGCATTCAGGGATCTCCTTCTCGTCATCCTGTACGAGGAGAACTGAAGGAAGCTGACCGAAGATCTCTTCTAACTGTCTGCCCAATGAATATCTCTCGGATCTGGAGATGACGCCGTCTAACGCATACTGGTTGCAGATTCTGGAAGCAACACGCTCGATCATCTGCAGATAGATACCGTGTACGTCTTCACCGAAGATAACCTGTCTTCTCTGCTCGTATGTAATAGTTCTCTGAACGTTGTTGACGTCGTCGTATTCGAGGACGTTCTTACGTGCTGAGAAGTGCATTGCTTCGAGCTTCTTCTGTGAGCTGTCGATGACCTTTGTAAGTGATCTTACCTGAAGTTCCATATCGTCTTCGATACCAAGGCTGTCATAGATCATGGAGACTCTGTCACCGCCGAAGATTCTTAAGAGGTCATCCTCCAAAGAGAGGTAAAACTTGGATCTTCCGGGGTCACCCTGACGTCCCGCACGTCCCTTGAGCTGGTTATCGATACGTCTTGATTCGTGACGCTCTGTACCGACAATGAAAAGGCCTCCGAGCTTTCTTACTTCTTCAGCTTCAGGTGCAAGTTCAGCCTTAAACTTGTTCTCGAGGTCAGTAAATCTCTGTCTTGCTTCAAGAATAAGCTCATCATCAGTCTCATTGTGTGCTGTGGAAGCAGTAATGAGATCTTCTGTGTAGCCTAATCTTCTCATTTCCTGAAGTGCCATAAACTCAGCGTTACCGCCGAGGATAATATCGGTACCACGGCCTGCCATGTTGGTTGCGATCGTAACAGCACCCTTACGGCCTGCCTGAGCTACGATCTCAGCCTCACGCATATGGTTCTTAGCGTTGAGGACATTGTGCTTGATTCCGTACTTTGTAAAGATTCTCGAAAGGAGCTCTGACTTGTCGACGTTGACAGTACCTACGAGGACAGGCTGGCCGTTCTTGTTAGCTTCCTTAACAGCCTTAAGAATAGCTGCATACTTGCCGTTCTCTGTCTTGAAAACGCCGTCGTTCTCGTCGATTCTTGCGACAGGCTTGTTTGTAGGGATCTGGATAACGTCGAGGTTATAGATCTGTCTGAATTCGGCTTCTTCCGTGTAAGCCGTACCGGTCATTCCGGAGAGCTTTGTGTACATACGGAAGAAGTTCTGGAACGTAATGGTAGCAAGTGTCTTGTTCTCGTTTGCGACCTTAACGTTCTCTTTTGCTTCGATAGCCTGGTGGACACCGTCGCTGTAACGTCTTCCCGGCATAAGTCTTCCCGTGAAGTCGTCTACGATTACGACCTCGCCGTCCTGAACGATATACTGCTGGTCCTTCTTGAAGTTGCCGTTAGCCTTCAAAGCATTGTTGATATAGTGCTGAAGGTCAAAGTTATCGGGATCTGAGAGGTTCTCGATATTGAAGAACTTCTCGGCCTTGGCAATACCGTTTGCGGTAAGAACTGATGTCTTTGCCTTCTCGTCGATAACGTAATCAGCATCGCCTACGAGCTCATCCATATCGACCTTATCGTCAGTCTCGACAACCGTATAAGGCTTCAATGTCTTAACGAAAGTGTCTGCCTTCTTGTAAAGGTCAGATGACTCGGTGCCTCTGCCTGAAATGATGAGAGGTGTTCTTGCCTCATCGATGAGGATCGAGTCGACCTCGTCGACGATAGCGTAGTTAAGCTCTCTTTGCATGATGTTCTCTTTTTTGACCACCATGTTGTCACGGAGATAGTCGAATCCGTATTCGTTATTTGTTCCGTAAACGATATCGCAGGCATACATCTTCTTACGATCCTTGAGAGGGATATCGTGAATGATAAGACCGACTGTCATGTTAAGGAACTTATAGATCTTGCCCATCCATTCGGAGTCACGCTTTGCGAGGTAATCGTTAACTGTTACGACGTGAACGCCCTTTCCTGTAAGAGCATTGAGGTATACCGGCATGGTAGCAACGAGTGTCTTACCTTCACCGGTCTTCATCTCGGCGATTCTGCCCTGGTGAAGAATGATACCGCCGATGACCTGGACCCTGTAAGGCTTCATGCCAAGGACTCTCCAGGAAGCTTCCCTTACGGTAGCGAATGCCTCAGGGAGCAATGAATCGAGCGCTTCACCGCCCTCATATCTCTTCTTGAATTCTTCTGTCTTGGCAGCCAGTTCATGATCTGACAGCTTTGAATATTCTTCTTCGTATGAGAAGACCTTATCTACGATAGGGTTGATTCTCTTAAGTTCGTGATCGCTGTGTGTGCCGAAAATGCTTTCAATTAATCCCATTTTGTTCCTTTACCTTCACTGTTTGTCTTCTTTATTCTCTCCGGAAGTTTCCTCGAGTCTGTTAAGTGCTGTTCTGTATCCGCCTTCCGGATTGACCAGGCACTTCTTGACTCTCGAAATAGTCGTGGAACTGACCTTTGTTGATGATCTGGCCTTGCCACGTGCTCTGCCGGTTGTTTTCTTTTCTGTTTTTACCGTATCGCTCTCAGGCGCTTCCTTGGGTGAGAGTTCCTTGATTATCTCTTCGTAGCTCTTGCCCTGCTCGATCCTTCTGACGATCTGCCAACGATGAAGCAATGAGTGCAGCTCATTTATCGAACAGAGATCCACAAAGAATTTATGCATCTCAGAGCTGTCTTCCATGGTCAGCATGGCGTTATAAAGATCGGTTAATTCCTCCAATTCGCTCTGTGTAAAATGATTGTCCTTAATATCGTCCATATTGTCACCTTATGCGCAACCTGATAATCGATATCACCATACCATCTTTGTCAGATATTCCCAGATAGGAGTAGCATAACCCATGTAAACTGCAATAAAAGCCACTGTAATGGCGAGTATGACAAGGATACCCAGAAGCAATCTGGAGAAGATAAGATTAGTCTTAGCCTTCCTCAGGGAGTCCCCGATGGAAAGCGAAGCAGTCTTGTCAGTAGTTATCTTAGAGTTTGCAAGACTCGGCCTTCTTACGCTATTATCATGTTTCAACTCAAATACCTCCAAACATACCCATACATAATAACGCATTTATTATTTTAATACAATAAAAGGGCGGCAATCGTAATTTATGCCTGATCCCCTGCCTGGTATTTATTGGAGGTCTCGCACTCTTTGACGTCAAGTATAACACCTTTAACGAAGGCATAGCCCTTAAGTTCATCGATGACAGCTTTGCCTATTTCCCCTGAATTTTCGGGGATTATCACAGTAAGATACCTGGAATCTATGTAATCTACGGAATAGACCGTACCGTTGATATTTGCCGACTGGGGCTCAAATCCGCTCAAAGCGAGGATATCTTCTTTTATCTCTTTCTCGATATTTGAGACATCCTGGTAGTAAGGAGAGGTCAGATCTATGCTCCTTATGGCAGTAATATCCCCGTCGTTGACAGCATCTATGACCGGAAACGTCTTTGGAAGGTTTGCTCCGTACCTTTCCCTGAAGGCTTCTCCCCTGGCAAAATTACTCAATGACCAGATACTGTCCTTATTCTCGTCTTTTTCATCCGATGTCTCAGAGTCTGCGCCGTTAAGCATAAGGACCGGATCACCGTAGAGCGGGATTACCGAATAGATGCTCCTGGTCTTAACTCCGGCGAGCGTAACTACCGTATATTCGGTTGTCACCTCGATCACATGGTGCGTCTCGCTTATCTCAAAATACACCCTGATCTCATCGGGCGCGAAAAAGTCAGAACCGCCGTTCCTCTCGATATAAGCACTTCGTATCTGCTCTTCCATTGTCTTGGCAAACAGCCCCTGCAGGATCAGTTCTTTGATGTTGTTTCCCGTGGCTCTGTCAGCACCTAAAGCGACTGAAGTCACCTTGGAGACGATATCTGCACCTTTTGTGGCCCCGATCCCCATATCGGGAAAGGCATTCAGCATTGTCGACAAAGCATCAGATGCAGGAACGGACAAAGGATAAAGAATGGCCATCTTTTCGCATGTCTGTTCACAAGCACGCCTCATGAGGATATCTGTCCTGTAATACTGAAGGCTGCTTATTACAGTTGCGAGGAATATGAGCGTTATTGTAAAGGCAATTGCGGCTTCTATCGTTACCTGGCCGCGCTTGTTATGTCTTCTCATAGATATCACCTCACGAAGATTCATACAGCTGGTAAGACTTTTCGACGTAATAAGTCTCACCCCGGAAATCCGCTTCAAGCCTTACGCCCTTATAGAGAGTGCCGTAATCACGCTTAAGGACATGAAGGCTTCTTTTCAGGAGGTCATCTTCGGGCGTAAAGAGACAGAACAAAAACAGAAAATCCCTGTAACTGAACTGCAGAAGATCCATATCCTCGTATTTGAAAAAGACGATCCGCTCACCTTTCGTAAGATCATAATAATTCTTCATCGACTGGACCAGACCGACGTAGAAAGTAAGTCCGACTGCTATTATCCTGTAATCGATCTGCACCGTTCCTTCGCTTACAGCCGCGATGATCAGTGAGATGACCTCGGATATGGCGTTTATCGTGGTCCTGTAAGTCTCATTCGCAAAATCAGTAAGCATATTGCCTGCTGTCAGGATATAGATAAGATCCAAGTGCAGCCCGAAAATGGTAAAGAAATCATTATCCCCTGCGATCAGGTATTCGCAGTCGGCTTTCCTGGTCCCGTGAATAGCATCAAAAGGCGTGCCGTTGATCGATACATCGTCCTTAGGCGGCATGATGCAGTCGAAGTTATATGCGCAGTAATGCGATGTCATAAACTTTGTGCTTGTGCCAAGCGAAGCATCCGATAAAGTATTCCCGAAGGACTCAAAGCCGGACATACAGTCAAGGAACTGTTCCCAGTTTGCCACGTCAACGTCTATTCCCATGCCTGACTGCCTTATCGAATCCGCATAATCCTTCCTCAGGGAATCGATATTCGCGGCTTCTTCAAGCAATTCATCGATATTCAGCACATCGCCTGCCTTGTTTATCCACTGTTCAGCAGTCTCACTGCCCTTAATGATCTTGGAAACATAATCCGCCGCAGGGCTGTCCATAAACTGGCCGATCTTTTTCAACATTCCGCTGTTGTCGAGCTGAAGGAACATATCAGAAAAGCTGTTAACCAGAGTCTTGGCAACCAGGCCCGTGCTTCTGTACAGGTAATATGAAGAGATCGCCTTCCTGAGATCTTCTGTCGTCACCTTGTGCCTGCCTGAAACATAAAGCGTCGACTGGGCAGTAAGACCATTGATCTCCAGGGCTTTGTTGAAGCATTCGTTATCTATGCCTTCGAGCGAGAAAGCATATACTCCGTAAACATCAAAAAGCTGTCTGTTATAGTCTGCAAGCACCGTGTCTATCTCAGTCTTTAACGCTGTGTTGACACTGAGCGCATAGTCAAGATTCCAGACAAAAGCAAGGAATGTGCATTCGACCAGGATCACCGCCGACAAGATGATCGCAAGAAAGATCGAAGAGGCCCCATGCCTGTTTCTTCTGTGCTTGTTAATCCTCATCTTCCGTCGCCTCCTTTGTCAGGTCATACATTGACCCGTAGAGCAGCCTGAAGTTATCCGAAAGACCAGTAAGAAACGTGCAGAATCTCTCAGGAGATGTGTCATAACAAGCAACTGAATGGACGTAGTGCTTGCTCATGACCTCCTGATCCCGCTCCATGAAATAGAGCTCGTTGCCGCCGTCTTTTGCCCGGTCAAAGCTTTCTAAAGCAATAGACTCGGGAGCAGTGATCATGAAGACGAGAACGATGATGATCAAAGAAAATGCTAAAGCTGATTCCAAAGTAGACATAAAGACCTCCTTTTTTCTGAAGAATACATTGCTGAGGTCTTTGATATTGCATACAAAGTTCGACAAAATCCGACAAAAACGACAGAGTAAACCGCCCGGCACAAACAGTGTCAGAAAACCCCGGAAGCGCTTATTTCATTGGATTTTAGCGGCTTTAAAAGGCCAGAAATTTCATAATATACTTATATTTACGATTAACCTTGATCACATGTCAAAGAACGGATTCATCCTGATCTCGTCTTCGATAGTGGAATCAGGTCCGTGCCCGGGATAGATCTCCAATTCGGGGTTAAATGTCTTGATCCTCATAACAGACTGAAGGATAAGCTTAGATGTACCGCCGTGCATGTCCGTACGGCCTACGGATCCGCAGAAGACCGTATCACCGGTAAAAAGCTTCTCCTTACCGCCGAGACTTACGAGGAAACAAACGCTTCCCATGGTATGTCCCGGTGTCTCATAAACCGTTATTTCGATCTCGGGATCTTTATAGAAGACCTGTCCGTCTTTTCCTGATATATCCGTATATTCAAAACTGTAAACAGATTCTCTGCCTTCCATGTACGAGCAATTCCAGTAGGCGCTCTCCAGGAGCTCCTGATCTTTGCTGCTGAAGAAGATCTCTGCTTTGGGATAAGCCTTTTTCCACTCTTCAACATATTTGATGTGATCGTGGTGTCCATGAGTAAGCAAGAGGGCCTTAACATCAGCCTTTCCTCTGGAAATACCATAGAAATCAGGGATTTCACGCAAAAACTCTTCCGTTGCCTCAAGTGACACAGAAGGGTCAATAATAAAAATACCGGACTCGCCGGTAATGATGTACATGTTGGATTGGAGAGGCCCTATCGGGACTACTATCAGACCGCGTTCCATTCGCGATAATCAAGAGCGCCGCTGTCGATAGCGGTAACAAGGATCTCGGCAGATGCGATATTCGTAGCATAAGGGATCGTGTTCTGGTCGCATACGTCCAAAAGCTCGAAAGGATTGGACTCGCCCTTCTGATGACCGTCCCTTAAATAGATAACGCAGTCGATGCCGTTGTATTCTGCTCTGGAAGCGAGCTGCTCGAATCCGCTTGAATAATCAACAGACAATCCGGAAACGTCCAGATCTGCTGCAGATTTGAGAAGTTTTGCGGTGTTATAAACGGAGATGAGCTGATGCTTCTCAAGCAAAGGCTTGTAGGCAATGCAGAAGTTAACCAGCAACTCGGTCTTCCTGTTGTCAGCCATCAAAACTATTTTCATCCGAAATCTCCCATTAAAGCGAATACAAGAATTTTACAGTAAAATCCACAATCGGGCAACGTATTATTATTACAAAACTGAATTCCAAAAATCGCTTTTTGCACAAGTCCTGTTATGAAGGTATAAAAGCCCCCGAAAACCTTATCCTCTTCTAGAGTTAGAAGGCAGATAGTCGCCTAATATCGGGTTCCTTGTATAAAGAGCTACAGAAGAATCGACCTGCGCATTGAAATAAGCTGCCATGATCTTTTTCGCGATGACGACAGAAGATGAACCCCACTTACCCTTCTCAACCACGAGAGCCAGGGCAACTTCCGGATTATCCTTCGGAGCATAACAGATAAACAGACCGTTGGAATACTCTTTACGCGAGTCCTCAAATCCCGTCTCAGCCGTACCTGTCTTACATACCATCTCAACAGGATAATTATTGAACTGGCCGTGGGCACTTGAATTCCAGTGATAAGTACCGGTAGCAACGCATCTCATCGCCGTTCTTACGGCATTGATGTTCTCTTCCGAGATTCCGATATCTACTGACTCTGTCTGGCCCTGATAAAGTATCGCGCCGTTGCCTGCGACTACCCTGTCGATAACATAAGGAGTACAGAGCTTATTTGTCGCGATTCCGCAGGTATATCTGCAGAGCTGAAGGATCGTAAAGCAGTTGTCGAACTGTCCGATCGAAGCCTGCGCGGTATTTGACGGGAACCATGTCTTATCGTAGACGGACTGTCTTGTAAGTCTCTTATACTCACGGCTCGACATAACGCCCGGGATCTCGCCCGGAAGATCGATTCCCGACTTAACGCCCAAGCCAAATCTGTTAGCCATAGCAGAAATATTATCAATACCGGTCCTCGTGCCGAGGATCATGAAATAGATATTGCACGACTGGGCCATGGCATCATTTAACGTCAGAGGACCGTGACCATAGTCAGGATACTCAAGGCACTTAAAGATCCATCCGTCAATATCATAAGGGCTGACGCATGTGATCGTATTATTCGTAGGCGTTATTACGCCGTTCTCCAGGCCCGCCAAAGCCGTACATGGCTTAAATGTAGAGCCGGGCGCGTACATTGACATGATCGCGCGGTTCCACAAAGGAAGATCGTTTGCCGTAATCTCCTGATATTTCTCGTCAACGCCAAGATAGTATTTTACCTGTTCCTGAGCCTGTTCATCGCCGTAGTTTGCAAGGATAAAATCGTTCGGGTCGTAGTTAGGATAAGATCCCATCGCAATGACCGCACCGGTGTTAACGTTCATCATAACGAAAGCGCCTGCGGATGCCGTCTTATATCCTGATACGTCTGATTCTTTCTCCTGCAGGATGTACTCTTTAAGAGCCTGTATTCCTACCTCCTGGATCCTTGAATCGATCGTGAGATATACGGTTGCGCCTTCCTGCGGGGCTACACCGTAGCTTTGCGGCACGAAAAGGCTGTCTTCACCGTTTTTAGTCCAGATGTTATACGGAGTAATTCCGCTGCTTCCGTGAAGGTATCTTTCCATCTGCGACTCAACGCCGGATTTTCCGACCATGTCGTCACTCGTATAGCCGAATGGAGCAAGATCTGAATATGTGACGCTGGAGATCTTACCTACATATCCAAGGACGTGGCATGCGTAAAGTGCCTCGGTGGTGTAATTGCGGGCATATTCCTTGCATGCAACGATGCCCATATAGTGATAATTCTGCTCTTCGAATATCCTTATGAGCTCATCAGGGACATTGCTCGCGATCTTTACGGGCGTACCCTTGATAAATGCCCAGTTGTCAGAGAATATCTGATACCTGATCCTTATGATCCTGTACGCTTCTTCGATCGTGTAATTGTTGTCGATATTGAATTTCCGGCGCAGGTAAAGGAAAAAGACGTTCGGATCAGTCTTTACATAGTCATCTGAGAAAGTAACGATAACGCCCTGCGAATAATCCTTGAGATCAAAGAGGTTGGAATCGGTCTGCCAAAGCCTTATCTTCTCTTCATCCTTCACGAACCTTGCCGCGGGATCTAAAACATAATACTGATCAAGATCAGATACGACCAGGCAATGATACTCATCGAAAAGATAGCTGAGCTCAAGACAGAGAGCGTTAAGCTCTTTATCGTCAAGATAAGCATTTGCGAGCATTACGCTGTTATATTCGGTCGTAGAAGCAAGGAGGACTCCCCTGCTGTCGTAGATATCGCCTCTGGGGGCCTGTGACACATACTGCCTTACAACACCGGATGAACTCTCAGACAATGTGTTCTGGTAATCCGAGAACTGAAGTTTTGTGGTCATGACGAGGATGATCACGCCGAACGTGACAAAACCCACACCAAGCACCAGATATCTGTTGGTCAGGAACGAGAAAAAACGTTTAAAGAGCGACCCCGCGTCGTTCTTTGAACCTCTCTCGGCATTATTATCAAATGCGCCGTAATCGTCTATCAGATTCCCAGCCATGTACCTTCACCTTTATCTTTGATGATCTCATCCTTCTTGCCGCTGCCCTTAAACGAGACAGGTCCGAGGAACCTGATGAGCAGAATCAGCGGTATCGAAGCGATCACGTTAAGCAATAACTGCGGCAGCAAAGAATAAACTATTGCTGTCATAGGAGCATAGAGGCTTGTCTCGGCTCCCGCCAAAGAGCTCCATGCGTAGATCAATATAAAGCCTGCAACCTTATAACAGAACGTCGTGAAAATGACTGCGACGATCGAGAAAGGAATATTACGGTGCATTCTGCGCGTAAAGAAAGACGAACCGATGACTCCGGCCGCAAAGAGCGTGAAAACACCGATAAATGCAGTAACTCTTACCTCTCCGTCAAGACCTATTACAGCCGGAGGAGAGAAAACATCTCTGATCATTCCGCTGATAAATCCTACTACGGCTCCGTCCCAGAACCCGTTGAAATATCCGGAAAGAACAACAAAAACAAACATCAGGTCAGCTGTCTGCCCGAGAAAACTGATCCTGTCAGGGAAAGATACCTGGAAAGAAGAAAGCAGGATAATGTAGACAGCATAAACGACTATCTTTCTTATCCTTGCTCTTGTATCTATTCCCACCAGTCTCATAATCTAAGCCCCTTAAGTGGTAGGAACTGCGGTCTCTTCAGGAGACTCCTCGACATAAGGAATCATGATAAATACGTCTTCAAGCTTACCGATCTGGGAATACGGCCTGAGTGTCGCTGTTATCTGCAGCGGATTGGAATCATCAACTGACTCGATTACTCCGATCGGTATACCTTCAGGGAAAAGGCCGCCGTCTCCGGAAGTAACGATCTCCATTCCGGGCTCAAGCTTAACATCAGGATCGATATCCGTTACAAGGCACAATCCCTGTCTCTTAAGCTCAGCATCGCCCAAGACCATAAATGTAGCGCCGTTTACGGTATTGACCTTACCTGCTACTGAAAAACCTTCATGCAGGAGCGGCAATACTCTTGATTCGGTATCCGAAGTCTCGATAACTCTTCCTACAAGGTTCATCTCAACGTCAAGAACAGGATATGAACTTCCTTCAGCGATCTCGATACCGTCAACACTTCCCGCATTAAGCCTGATCGTAGAGAACCACTCGTCAGACTCTCTTGAAAGGATCGAAGCACCGTAGATCTCGTAGTTACTGAACGTGTCCTTGATATGAAGCGCATCTTTAAGCTCCTCATATCTCAGAGCAGCTTCCTCATTCTGCGTCAACTGGTATCTTAAGTCGGCGATCTCCTCTTTTAAGGCCTCATTCTCTTCTCTGATCGCAATACCGTCAGTAATGGCGGCCCAGAAATCGCTTAACGTGTCACCTGCGTTCTTTACAAAAGACTGCGCAGGCGAGCTGACCGACTGCACGGGCTTTAACATCTTACGCACAGGGCTGTTCGGGAGCAGGCTCAAGACGGCACATGCTGCCAGGACAAGCAGGACAACAAGCGCTATAAACCATTTGGACTTTAACAGTTTTTTCAAGATAATCTCCGGATAAAGCTAACAGATCAGCCCTTCTTACCGCAGCAGTTCTTATACTTCTTGCCTGAACCGCAGGGGCAGGGGTCATTACGTCCGATCTTATCGGAATGAGCGATATTGGCATCACGGTATTCCTTTGTGATCTCCTGTCTCTTCTCATCCGTAAGAATATTCTTCCATGAAGGGATGTTGTAAAGCCAGTCGGCCTTTGCATCACGCATGTTGTAATAGAGCTTCTCGTAATCGATAACGAGCTTGATCTCATAGTTATCATCGATAGCCTCGAGATCGATATCGTCACCGTTTGTAAGGCTTGACTTGATTCCGTCAACGAAGCCTACGAAAACATCCATAGAATCCTTGGGGAATTCAAGCTTTCCGGCAAGCTCTGCTGCTGTACCGTTAAGGAACTCCTGATTGTCAGGATAGCTGCCGAGGATCTTCTCGTAAGCTACCTTCTCAAGGGCATAGTAGCGGTTGATATATTCGATGTATTCCTGTCTGTTGGAAGCATCTTCTGATTTGTCCATCCATGTCTTGTAATAACTCATTTTCGTTTTCCTCCGAAATCAATATTAAAGCTTAGCAGCTACGGCCTTGAGGAATTCCTCTGTCGTAACCGTTCTCTTGTTGTCGTTGTCTAAGAGATTATTGAGGTCGCCTGTGATAACGCCTTCCTCGATAGTAGCAATAGATGCCTTTTCGATCTTGTCGGCAAAAGCTTCCAAGTCAGCAAGACCGTCAAGCTGCGCTCTCTTCCTCAAAGCACCGGACCAGGCAAACAGAGTTGCCATAGGGTTTGTGGAAGTAGTCTCGCCCTTGAGGTGCCTGTAATAGTGACGTGTAACTGTACCGTGTGCAGCCTCGTACTCGTAAACGCCCTTAGGTGAAACGAGAACGGATGTCATCATGGCCAAAGAACCGCAGGCAGAAGCAAGCATGTCGCTCATAACGTCGCCGTCATAATTCTTAAGAGCCCATACAAATCCGCCGGAAGAACGCATAACACGTGCTACCGCATCATCAATAAGCGTATAGAAATATGTGATTCCTGCTGCCTCGAACTTCTCCTTATACTGTGTGTCATAGATGTTCTGGAAGATTTCCTTGAAACGTCCGTCGTACTTCTTGGAGATAGTATCCTTAGTAGCGAACCAGAGATCCTGCTTAGTATCCAATGCATACTCAAAGCAGGATGTAGCGAAAGCGGAAATGGACTTATCTGTATTGTAAAGGCCCTGAACAACGCCGGAATCCTTATACTCAAAGATCGTCTGGCTCTCCTGTCTTCCGTCGGGATATGTGATTACGAGATCAGCTCTTGCGGGGCCGTCTACAAGGAACTCAGTGTCTCTGTAAACATCGCCGTAAGCATGTCTTGCGATAGTGATAGGCTTTTCCCAGCATGAGACAAAAGGCTTGATGCCTTTGACCAGGATAGGAGCTCTGAAAACGGTACCGTCAAGAATAGCTCTGATCGTTCCGTTAGGGCTCTTCCACATTGTGTGGAGGTTGTACTCGGTCATTCTCTGCGCGTTAGGCGTAATGGTAGCGCACTTAACAGCAACACCGAGCTCATTTGTCCTGTTGGCAGCATCGATAGTGACCTGGTCTGCTGTCTCATCTCTGTGCTTTAATCCGAGATCGAAATATTCGGTCTTCAGATCAACATAAGGCTCGATAACGATGTCTTTTATCTGCTTCCAGATAATTCTTGTCATTTCATCCCCGTCCATCTCTACAAGCGGGGTCTTCATCTGAATCTTAGCCATAAAATCTCCATTCTATAAATAATAACTAAAAGATTTTAAGACATTAGTACCTTAACGTCAAATCCGAAAATTGGGAAAAAACTCATGAAAACGCACCAGCGGGACCGTTAGATCTCGCCGATGCCTTTACCAGAATGATCTCTATTGAATATCTCTCGTCTATCAGGCCGTGTTTGAACTCGCTGTCTGAATCAGATGCAGCCAGATAAAGAGCTATAAGCCTCTTCATGTCAAAGCTTGCCGCCTGTGCACAAAGCTTTTTTGCCCTGAAATCGTTCATTCCGGTACGGTCGACCAGAACATCCGGATTACGGGCCTCCTTTGCCATTATGAGGGCCTTAATGTGATTAACGATAGAAGCCCTGATCTTGACCAGAGGCTCTTTATTGGCGATAAGCTTATCAAGCGTTCCTAATGCCTTCTGGGCATTTCCGCTGCCGCAGGCGTCCATGATGTCAAATATCTTGCCCGACAGGTCAGGCGGACAGCAAAGCTCAACGATATCGGGTGTGACTTCGGTATAACCCTTGTTTTGACAGTATAGAGATACTTTGTTTATCTCATTTACAAGCTCCATCATATTATTGGAACACCTGGAAGCCATTGAATTTGCGGCTTCAAAGCCTATCTTAAGGCCTTCTTTGCCAAAACGGCTTCCTATCCAGCCGGTAAGCTCGTTTTCCTCAAAACCGCTCATGGAAGCGACCGTGCCGTACTGGAGGAATGTCTTAAAAGCCTTCTTGCGGCTGTCTATGGAATCCTCGCAGAAGACTACAACAACAGATGAAGGAATGTCGCTTAATATCTCGATGTCCCTGTCAGTCAATTCCTTGTTCGGAAGCCCCGACTGCTTGATAACGACAAGCCTTTTGGGCGACATCCAAGGGGGCATGGAGATAAGCTCTTCAAGCTTTGCCATCTCGAACTTGTCGCCGGTCCTGGTATCTACGCAGGCAAAGTCCATATCTTCTGCTCCGGGGCCTAAGCAGACCTTCTTAAGCATCGATACGGCGCCGTCGGTCATGTAGCTCTCCTCACCGTACAAAAGCACAAGTCCCAATGAATCAGACTCTTTGCTGATCTTGGAAAGCATCTGTCTGGCGTTCAAAACACCTTTGGGAAGAGCCTTTGGCTTTGCCATCTGCTGCTAGCCTCCGAAAACTTCAGGGTATCTGCTCTTAAAGAGGATATCAGTATCGACGTCTTCAGAACAGCCGTCGATCCTTCCGATGGAGCCGGTCTGCCACATCGTGTAATCACCTTCATAAGAAGTCTCTTTGACGTAGTGAGCAAGCCATACGTCATAATCAGCAGGCTCCCAGATTATCTCAAGATAATACTTGCTGGCATAAAGGATCGTACCATAGCCGTTCTCGGTCATGATGCCTGCAAACTCATAGAACAGATTATTGATATCCACGATGCTCATTTTGTACTTCTGGAAATGAGACCAGCTCTCCCAGTCAAACGCTACGGGAAGATCGATCTCCTTATCCGCAAGGACTTTGAGGAGCTCATTGCAGTGCTCATGGAGTTCTTCGAGATTGCAGTCGGTCGAATAGTAATAAACGCCGATCTTAAGACCTGCGGCCTTGGCATCGACATAATATTCTTCGAATTTACGGTCTTCGCCAAGCTCGCCGTTGTTGTAGATCATAGCCCTGAGATATACGAATTCACATCCTGCGGCTTTGACCATGTTAAAATCGATGTCACCCTGATATCTCGAGACATCAATACCATAAGCGATGTCGTCTCCGGGATATCTGGCCATAAAATCACTGTACGCCAGCGTCGTGTGCGTATCTTCTCCGCCACCGCCGCCGCCACCGCCGCCGCTGGGTCTGTATACCTTAACGGTCATGCTGCCGGTCTTGGTGTTGTTGGCATCATCAGTCAAAGTCATGGTGATCGGATAACTGCCGGGCGTAGATGTATCTACCTCACCCTCGATCCGGATATCGACATCGCTGTCGCAGTCATCGATGAATCCGACGTATCTGTTGATATCAAACTCCGTATCCACCTGAATACTTACGCTCTCAGGAAGATTGAGCCACATGGGCGCAGTCGTATCCTCTTCAGGAGCCTGCATGTGCGGAATAGTAGGCGTAGGAGAAGGCGTGATCTCTTCGGTAGTTGTTGTAGTTACCTCTTCTGTAGTCACTACTGTCTCTTCTTCAGACGTCTTGACAGGCTCATCGTCGTCATCTGTCTCACGTCCGCTGTTCCTCTGGCAGCCTGCCAGGAACGCAAAGCTGACTGATACCGCAAGCAAAGCGGCAACCAAAGATCTTGCATTTCTTGACAGGTAATTAGGCATTTTCTTCATACAAAAATCTCTCTTTTTCCTTCCAATTTTCCCATAATGTAATCAGATTATAACAAACATGACCGTTTTTCTTATGCGACTTATAGGACAATTTATGGCAAAGGAAAGATCAATAATTCAGTATCACTGCCCCTTCCCTGTCGGTCCTAAAGACCTCGCAGCCGTATGAATCAAGCCTTTCGAGCGTTTCGGGCGTAGGATGGCCGTAGAAATTATTCTTTCCTACAGATATTACGGCTGCTTCCGGAGAGCATGCCTCTATAAAATCTTCTGAAGATGAATATTTCGACCCGTGATGGGCGACTTTTAAGATGTCGCAGTCAATATTCATGCCGCTTTTAAGTATTTTTTCTTCTGTTTTTATTCCGATATCTCCAGTAAACAAAATGCAGGCACTCTCCTCACCTTCTATATGAAGCATGGCCACCAGGCTCTCTTCGTTGCCGCCTCCGGAGCCTGATGCAGGATAAAGAATGTCCAGATAAACCGTTTCAGACAGAAATATCAGGTCTCCGGAGCACACAGAGTCAATACTTGAGAGGTATCCTGATCTTTTTCCGTCATCAAACCCCACAGCTTCAAAGAATTCCCGCACATCCTTGTCCTCAGCGCCGGGCCCGGGTACATATGAAGTAATAATCTGCTTTGTCCTGCCCCGGTCATACAGGGCCGCTATCCCGCCTGCGTGATCCACATCCCAGTGGCTCATTAAGCAGATATCGACCTGATATATCCCGTAATAATCAAGGATATTGCATACTGTTTCAGCGCCTTCATCGTATGTTCCTGCATCTATGAGACATGTCAAATCCTCTGTCATTATCAGGCAGCAGTCGCCCTGTCCGACATCAGCAAAAACGACCTTCGCTGACGGCTTATCAAGTATCGAAAACACTTCGAATCCGGTCATTACAGCCAGAAGCAGCGCGGCCGGCTTAAGAAATATCCTCTTCAGGATACTTGGCGGGATCAGCAAAAGAAAAACCACAACAGCCGTAACGGCCAAAAATGCTTGTGAAAGATGGATAGCAGATATGTTTCTTTCAGTAATACTGCCGCCAAAAGACACCAGTTTTTGAAGCACATTCAGGCACAGACATAGCGGTGAAGACAAAAATTGTGCCCCAAACGGCATAAGTAGACATAAAACCACACACGGCACAAAGAAAGCGCAGGCAGTCTGGGCAATAAATGATCCCGCGGTCTGAATGCCCAGGTGTTCAAGATCGATCTTCATGGAGATATCTTCCCAGAAAGGGATCATGCCAAGGCTTGCAGCTATCGTAGGACTGATTATTCCTGCCAAAAAATCGCCTGAATGCAGCTTTTTAAGGACCCTCGAGATCTTATCGCTATACATCTTGATCGCGATCACGGCGCAAAAGCTCATCCGGAAGCCTGATGACATCGCACAGAACGGATCTGCAGTAACCATTACCAGCGAAGCCACGCTCAGAGCAGACACCCAGTCCCGCATCGCAAATATGCAGATGCTCATAATTGCTGCCCTGGTAACCGAATCGCTCCAGCCCGTAAGGCAGCCTATCAAAAGAGCAAAGACAATATATATGAAAAATGCTTTTTTTCTTTTGACTTTGAGGGTATCCAGGATCATGGGGAGCCCTGCCAGAAAGCCTGCAAAATGGGTTCCCGAGACCGCCAGAAGATGCGAACAGCAGGACAACTTAAAATCACGCTTAGTGCCGTCACTTATAAGAGATCTGTCACCGGTGCAAACTGCCGCAGCCAAAGCCCTCTCCTCTTCACTAAATGTGCCTGACACTGCGCCAACAGCGCCTTTTCTGAGCTCAAAGAAAAACTTGCGGAGAAGCCCTGTAACATTTTGCGGAAATGATGCTCTGCCGACCAGTTCATAACTGTCGCAGGAGATCACGTAAAGTATCCCCTTTTTCTTCAGATACCCTTTGTAATCGAATTCTCCCGGATTGCCTGCGCTCTCGGGCTCCTTGAGCTTGCCGTGCAAAACTACCTTATCACCCGCCCTGATATTCTGCGGAATCTCTTTATAAAACGCGGCTTTTGCATATACACCGCCTTCGAGCCTGACGGTCATGTCTATGCCGCCTGCAAGGTCATAAGAAACTTCTGTAACAGTGCAGCTGAACGCGCCGTTTTGAGGGGTTAAACAGGCGGATAATCTTGAATGAATATACATCCCGTTATAGACAATGATCAGGCTGAGCAGAAAGCCAGCTAACAAGAGGATATATTTTCCTTGTTGTCCAGCTGAAAGCGTTATGTTACGGGACCTTCGGGAGCTAATGAATAAGCATGCACCGAGAGTAGTCACGGCCATAACCACAGCCGGCACAAACGATTCAAACCGGTAACACAGGACACAGCAAAGAATGAGCATAGCCGCAGGAATCAGACAGGGTCTCCTTTTGAAAGAATCAGCTGCATAAGACAGTTCCTCAAGTCTCAGAAGCAGCTTCTCTCCAAGCGCCGAAAACCAAGTGTTATGGTGTGTTTTGCCATAAATATTCTTCATGTTAAAATTCTAAGGAACGTGTTTGTCGGTTTTCGTCTCAATATCAGGCTGAAAAACCGACAAAATGCGACAAAAACGACAAGTTGAACACTATGGACAGAGTTATAAACATATGAGCATTAATTACGGAAAGATCAGATATCTTAAGACATGCGCATCGATAAAGGACCTGCCAGACGACAGCCTTCCCGAGATCGTGCTTGCAGGAAGATCCAATGTCGGCAAATCCTCTCTGGTAAATGCTCTGGGCAACAATAAAAAGCTTGCCAGAGTCTCACAGACGCCCGGAAAAACGCAGCAGATCATATATTTTGATCTGGATTCACAGGCGATCCTTGCAGATCTTCCAGGATACGGCTTTTCCAAGGCTTCCAAAGCTAAGAATTCCGGCTTTTCCGAGCTTTGCGACAACTATTTCAAGGTCAGGACAGGCATAGACCTGGTCCTTCTTCTCATCGATATAAGGCACGAACCCTCAAATGACGATGTTGCGATGCTTAACTTCTTAAACAGTGCGAATCTGCCTTATTTTCTGGTTTTTACCAAGTGCGACAAGCTCTCTGCCCAGCAGGTCAGAAACCAGCTTCAGATGATGTCAAAATGCCTTGATTTTGCTGAAGATGCCCGTGTTTTCGCGGTCTCATCGAGCGAGACAAACCCTCAAAAATCAGGATTAAATGATTTAAAGCAGGCTGTCTCTGATGAGGTATGCAAATAATGAACAATCTTTTGAATACTTTTCGTGCAAATTTTTGTATTAGAGTACTTTGAAATATTTTTTGTCTTAGATATCATTTAATTAGTTTTCTTTAGGGGGATTTGTTCTGCCATGAGCGACTTAGATGTCAGTAAAGACTTTAAGGCTATTACTTTGGCACCTTTCGGCCCCATTGGCATTATTTCGCATACTTCCAACAAAGACTTTGTACAAAGGGTTTCAGACGACCTTTCCATCAGAAGAAAGCGCCGTTCATTAAGACCTGACAACGTTTTTGCCAATACTCCCGGCTATTACCGTGAGAATTATGTTTTTGATTCAGAGCTTATCCGTTTCCAGACAGGTGAAGGCAAGTTCTCCATCGGAGAGAGCGCCAGAGGTCATGATATTTTTGTCATTACTGATGTTCTTTCCCATAATCTCGAGATCGAACTTACTGACGGCTCACATGTCATCTCCCCCGATGACCAGTATATGGATCTTTTGAGGATCCTTTCCACACTTAAGGGCAAGGCTAAGAGAGTCAACGTCATAATGCCTTTCGTCTATGAAGGCAGACGCGAGAAGCTCGATTCACACAGAGAATCCTACGATTGTGCGGATATGCTCAAAAAGCTTTACGAACTGGGCGTATCCAATCTCATTGTTTTCGATCCGCACGACGAGAGAATCGCAAATGCGGTTCCTCTTATGTCGATCGAAATGCCCCGCTGCCAGTTCAAGATGACTTCTACCCTTTTGAACAAGTTCGGATCATTAAGATTAGACAAAGAAAGCACGCTCGTGGTAAGTCCTGATGAAACAGGTGTATCGCGAGCTATTTTTTACGCGTCAAACCTCAATCTTCCCTTAAGCCTGTTCTACAGAAAATATACCGGCAAGCCCGGTCAGAACGGCAGGATCTTCGAGTACTTAGGCGAAGATGTCACCGGAATGGACATTCTCCTTATCGATGACATGATCAATTCGGGCAACACCATGTTCAGAACGGCTGAGCAGCTCAAGGCTGCAGGCGCCAAAGACATTTACTGCCTTGCTCCCTTTGCCCTTTTCACCAACGGCCTCGAAGAGTTTGACAAGAAATACAAAGAAGGCGTATTTAAGTGCGTCTGCACCACCAATCTCATCTATGCTCCGGAAGAGCTTCAGTCACGGGAGTGGTATCTGGCTGCGGACATGGTCCCCTATATGGGCAGGATCATAGACGCGCTTAATGTCGATGAATCTGTTTACGACCTCATCAATTCGACCACCAGACTCCAGGATCTCAAGAGTCAGATGAGAATCGATGAGTTGTTTGAAGACGATAATATATTGAACGAAACCAATTAAGGCATGAAAGGCAGGCTGCAATTATGACATCAGCATCTGACGAAAGAGCTTATTCCCGCTACGACCAATACGGCGACAACCCCATGGCGCCGGTAGGACCTATCGGTCTTATTGCTCTCAGAGGAAGTGAGGATTTCACCCAGAAGGTTAACTTCTACCTCAACAAGAGACGTAACGAGTACCAGAAGGAACAGATCGTCAATACTTATCCGGGATTCTTCAGAGAGGATTACACGATCCCTGTGGAGAACGCCAGATTCTCATCAGGTGAAGGTAAGGCTGTCGTAAAGAATACCGTTAGAGGCCATGACCTCTTCCTCATCAGCGACGTAATGAACTGCTCCTGCACCTATAAGATGTTCGGCCAGGAAAACCGCATGAGCCCCGATGATCACTATCAGGATCTCAAGCGTGTCATTCTCGCATGCTCCGGCAAATCAAGAAGAATCAATGTCATAATGCCTTTCCTTTACGAGAGCCGCCAGCACAAGAGAAATGCCAGAGAGTCTTTGGACTGCGCTTTCGCGCTCGAAGAGCTCTACAATCTCGGTGTAGCCAACATCATTACCTTTGACGCACACGACGAGAGAGTTGCAAATGCCATCCCTCTCGCCGGCTTTGAGAGCCTCCCTACCACATACCAGATCATCAAGGAAATGTACCGTCAGGTACCTGATCTCCAGTTCTCCAACGGCAAGTTTATGATCATCTCCCCTGATGAAGGCGGTATCGGCAGAGCAATGTACTACGCATCCATCCTCGGTGTCCCTCTCGGAACGTTCTACAAGAGAAGAGACTACACCAAGATCGTTGACGGCAAGAACCCTATCGTTGCTCACGAATTCTTGGGTGATTCCGTTGAAGGCATGGATATCCTCATCGTTGACGACATGATCTCATCCGGTGATTCCATGATCGATATCGCACGCGAAATGAAGGACCGCGGCGCACGCAAGGTATTCTGCGCTGTTACTTTCGGTCTTTTCACCGAAGGCATCGATCACTTCAATAAGGCTTACGAAGAAGGCATCATCAATAAGGTCTTCGCTACAAACCTGATCTACAGAAGACCCGAACTTTTGGAAGCTCCCTGGTTTGCAGACGTTAACCTCTGCAAGTTCGTAGCGCTCCTCATCGATGCCATCAACCACGACGCTTCGCTTTCGAGCCTCATCAATCCTACTGAGAAGATCAAGAAGCTCCTCAAGGAAAAAGAAGGTATTAACTTATAATGGCTAATACCGGCAGATCTCGTTCGTCAAGCTCTTCAAGAGGCGGTTCCAAAAAGACCTCCTCACGTTCAGGCACGCGCTCTAATTCCGGAAGAAAGACTACTTCTTCCAGAAGCAGAACTGCGCCTGTAAAAGAAGAGTCAGGATTTGCCGGAGTCATCAATAAATTCGCGGCTTCAAAAGCAGCTATGCCTGTTATTTTTCTCGGAGCAGTTATCCTGATAGTCGGATTAGACCTTCTTATCAGCTGGAATAAATACGAGATGTTCTTTAAGATCCTCGGCATCGAGCTTCTTATCGCCGCTTTAGTCTGGGGCGTCATGACAATGGTCTTCTCAGGCAAAAAGAATAAGGATTCGGATAACGAGCCTTCAGACGAGGTATAAAGCCTTGACTCTTGACGGCATCACCTGTCAGCTCCTCGCAAATGAGCTTAATAAAGAGCTTGAGGGTAAGCGTGTAGATAAGATCTACATGCCTGACAAGCATACCGTTATCCTCCATATAAGATTTACAGGCGGTTACAGAAAGCTGCTTATCTCAATAGATCCCGGTTCTCCCCGCATCTGTTTTGCTGAAACCACTGCCGAGAATCCTTCTATGCCCCCGTCTTTCTGTATGCTCCTGCGCAAATATCTTGCTGGTTCGCGAATTGAGAAAGTAACCAATCCCGGTTACGAGCGAATAATCGAGATAACAGTCAGCAACAACGATGAATTAAGAGACCGCAAGCTCTATACCCTTACAGTAGAGCTTATGGGCCGTTTTTCTAATCTCGTGCTCATAAATGAGACCGGCAAGATCTTAGATTCCGCTATCCATGTTGATTTCTCTGTCTCCAGAGTAAGAGAAGTCATGCCTGCCAGAGTCTACATCTATCCTCCGGCCCAGGATAAGCTCTCACCTGACAGGGCCCTTGAGATGGCGCGTCAGGGCGACCTTCCCATTATGGAATCCGAGCTTTCGAGACCCATCGAGAAAGCTTTGGTAGGTTCGATCCAGGGCCTTTCCCCTGTACTTGCCGCATACATATCCGACTGTGCCGACCTTGATGACCGTAAGACATTATCGATGCTCTCTGATCTCGAAAAGTCAAAGCTCAACGCTTCTGTTAAGGCTTTCCTTGAATCAGTTACCGGAGGCACTTATTCCGCACGGATCTTCTACGATGATAACGATGAACCCGCTGATGCATCCATAGTCGATCTCAAGGGCTATGCCGGATCCGAGACCGTGTCATCCATATCTGAAGCCATTTATCTGAGCTACCGCGCAAGAGATTCCAGGCTCGTCCTCGATATGGGAAAAGACCGCCTGATACAGATAATATCCAACGCTCTCGCGAGAGTCATCAAGAAGAGAGAACTCCACGAGCAGGACCTTGAAGAAGGCAAAAAGGCGGATGAATACAAGCATTCCGGCGATCTTATCCTCACGTACAAGTACATGATAAAGCAGGGCTCTTCGAATGTAACACTTACCGACTACACCGAAGAAGGCCAAAAGGATATATCTGTCGCCTTGAATCCTACGCTCGACGCTTCCGGCAATGCCCAGGAGTACTACAAGCGCTTCCATAAGGCAAAGCGCAAGATGGAGCTTGCCGAGAAATACTTAAAAGACGACGATCTTGCAGCGCAGTATCTGCGTTCGCTTTTCGCTGCGGTCAATGCGGCTACAAGCCTTGAAGACATTCAGGCGATCAATGAAGAGATCAGGATAGAAATAGCCGGAGATTCAGGGTTCCGCAAAGGCCAGGCCGTCAAAAAGAACAACACTGGCGATCCTAACAAGATGGTCGGTGTCGCCAAGTCCGGCAAGGCTTCATCAAGAGCTTTAAGGGAAGCCGCCAAGAGAGCTAACCAGGGCAAAGGCAATAAAGACAAAGCCAAGGACCGTCCGCTTCCCTGCCGCAGATACATGACTTCTGACGGATATGAGATCCTTGCAGGCAGAAATAACATCCAGAACGAACAGCTCACTTTCCACACGGCATCAAGACGTGACTGGTGGTTCCATGTAAAGGGACTTCCCGGAACTCACGTTATCCTTAAGACAAAGCCCAATGAGGAGATGCCTTCTGATAATGCAGTCCTTGAAGCGGCAAGCCTCGCTGCATTCTTCTCCAAAGCCATTATCCTTGAAGAGCATATGACATCCGAAGATTCAAAGCCGGGACAGCTTAAGGCAGAAGTCGATTACTGCCCTGTTTCCCATGTAAAAAAGATTCCGGGAGCAAAGCCCGGAATGGTGATCTACGAAGGATATTATTCGGTTCTGGTGGAAGCCAAAGAGCCTTATTCAAAGGACTTATAAATCTTATCCCTGAATTTGGATTCCTCTAACGAGAAAATGCAGCCGCAGTATTTTTGCCTGTAAAGGCCGATCTCCCTTGCCATGTCCTGACCCTGCCTGAATCCCGGTCTGAAATCCATATATTCAAACTTAACACCGTACTTGGAAGCCTTCATATCGCTTATCTCAGCGATCTTGTCGTGCTGCTGGTACGGGCTTACCAGCAAAGTCGTGCAGAAAGAAGCATAGCCGTTTTCAGATGCAAACTTCGCCACATGATCCATACGGATGTCATAGCACATCTCACATCTTGAAGCGAACTCTTCAAGATAAACTTTAGAAAGCCAATAATCCTGCATGCATTCCGTTCCTTCGGAAATCAGATTGATCCCGAAATGCTCACATGCTTTGGAAAGATTCTCATGACGCCTGTCGAATTCGAACTGCGGCTGGATATTAGGGTTATACCAATAACAGTCAAGATCTCTTCCTGCGGAAGTCAGGAGATCCAAAGGATACATGGCACAAGGCCCGCAGCAGCAATGAAGGAGCATCTTCCCCATCAGCTGTTATCACCGTTCCTTTCGGAATTCTGCCAGTCTTCGATGGAGATATTCTCGTAGCGCGGAGGAATAACATCAGTATTCTTCATGCCCGCGATAAAAGACGGCGGAGGCGTGATGCCAATGTGCTCGAAAGCTCTTAATGTAAGAACTCTTCCCCTCGGTGTCTTAGCCAGGAATCCGTTCTGAAGCAGGAACGGTTCGTAAACGTCTTCAATAGTCACAGGATCTTCACCTGTACATGCAGCCAGAGTCTCAAGGCCGACAGGGCCGCCCTTAAAGATATCGGCGATCGCGGTAAGCACTCTTCTGTCAACGGCATCAAGACCTACTTCATCGATATCAAGAGCCTTAAGGCCGTAATCGGATACTTCTTTGTCGATCTCATCCTTCTCAAGGTAAGATGCGAAGTCTCTCATTCGCTTAAGGAGTCGTATCGCGATTCTCGGGGTGCCTCTGGATCGTGACGCTATATTGCGGAGACCTTCTTCGTTGATAGCGATACCGAGAAGGCCTGCGTCACGTTTAAGGATCTCCATGAGATCTTCTGTCTCATATAATTCGAGGCGGTGGATCATGCCGAAGCGGTCTCTTAAAGGAGCGGAAATCATTCCTGCTCTCGTCGTAGCGCCTACCAGTGTGAAGTGAGGCAGATCAAGCCTTACGGACCTTGCGGCAGGGCCTTTGCCGATCATGAGATCAAGGCAGTAATCTTCCATCGCAGGATAGAGTACTTCCTCGACATTCTTGTTGAGCCTGTGTATCTCGTCGATAAATAAGACTTCATTCTCATTGAGGTTAGTAAGAAGCGCTGCCAGATCGCCTGCCTTCTCAATAGAAGGTCCTGTGGTGATATGCATGGAGACGTCCATCTCAGATGCTATGATGCCTGCAAGAGTCGTCTTGCCCAATCCCGGAGGGCCGTATAAAAGAACATGGTCTAACGCTTCACCGCGCTTCTTGGCGGCATTGATAAAGATCCTGAGGTTATTCTTTACCTTGGTCTGGCCGGAATACTCATCAAAGGTGACAGGCCTTAACGCCTTCTCCTCTACATCACCGGGCTGTCTCAGCCTTCCTAAGACGCGCTCTTCCTCATTATCTTGTTCGTTAAAATTCATCATTTATCGTGACCGTTCCTTAGCCGAACTTCTTTCCTGCTGCAAGCTTCAATGCCTTACGGATAAGGTCTTCCAGACCGATTCCGTCTTCATATGCCGAAGCTACAGCGTCTGCAGCTTCCTGATCTTTATATCCTAACACAACGAGCGCACCGACAGCATCCTGCATGACGCCTGAATCGACATTGCCTGAAGCCGGAGATACAGTAGGCGCAACACTTATTGCTGCCGTCTTTCCGAGCTGGTCCTTAAGCTTATCCTTGAGCTCTAAGATGATCCTCTCTGCCGTCTTCTTGCCCAATCCCTTTACGCTTGTAAGGAGCGCGATATTGCTGCTCATGACAGCTGCAGCGATCTGCTCTGCAGATAAAGAAGCACAGATGGAATGAGCGACCTTGGGACCGATACCGCTTACTGTAATGAGCTTTAAGAACATCTCCTTCTGGTCGCGCGAATTAAAACCATAAAGAGAAATGTCATCTTCCTTAACGCTCTGATAAAGGTAGACCGTTACTTCGTCGCCAAGTAAGCCAATCTCAGCCGAGATGCCGAGAGGACAATTGATGAGATAACCGATACCGTTATTCTCGATAACTATCTGCTGGTCGTTACGGTCTGCCAATAATCCCTTGATATATGCGTACATTCTAATATCTCCCTATACTGATATAAGTATTCTATCAATAAATCAGACAAATCCTTCGTTGCGGTTCGAATATCCGTATCTGCCGTACTGGTAGCCGGATACGGCCTTGCCTGCAAACGCAAGCCCGGTATTCGCAAGAGTTATGGCCAGAGCTAATGCATCCGCAGCGTCATCAGGCTTCGGAACTTCCTTAAGCCCAAGGATAGACTTGGTCATTATCTGTACCTGCTTCTTCTCAGCCTTACCGTAACCCGTGATGGCGAGCTTTACCTGCCCCGGCGTAAACTCATATACTTCGATGCCTGCCCTGGCAGCCTCTACGAGCACTGCGCCTCTGGCCTGAGCCGTTCCGATGACCGTCGTATGGTTGTGTCCCATGAAAAGTTCTTCTACGGACATAAGGTCAGGCTTATACTGCTCAAGGATAAATCTGAGCTTATCGCTGATCGCCAGAAGTCTTAACGGGAAATCCACACCGGCTTTAGTCTCTATGACGCCGTAATCGACTGCGGTAAGCTTATTGCCCTTCTTGTCGATAATGCCGTAACCCGTAATGGCATAACCAGGGTCGATACCGATTATCCTCTTAACAACGGGTTCTGTAGCCATAGTACTCCTGCCTTATATAAACATTTGTTCGTATTATACAATAACGCGAAAACAAATCAAGTTATAACGTCTATTATCGCGGGCTTCTTCTCCGGCTTGTCAGGACCTATTTCATATGCGCTGAGTATCAGCTCCATGGCGTCGAAAAGCCTTTCTTCGGATATATCTCTGTCCTCGCCGGTATAAAGCGCACAGAGCGAATCTCCTCTTTCTACCCTGTCGCCGATCTTTACGAAGAACCCAATGCCTGCGCCGTAATCGATTGCATCAGTCTTAGCAAGGCGGCCTGCGCCGAGAAGGACTGAAGCCTGTCCTATTAAGTCAGCCCTCATGCCCCGGACATATCCCGCATCAGGCGAATTAACATGCATGCAGTCGAAAGGCTTTGCAACATAAACGGGTGATCCCGCAGCATTTATCTCTCCGCCCTGGGACTTGATGAGTTCCTTATATTTTTCATAGCAGCTTCCGTCTGAAAGCCTTGCCCTTATCTCATCCTTTAAGACTTCAGGGCTCATGCCGGCGTCTTTTCCCGCGAGCGTTATCAGCCGGAAAGCAAGCTCGGTCACGACTTCCTTGACGTCCTCCTCGCCCTTGCCGGTGACGGTATCAAATACCTCCTGCATTTCGAGGATATTACCGCAGAATCTGCCCAAAGGCTGGTCCATATCAGTGATGACCGCAACGGTCTTTCTGCCTGCGAGATTGCCTATCTTGATCATGGCTTCGGCAAGTTCTTTTGCCATAGCATAATCCTTCATGAAAGCTCCGGAACCGCATGTAACGTCAAGTACGATAGCCTTTGCACCGCCCGCGATCTTCTTGCTCATGATGCTCGATGCGATAAGCGGAATTGAATCGACTGTTCCCGTAACATCTCTTAAGGCGTAGAGTATCTTATCCGCAGGAGCCAGATCGGGAGTCTGGCCCGATATGACCATGCCGGTCTTCTTAACAAGCTCAGGAAAATCCTTTGAATCCACCTCTACGTTAAAGCCTTTTATCGATTCGAATTTATCTACAGTACCGCCCGTAAAGCCCAGACCTCTTCCGCTGAGCTTGACCGTCTCTACACCGAAGGTAGCGATAAGCGGCAAAAGTATCGGAGTGATCTTGTCACCTACGCCGCCCGTGCTGTGCTTATCAACAGGAATGCCCCCGAGATAAGACAGATCCATCTGGCTTCCGGATGCTGCCATCTCCAGAGTAAGCGTAGTCATCTCACGTTCATCCATGCCGTTTAAGACTATCGCCATCAGAAGAGCCGATATCTGATAATCGGGAATACTGCCGTCCGTAACGCCTGCAACGAAAAACTTTATCTGTTCATCGGTAAGACTTTGCTTATCTCTCTTGGCGATGATAATGTCCCGCATGTTCATGGAAGATCACCTCCGTTAAAGGTCCTAATAAAGATATTATAATCAATATACGTGTTAAATTTTCCTTTTGTGCTAAACTATTTCAAATCACAAAACCTTACGGAGGCTTTAAATGGCCGAGAATACAACTACATCTTCAGTATCAGCACCGTTATCCGTCATCATCATCGGTTGCGGAAGAGTCGCAGAAAAGCATTTGAAGGCTATCTCCAAGCTTAAGGGGTTAGAGCTTAAGGCTGTCGTAGATACCAATCCCGATTCAGCGAAAAGGCTCTTAGGCTCTGTTAAGGGTTTTGCGGGCGTAAAGCAATACAGTGACTATAAGACCGCCATTGATGAAGTTAAGCCTTCCATAGTATCTGTTACGGTTCCTTCGGGACTTCATTTCCAGATTGCCAAATACGCAATGGAACACGGATCAAATCTCCTTCTCGAGAAGCCCATGACAATGTCAGTATCAGAGGCCAGAGAGATCTTTGAGCTGTCCGGTAAAACAGGTCTTAAGATCGCAATGGGACACATATACCGTTACCTCCCTATCGTAGGTCTTATCAAAGAAGATATCGCCGAAGGCAAGTTCGGCAAGGTAACTCACGGCTCTATCTATGTCCGCTGGGGACACGGCGAGGATTACTATCAGAGCGCTGCTTGGCGCGGCACCTGGAAGAGTGACGGCGGCGCCCTCATGAACCAGACTATCCATGCCATCGACCTTCTCGTATGGCTTATGGGTTCAGAGCCCGAAGAGGCTTCCGCCATGATCGCCAAGCGCATAAGAAATATAGAAGCAGAAGATCTCGGTATGGCTGTATTAAGACTTGAGAACGGAGCCCTCGCACAGATCGAAGGCACGACGGCCACTATCCCTTCCAAGCATACGGCAGAGTTCTCAGTCTTCTGCGAGAATGCCCAGCTCACCATGGGACTCGATTCCGGCAAGCCCCACATCGCAGTCTACGGAGTTAAGCCCAACGGCAAGACCAAGAAGCTGAACGGTTATTACATCCGCAAGCAGTTCAAGACAGGCGGTCTTTTCTCATATAAGTGCGCTCTTAACCCGCATCTCGGTATCTATAAAGATCTCTGTGATTCAGTTATAGAGAACAAGAATCCTATCGCAGACGCTTATGCAGGATTCTCTTCAGTCGATACTCTCCTCGGCATCTATAAGTCAGCCAAGGAAGGCCATCCTGTCTCCCTGCCTCTTAAAGATGACTTCAATTCAGTTGATATGACGGGCTTTTTCGACTGAGGCACATACAAACGACTTAAAAAACGTCATTACATAAAAATAGGTGTTGACTTGTAAAACCCTTATGGCTATAATAACTGACGTTGTTAACGCACCTCTAGCTCAGATGGTAGAGCAACTGACTCTTAATCAGTGGGCCCAGGGTTCGAGTCCCTGGAGGTGCACCAACCAAAAGAAAGCGCTTCGTGAATCACGGAGCGCTTTTTGTTTTGATTGTATTTGTGCTTACTGGAAGTCGTCGTCCAGGAATTCCTTGAAGTCGTCGAAAGTCTCTTCTGAAGAAACGATCGTCGTAGTTCTCTTCTGTTCCCAGATAGGAACCATAGGCTTCTTAGGTTCTTCAGCCTTGGGCTCCTCTGCCTTAGCTTCTTCAGCAACTGCTTCAGCCTTAGGCTCTTCTGCCTTAGGTTCTTCAACAGTCTTAGCTTCCTGTGCAGCTGCCGGAGTCTCGGCAGCAGCCTGTTCTGCGGGTGCCTGTTCAGGCTTAACTTCTTCGGGCTCAGGCTTCTTATATTCGAGAGCCTCTCTGACTGCTCTTTCTGCAGCTTCACGGATCTCTTTTTCTTCAGCTTCCTGGGCAGCCTTCTCTTCAGCTTCCTTGGCAGCCTGTGCAGCAGCAGCTTCTTCTGCTGCCTTTTTGGCTTCCTCTTCAGCCCGGGCGGCTTCTCGTGCTGCCTTTTCTTCAGCTTCCTTGGCAGCGCGTTCCTTGGCTTCTTCAAGAAGTCTCTGCTGGAGGAGACGGCGCTCTTCGCGCGCTTTGTTCTTGGCCTCTTCTTCAGCCTTCTGATCCTGCTCAGCCTTCAGGCTTTCTTCAATAGCTTTACGCTTCTCTTCGTTAGCCTTACTGATGTTCGAAGACTTAAGATCACTGATGGACTCGGAAGCATGAACGGCCTTGCTCATGATGGCATCCATCTTCTTGCGGCTTTCAGCCTGAGAACGAGCCTCCTCTTCAGCGACCTTATTGCCGAGAGACTGCAGATTTGCAAGCTCTTCAGCAGTTACTGCAGGTACGACTGCATCGGTAATACTCTCAGTTACGGCAAAAGCAGCCGTATTGATATCTACGTCACCGACCTCGGAAACACTGAAGTCAGATGCAGCCGCATTGATAGCTTTAATATCCGGAAGCTCAACTCCGGGAAGCACTTCATATTTCTTTTCTTCTCTCATAACCCGTCATCCTTTAAAAGCAAGTACTAACTCTATTAATCCGATAATAAACAACGCTAAACCGATACCTAACATTATGATCGAGAGCTTGCTTACTCTCGAAGGCTGCTTCGGCTGTGTCTCGGCCGCTGCCACCTCCGGTTCTTTTGTCTCCGGTGCCTCCTCCCCGGCTGTTTCCGGAGCCTGCTCTGATCCTTCTCCTGCGCACTTCTTAATTATCTCGTGCGCATTCACGAGTTCAGGCTTGATGGCCTGTGACAGATCCTTAAATGTCTCAGCTGATGATTCAAACTTTTCGGCCGAACTCTCAAGAGTATTCGGATCCGGTGCTTTTGTCCCCTCAAAAAGCATTACACCGAAGCTTGCATCATCACTCGCGTTGCTTGAACCTACGATGAATTTCTGTACGGTCTCAAGCACGGACTTCTCGCCTTCTTCCCTGCCGGCAGTAAATGTCTCTGCCATCTTGGCTACGACAGGCTTGACGAGTCCCGCTTCTTCGTTATATACGCTGTCCTGTACGCCGTCTGTCATGAGCGCAATGGCATGCACATCATCGACAGTCGTCTTAAGGAAACGCAGATAGTTATCTGCATGAGCGGCAGTAACAAAGTATGTCTTGCCGTCCTTATCGTTCTGCGGCATCGAGATAGGGCTGACACCTGAGGGCGAGATCCTTACGATCAAGCCGTCGCCGATGTGTCCGATCATCATTCTTCTGTCCTTGACCGCTACGAAAAGAAGCGTGCAGGACAATCTGTCGATCACATCGATGGTGCGCTCTTCCATGATACCCGCGAAAGCGACACGAAGCTTAGCCATAAGATATCCCCTTACGGCTGCCTCCCTGTTCTCGCTGTACAAAGCATCGAAATGCTCACAGAGAATATCTGTAATTACATGGACCGCACAGTCAGAACCGAATCTTGCATCCGTATACTGCTTACCGCCGGCTCCGTCAGCAATACATACAACCGATACGCCGTTTTTTGTAACTGCGTATGAAGCATCCTCGCAAGGAGTTCCGCGGTTGACATGCTTATTACCGATAGTAGTAATTGCGCCAACTGTAATTCCCGTATACATTATTCGTCCTCGTTAATGAATTTCATGAAATCATCAATATCAACAGCAGTACCTTGAGGTGCTGTATCCATTGTATAAAGGGCATCATCGTTCATACCGGAAGATACGATAGATGATGATGAAGATCCGAGGAATTCGAAGAGTTTGCCGAAATCCGTAGAATTGATGGAAATAGGCTCTTCTCTCTTAACGGAAAGTCTCTTAAGACAGTCAAAGTCAACACCGGAACCGACGCCGATATTGAATACTACGAGCTTGTCGTCGCGCTCAAGCTCATTGCAGGCCTTGATCGCAAGCTCCATATTTGCGACAGCGTTAGGGCCCTGGGGCGCGCCGTCTGTAATTACTACGAGCCAGGGCTGGAAATACTTGATGCCCATCTGCTTGTAGCCTTCTTTTCTGGCGTTAAGAAGCTCTAATGCAGTAAGGACTCCTTCACCGATAGGTGTGAGTGTCGTCGAAGCCTTGATCTCAGGAATGCCCTTATCCTTGGAGATCTTACCGAAAGGCATTACGATATCTACTTTAGAACCGAAAGTAACGATAGCTATATCCGTAGAAGATCTTGTATCATCATTAGACTTGATGGAAGCAACGAAGTTCTGAAGTCCCATATTAAGCTGCTTAATCGGTATGCCCATCATGGAACCGGATGTATCAAGCGCAAAGCAGATAGGAAGTCTTCTTTTTGTGCTCGAACCGAAATCAGAGCTTGAAAAATTTTCCAACATAATAATCCTCCGAATTTTCGTGAGTTTTATATCTTATGAGATTATATCAGATATATCAGAACAGGCCGAAGAATTTCTTCTTATTCTTGGCAGTACCAGCAGAATTATCGTAGCCGGAAGAACTTGAATTAGTATTCTTTTCATCCGGAGAATTAAAATTCAAAGGTCTAAGCGAATTACCTCCGACACTTGCAGAAACATATGCTCCCGTAGGCGCATTTGCAAACGTCTTTCTCTCAAACTTCGGCTTAGGCTCAGCTGCCCTGTCTGCTGCAGCATGTGCTTTGTTGTTTTTAGCTGCGAGCTGTTCTCTTAATTCTTCAACATTGATGCTTACCTGCTTATAGTCCTCGCAAGGGAAAAGCTTATACGCTTCAGCATCATCATAAGCACAGGTCTCAAGCTCGTGCATATACTTTCCGACAGCATCTCTCCAGCAGACTGCTTCATAATACTTTCCTTCTTTGAAAGTCCTGTAAAGCATCTTGCGCAGATATTCAGGGAGATATTCCCAGATATGATCATAACCGCCTAACGGAATGTGCTCGGTATCGGCATTATCAAGATCATAAGGGAAATTATGACTCAATATCTCTTCCCTTAACGTCTCAGCGCCGTTCCTTGTAGCATAGGGATGAAGACCGCAGAAAAGCACGGAGAAAACAAGCATCGAGATAGAGTAGTCTTCGTCAGACAATGTCCTGACAAATCCTGAGAAATCTTTTCCCCAAAGTGCGGGATCCGTAAAGTCCTCTGTGCCGACAGGGCAAGGAAGATTGCCGATCTGGACACTGTCCATGTCGATCAGATACTGTGTTACCGAATCGTAGATCAAAGCGTTCTTAAGCTGGATATCACCGGCAACAACGTCGTGCATATGCAGATAAAGATATTTGTCGATAAGAGAGAGAAGTGTCTCGACAACATCGAGTCTGGTCCAGTCGGGATAGCTTTCGAGTATTGCGTCAGGGCCGTCGAAAACATTGCTTAATGTAGTGCCCTTACCCATAAACATCGTATAACCTACAGGAATTCCGCGGAAATAGAGAAGGTGCTGAGGACAGCAGAATCCTGATGATGTAATGCCAAGATCGGTAAGCTTTTTAAGCTTTGCCCATCTTAACGGGGTAATAACGCCTTTGTGGTATATCTTTGCGACATACTTCGGATTATCTGTAACAAAAACCATGCCTTCCGCACCGCCTGAAAGCCTCTTCTCAAGCGTAAGCTTCTCGCCGTTATTGTAAGTCACAACATCACCGATGCTTGCTCTCGCATCAGCATCAAGGAATGTGTTGTTCTTGGCGAGATTACTTAAAGACGGAAGCGGGTTATCCTCTATCATCCGGGCGACAGAAGGATATATCTTAAGACCCGTAGGCGAAAGAATAGCAACATCGTGATCAAACTCCGGTGCTATCTCATAAAGCCTCTTGGCAAGAATACTCTTCTTGGTGGTGAGAAGGACAGACTCATTGAGTTCATTAACCTGCTCGATGAATCTTTCTGTATTGCATGTATTGATAAGGTGAAGTCTGTTAGTTGTAAGGAGGCTCTGCATCAGAGAACGCATTGCGCCCTGAACGTGCTTATCCTTAACGTCATTCTGGGCAACTACACATTTATGGAGTACTTTGAAGGTATCATTGACATAACAGTCGATACCATAGTCGTTAAAAAGAGATAAAAGTTCATCAAACCATACTCCGTTGGAATATTCCAAAACTACGGAGTAATCAAGAACGATCGACAGATACCTACTTAATCCTTCGAACATAAAAGCACTTCAAAACCTTCTCTCCACTGTAATTCTATACAATCTAGAATGTTAAATCAACGCTATTTATCCGATTAATTATATCTAATTAAATATAAAATATACGATATTTGCAAAAAATGGCTGTTATTCGATACCAACGAGCTTCATAAGGTATTTAGCGTTGGATTGTCTGCTGATTCCTGAGGTCAGCTTATAATCGAAGTTGATGCCTGTGTCTGTGTAGGATTCGGAGAAGTGATAATATCTGATATTTCCGAATCCTTCTTCCGTCTTGTCGATCAATGCATAATCATGCGTAGTCATGAGTCCGCAAATGCAAGGCTTAGACAGCTTCTTTAAGACTGTCAGTGCGCCTTCGGTCCTGTCATCTGAATTGGTTCCTCTGAATATCTCATCGATCAGGAACAACAGCGGTTTGTCATTGCCTGCAGCATTGACTATTCCGGAGATCCTGATGAGCTCTGCTTTAAATGTACTCATATTCTCTTCAAGGCTGTCCACGATCCTCATTGAACTCATCACTCTCATTCTTCCGAGCTTAAGCTTAGAAGCCGGGACCAGACCGCCTGTAAGAGCAAGTATCGTGCAGACACCAACCGTTCTTATAAGCGTGGTCTTACCTGACATATTAGAACCGGTTATTATCGCTATATCTGAATCTACCGTTACAGAGTTGCTTACTACCGACTCTCTTTCGATAAGCGGATGGGCAAGATCAAAGCCTTCAAAGTAAGCATTTTCTTTTGCATCGTCAGATTCGACGAATTCCGGGAATGTGCTGTCAGGAAGGACAAGTCCTGTCTGTGCCGCGCACATTAATGCTTCCAATTCAGCGAGATCATCGATCTGCGAAGGAAGATTCTTACCGTACTTGACCGCCCAGTTTCCCAAAAGGAATGAGATCAGATAATCGATAGGAACTATGACGTTAAATATCAGCGCGAAAAGAGGCTGGCTTCTTAACAAAGCGACCTTTAAGATCTTCTCAAGGCTCTTTAAAGACTCGAAAGCACCCTCCTGCTTGCCTTTACCGTTTATCAAGGACTTTATAAGCTTATTCTCAAAACCGGTCTTCTCAAGGATCGTATAGAGCTTAAGGATAGTAGCAACCTGTGAAGGCATGCCTTCACAGGCTTTGATGTAAGTCTCGTTAACGGCATGGCCTGCCATCCAGATAATCAGGTTGACCAAAAGGCAGCCGATGATCGAAGCAGGAGCATAATCAGGGAAAAAGATATAAGCAAGAGGCACAGCGATCCAGATCACACAGCCGAATATTCCGGCAACGTTTGAGGCAGTCTTTGTTTTCGAGCCTGTTACGGAAAAATCAAGAAGTGCTTTGGGATCTTTGGTCATACGGCCGCACCTTGCTGTAGCCTGATAATCCATCAGGACATCCGGCTTGGAACAAAGCTCGGCTACGGCTTCCTGCTTAGCCTTGAGCTCGTCACGCGAAATATCAGATACATGAGGATCAAGAAGGCTCCGGGCAAATCTCTTTCTGCCGAAAGAGGTCTCTGAAACATTAAACAATGAGAAAAGAGATTTCTTGCCGAACAGATCGAGGTCGCAGCAGTAATCATGCTCGGACTCTTCGAACTCCTTGCCGTAAAGCCTGTTCTTTGCAAGCCCGATATCCTCTGCCCTCTTCAGGTCTTTTACGGCAATATTCCTGAGCTCATTGAAATCGCCCTTGATCCTTGCCATATATGAAGAATTAACTTTATCGAGTTCATTGAGATATTCGACGCGGGCCAGTACTTTTCCGTGTATAAGGCAGAGCATTAAAAACGCTGCAAACAATAAGATACCGCAGATGACCGGTACCATGATGCTGCTGACGCTTCCCCAGATGATAAGAGCAGCGGAGCCTATGAAAAATATCAGTCTCGCAAATGATAAAAAGCCGCTCCGGCCGTTAAACCCGGCCAGTTCGGCTGTAATAGCTTTCTGCTTATTTAAATGGAAATCAAGATTTGCTTTCATCCTTCTTAGCCTTTGAAGAAGCGGACTTCTTTGATGCGGAAGCTTGAGCAGGCTTCTTAGCAGTAGCCTTCTTGGCCGCAGCAGGCTTTGCCGCAGCCTTCTTGGCAGGAGCTTTCTTTGCCGGCTCTTTCGTAGATGTTTCTTTCTTAGAAGTCTCTTTCTTCGAAGCGCTCTTGGAATCAGCCTTGGCTGAAGAAGCCTTAGTTGTGGTCTTCTTGGTGGTCGCAGTCTTAGCAGTGCTCTTGGAAGATGTCTTTGCAGAAGTCTTGGAAGACGTCTGTCTGGATACCCTCTTAGGAACACATTTATCAAGCACTTCACCGACATTATCGTGGATCGTAAGGAGTGCCTTGAGATCCATATATGTCGAGCTCTTGTTGATGATGACTATCCTGTCATGCTTTAAAAACTGCGCAAATGTAGCTGCAGGATAAACCGTAAGCGAAGTTCCCGCAATGATCATGAGATCGCACTTCTTAACAGCCTTGATGGCATTGTCGACATTCTCGTGCTCTAAGTTCTCTTCATAAAGAACGATGTCAGGTCTGACGATACCGCCGCACTTGTCACAGTGAGGAACGCCTTCCTGGGAAGCGATGTATTCGATATTGAACTTCTTACCGCAGTCCATGCAGTAATTTCTGTATACGGAGCCGTGAAGCTCGATTACGCACTTGCTTCCTGCTTCCTGGTGAAGGTTGTCGATATTCTGTGTGATGATAGCCTTAAGCTTGCCCTGTCTCTCAAGCCTTACGAGAGCCTTGTGAGCCTTATTCGGTCTAGCGTCAGGATAGATAAGCTTACGCTTGTAGAAGTCATAAAAATCTTCAGGATGCTCCATGAAGAAGTCGTGAGCGATGATATCGATAGGTCTGTATTTGGTGCCGCTCTCCGTGTTGTAGATACCGGCTCCGCTTCTGAAGTCAGGAATACCGCTCTCTGTGGATACACCGGCTCCGCCAAGGAAAACGATGTATTTCGATTCCGCGATCAGCTCTTTAAGCTGGTTTAATTTGTCTTCACGGACACTGCCGAATCTGTCAATTCTAGTTTCCACAACAAACCTCTTACACGTGCGAATCGATTATGCCGTCCATATCTGCGTCTTCGCCGTCGACGCCGCTGAACATACCGGCTGCACCGAACATTTCCTTGCCTGTAACACGCTTCTCGTCTCTTCTCTGTTCAACGAGGTTGCTCAATGCCTTCCTGACTCTGTCAGGTGTCTTGATGCTCTTGAGTTCCAAAACGGGTGTAGTCTTATCAGCTGTCGTAAGGATAACGGTACCTACACCGAATATCCTCTGCCACAGTGTCTGCTTATACTGAAGGTCAAGGATCCTGTACAAAAGGATCTCTTCAGAATGAGTCGTAAAAAGGCCCTTCTTGTAGTAGAACTTGTTCTTACTGAAGCTGTAGATCGTGAAAGACATGGGCAGACCCAAGTATCTTCTTCTGTCCTGCCAGAGGACCTCATCCTTTTCCGTAAGGTTGGTAAGTTTATCGATTCTACCCATACTCAGCTCCCTTCGAACGCAAAACAACAGCGTTACAACTTACATTATAATAAAGAATCAAAATAATTTGCAAACAATTGCAAAATGAAACGCAAATATAATATTACGTCTCAGTATTCTTTTTTCTGACCGGATCGATTATGTCGTTGTAATCGAAAAGATCCTTATATGCTTCTCTGGTAAGTGTCTTATAGCTCATCATGGCACGGTCGAGATAAAGGTAGTTGTCACCATAAGTGTAATATGGCGTTGCGCCGCCTCCGAAAAAGATCCTGAAGCCCAAGTTCTTGTAATAGACCGCCCTGTCGTCGGTACCGTAGATGTAGTTGCCGTTCGGATAAACGAGCATATGGACTTCGCCGAACAAGCTGCCTATCTGGTCAAGCCACTTGGTCGTATCTTCGATCAGGACTTCCTTCTCTGTATTACGGCAGTCATCGATATAAGCATATGTGCAGGATGCGAACTTCCAGCCGTTATCTGCAAGCACGCTGACGATCTCCTTAACTTTCTCCCTGTTATATTCGATATCTTCGCTTGAAGGATCGATCTGGGGAAGGTTTGCAGCAGACAAGGCAGCATTTCTGTCGTCAACTTCATCAGCAGATACGACGTAACCGAAGCATGCCTCATAACCGCTGACGGAGATGATTCCTTTCGCGCCGTCATAAGTAAAATCAGGATGCTTCTCGACAAATGTATCGAGAAGGCCTATTGCTTCCGCTGTTCTGCTGACGATGGTCTCCTTGTCAGAATTGACATATTCACCGCACACCTGGTTCTCGTCGTTAAGCACGAGTCTTCTGCATGTTCCGCTGCTGTATGCAGAGCAGCTGTACTGGAGATTCTCGATAACGACTACAAGGGGCTTCTTGCCCTTCGGGACCTTGAGATTACGCTCCAACAGGAACGTTGGGTCGCTTGCTTCAATAAGATTCTCAGGGTCTACAAGGACATAATCTCTCTCGTAAAGGTTCTCCAAGATCTTCTCAAACTCGTAAGTCGTCAGATAAAGATCAGTGTTGCCCGAATGATATCTCTCTGAGAATGCTGCATCGGTATTAACGATGAGGGAACGTACGCAGATTACCTCGATCTGCCCCCTGTATTCCTTTACCTCTGTGGTGTGTGAAGTGGCTGTAAGAAGATTACTCTTGATCATGTCATCTTCCGGGAAGATAACCGCAAGATCAGAAAAGAGCTGCTCTGCAGAATAGAACTTATAAGTCTGGAGCAGATGCTCACCTTCTGCCATCATCGGCTCGTACATCGTCTCCTTGATCTCAGCAATCCTCATGTCGCAGTAATCGCCTACGAAGCCGTCATAATCTTCATTTACCTGGGTGTATTTCTTGACCGCATCGACATAATTGCCTTCGCCGTAATACCTCTCGGCATTCTGGACATCGCCCGTAGCAGTCTCAATAAAATCAAGCTCTCTGAGAAGCGGATTAGCGGTCGCGGCAAAATTACCGATAGGCTGGAGCTGCTCAAAGAAATACATAACGACAGGCTTCTCGACCCTACCCAAAAGAAATTCTTCGCAGATCCCGTAAAGACGCTCGGATACGATCGAGCTCGTAAGCTCTCTCATGGAATCGAGGAAGTTGATATCGCTTGTCGTAAGAACATATCTGTTGTCGATGATCTGGTCACAGATGGAATTAACACGCACTCTGACGATATTTTCCATCTCATCAAGCATCTCAACTCTGAAAGAATTGGAGGCCTGTTCACCAGGAGAAGACTTCAATACTTCATCCTGAATGCCGCGGTAGATCTCAAGAGCTTCGGTGTAGTGGCCGTCATCGATAGCCTTCTCAAACTTGGGAACGGTATCAAGCTCATAAGCATTCTTTCTTCCGATGAAAAAAGTCGTGAAGCTGAGCACTAATAGCGCGACCGCGCATACAACAGCTGCAGCAGTAAAGCCCTTGCTGTTGTTACGCTCGTCTTCTCCGACGTGATACTCGGAAGAAAATACCGTCACTTCAAATCATCAAAGCTAACCTGCTTTGCCTCCAATGTAGTCTCTCTAATGTAATAGCCGATTGCCGGCACCTTACGGATCCTGTAGTACTCGGGATCCTGAACATTTACTTCCGCAAGTCTGGACAAAGTCTTTAATACGGAGCCCTTCTTGGATGCGAGGAGCTGGACACCCTGTGTTGTTCTCGTTGTCTTAAGCGGGATCAGCGAAGCCTTGAATACGGCTGCCTTATCGAGACTGTTGGTAACGATAAGATCCGGATCTTCCGACTCGTCAAGGAGAAGGAATCCGATGGCCTTGCTTCCGTCAAAGTAAGCATTGATAAGCTTCTTTCTGTTCTGCTTTGTCTCATAAGAAGAAATGGGGAATCTTGCAGCCTTGCCATTCTCGAACGCGATAAAGAGTATTCCCTTGTAGTCTGTCGTGGAGATCATGAACATCGGTCTCTCGCCGTCTTCCATTTCGAGCTCGCTCGATAAGAAGTGTCCGAGATCACCCGGCTTAGTGTCGGAGAAATCGTAGACGTGAGTCTTATAGAGATTGCACTTATCGGTAAAGATAAGGAGATCAGACTTATTCTCACACTCAAAGCCCATGAAGATCTCATCGTCGTCCTTGGTCTTAAGTTCGCCGGCGCTCTGCAAAGACTTCATAGTGTGCTTCTTAAGATAGCCGTGACGGGTAAGCATCAAGTGGAGTCTGTAATCAGGAATAACCGCAGACTCAACGAATGTCTCTGTCTCTTCCATGCCGACAAGCTCAGACTTTCTGGGCTGGCCGTACTTCTCTGCAACTTCCTTCAATGTCTTTGCAATGAGGTTGTTGATCCTTCTGGGGCTCCCCAGGAGATCTTCGGTATCAGCGATATCTGCCTTGAGCTTATCTCTGTCAGATATCCTGTTTAAGATGTACTGCTTGTTGATGTTACGGAGCTTGATCTCTGCAACATATTCAGCCTGCTCTTCATCAATGCCGAATCCCTTCATGAGGTTAGGGATAACGTCAGCTTCAAGCTCTGTCTCTCTGATGATCTTAATAGCCTTATCGATGTCTAAGAGGATAACTGCAAGACCGTCAAGCAAATGCAGTCTCTTCTTCATCTTATCGAGGTTAAAAGCAAGTTCACGGCAGACGCATGTTCTTCTCCACTTAAGCCATTCATCAAGGATCTGGGCGATTCCCATTACTCTCGGTGAACCGTCAATGAGGATATTGAAATTGCATGAGAAAGTATCTTCGAGCTTTGTAAATCTGAAGAGCTTTGTCATGAGCTGTTCGTGATCGGTGCCGCGCTTGCAGTCGATCGTGATCTTAAGACCGTCAAGGTCTGTCTCGTCACGGATGTCTGCGATCTCTTTTGCCTTACCGCTCTTAACGAGATCAGCAATATTGTCGATGATAGCTTCAACGCTGGTAGAATAAGGGATCTCAGTGATCTCGATTAGATTTTTTGCCTTATCTACCTGGTACTTGGCTCTGACAGAGAAAGTACCCTTACCGGTGTCGTATATAGCCTTCATCTGGTCCTTGTCATAAAGGATCTTTCCGCCGCCCGAAAAGTCAGGCGCAGGCATGATCTCCAGAAGATCAGTATCCGGGTCTCTCAGATATGCTTCAGCAGCAGCGCATACTTCAGCGAGATTGAATGAGCAGATATTGGAAGCCATACCGACTGCAATACCCTGGTTGGCATTAACGAGAACTGCCGGGAACGTCGTAGGAAGCAGCGAAGGTTCCTTAAGCGTGCCGTCGTAGTTATCGATCATATCTACGGCATCTTTATCGATGCCTTTGAAGATCTCTTCACAGATCTTCTCGAGCCTTACCTCGGTATAACGGGGTGCTGCGCACTGCATGTCTCTGGAATACTGCTTACCGAAGTTACCCTTTGAATCAACAAACGGATGCAGCAATGAACCGTTGCCTCTGGTAAGTCTGACCATCGTATCGTAGATAGCCTGGTCGCCGTGAGGATTGAGCTTCATGGTCTGGCCGACTACGTTTGCAGACTTCGTTCTGTTACCGCCAAGAAGGCCCATCTTATACATCGTGTAAAGGAGCTTTCTGTGTGAAGGCTTGAAGCCGTCGATCTCAGGAATAGCACGGGATACGATGACGCTCATCGCATACGGCATGTAGTTGATCTCGAGCATCTCCGTAATCGGCTGGTCTATTGCCGGCATATCCTTGGCGTTGCTGTCTGTAAGCCTTGCCTTAAGTGAATCTGAATTGATATCTTCTTTTTTCTTACGTGCCATTTAAATCACCCTAAATCAAGCATATCGAGGTATTTCTTACCGTCTGTCTCGATATGGAGTTTTCTTCCTGCGAGATTGTCTCCTAAGAGAAGATCAAAGACCTCAGCAGTCCTCATTGCATCTTCAGGACAAGCCTTGATAAGTCTTCTGGACTTCGGATTCATCGTGGTCTTCCACATCATCTCAGGCTCGTTCTCACCCAAACCTTTGGATCTCTGGATCGTGCAGAGCTTGGGATCTACTTTGGAAAGGATCTCAGCCTTTTCCTTCTCGTTAAATGCGAAGTATGTCTCTTCCTGCGCGTTCTTTCCCTTAGGTCTGTATGTGATCTCGAAAAGCGGAGATTCGGCTACATAGACATATCCCTTCTCGATAAGAGTGGGGGTAAGTCTGTAGAGCATAGCAAGTATAAGCGTTCTGATCTGGAATCCGTCGACGTCGGCATCGGTACAGATTATGATCTTGTTCCATCTTAAGTCATCGAGATTAAATGCACTCATATCCTTTGTGTGCTTGTTCTTGATCTCGACGCCGCATCCCAATACCTTAAGAAGATCTGTGATGATCTCGCTCTTAAAGATGGTTGCGTAATCAGCCTTCAAACAGTTTAAGATCTTACCTCTTACAGGCATAACAGCCTGGAATTCAGCGTCACGGCCAAGCTTAACGGAACCCAAAGCGGAGTCACCCTCTACGATGTAGAGCTCACGCTTTGCAACGTCCTTAGTACGGCAGTCAACAAACTTCTTGATACGGTTGTTGATATCGACCTTGCCCATGAGGGTCTTCTTGATGTTGACCTTTGCCTTCTCGGCATTCTCACGCGCACGCTTGTTGATGAGGATCTGCTCGATAGTCTTGGCTGCAAAATCCTTATTCTCAATAAACCAGATCTCAAGATTATCCCTGATGAGCTGAGTCATGAAGTCCTGGATGAACTTGTTGTTGATAGCTTTCTTGGTCTGGTTCTCGTATGAAGTCTGCGTGGAGAACGTATTGGTAACAAGGATCAATGAATCTGCAATATCCTGGAATGTGATCTTCGACTCATTGGCCTTATATTTTTCCTTAAGCTTGATCTGCTTGTCGATCTCGGCTACGAAAGCATTCCTTACAGCCTTATCAGGCGATCCGCCGTGCTCAAGGAAGCTGGAATTGTGGAAGTATTCAAGGGCGTTTACTTCGTTATTGAAGCAGAAAGCGACTTCGGCTCTGACCTTATACTCGTCACGGTCTTCCTTATCGCGGCCCCTGCCTTCGCCCGAGAAAGTATATGTCTCGGTAAAGCCCTTCATGTCATTTAACTCATCGACATAACCCTTGATGCCTTCGGGATAAATGAATGAGAACTCTTCGCCTGATTCGGCATCCTTGAGGATGAATTCGATACCGCTGTTGATGACAGACTGGCGCTTGATGATCTCCTTGAATGTCTCAAGAGGAATAATGATCTCCGTAAAGACCTCTGTATCAGGCTTCCAGCGCTGGATCGTACCTGTCCTTCTGAACCTGTATGGCTCCTGCATGAGCTCTGTCACAGGCACGCCCTTCTTAAAGCCCATCTCGTACTTTGTATGATCTCTGAATACAGTTACTTCGAAGAACTCTGAAGCATACTGCGTAGCGCAGGCACCAAGGCCGTTAAGACCTAATGAGAACTCGTAATCGCCTGACGAATTATTATTGTACTTGCCGCCGGCATAAAGCTCGCAGTATACGAGCTCCCAGTTATATCTTCCCTCTTTGGCATTGTAATCCATGGGGATTCCGCGTCCGAAGTCCTCGACTTCGATGGTGCCGTCAGCAAACCTTGTGATGATGATCTTGTCTCCGTGGCCTTCCCTGGCCTCGTCGATCGAATTCGAGAGGATCTCAAAGAATGAGTGAATGCATCCTTCGAGATTATCTGATCCGAAAATAACAGCAGGACGAAGTCTTACTCTGTCTTCGCCCTTGAGCATCGAAATGCTCTCGTTGCCGTAATCTTTCTTACCCGGCATATTCTACCCAGCTCCTTAAAATAAATAATATATATGTATTTGATTTTTTCGATTATAACACAAAGATTTCGATATCCTTCAAGCCCAAATTACAGCAAAAACAAGGTTGTCCCAAAAACGGACAACCTTGTCACGATAAACGTAAAATGCTTTTGATTAAATGTACGGGATCTCCTCCGGAGCACACTGGAAGAACTCCGTCGGGAAGCCGCTTCCGCCCGGTCTTCCAAAGGGCCTGTATACAATATTAAATTTAAAAGCAAAGTTATAATATTCAGGCGTTATATCTATCTGATATTGGTTGGAATGCTTGCCGCCAAGAAAACCGACCGATACGGTGTGAGTACCTGACGAAAGCAAAACCCTCACCGATGAATGATTCCTGAGTTCACCGTAATCCATACCGTCTATTACGATATGGTAAGGAAGACCCATGATCATCGGATGAAAGCTTCCCATCCTGTAGAGAAGGAGCTGGCCGCCGTAAGCATAGGTCTTTGAGCAGTTCGTACATGTATATCCGGGTGTCGGATCCATCTTTACGCCATTTACGAGACAGCTGCAGCTGGGGCAGCGGAGCCTGAATGATCTGCCTGCAGGAATGATAATGTTGCTTCCTGACATTGTCGGCGGTCCGTAAGGAACAAAGTTGGGATCTTCCATCTGCTTAGGCGTGCCCGTGGCAGGAGACACAGGAACATAAGCCGGCGCAGCGGAAGGTTCAGGTACCGGCGCAGCTGCGGGGCCGGGTGCAGGCGCGCTTACGGGACTGCCGCATTTCATGCAGAACTTAAAACCCTCTCCGACCGGATTACCGCAATTAGTACAATTCATGAAATCTACCCCCTTTAAAAGTTTAATATATAAAGAATCAGACGTTCCTGTTTCCGGGTGTGCAAAGGGCAATTGCCTGGCTGAGCTTTTCGGCCTGACCCGAAGCGATCATATCCTTTGCCTTTCTCATACGCTGCTTGTTGCGCATAGTGGACGGGATCCTTCTGTTAAAAGAAAATAAGAACGCGTTGGCTTCATTAAACTCATTCCTTCTTTCTTCAAGATCCCTCTCCATCTGGCGGCGCTTCTCATTCAGGCGTCTTTCTGCCATTTCCAATTCAGTATTCAGTTTGTCCGCCTTTCTCGAAGAAAGAATGCCTCCGAGAATAAGAACGCCAAAATAAACCAGCAGAGATATCCAGATCAAGCCTGCAACTGAGTCTGAATTTGTAGCGCTTAATATGCCCGCTCCAATAAGCAAGGTAATTATCAAAGCAACATATGAAAAGATAAAATACTTCCAGAAAAATCTGAAAGTGTGATATCTCGGCCTGACATCAGAAGGCTTGGTGACTTTAAGCTTATGCTCAAGGTCTTCTATTTCTGTTTTGGCGTTGTTTAAAACGTCATAATTGTTCGCAAGTTCCTCTGCCAGCTCAATGCTCTCTTCTTTTGTCCTTGGCGTGCCATCACTCTTAACATCCAAAATATTATTAATATCCCGGACCGGCGTACCGCACTTAGGGCAAAAATCATCTTCAGGCTGGAGAATCCTTCCGCACTTATCACATGTGATCATCTCATCTACCCTCCCTTATTTCATTAAAGAAATTTTATCAAATAGTAAGGCTGTCAACAATGATGCCGGAAGATAATCAGAGTAAAATCGGAGTCTTGCTATTTATGCAATATAAACCAAAAGCGCTCCGTGAAACACGAAGCGCTTTTTGATGGTGAGCCATGGGGGACTCGAACCTCCGGCCCACAGCTTAGAAGGCTGTTGCTCTATCCAGCTGAGCTAATGACCCTGGAGCGAGTGATGGGAATCGAACCCACGTGGTCAGCTTGGAAGGCTGAAGTTCTACCATTGAACTACACTCGCATATCGGCACTTAATTCAAGTGCCTATGTATATTACACTAAGGTCTGAAAATAATCAACCGATATTTTATCAGTCGGGCATTGTGCCTGAAAGGTATGTCTCGGAGATATAGAAACCGTCGTTGGTCTTATACCAGATACCTGACTTGGCAACTACTACAACAGCCTGGCCTCTTGTAAGGGAAGCAACCTTCTCGTAATTCGTGCCCGGTCCCTTTCTTACATTGAGGAACTCGCCCCTGGAAACCTTTACATAATATGTCTTAGGTGACTCTAAGGGTGTCTCAGTCCAGGTGATCTCCTGGCTGTTCTCGAGGGGACCTGAATATATAGCAAGTGACGTCGTCGGAGCTGTGGTGGTGGTAGTTGTCGTCTGTTCAGAAGTCTCGCTGGTATCTGTAATCGTAGGATCTGTCTTCTTCTTGCAAGCTGCTGCGCCAAGGCAGAGTATGCCAACCATCATTGCAGCTATAAGTGCAGTTGTAAATCTCTTTCTGTTCACAAATATCACCTCCGAATAGACGTTTATATTATTATTACACACTTTCCAAGTAAAAATATTGATTTTTTGTTACAAGTTAAGGCAATTTTACGGTTTTGCCAAATTCCCCCTGTTTACGGCCCGACTTTGATATCATCCTCGAGCAGATAGAATGCATCGTGATCCCTGTATCTGCCGTTGATGTGCATATATGAGATCCTCTGTCCCTCATAGTGGAAGCCCAGCCTCTTGACCAGATTCTTTGACTTCTCGTTCTCAGGAAGTATGAAGGCTTCGATGCGGTGCATCTTGAATTCATCGAAAACAAAAGCTATGGCACCTCTTAAAGCCTCGGTCATATATCCCTTGCCGGTATGTTTCTCATCCAGATGATAACCGACACTGCAGCACATCATTCCGCCGTAAGCAAAATTGAAAAAGGACACTCTTCCTATCAGCTTGTCACTGCCCTTAAGTGTTATCCACAGCGGGATAAGGCTGCCTTCAAGAAACGAATCACAATCATAAGCAAGATACTTCTTCTGCATGGGCACAGTGAAATAGTCGTCCTTATGCGTCTGGGCAAAAGCTTTATGGAAGTCCCTGTTATTGATGAAATATTCACAGGCTCTCGCAGCCTCGCTCTTGCGGAGCACGGCAAGCCTTAGATGTTCTGTCTCAAGAGCAAGCATCTCACATCTGCTTCTGTTTGATGCCAATGCATAACCTGGTCTGGGCATCCGCTGCTACTGCTCCCTACTCTTCGGTAGATTCCGTCTCATCGGCAGAATCATCAGTCTCCACCAGGAGCATCTGTTCTCTTACGAACAGGCCGCTTCCGGAGATCAGGCCGTTAGGCCAGTGTCCTGAATACTTCTGTTCAAAGGTATAGTTTTCAGATGAGAACATAAGCGCATTCGCGTCATCGTATGTATCGTTTCCGATAGCGTAATTGCACCATGAGATCTGATTTTCCTTAAGGAAGTCCATCCACTCCTGGCTCTCTACATAGAATATTCCGCCTGTAAAATTGTCGGGGCACATTGACCACTCGTTGATGAATACGCACAAACCGTCATCAATGGCTGATTCAATATCCTCTCGGTATTCCTCGCCCTGCGTTCCCGCAAAGAAGCGGCACGCATAAGCAATATTACTGTAGTCGAGCTCGGAATCGGCAGCCGTGCTGATGCCGAAGCATGTTTTCGGAGTGCCGACAATGATGATGGTATCTTCATCATTCTCTCTGATGGCTTCGATCACAGCCTTCACGAAAGGCTTGATATCGTCAGACCATTCAGCACCGGCGCTCTGATCTTCATCGATCATTAATGCATTATTCTCGACTTCATAAAGAACGTTCGGAGAATCCGAATAGATCGCTGATAATCTTGAGAAGAAATCAACAGCGGCTTCCTCATTCTCATCGGAGTCTTCCGTATAAGCGACATTCCAGTCAACGAGAACATAGATGCCCTGATCGATGCACATATTGCATATCTCGCAGACCATATCGAAATACTTCTCGGGTTCCTTAAGATAGCCTTCGCTCTCCTTATCACCTGTAAGGGAGATTCTGAGAATATCGCAGCCCCAGTCCTGAGCGAGTGTCTTAATGATCTCGGGTGTAAAGAAGCCTTCGCACTTTTCGATTCCGTAAGAGCTGATGCCCTTGAGCATGACGGTCTCGCCCTCACCGTTAACGATCTTTGAGCCGTCGATCGTAAGCTTTCCGTATTTGTCGACGATGCGGTCAGTAACGACTGCTTCACTTGAAGGATCAGTCATCTCGGGAGTAGTGGTTTCAGTTGTCTCGGGGACCGACTCTTCAGTCTCTGTAGCAGGCGTTGTCGAAGGCAAAGTCTCAGGACCGAGATTAGTCGAACACGAACATAACAAGACTGCTCCGGATACGACAGCTATCGTCAGGCAGTTAGTAAATCTATTCATTTTCATTATCCTCACATTTATCCAAAATACTCAAAAGCGGTTTCTTTTTTGAGAATTTTGATTGTATAATCAAAAGTATTATAGAGCTAAGTATACCAAAAACTAATAATTTCAAATAATTTTAAAAATCGGTGGTGTTTTTTTTGGAAGATTTACTCTATAATGATGTTGAGCAATTAACGAGATCAGGAGTCTAACGATATATGGGACGTACGGACGCTTTGAAAGATAAAATCCAGAAACTCGGTTCAAAGGGTAAACTCGGTGCCCTGCTCAAGTTTGCTGATGCCCCGGAAGATGATGTTCGCATGGCAGTTGCTATGGCTATGGGCAATATCCCTTCATACGAGACCGGTATGGCTCTTATTCCTCTTCTCCGTGACTCTTCACCCATGGTAAGAGCGGCAGCAGCTACTTCCGCTGCTGAGATCCACGCTAAGCATTGCGAAGAGTATGTAAAAAAGCTCGCTTTCGCTGATTCCGATCCTAACGTAAGACAGGTCGCTAAGGCTGCTTTCGATAAGCTCAAGGATTCAGTAGTCTGATAAATAACGTATTAAATTATTAAGGGCGCTCGATTCGGGCGCCCTTTTTGTTGTTATCGTTTCACCTTTCAGATCACAGGAAGCTCTCATAATATTCGACAGCTTCTTCATATGTTCTCAATTCATCTAAATGAGATATTCCGGGAGCAAACTGCAGATCGTTGTTGCGTTCAACAAAGATCAATGATGCCCTGTCAGTAAGATCTTTAATAACGGAATTATACTGACCGACATCCATCGGATCATCTTCGCCATAGTCTTTACCTAAGTTGGTAAAGCACTCTTCTTTGCCGGTCGCAAGATCCTTCTCAAGTCTGTAATAGCCCTCCGGGAAAGAACTGAAATTATAGACTTCAGTCTCAACAATAGTTTTGTTGTCTTCGGTGTAACTGCATGTAAAGACAAACTCTTTTTCGGTAGCATAAAGAACAAACGAACCGTCTTTATCAGGATTTATACAAGCATCCGGTATGGCAATGTAATTGAAAACTATGCCGTCTGATAAAGGAATATATTCGCAGTATTCCAGATAAGAGTCGCCCGTTTCCGGATTCCTTGCGAAATAGCACATCTCAGGAGATCCGTCCCCGTTAAAATCATGCTCAAAGCAAAGCTTGTCCATATAAGAATTCTGCATGGCGATGATACTGTCAGAAGATACTATCAGCTCATAATGGTAATAATCCATAGCTCCTAAAAACTGCTCATGCGTTACAGGCTCGGGCTGCGTAGACTCGGTCGGCTCCGGCTCGGGTTCCGTCTCGTCGATCCACTCATAATATGAATAAAGTGCCGGTGTGTTGCAGTAGAAGATCATGATATCAGTGAAGCTCTTTGACTTAACGAGCTCCCATTCGCCGTCTGAATACTCAAATGTCAGCTTATCTTTTATCGTTCTTCTCTCGTCTGTATTTTTCAGAACATCGAGCATGCTTTCAGTATCATCGAAAGTTCCCCAGCAAACTGATGTCCAGTCTACTATAGAAAAAGTGACTTTAAGAGTAGCTTCATCTTTTTCAAATTCAATGTCTTCAATATCGTAGTCAGCTTCTATTGTCGATGCTGTGTACTTACAGTATTCATAAGTGAATTCATCCAGAAAATCAGTATTCGGATAATCAGTAACATTTATGAACCAGCTGTATTCTTCTTCGAAATCGATTGCAGTCACTTCAGCAAGCGGCTCATAATCGAATTCGCGCATTGCTTCCACATAATCCTGTACAAGTGAATCGATCTCTTCCCTGTCTTTCTGCTTATTGTGGGAATTACATCCGGCTATTCCCAAAGCCGTCGAAAAAGCCAATGCGGATGCGACTATCTTTGTTAATTTCATACTATCCCCTCCGGAAAAATCAAAAAAAAACTATTGCCTACAAATGTATTATAAAAACAAATGTCAAAAAAAATAAAGGGCTCCTCATTAGAGAAGCCCTTTAAAACAAATCTTTTGTTGTTTACTCTTCGATCGGTACGATCTCATCCTTATCCTTGAAGATATGCTTTTCAGGAATAACACCTCTTACTCTTGAGAGCGGATATACACGGCAGCCTCTGCCGATAACGGTACCGGGATTAAGAACGCTCTGGCAGCCGACTTCAACGTTATCGCCTACGATAGCAGCGAACTTCTTAAGTCCTGTCTCGATTACTTCATCACCGTTCTTAACGCATACCAATGTCTTATCAGACTTAACGTTTGATGTGATGGCACCTGCACCGAGGTGTGATTTGTATCCGAGGATGGAGTCGCCTACATAGTTATAGTGAGGGACCTGAACGTTATCGCTGATGATTACATTCTTAAGCTCCGTGGAATTACCGATAACGCACTTGCTTCCGATAAGAGCGCTTCCTCTGATGAATGCGCACTGACGTACTTCTGTCTCGGGTCCGATGATGCAGGGACCTGCGATGTATGCAGAATCAAAAACCTTGGCGCTCTTTGCGATCCAGATATCGTCAGCCTTCTGCTCATAAATCTCGGGATCGAGCGTAGGACCAAGCTTTAAGATGAATTCCTTGATGAGAGGCAATGCTTCCCAGGGATACTTCTTGTCTTCAAGAATAGGCGCAGCCAAAGTGTGTGTTAAATCGATAAGATCTTTTGTCTCAAGCATATTATTTCCTTTCGGCCTGAATACCAGGCAATAGAATACTTATCAGTCGACCGAGTAGACTATAACGTCAACGTACTCCGGCGTCTGGGTCTCAACACGGAAATACGTATTGCCGTCTGCACCTGATACGTTAACCGGAAGCTGGATAACTCCCGTAGCGCCTTCTTCGATCTTGGAATAATCGATCGTCGCAACGATGTCGTCGGCGGTCATGGAATTAAGAGTGCCCGCACGTCCTACGATCTCAAGCTCAACAGTCTTAACAGGGTAAGACACTTCGTAATTCTCGGGCTTGTTCTCGTCGTTATACTGGATCGGGACCGTAATGGTCTTGGAAACAACAGGGTTTGTATTGATCTGGATATACATCCAAAGTAAAAGCGACAGGAAGATCGACACGACAAGGAACAGGATCCTTGTGGCTGTACCGACTCTCTTGGAATTGGATGTCTGGTCTGCGACCTGCGTACGGATAGCGATCGGTACTGCTGCCTCTCCTGCTGTCTCCACCTGGGTCTTCGCAGATACA
>JAEFBB010000065.1 GCA_016292215.1 Saccharofermentans sp. | reverse complement strand
AGTTCGAAGAAGGCACCCAGGACTTCAACTTTACTTTCATTTATAAATTCGCAAACCTCGCAGGCGTTGAGATCTCCGACATTATGGAAGGTTCTTCCCCTTCCCTTAAAGAATATGCCGTAACAAGAAACGGCCAGGGCAGCCCTATCACAAGACGCACAGGCTACAAGTACCAGCGTCTTGCATCAAGATTCAAGAATAAGCTCTGCGAGCCCTTCCGTGTCGTAGTTCCTTATTCCGAAGAGGCTTTGAATCCTCCGTATCACCTCGTTTCACATAACTATCAGGAAATGAACATCGTCGTTAAGGGTACTCTCAAGGTAATCATCGGCGATTCCTCCGAAGTCCTTCACGAAGGCGATTCCATCTACTTCGATTCAACACAGCCTCACGGCGAGTTCGCATTGGGCGGCGAGGACTGCGTATTCTATGCGATCATCTTAAATCCTGAGGCATGGGGCAAGGGCGAGAACTACACCACGCCTTACAATTCTGAAGAGATGCGTACCGACAACGTTACAAACGTTGATGCAGCAAACCTTGAAGATGCTGTTTACACACACTATCTCAACGGCATCCTTGACGAGAACGGCACATTGGTCGATGTCGACGTAAACGTTCCCGCATGCAAGAAGTTCAACTTTGCATTCGACTGCGTTGATGCCATCGCTGACAAGAATCCCAACAAGCTCGCTATGCTCTGGGTCGCAAAGGACTGCGTAACCGAGAAGAGATTCACCTTTGCAGACATCAAGAAGTATTCCAACATGACTGCCAATTACTTCAAGTCTCTTGGCATCGGCAAGGGCGATAAGGTCGTTCTCGTTCTTAAGCGCCACTACCAGTTCTGGTTCGCCATGATGGGCTTGGAGAAGCTCGGTGCCGTAGCTATCCCTGCTACACACCTTCTCCGTGACCACGACTACGAATACCGTTTCAACGCAGCAGGTGTTAAGGCAGTCTTCTGTACATCAGACGACGATGCTGCAGACGAAGCAGAGAAGGCAGCAAAAGCATGCGGAGTAGAGACACTCATCCTCTGCAACGGTTCAAGACCCGGATGGCACGACTTCAACGAGGAGTTCAAGAACTGCTCTGACGTATTCGAGCGTCCTGCTGATTATGCATGCGGCTACGATCCGATGGTAATGTTCTTTACTTCCGGTACATCGGGCTATCCTAAGATGGCTCTGCACTCATACATGTATGCAATCGGTCACATCCCGACAGCCAAGTACTGGCAGAATGTTGATCCTAACGGTCTCCACTTCTCCATCTCTGATACAGGCTGGGGTAAGGCACTCTGGGGCAAGCTCTACGGCCAGTGGCTCTGCGAAGCGCCTGTCTTCACGTTCGACTTCGACCGCTTCAAGGCTGAAGAGATCCTTCCTATGTTCAAAAAGTACAACATCACTACATTCTGCGCACCTCCGACGATGTTCAGATTCTTTATCAAGGAAGACCTCTCCAAGTACGATCTGTCTTCACTCAAGTATGCCGTTACAGCCGGTGAAGCTCTGAACCCTGAAGTTTTCAACAAGTTCATGGAAGCTACCGGAATCAGGCTTATGGAGGGCTTCGGTCAGACCGAGACAACTCTCGTCATCGCTAACCTCGTCGGTTCAAAGATCAAGCTTGGTTCCATGGGCAAACCCAACCCGCTCTACGACGTTAAGATCCTTGATCCCGACGGCAACGTATGCAAGCCCGGTGAGACAGGCGAGATCTGCATCAACACACAGAACTACCATCCGAAGGGACTCTTCCTTCAGTACTACCTCGCACCCGAGCTCACCAACGATGCATGGCACGACGGCTGGTACCACACAGGCGATACCGCATGGATGGATGAGGACGGATACATCTCTTATGTCGGACGTACGGACGATGTCATCAAGTCTTCCGGTTACCGTATCGGACCCTTCGAGATCGAGAACGTCATCATGGAACTCCCTTATGTACTCGAGTGTGCCGTTACAGGTGCTCCCGATCCGCAGGGCGTAAGAGGTATCGTCGTAAAGGCTACCATCACGCTCGTTAAGGGAACTGAGGGTACTGAAGAACTCAAGAAAGAGATCCAGCACTACGTTAAGGAGAAGACTGCTCCATACAAGTATCCCCGTATAGTCGAATTCGTTGATGAACTTCCTAAGACATTCAACGGCAAGATCATGAGAAAGGCTATCAGAGCTGCTGAAGAGCAGAAGAAATAAAAGAAGCCTTTAAGAAGCTTTTAACCAGAGCGGCTCTATCGAAGAGCCGCTTTTTTTCTGCCCGGGAATGACCCTCACATCAAAGCGCTTATCTCTTACAAAAGGCCAGAGGCAGTCATAAGCTTCCTTGGGATCCTTGAAATCAGGCATTGGAAAATCAGTAATATCCAGGAGCATATTCCGGTCAGAAGAGCGCTCCAGGAGCAGATGGTGCCTCTTGTCGTAAACAATGAAATCTTCGATATCACGGCGCTTGAGGACCGGATTCCTTATTATCGGAAGTACGGAATTCCTTGGGTTTATAACGGCACCCGCAGCCTCTTCCCCGATATAAAAATCCAGCTCGTGCAGTACCGCTTGTGATTCCCTGTAAAGATCCCTTATCGCCATCTGTATGCCGCTCATGAGTTCGCTCGAATAATCCTCGGCGACCCTCGCGCCATACTTCAGGGAACAGAAGATCATCTTATACAGATTGATCTCCATGCCCGATGCATCCGTCAGGAAATAATCGGATACCATCTGCTGGACTTCGGCACTGCTCTTAACGGATATCATGGAACAAAGATACTGCGCATCCTTAAGACTCGTCGCGATATTTACGGCGGCATCGGGCCTGTCCTCAGTCCTCCTGTCAGTTATCGCAGCAGGAACCCTGCCTGACCTCAATGCAGCAAGGACCGCGCAGAGGTATCCCTCGAATGTACCGTCATACGTATATCTCATGCCAAGGTCTGCCATGCTCAATTCCTCCTGTCCGTCTTTAAGTGCCGTCATTCTATCATCCCGAACATATGTTTGTAAATACCAAAAACCGCCGCTTTTTGAATGTGTACTTTTATTGGTACCCAAACAAAAAGAGAGGCCATCTCATGTGAGATGACCTCTGTAATTATCTGTTTTTCCTATATGAGGAAAGCTTATTCTGAGGCCTTTCCGCACAAGCGAAGCGCGGAGGACTTTAGCCGAAGAAAAGCTTTGCTCAGATCTTTAAGGCTTAGGGAATCCGAGCTCCTTAACGAATGCAGAGATCTTTTCCTTGTCGCGCTTACTGCCTTCGATGGAATAAACTTCGATGTAAACGTTCTGGTTCAGATAAACGCCGCCGAAGATCTCGCTGTCGCTGGAAAGGTACTTTGTTCCGACTCTGGAACTCTTTTCGATATCACCGTTAAATGTGATCCAGCCGCTCTTCTTGCTGATGGCCATTGAGTGGGATCCTTCGAATTCCTTATCCTTTACTGAATCGTTGAAAGAATCGTATGCATCTTCGAAATATTCGATGGCATCGTCAGCTTTCTTAAATCTGACATAAGTGTAGACATTGTCTCCGTCCTTAGCCTGGATAACATATTCTGCCTTATCACCGTTAAAGGTTGTGTTCTTGGCATGTGCAGTCTCATCCTCGTCGATGCCTGCGGCATTATCCAAAGCATCGAAGAAAACATCCTCATCATCAATAAGCTTAACACGCGCACATCCTGCAAATGAGATCAATGTGGCACATGCGAGCAACGAAGCGATAACAGCACGCATCTTCTTCATAATCGTTCCCTCCTGACACCAAAAAAGTTAAACATATTTTAACGCTTGAAATAAGCCTTTTCAACGAATTAAGACCGACAAACTTAACTAAATCTGCAATCAAAAATCCCCGACATCAACATATGCCGGGGACTTAAATAACTTTCTGTCAGCGTTATCAGCCGATCTTGAATCTGTGATATGTCTTCTTGCCCTTACGTACGATTGCTTCGCCGCTTGCATCGAAGTCAGATTCCTTGAGCTCATAGAACTGATCCTCAACAGCAACATCGTTGAGGTACACGCCCTTCTGCTGGATCATTCTCCTTGCTTCGCCCTTTGACTTCATGAGGCCTGCCTTAACGAGTGCATCAGCGATCTGCATGCCGGCATTGAGTTCATCGTTAGTAATCTCAGTTGTCTTCATGTCCTCAGATCTTCCTGCGTTCTCGAAAAGATCCTCAGCGGTCTTTTTCGCGATCTCAGCAGCCTCTTCGCCGTGAACGATCTTTGTAACCTCATATGCAAGTCTCTTCTTTGCTTCGTTGATAGCAGAGTCGGTGAGCTTTGCATATTCGTTGATCTCGTCCATTTCGAGGAATGTCAAAAGCTTCATGCACTTGATAACGTCAGCATCGTCAACGTTTCTCCAGTACTGATAGAAGTCGAATACAGGAGTCTTCTCAGCATCGAGCCATACAGCGCCCTTAGCTGTCTTACCCATCTTCTTGCCTTCGCTGTTTGTAAGGAGCGTGAATGTGAGGCCGTAAACGGAATCACCCTTCTTACGGCGTACGAGCTCCATGCCTGCGAGGATATTTGACCACTGGTCGTCACCGCCGAACTCCAAGTTGCAGCCGTACTTCTCGTGGAGGTAATAGAAGTCGTAGCCCTGCATGAGCATATAGTTGAATTCGAGGAAGGACAGACCCTTCTCAAGACGCTGCTTGTAGCACTCAGCCGTGAGCATCTTGTTAACGGAGAAGTGTGTTCCTACTTCTCTTAAGAACTCGATGTAATTGAGGTTCCTGAGCCAGTCTGCGTTGTTTACGATAAGAGCCTTGCCCTCAG
>JAEFBB010000037.1 GCA_016292215.1 Saccharofermentans sp. | reverse complement strand
CAGGATCCTTCTTAGAGTAATCGAGCCTGCCTAAATCTTTTGCGTAGGCCTTGATGCCTTTAACTTTCATGTAATTGTCGATCATTTGATATCCCCTCACGGCCGGAAATTATATTAACAATTATAAAGCATTTTCGGGCAGGGAAAAAAAGAAGCTGCATCTTCTGTGAAGTGAACCCACTTTGTTGGACGGTTTAAAACGAGTATAAGGACTGATTCCTTGCCTGGCAAGGAGTCAGTCCTTTCAGTTTGACCTGAATTCTCTTGTTGTTGTAGTATTCTATGTAATCTTCCATTGCCTTTTGAAGCTGTTCTAATGTCTTGAATTCATATTCATGTCCATAGAACATCTCGTTCTTCATCTTTCCGAAGAAGTTCTCCATAGGGCTGTTATCCAAGCAATTTCCTTTGCGTGACATAGATTGCGTTATCCCTCGTGCTTTTAATGCTTTGCGGTATTGTGCCATTTGGTATTGCCAGCCTTGGTCTGAATGAAATATCAGGTGGCTAAGATCTTTGAATCGACTGAAAGCTTTGTTTAGCATATCGGTAGTTTGTACAAAACTTGGGTTTCTTGAGATGTTATAAGAAACAATCTCCCTGTTATGCATATCCAGAATTGGGGATAGATAGAGCTTTCCGGCTGCTATATGGAATTCAGATACATCTGTAGTCCATTTCTCGTTGACATCGGAAGTGCTGAAATCTCTTATGTATTCTGTTCTGTGTCTCTTGGTATCGACTCTCTTATCCAGGAGTTTGTTATCTACTGTTCCATTGAAATCGCCCTTATAGGACTTGTATTTGGCTCTGGGCGTAATTCCATATAGGTTTAACTTAGACATTAGTCTTTTAACCGCCTTATGGTTTACAGTCCATCCTTCGTTCTTCAGTTGTAGCGTGATTCTTCGATAGCCATAACGCTTATGGTTATCTGTATAGATGGTGGTTATGGCATCCATAAGATCCGAATTCTTTGAATCCGGATCAGTTCGGTTCTTCCAATAGTAGTAATCCGATCTGGGAAGATGCGGCAGTGAATCGTTTGAGTTAATAGTTTCAAGAATAAATTCCAACGAACACTTTAATTCTTGCCTTAACTCAGTCACTGCCTCGGTCAGTTGTTCTTTGTCTTCTTTTCTTCCTTGTGAGTTAAGGCATACAATTTTTTTAAGTATTCGGCTTCTACGGTCTTCTTCAACAGCTGCTCGCGAAGAAGTTCGTTCTCCTTCTCCAGCTCTTCGACTGTCTTCTTTTTCTTTGTCACGGGTTGAAGGCCTGCCTTTCTTCTTGGTAATGACATTATACCCGTTTGAAATATAAGATTTAATCCACTGCTGTAGTGTGTGTTTGGACCTTAATCCAAGATCAACAGCAACCGACCAAATGGATTCATTGTCCTCCAAAACACGTTTTATAGCTTTAAGCTTTTCAATATTAGAGTGTTGAGTATAACCTTTTGTTAGAATTTCCTGCCCATGTTTATCAATAAGTTTGCATAAATAGTCAACAACATTACGACTAACATGAAATCTTCTGGAAATAGGCACACTGCCGTAACCAGCAAGATGCATTTCATAAATCTTATTCTTGTCATCTAAAGATAGTTTCATATATAAACCCCCGAAGTTTGTCCAACTTCAGGGGTTCACTTCATAGTGAGACAGCTCCTTTTTTTGATACTGAGTTATATATCAGATTCCGTATTTGTCTACGTCATCTTGGGTGATTGTTCTTGCATCAAATTCATAATCTTCTACTATTACAACCTTATCATTTGTGCCGTACCTGATGATGGCATCGATGTAGTAAGCCTGGTAAGGATTAATCATGCCTTCATAATTCCAGTTGCCTGCCATGAGTTCTTCAAGAGCCCAGGTAGCGCTGTCAAAGCTCATGATGATAACATCTCCGCCTATGCCGTGGGAGATGCCGGCATTATCAAGCGCTTCGGCTGCTCCTTTTGCCATCATGTCGTTCTCGGCATAGATAATATTGAAAGGTTCACCGGATCTGATAACGGATTCAACGATCTTTCTAGCTGATTCCTCGTCCCAGTCAGCTCTCTCTTGAGCTACGAAATTCCAGTTCCCATAAGCGGCCACCATGGTATTTATGGCTTTGGAACGTCCTTCACTGGCAGCAGAACCCGCAATGCCCTGAAGATGGACGATGTTGTATTCGGACAGGTTCTGTGAGATGAGCCAGTCAACTGCTTTCTCGCCCTCTTTAGAAATATCGGATATGACTAAAGCCTCGTAAAGACTCTCATCTGCTTCAATCGGCCTGTCGAAAAGGATGACCTTGATACCGGCATTTTTTGCCTTTTCGAGAACTCCTTCCCAGCCGGATACATCGTCAGCAGAGATCAGGAGATAATCCACCTCATCCTCTATAAACTTTTCAGCTGCCGCTATCTGCTCGGAAGCCTTGAGGCTGTAGAAGAACATGGCATCATAACCGTTAGCCGCGTTGAAGACCGATTTCATGTCCAGGTCGTTAGCCATACGGTAGTTTGACTCATTCGGATCGGCATTGATGATTCCGGCTTTGATCAGACTGTCATCGTTGCCGGAAGCCGGCGTGGGAGTAGGTATCTGTATGAGCTGAGCATCTTCATAATTGTACTTATCCGGCTTTTTGGCATTCCATGTGACAGTAACCTCAAGTAATCCATCCTTGGCGATGAGTACCCATTCCGCTTCAGAATCATCTCCGGAGATAACTTCGGACTCAAGATCGAACGACTGTCCGTATACTTCTTCGGCTGCCTTGATGACATCGTCGGGATGGGGTACCTTTGCGATAACTTCTTCATCGAATTTGAACTTGTCAGGTTTCTTGGCGCTCCATGTGACTGTTACCTGAAGCACTCCGTTCTTGGAGACAAATATCCATTCGGCTTCAGAACCGTCTTTGGCGATATCTTCGGAATCGAGCTTAAACTTCAGCTCATACTCTTCTTCGACCTCGTCTTTTACCTCATCGCTTGTCGGGACCTTGACCCTGTTGCAGGCAGTAAAAGCCAGCATCAGAGAAAGGCTTAATAAAAGCGCGATGACATTTACTATACGGTGTTTTTGGTGAACGGTGATCCTGTATTCCTGTACCATATTGCATCATCTCCGGTAAAAAAATAAGCGGCTATATTATACAGCCGCTTTAAGTAGTAAGTCATGTTTTGGACAGGTACTCATCTATTCCTTTGGCAGCCGATTTGCCCGCGCCCATCGCGAGGATTACCGTAGCCGCGCCGGTTACCGCGTCGCCTCCCGCGAAAACGCCTTCCCTGGTCGTCATCTCGGATTCGTTGACTATGATGCCGCCCTTGCGGTTGACATCGAGTCCTGCCGTTGTCTTCTTGAGCAAAGGGTTAGGTGATGTGCCGAGTGACATGATGACTGCATCGCACTCGATGGTGAACTCGGAGCCTTCTACCGGAACAGGTGATCTTCTGCCGGAAGCGTCAGGTTCGCCTAATTCCATGCGGATGCACTTGCAGCCTGTTACCCAGCCGTTATCATCTGCGATGATCTCTACAGGATTTGTGAGCAGATCGAAAATGATCCCTTCTTCCTTGGCATGATGTACTTCTTCTGCACGTGCAGGGAGCTCGGCCTCAGATCTTCTGTAAACAACGTGTACTTCAGCACCAAGCCTCTTAGCCGTGCGTGCCGCGTCCATTGCAACGTTGCCGCCGCCTACGATGACAGCCTTCTTGGCTCTCATGATAGGTGTTCTTGAATCAGGTGAGAATGCGCCCATGAGGTTGGATCTTGTGAGATATTCATTAGCGGAGAACACACCCAATGCCTGCTCGCCGGGGATGTTCATAAAGCGGGGAAGACCTGCGCCGGAACCGATGAATACTGCTGAGAAACCTTCCTTCTCGAACAGATCATCGATCGTAAGTGAGCGTCCGATTACTGCGTCTGTGATTATCTCAACGCCTAAGCCTTTTACGTTCTCGATCTCTTTTGCAACGACCTTGTCCTTGGGGAGACGGAACTCAGGGATACCGTAAACGAGTACGCCGCCTGCCTTGTGAAGTGCTTCGAAGATCGTTACGTCGTAACCCATTTTAGCGAGGTCGCCTGCGCATGTAAGACCTGAAGGACCTGCACCGATAACTGCGACTTTCTTGCCCTTCTTAACGAGGTCAGAAGGGAGCTTGGGCTTGATGCCCATATCCTTTGCGGTATCTGCGACGAATCTCTCGAGACGTCCGATCGATACTGCTTCGCCCTTAACGCCTCTGATGCACTGGGCTTCGCACTGGGTCTCCTGAGGGCATACACGGCCGCAGACTGCGGGAAGGGAAGAAGATAAAGAGATAACTTCGTAAGCGCCTTCTACGTCGCCGTCCTTGAGCTTGGAGATGAAGCCCGGGATATTGATCGATACGGGGCAGCCCTGCATGCAGCGTGCGTTCTTGCAGTTAAGGCAGCGGGATGCTTCGAGAACTGCTTCTTCCTTTGTGTATCCGAGGCAGACCTCGTCAAAATTCGTGGCGCGGATCTGAGGGTCCTGCTCTGATACCGGTACTTTCTTCAATACGTCAAAATCCATTATCCTATCCCCCTTATGAACACATGCCGCATCCGCCGCTGTGTGTATCGCCTTCGGTGAGTCTTAACATCAGCTCGCCTTCCTGAGTCTTGTAAAGACGTGAACGCTGCAGTGCCTGATCGAAGTCTACTTCGTGTCCGTCGAATTCAGGGCCGTCGACACAGGCGAACTTAACTTCGCCGCCGACTAAGAGTCTGCAGGCGCCGCACATGCCGGTGCCGTCAACCATTATGGTGTTCATTGAAACAACAGTGGGAATGCCGAGCTTTTTGGTGAGCTGGCATGCGAACTTCATCATGATGACAGGTCCGATGACAACGCAGTGGTCGTAACGGATGCCTTCGTCCCAGAGCTTCTGGAGTGCTACGCAGACGTTGCCGTGGATTCCATAGGATCCGTCGTCGGTCGCGAAATAGAGGTTCTTTGTTACTGCCTTCATCTCGTCTTCGAAAATAAGGAGTTCCTTGGTCCTCGCGCCCTGGATGCAGTCTACCTCGATGCCGTTGTCGTGGAGCCACTTGAGCTGGTTATAGACCGGAGCCGTGCCTACACCGCCGGCGATGAAGAGGATCTTCTTGGCCTTAAGTTCTTCGATACTGAGGTCACAGAGATCCGAAGGATTTCCTAACGGGCCTACCACGTCAGCGAAGCATTCGCCCTCATTCATTCTGCTCATGCGCTCGGTCTCGGCGCCTACGGTCTGGTATACGATCGTTATGATGCCCTTCTCACGGTCGAAGTCGCATACTGTGAGCGGGATCCTCTCGCCGTCCTTGTCGGCACGGACGATCAGGAACTGGCCGGGCATTGCTTTGGATGCTACGAACGGAGCGACTATTTCCATGAGGAAGACCTTGGGTCCGAGCATCTGCTTTTTAACTATTTCAAACATTCCTTTATCCCTCCTGTCGGAAGTGAGCATGAACAAGAAATCATTTTCGAGTCCTATCTTGTATGGTAGCATACCAAACAAGCGGTAGCGGAGCAATATGAAAATGTATTAATTTTTCTTATTGTTTCCTATTTTAAGAAAAAAAGAGGAAAAAGCAATTTTCATCTTGCGGAAATAGTATGGCGATACCCGCATCCCGAAAAGATGATAAAATTGTCTCTGGAAAACGTCTGAACGGAATAAGGCGGTTTTGGAGGTTAAAACATATGTGGCTCGGATATTTAGGTGAATACAGCGGCATATTCTACGCTGCCGCGATTGCACTCATGATCTTTAGCCTGATCATTCAGGCAAGGCTTAACAGCCTGGTAAAAAAATACAGCGATGTTCCTGTGGCAAGCGGCAAGGATGCAAATACCTGTGTGCGCGAGATGCTGCAGTCGAATGAAGTATATGGAGTTACTATCGATCACGTCTCAGGCTCAATGACAGATAATTACAATCCCAGGAATGATACTATCAATCTGTCTGACACGACATACGGCAAGAATTCCATCACTGCCGTTGCAGTCGCCGCTCACGAATGCGGACATGCGTGCCAGGCTCATTCGAACATGATCACATACAAGATCCGTCAGCTCATCGCTCCTGTGGCGAGCATCACTTCACGCTTCAGCGTATGGATCGCCATCATCGGCGTCATCATCATGTCTTCTGCAAAAAGCTATGAGATGTCCGATCTGGGCTATAGCATCAGCACCATAGGCATTATTCTCTATTCCATAGTGGTTCTTTTCTACCTTGTTACGCTCCCTATCGAGCGCAATGCGAGCAGGAGAGGTCTTAAAGCGATGAAGGAATTCGGATGGGTCTCAGATGATCAGTATGCTGCTGCAAAGAAAGTCCTCTGGGCAGCAGGCGACACTTATGCGGTCGCTCTCGCAAGCTCCGCGCTGACACTTTTCAGACTGCTTCTCATGAGAAACAGCAGAAGAAGATAAAAACTTGCCCTAAAGGAGGATACTTAATGCCAAAGCTTAATCCTGAGAAGAAAGAATTCGTCAGTTCGATCGGCGGCGGCGTTAAGATCGCAGGCTTTTTCTATCCGTCACAGGCACCTGAGATAAAAGGCGTCGTGCAGATCTGCCATGGCATGGCGGAGTTTATTGCGCGCTACGAGGACATGATCGCCGGGTTTAATGAAGCCGGCTACCACGTATGCGGAATGGACATGCCGGGTCACGGCGCAACTTATGAACTTAATAAGGATAAGAAATTTCCCAAAGGATATTTCGGCGGCCTGAAGAATTCATGGCAGGTGCTTCTTACAGATGTAATGGGCATGCACGAGTATGCCGTAGAAAGATTCGGAAGAGAGGGCCTGAAGTATATACTCTACGGGCACTCGATGGGATCTTTTGTCGTAAGATGCATATTCTCGACACCCAGATACAACAGACAGTTCGACGGATATGTTTTCGCATCGACGATGGGACCTAACCCTGCAGTAGGTCTGGGCAAAGTCCTGGCAAGCACCTCCTGCGCTCTCGGATTTAAGAAGGCAAAAAACCAGCTGCTCAATGTGATCGCTTTCGGAAGCTACAACAAGCATGTCAAAAAGCCCAGGACGCATAACGACTGGCTATCCACGGTACCTGAAGAAGTAGATAAATATGTGGGCGATCCGATGTGCGGATTCTGCTTCACGAGCGACGGCTTCAAGACATTATTCAGCCTTATCTCATATATGCAGAGCGAAGAAGCATACGCGCTCATACCTGACCGTCCGTGCATGTTCACTTACGGAGAAGAGGATCCCGTAGGAAGCTACGGCGCGGGCGTTGAGAAGGTCATCGCCAAGATGAAGGGAGCGGGAGCCAATATCGCAAAGGTCAAAAACTACGGACCCTACCGTCACGAGATACAGAATGAACCCGTGAAGGAAGAGTATTTCGCAGACTTGATCTCGTACTTTGACGAGGTCCCTTTAGCCAAGGCTGATAACTAATTCGTTGCTGTTAAAATCGATCGAAGTACCGTAGCTGAGCTTCTCGGGAACGGATTCGGAGAGTCCTACCACATTGAATATTCCTGACAGGACAAGACGCTTGTTGCCGCCGAGATTCTGGGTGCGGACAGTGATCCTGTTGCCCTCGATTTCAGCGGTGATGATGCCTGAGTTCTGGCCTCCGTCAGCGAAGATCTCACAAGCTGCAGTATTGCCCTGGCTTAATCCGAAGCAGGTAAATGTCAGATTATCAAGGACTGTGCCAACGCTTGTGTTATCGGGTGTTCTCGTAGGAACGATCGAATTGGGACGAACATAAACGGGCAGTGTTCCCGGAGCAGCCTTCTTGGAAATGTAGCGGGGTCCCTGTACCTTCTCGTGCGTCATAAAGTCTGTCCAGATGCCTGAAGGGATATAGATCCTGGTGCTGTCAGCAGGTGAAGTGACAGGCGCTACGAGGAGCGTGGAGCCCAGCATGTACTGGGTGTTGGAAGACTGTGCAGCAGGGTCGCCTGCGAATTCAAGTGCCATCGCGCGGACAACGGGTGTGCCGTAGTTAACGTTTTCGCAGAGGCATGAATAGATGTAAGGAGCAAGGCCTGTCCTGATGGCGCAGAATGCCTTGATAGCGGTAAGTGTCTTTGCGTCTTCAAGGAGCTTTAAGGTTCCCTTGAATCTTGCGTGCGGAGCATAAGCCGCGAATGCTACCCAGCGCTCGAAAAGCTTGGGATCGGCAATGTCCTTTTCCGGAATGTCGATGTTGATTCCGCCAAATCCCGTAAGGTTATAAGACAAGGTATTCGTGACAGCAGAGCTTAAGGCGGAGTAATCGGGTGTCATGGTGTTGTAGATATTCCTGTAGGGTGACTGCTGGTCGCCTGAGCCTACGGAATCCGTGATTATGAATGAACCGAGTCTGCCGTGCTCTCTTGCGGACACATCGCTCAAAGTGGAATTGAGGATACTGGCAAAGTTCAGGAGATAGTCCTTCTTTCCGCATGCGTTCCCGTAAGCTTCTGCGAGCGCGCCGGTGTAATTGGATTCGTACATATTAAAGCCGTTGTTCGCAAGCCCGGTCAATGTGTTGATGAACCAGCTTCTTGCTGCGGGAATATTCAGGTCAAGGATAGCTACGCCGCCCTTGTCGGCATCGCAGAGAACGGCTCTGCCGTCAGGGAATGAGACGAGGCAGCCTGTATCGAGGAGTTCGTTATACTCGGGAGCTCTCTCGGAAACGTAAGGATTGACGGAGATGCCCAAAGTGACTCCGAGATCCAACATGGCTCTTGCAAAAGCCTTGGGATCAGGGAATCTGACGGTATCGAAAGTAAATCCGTAAGGAGCGTAGTCAGGGTGCCATGAGTTGCCTATCCAGACTTCCGAGACATTGACGCCTGCATGAAGTGCTTCTCTGACCGAATCAACGATGCTCTGTGCCGTGATCGTGTAATCGTCTGTAAGAGACAAAGCGATTCCGCCTGTCGTGTAAGGCAGGACAGGGGTACGGCCGTTGAGCTGGGTATATGCCTCAAGGATCTCAACGAGAGTATCGCCTGCGATGATGTTGTACTCGATGTCTTCGCCCTCAGCTTCGAAGGAGAGGACGGAGCTCTCGGAGCCCACGTCGAAAGTTACCGGGCGGTTTGTGTTTACGAACAGACCGTATTTAGCGTCTGAGAGAATGAACGGAATGTGCTCAGTGCCGGGAGTGCCCTTGAAGTCTTCACCCTTAACGACCTGGCCGTTGCGGATGATCGTAGTGCCTGCACCGCCCAATCCGTATAAGATCTCTCTGGGGTTCAAGTTGAAGCGTGCGCCCGTAGAAGCGTTCTTGGATACTGTGTAGCAGCTCTCGGAGCCGGAGTCTGATCTGTAGAAGACGGGCATGTTGCCGTTTTGGCTCAAGATCTCGTTGCCGCAATAGAAGAACTTGATAGAGAGGATCTTTTTGTCGATATGAGCTTCAAAAGGTCCGCTCTTGAATGCGAGATATTCGCCTCTGTCTTCGATCGCTCCGTTAACTGAAGGTCTCAGATCGATAACGGAAGAGACTCTGGATCTCGGCTCTGCATGATGGTTGGTGACCTTGATCGCAATGATCTTATTCGCGGGTGAGAAGACCGATACGGTTATCCTTCCCTTTGTGTCGGAGAAACAGGCCTTGCCGCCTGTAAGTGATTCGGAATACTCCTGGCACTGACAGCCGATCTTAAGGGTGTTGTCTTCGAAATAGACGGAGTCGATCTGATAGGGTTTTCTCGTAAAAATCATATTATCCTCCCATAGTGCGAGCACGCGCGCATAATTAAACAAAATAATTATAGTTTTAAATAGTGTGTCTATTATTTCGAGAATATGACGTTTTGGTGTTTGTTATAATCTGTTTATGATTATTAATACGCGCGAAAATATAAAAGACGCAAACCGCATTCCGGACTACGTGCAAAAGATCATGGAGCTGATCGAAGGATCAGGCTTTAATGCTTACGTGGCCGGCGGCGCCGTGCGCGATATCGCTCTGGGCAAAGAGCCTCACGATTACGATGTCGCGACTTCGGCATTGCCCGGTGAGACTATAGAGATATTTAAGAATGCAGGGATAGAGTATTTCGATACCGGCGCAAAGCACGGCACCGTTACGGCTGTGACAAGCGGAGGGAATGTCGAAGTTACCACTTTCCGCGAAGACGGGGAATACTCTGATCTGAGAAGGCCGGACGAAGTCGTTTTCAAGACCACTATCGAAGAAGATGTCAGGAGAAGAGACTTCACAATCAACGCGATGTATATGGACCGTGACGGCAGGATATGTGATCCGACAGGCGGACTTGAGGACTGCGGCAAACACCTGATAAGGGCAGTGGGCGATCCTGACAAGCGTTTCAGCGAAGATGCGCTGAGAATATTAAGAGGCATCAGGTTCGTATCCAGACTCGGCTTTGATATTGAGCCGGACACTCTCCGCGCAATGGAAGAGCGGGCAGATGAACTGAAGAACATATCAGGCGAGAGGATCGCCGTCGAGCTTTTAGGGATCGTTACGGGCAAATATGCATCTCAGGCCGTCAGGTGCGGCTGGAAGGTGCTGAGCGTCATAATACCTGAGATCGCCGTATGCCGCGGCTTCGACCAGAAATCCAAATATCACGACAAGGATGTGCTGGAGCACACTCTCGAAGTGCTTGATAACATTCCTTATCAGGAGGATGAAGGAAGAGATCCTGAGCTTGCAATGGCTGCGCTCTTCCACGATCTCGGCAAGCCTGAGTGCTTCGTGATCGGCAGGTCAGGAGCAGGACACATGAAAGGCCACCCCCTGGTAAGCCGCCTGATCTGCGAGAGAGTCCTGACCGGACTGAAGTTCCCGAAGCAGTTCATTCTGAATGTCTGCCTTCTCGTAAGGCTTCACGATACTTATGTAGATACGGACAGGATCGCTGTCCACAAGTTTATGAGCGAATATCCCGATGAGATAATCGAGAAGCTCCAGATACTTCAGGAAGCCGATATCCTTGCGCATTCTCCTCTCGGATTAAAGAGACTTGAGCACCTTGAAGAGCTTAAGAAGATCGGCGCGGAGCTGAGATCTTCGGGAGCTGTTTTCGACATCAAGGATCTTGAGATAGACGGCAACGACATAATCGGATTAGGCGCCCCGAAAGGCCCTGAAATAGGCAGGATACTGGGGTTTGTGTTCGAAAACTACCTTGAGGAGAAGTGCCCGAATAAAAGGGAAGATCTTCTTGAAGAAGCAAAACGGATACTCAATTCAGAACTTATTTAATTGTTCGTAACATATTGTTAAAAGCACACTCACAAAATCAATATCTTAGTGATTGAATTTTAAAAATCTGGTCTTTTATAATTTTACTATCAGATGAATGTTAGTGATTCAAGGGTAAATCTGATTCAAGGGAGTGTGATCTATATGAAAAAAATGAGCAGCAGCAAGAGAGGCTTTACTCTCACGGAAATCCTGATCGTTACGGCTATTGTTGTAATTGTTTCCGCAGCGGCTTTTGCCGGTGTTGCAATTACATTATCAAGAGCACGTGAGACTCAGAAGAATCTCAAAGAAAACAATGGTGACAACTTCGAGAACGCAGCAAGGTCCGAGGTCGACGCGATCAATGAGAACAATGCCGATTATGTTTTACCTCCTTCTTATAAGCCTAAGGACAGCGAAGCTACTGAAGAATCCAGTGAAGATGAGAACAGTGATGAAAGCACCAACGGCGGCGGCGGTGGTGATGTAGATCCTAAGGATACACCTACACCTCTTCCTACGAATACAACTACGCCTAAGCCTTCACAAACGTCTGAAACGTCAAAGAAACAGAGCAGCGGAAATGTTACATGGGGCGCAACGGTTTCTGCGGGCAATAACGGAACCGGAAATGGTCAACAAGGTGTAATAAGCGCTACAACAGACGGTGATGTTACTACTTTCTTTATGACACGTAATAACGGCTGGGATGCTGAAAATGTTACTATTACCGAAAAATCAAACGGTAAATATGAAATTGATTTGGGATCCAGAGGCATGAGCGATTCTTTTAAGAATGACAAATGTCCCGATATGAATTGGGGAGATATTCAATTTGAACTTACTAGTGGACAGATTACATACCTTAAAGATAAGTACGGTATTGTATTAAAGACAACATAATAAGACTTAGTTTCACTTAGAAACGAATTGTTGAATGAGATTCTAAGTGCAAACTAAGTTTTAAACAGTATGAAGTGACTTCACTTTATATAGATCACCCTTGAGATGGGCTGCTCCTTTTTGGGGCAGCCTTTCTTAATGTCGGTTTTTATGGAGTTCAGATGCCGTGGATCCGGCGCTCAGCCTCAAGAAGTGCGGCGGTGCATTCCGACCTCGGGTTGGTCAGGACTTCTGCCGTGGTTCCTTCTTCGCAGATCCTGCCTTCGTCCATGACGATAATGCGCGGACAGATCTGTCTTACGATGTGGATGTTGTGCGTGATAAGAAGGAACGCCGTGTGACGCTCGCGGTTGATGTCGGTCATGAGCTTTAAGAGCTCAGCTGAAGAACTTGCATCCAGCGAAGAGAAAGGTTCGTCTGCCACGATGAGAGCAGGTTCCTGGATAAGGCACATTGCTATAGCGATGCGCTGGCGCTGACCGCCCGACAATTCGTTAGGACGGCGGTTCAAGTATTTCGCTCCGAGGCCGCATTCTTCGAGCACGGAGATTATCCGTTTGAGAGCTTTAGCCCTGCCTTTGAATCCCTTTCCCGGGTCTTTTGACGATGATCTCAATGCCTCGGCCATGTGCCACTTGATAGTGTGTGCGGGGTTCAGGCATGATACCGGATCCTGGAAGATCGCGCCGATGCTTGCGCTCTTTATGCTGACAGTTCCTTCGTGAGGAAGGAGTCCCAGAAGCGATCTGATGAGCGTGGTCTTGCCGCTGCCGGAGCCGCCGATGAGGCCTAAGATCTCGTTGGGATATACATCCAGCGAGACGCCGTGCAGTACGTTGTTGTCCGTCTTTTCTTCGGAGGTTTTTCTGACGCGCTCGAAAAGCGACCTTCCGTATCCTGCCGTGATATCCCTTGCCGTGAGGACGGGACTTGCCTGATAATCCACGTTGGCGGGCTCTAAGCCCAGTATCCTCGTGTCGAGCCTTGCGTTGGTCAGAAGCTCTGCGGTGTAAGCATTTCTGGGGTTGCTCAAGATATCCGACGTCGTGTCCTTGTCGATGATCTTGCCGTCCTTCATTACCATGACGCGGTCGCAGAAACCTCTTACGGCCGACAGGTCGTGGGAGATGAAGAGAATGGTTATCTTAAGCTTCTGGCACAGTTCCTTGAGCAGGGCGAGTATTGATACAGTCGTGACCGTATCAAGAGAAGATGTCGGTTCGTCGCAGATCAGAAGGCGCGGCTTAAGCAGCGCGGCACCCGCAATGAGTACACGCTGGCGCTGGCCGCCTGAGAGCTGGTGGGGATAGCGGCTTAAGATCTCTTCGGCATTTGTGAATCCGACGAGCTCTAACATATCCGTTACCGCCTTGAGACGGTCTTCTCCGGACTGTGTATTATCTTTGTGCGCGGTGAGGACCTCCTCGAGCTGTCTTCCGATGGTCATGAGCGGGTCTAAGGCCGTGGAAGGCTCCTGGAAGATCATTCCGATGTCTTTGCCGAGCATCGCGCGGCGGTCCTTGGGCTTCATGGCGAAAAGATCCTTGCCGGCGAACTTGATCGAGCCGTGCGTGATCCTCGCATTATCCGGGAGAAGTCCCGCGATGGCGAGCGAAGTCATGGTCTTGCCGCAGCCGGAGTTGCCGATAAGGCCCAATATCTCGCCGTCTCTTATGCCAAAATCAACGTCGTCCAGTACCGGCTTCGGATTGGGATCCTTCCTTGTCGGGAAAGAGAGGGTCAGGTGATGAACTTTAACGATGTGTATATGTCTGGCCATCACTTGCCTCCTTTCGAGAGGCTGACGCGGAGTCCCTCAGAGATAAAGTAGAGGCCCAGGATGTAGAAGACCAGCATCAGGGCAGGGAATACGATCAGCCAGGGAGCTATGCGGACGTACGCCTGCGCGTCCGAGAGCATCTTGCCGAATGAGGCATCCGGCGGCTGAACGCCTAAGCCCAGATAACTCATGCCGGATTCAAAGAGCGTCATGTTGGCAAGGCCTATGACTGTTGCGGGCAGGAGCTGTGAGACCAGGTTAGGGAATATGTGCAGCGCCATTATGCGCGCAGGTTTTACGCCCATTACGCGCGCGTGCGTTATATAATCCAATTCCTTTATTTCCATTGTGCCGACACGGCAGACTCTCGCGAATGTGGGCGCGAAAACAAGTCCCAGAGCCCAGATGACATTTGCGACTGAAGGTCCGAAGACAGCTACCGCAACGAGCGCCAGAAGGATTCCGGGGAAGCACATGATGCTGTTGCCGAGAAGCATTATCGACCTGTCCGCAAAGCCGCCGAAGTAGCCTGCGGGAATGCCTGATACCGTGCCGAGGACGAGCGCGATCGCTACGCCTGCAGCGGAAATGAATATCGTGTATTTGGAAGCTGCCATTACGCGCGAGAGTACGTCTCTTCCGAAATTATCCGTTCCGAACGGGTGATCTGCGCAGGGCGCAAGGAGCTTGGATGAAGCATCCGTGGCGTCAGGTGCGTACGGAGTCCAGAACAGCGAGACGATGAATGCCGCTACGACAATTCCGAGCAGGAGAATGCCCGCGATATAGAATGCGGAAGCTTCGGGAGATCTTAGTTTTCGTGATGCGCGCGTCATTACAGATCCTCCTTATTTCAGCCTGATTCTCGGATCGGCAAGGCTTGAAGCGATGTCGGAGATGAAGTACAGGAGGACGGTGATGAGTGCCAGATAGAAGACGATGCCCGACAGGAGCGGGAAATCTCTTCTTGATATCGCAGAAAGGAGCAGGCGCCCTAAGCCGGGCAGATTAAAAACCTGCTCGACAATGAGGCTGCCGCCTAAGATGTCAGACAAGATGATGGAAATGATCGTGATCGAAGATACGTTGGAATTCGGGAGAACGTGGCGCACAAGGATCTTAAGATCCGACAAGCCGTGGCTTTTGGAGGTGCGCACATAGTCTTTGGAATTCTGCTCGATGATGGAAGACCTTAAGAACTTAAAGCTCATGGCGATCTTCGGCAATGCGATCGCAAATGACGGAAGCAGGAGGCATCCGATGTAGCTGATGAAGTTTTCCTGAGGGCTTACATAGGTGCCTACGGTCATCAGCTTGAAGACCGAGCCCGCCAGAAGGATCAGGAGGAGCGAGGCCACATAAGGCGGTATCGCGAAAAGCACATGTCCTATTACCGAGCACACCTGGTCGCCCAAGCGCCCGGGCTTTCTCGAGCTCAATACTGCCAGAGGATAAGAGATGAGGACGACCATGATCATGGCTATCGCGCTCATTCCAAATGTGACGGGAAGCCTTTGCGCGATGAGCTCGCCTACACCCATGTTGTAAGCATAAGATGTACCGGGATTGAATGTGAAGACACCTGCGATCCATGCGAAATAGCGGACAACAAGAGGCTTATCAAGGCCCATCTGGCTTCTTAAGAGCTGCACCTGTGCATCGGTGGCATCGGGTCCCAGCATTACTCTTGCAGCATCGCCGGGGATGATCGAGAAGGCAGCAAAAACAAGCAGTGACACTACGAACAGCGTCAGTACCAGCTCGATGAACTTACCGATGAGGTATCCGGTTTTGCTCTGCAAGGTTTTAAGGCTCCTTCAAACTAATTAAGAACCTATTATATATGGTTTTGGGGCTAAATGCATAACAAAAGGGCTGCCAAGTGACAGCCCTTTGCCGATATTACTTTAACTCAAAAACTGATCAGTTCTCTACAAGTTTTACTGTCGACATGTCCTGAACATACATCGGATAAACGCTGTAGCCTTCAAGTCTCGTGGAGACTGCGGTGATCGTAGTAGGATCCTGGATGTATACCGAGCATGCGTCCTCTGTAAGGAGTGCCAATACCTGATGATAAAGCTCTGTTCTCTCATTGTCGTCAGCTACCATGGGGATCTGGTTGAGGAGCTCATCGACCCGGGCATTGGAGTAATTGATGAAGTTGCCGCTTGCGTTTGACTCGTAGCGTCCTACGACATCGAAAGGAGCGTATGTGCTGGTAAGGCAGATGACCGTTGTGTCGTAATGACGTCCTGCATATACCTCATCGAGCCATGTAGCCCAGTCAACCTGCTTGATCTCCATGTTGATGCCGATGGCCTTAAGCTCGGAAGCGAGCTCTACTGCTGTGTTTACGTGTACAAGATAAGATGAAGGCACTGTGCATGTGATATCAAAGCCGTTATCGTATCCTGCTTCGGCAAGGAGAGCCTTTGCCTTCTCGACGTCCTGGTTATAAGTGCCGTCGAGTGAAGTATCGTAATAGCTGCCCATAGCAGGACTCATTGCGGTGGTAAGCTCAACGCCTGCACCGTCCATGGTTACGGAAATGATGTCCTTTCTGCTGATGGCATAGCTCATTGCCTGACGTACTCTTACATCGTTCAAAGGCTCAACGCTGTTATTTAAAGCGAAGATCTGTACCATGTTGGAGCCGTTGGACAAAACATTGAACTTCGCGGGATCGAGCTGGTCTGCGCGGTCCTTCATGAGGTAAGGGAAGATATCGATGCTTCCGTTGGAAAGCTCTGTAAGACCTGCATCCATATCAGCGCAGACTTTGAAAGTTACTTTATCGAGATAAGGAAGACCCTTCTGCCAGTAGTTCTCGTTCTTAACGAGGATCACGCTCTGTCCGGGATTATATGACTCAAACTTGAAAGGGCCTGTTCCTACGGGAGCAGCCTGGCAGTTGTCATAACCTTCGGGAATGATGCCTGTCGTAAAGTAGCTCAAAAGCTCGCAATTGGAGACCTCAAGCTTGACCTCAACGCGTCCGTCGGAAGTAACGGTGACGCTCTCGATGGGATCGAGCTCTGAAACGAGCGCTGTGCCGTCCTGATTATCAAGCAGGCCTGCTGCACGCTTTAATGAGTAAACTACGTCATTTGCGTCAAGATCAGAACCGTCGTGGAACTTGACGCCTTCTCTGATCTTGAATGTATATACAGAAGCGTCAGAAGAGATCTCAACGTCTGTAGCGAGGCAAGGATTAAGCTTGCCCTGTGAGTCGAACTTATAAAGGCCCTCGTAGATGTTGAAGATGATCTCTTCGTCACCTGCAGCTACTACTGTGTGAGGATCGAAAATACCGGGCTCCTGGGTGATGCCTACGACAGCATAATTATTCGCGTCTGTCTTCTTGCCGCAGCCGGCCAATGCAGTCATACTGATGGCAGCAACTGTTGCGGCAGCGATTGTCTTTGTGATTAAACGATTCATATTCCCCTCCTGAAAAACGTTAATTTATTATAAGGATGCGCATTGGCCGCTCATATATGGCAACGCTCACAAAAAAAGGCCTTTGCAGGTTCAGGTCTCCTTCAAAATTAACTAAAAATTTATAAAAACTATTTGAAGAAAAGATAATAATTTTTGACAAGCTGGTATATAATAAGCACATATTATTTTTGCATGTGTTCTTTTCGCATGCTTATTAGGAGAATCAAAGTATGAAGAGATGTCCGGTTTGCGGCGTAATGATGGGTGACAATGTTGCCCGCTGCTCAATGTGCAAATATGATTTCCAGAAGGCTTCACAGGGAAACAACGAAGAGGCAGCTGCCGAAGCTAAGAAGATCCTTGTCCAGAAGGAACAGGAGAACATAGCACGTGCGGAAGCTAAGCGTTCCGAAGAGGAGAAGAGGATCCTCGAAGCTTTGGATAAGCTCAGAAAAGACTATTCGACTTTGCAGGAACAGTTCGAGACCGAGAAAGAGAAGCTCGACAAAGAGTTCACTACATATCAGAAGAAGAAGCTCGCAGAGCAGGAAGCTTTGGAGAAGTCCGTTGATACTATCCGTGACGAAGTAATCGAAGCCCGCGACAAGCGTGACGCTCTCCGCAAGGAAGCCAACGAGATGATGGCTAATGCGAAGAAGGAATCTCAGAAAGAACACGACGACATGATCGCTGCTGCCAAGATCGAGCAGGAGAAGATCTACGAAGAGACACAGAAGCAGACAGAGCAGATCGCAGCCCAGGTCGAGAAGGAATATGCCGAGGCTATGGCCAAGAGAGACGAGATCATCGCCCAGGCCAAGGAAGTCCAGGCAATGATGGACAACGCCGACAAGATCAAGGCTGAGAAGGAAAAAGAGATCAAGGCCTGCGAAGACAAGATCGTTAAGCTCAACGAAGATTTTGAGAAAGAGAAGATCAAGATCGCCGAAGAGAATAAGAAGATCGCTGAGAAGCAGGCTGCCGAAGTCCTCAAGATGAAGCAGGACGCCGAGCGCGACAGAGATATTGCCAATGCCGAGAAGGAGAAGCTTATCGCTGAAGCACAGGCTGAAAGAGACCAGATCATCATGCACCTCGAAGAGCGCAATAAGCAGGCCCAGGCCGAGCTCGACGAGATGACCGAGAGAGCAAAGATCGTTATGGCTGAGGCTGAAGCAGCTGCAGTTAAGCGCGATGAGTTCGCAGCTGAGATCGAAGGCTTCGAGAAGAGCGCAAAGGAGCAGAAGAAGGATCTTGAAGATACCCTCAAGCAGGCTCAGGCCGAGATGAAGGAAGCTGAAGACAGAAAGGCTGAAGCTGAAGAACTGTACAACAAGTTCCAGCAGGAATCAGTTGACATCCAGGATCAGATCAAGGGTCTTCAGGCAGAACTTAAGGAAGCCAACAGCATCATCGCCGATTCCAAGAACGCTACCGTTCTTGCAGAGGCTGCTGCACAGGAGATCGTGCTCAACGCAGAAAAGCGTGCCGTCTTCCTTAAGCAGGCTGCTTTAAGCGAGAGCGAGAAGGGCAAGATGCTCGATCAGATTACTGAATTAGAAGAACAGATCAAGGAGAAAGAGATGGAGAAGGCTGAGCTTGAGAAGAAGCTTGCTGCACTCGACAATGCAGTAGCAGATTTGGAGAAGAAGGTCAGAGAAGGCGGAAGCGGTATGGGCGTACCGATGGAATATTCTGTTGAGACAGTAGAGCACAACAAGGCATCCGAAGTTAATATCGATGCGCTTACGAAGCTCCTCAAGAAGAAGTCTTCCGAAGGCTGGACACTTGTTTCCACTATCGATGATGACGGCGGAAAGCTCCTCGCTTCCATGGGCGGCGGACAGGAAGCCACACTCTCTTCCTCGCTCTCCGGCGGCAACTTCAATTCCAAGGAAGACAGACTGGTCCTCATTTTCGCAAGACCGGCAAGATTAACAAGATAACCGGACAAAACATTTGTGATCACGACCGTCCCGGAAACCCCGGGACGGTTTTTTATTGCCCGCAGGAAGTCCGCAAAGCGTTTAAATCAGGCTATCTGCTCGAAAATGATAATGCACAAAAAAAGTTTTGGGCAGAGATATTTTTTTGTGGAAATAGCATACGACATACTCTATAATTAATAAGTATTTATTTTTTTGACTTCGAAGGAGGAAATGACTGATGGAAAAATATTCCGCAGACAAGATTCGCAACATCGCATTGTTCGGACATGTAGGTTCCGGCAAGACGACATTAGCTGAGGCTATTCTCTATTACACCAAAGCAATCAATCGTCAGGGCCGGATTAACGACGGTAATACTACGCTCGACTACGATCCTGAGGAGATCAAGAGACAGATGTCAGTAGGCCTTTCCGTTGCCTGCTGTGAATATAAGGGAAGCAAGATCAACATCATCGACACTCCAGGTGACTTCGACTTCCTGGGCGAAGAGATGAGCGGAATCAGAATCGCAGATTCCGGCGTTATCATGATCTCGGCAAAGGGCGGCACATCCGTCGGTTCCGAGAAGGCTATCAGACTTTTGAACGGCAAGAAGGTTCCTTTCCTGTTCTTCATGAACAGAATGGATGAGCCCAATGCCGATTTTGAAGCAGTTGCTTCACGTATGATGGAGCGTTACGGCTCTTCTGTTATCCCGCTCTCTTTCCCTATCATGGAAGACGGCAAGATGACAGGTATCGTAGACGTTATGAACCGTAAGGCTTTCTCCATTGACAAGGCTACAGGCAAGTTCGTTGAATATCCCCTCCCTGAAGAGTACAACGCTAGAGTTGACGAGCTCCAGGAGAAGGTTAACGAAGTAGTTGCAGAAGCAGACGATGCTTTGATGGAGAAGTTCTTCGCAGGTGAGAAGTTCACCGAAGACGAGTTCCGTCACGGCGTACATGCAGGCTTCCGTGAAGGTAAGCTCCACCCGATCTACTGCGGTTCCGCTTACATGAACTGGGGTATCGACTTCTTGCTCAACTGCATCTCCAAGGACACACCTCCGGCAGGCAAGAAGCCCGCTCTCGAAGCTACGCTTCCTGACGGCAGCACACAGCCTCTCGCTTGCTCGATCGACGATCCTCTCGCAGCATTCTGCTTCAAGACGATCTCTGACCCGTTCGTTGGTAAGATCAGTATCTTCAAGGTTAACGCAGGTACTCTCCGCGCTAACTCCACAGTGTATAACGCTACAAAGGGCAAGGACGAGAGAATCGGCGGCTTGTTCTATCTCAAGGGTAAGGAGCAGATCACAACAGACTGCATCACGGCAGGCGATATCGGTGCTGCTTCCAAGCTCTCCAACACAGATACGAACGACACTATCTGCGACCGCGCACGTATTGTCGAGCTTCCTAAGATCAAGTTCCCGCAGCCTTGTCTTTCCAAGTCCATCGTTCCTACAAAGAAGGGCGACGAAGATAAGATCATTTCCGGCCTTACAAAGCTCGCTGACGAAGATCATTGCTTCACAGTAGAGACAAACCCTGAGACAAAGCAGATGGTACTTTCCGGTATCGGTGACATGCAGCTCAAGGTCCTCGTAAGCCAGCTCAAGAATAAATACAATGTTGATTGTGAATTAGGCGAACCCAAGGTTCCTTACCGTGAAGCCATCCGCAAGAAGGTTAAGGTACAGGGTAAGCACAAGAAGCAGTCCGGCGGCCACGGCCAGTACGGTGACGTTTGGATCGAGTTCGAGCCCAACGCTGAGACAGAAGATCTCGTATTCGAAGAGAAGGTATTCGGCGGTGCCGTACCTAAGAACTTCTTCCCTGCAGTTGAGAAGGGATTACAGGAATCCGTTAAGAAGGGTATCCTCGCAGGCTATCCCGTAGTTAACCTCAAGGCTACACTGGTCGACGGTTCTTACCACGATGTAGACTCTTCCGAAATGGCATTCAAGATCGCTGCAAACCTCGCATTCAAGGCAGGTATGGCTGCTGCCAATCCGGTTCTCCTCGAGCCCATCTCCAAGGTGGAGGTACACATCCCCGAGGATAAGCAGGGCGACATCATGGGTGACCTCAACAAGAGACGCGGCCGCATCATGGGTATCGACGCAGACGAGTTAGGCTCCGTTGTTAATGCGGAAGTTCCTACAGCCGAGATGCTCGAGTATGCTACAGACCTCAAGTCCATGACACAGGGCAGAGGCTGGTTTGCCATGTCACATGTCCGCTATGAGGCAGCACCTCCGGAAGTAGCTGACAAGGTTATCGCAGCAAGCAATGTTGAGGAAGAATAACAGTTATTCAAAAGCGTTAAGTTTTTCACACTTTTGATACATAAAACGGCAATAATGGGTGGTAGTTAGTATGGACTAACTGCCACCCTGCACAGTAAAATTGACAGGTTGGAATATTCCCAAAAGAGGCAGGAGGTTTTTATGGCAAAATTACAAGAAGCTGCTGTCGCTCAGATTACGGAGATCTGTGATCGTCACGCAAACGACAAGACTCCCTTGATGATGATCCTGAGTGACATTCAGAATGAGTACGGATACATTCCGCTCGAGGTTCAGGAATTAGTTTCCAAGAAGACAGGTATTTCGGTAGCAGAGATCTATGGAGTTGTTACTTTCTACTCATTCTTTTCTCTTACTCCGAAGGGAAAGTACGTTGTAGGCTGCTGCCTTGGTACAGCATGCTACGTTAAGGGCGCTCAGAACGTTATCGATAAGTTCCAGGAGCTCTTAGGCATCAAGCCCGGTGAGACAACAGAAGACGGTCTTTTCACATTGGACGCTCTCCGTTGCATCGGTGCATGCGGTATCGCACCCGCAGTAAGCATCAACGGCAAGGTTTACCCTAAGGTTAAGGTTGACCAGGTTCCCGCGATCATTAATGAATTGAAAGAGGAGGCAGCTAAGGCATGATAAGTTCTGTTACTGACCTTAATGAGAGATTTGAAGCTCTCTCCAAGAGCCTTGACGACAAGATCAAGGGCGCTGACGGCATGCGTCATATCGTTCTCTGCGGTGGTACAGGATGCCTTTCCGCACACTCCACAGAGATCATGGAAAGATTTAAGGCTCTTCTCAAGGAGAAGGGTATCGAAGACAAGGCTACTGTTAACCAGGTAGGCTGTTTTGGTTTCTGTTCACAGGGCCCCTTCGTTAAGATCTATCCTGAGGATACTCTTTATAAGATGGTTAAGATTGAAGACGTTGACGAGATCGTTGAAAAAGACCTTATTGGTGGCGAGATCGTAGAGCGTCTTCTTTATGTTGATCCTAAGACAGGTGAGAAGGTTACAAAGCAGGAAGATATTCTCTTCTATAAGAAGCAGAGACGTGTAGCTCTCAACGGCTGCGGCGTTATCAATCCTGAAGACATCAACGAAGCAATCGGCATGGGCGCTTTCCAGGGTATCAAGAAGGCACTCTCAATGACACAGCAGGAAGTTATCGATGAAGTTCTGGCTTCCGGACTCCGTGGCCGTGGCGGCGGCGGATTCCCCACAGGCAGAAAGTGGCAGTTCGCCCTTAATGTCGATGCTGACCAGAAGTACGTTGTATGTAACGGCGACGAGGGCGACCCGGGTGCATTCATGGATCGTTCCATCCTCGAAGGTAACCCTCTCGGAGTTATCGAAGGTATGATGATCGCAGGTTACGCTTTCGGCGCTTCAGAAGGTTACTTCTATGTACGTGCCGAGTACCCGATCGCTGTTAAGAGACTTAAGATCGCTATCGAGCAGGCAAGAGCTGAGGGTATGCTCGGAAAGAACATCCTCGGTACAGACTTCAGTTTCGACTGCCAGATCAGACTCGGTGCAGGCGCATTCGTTTGCGGTGAGGAGACAGCGCTCCTTAACTCCATTGAAGGTAAGCGCGGTATGCCCCGTCCGAGACCGCCGTTCCCGGCTGTTAAGGGTCTCTGGGGCAAGCCGACATGCGTTAACAACGTAGAGACACTTGCATGCGTTCCTTACATCTTAAGAGAAGGCGCTGACAAGTTCGCTTCTGTAGGTACAGAGAAGTCCAAGGGTACTAAGGTATTCGCTTTGGGCGGAAAAGTTAATAACGTTGGTCTCGTAGAAGTTCCTATGGGTACAACATTAAGAGAGCTCATCTATGATATCGGCGGCGGTATCCCGGACGGCAAGCAGTTCAAGGCTATCCAGACAGGTGGTCCTTCCGGCGGATGCTTGACAGCTGAGTATCTTGACGAGCCTATCGATTTCGATAACCTCGTAGCTAAGGGATCAATGATGGGTTCCGGCGGTGCTATCGTAATGGACGAAGACAACTGCATGGTTGACGTTGCTAAGTTCTATATGGAATTCATCTGCGACGAGTCCTGTGGTAAGTGCACACCTTGCCGTATCGGTACAAAGAGAATGCTCGAGATCCTCACAAGAATCACTGAGGGCAAGGGCACAATGAAGGATCTTGACGAGCTCGAAGAACTGAGCCAGACAATCAAGGCTAACTCCCTCTGCGCTTTGGGCCAGACAGCATCCAACCCTGTAAACTCTACTCTTGCTCACTTCCGTGACGAGTACCTTGCTCACATCATTGACAAGAAGTGCCCTGCTCACGTATGTAAGAACCTTATGTCTTACAAGATCGACGCTGATAAGTGTATCGGCTGCGGTATGTGCGCTAAGGGATGTCCTGCAAGCTGCATCACACGTACAGATTACGTTGCAGAAGGACACAAGCTCGCATCCATGGCAATTGACGCTGATAAGTGCGTTAAGTGCGGTGCGTGCATCAGCACATGTAAGTTCAACGCAATTTCGAAGGTTTAATCAGGAGGCAAAAGAATGAGTTTAGTTAATATTAAAATTG
>JAEFBB010000036.1 GCA_016292215.1 Saccharofermentans sp. | reverse complement strand
ATCAGTCAGGCAAAGCTCCAGTTCGCCTCTTATGATCCTCGACAATACCGAGAATGTATACTTGTCCTGATCTAAAAGCTTATAGTCTCTTTCGTCTGCAAATGTATCCATTTGATCTCCTTATGCATTCCACTTATAAAGTCCTGCGTAGATACCGTCCTTTGCCATGAGTTCATCATGGGTTCCGCTCTCTTCGATTCCGTTCTCCGTCAGAACAAGAATTCTCTCAGCATTTCTTACCGTTGATAAGCGGTGCGCAATAACTATCGTCGTTCTGTTCTTTGCGAGCTTTTCCAAAGACTCTTTTACGATGTTCTCACTCTCGTTATCAAGCGCGCTCGTGGCCTCATCAAAGATAAGGATCGGCGGGTTCTTGAGGAAAACTCTGGCGATGGAAAGCCTCTGCTTTTGACCGCCTGAAAGCTTAATTCCGCGCTGTCCGATATCAGTATCGTAACCGTTGGGAAGCTCCATAATGAAATCATGCGCATTCGCAAGTTTTGCAGCTTCGATTATCTCTTCTTTGGTAGATCCGGGCTTGCCGTAACTTATGTTTTCCAGTACGGTTCCGGCAAACAGATAAACATCCTGCTGCACGATTCCAATGTGATCACGAAGGCTCTTAAGCTTAATGTCGCGTATGTCTTTGCCATCGATCTTAATGGAGCCGTTCGTTACATCGTAAAACCTCGGAATGAGGCTGCAGAGCGTAGTCTTGCCGCCGCCTGATGAACCGACTAATGCAACGTAAGATCCTGCTTCGATATCCAGATTGATATGACGCAGTACCCTGTGTGCGCCGTCCTTATACTTGAACGATACATCATCGAATAAGATGTCGCCTTTGACATCAGTCATGTCGACAGCATCTTCCTTGTCCTTGATATCAGGCTCGATGTTGAGGATCTCGGTAAATCTCTCGAAGCCCGTATAGCCGTTCTGGAACTGCTCGGTGAAATCAACGATTACTCTGATGGGCTCCGTGAATGTATTGATATACAAAAGGAACGCAATGAAGTCAGGGATCTCAACAAGCCCGTCAGAGATCAGGACCGCGCCTGTGATGATGACCACGATGTTTACCAAAAGGATAAAAGCCGTCATGCCCGACTGGAACAGACCGAGATAGAGATAACTGTTTTTCTTAGTCTTCAGGAAAGCATCATTGCCTTCTTTGAACTTATCGATCTCAATATCTTCATTGGCAAATGACTTAACGACTCTGATACCGGAAAGGTTATCTTCTGCTCTCGAGTTGATCTCCGCAACCTTTTTCCTGTTGTTCTTGAACGCCTTGCGCATCCTTTTGTTCAGGAAGAAAACAAATATGAACATGAAGGGCAGCATGATGAATGCAGCAGCCGTAAGGTATTTGCTGATACCAAACAGGATTATGAAGGCACCGACTATCTTAATGATGGAGATTACAATGTTCTCGGGGCCGTGGTGCAGAAGCTCCGTTATCTCAAAAAGGTCATTCGTGATCCTGCTCATGAGCTGGCCGGTCTTCTGGTCGTCGTAGAAAGAGAATGACAGCTTCTGCAGGTGTGCGAATATCTCGGCGCGCATGTTGTATTCCATCTTGGCGCCCATAACGTGTCCGATATTCGTTATGTAGAAGTTCGCGAAAAACTGTATGACAACAAGCCCCACGAGCACGATGCCGAGATTGATTATCCTCTCCTTCGCGCCCTGCTCCATGTAGATAACATCCGAAGTTATGTAGCGCACAACCAGCGGGATGACAAGAGCTATAGCGGAAGCCACAACAGCAAAGAACATATCCAGAAGGAATGTCCCCATGTAAGGCTTGTAATAGCTTATGAGCTTTCTTAAGTTCTTTAACATAAAAACTCCCGCAGGCTTCGTCTGATTATTCAGACATTATACCCGTGAGAGTCAAATTTTTATATATGATTTTGCGGCCAGTTTATCGAGCTTCTTCTGTCTCTTTGATTATCTGCTCCAAAACGTCCACCGCATTTGCTACCATAAGCGGACAAAACTCAGTAAAAAGATTGTTGTCTAAAGCGTATTGCCTACCTTCTGACGTCGAGATATCGCACTTGAGAAGGTCGTTGCAGATGTAAGATCCGTTTACCTTAGCGAACCTCTCCATCATCTTTTCATTGACTTCATTAGCCCTGATCCTGCTCTCCGGATCAGATTTATCGTATTGACCGTAAAGAGCTCCAAGCACCATGAGCGCACCTGTGCATGCGCCGCACACCTCGCCTTTGCGCATACCGGAACCAAAGCATGCTCCGAGCTTTAATGCCTGCTCTTCAGTAAGCCCGCATTCAGGCGCAAAAGCAGCCAATACAGCCTGTGAACAGTGGAACTTTCTTCCGAAATAATCAAGTGCTTTCTCTTTGTGTGTCATAGGTGCATTATAACCTTTTATCGAACCGTCTTTCCATTCCAGTCTGAAGAGGGCTTGCAAAGCTCAATATGCTACTGCTCATCCTCGCCTCTCCTGATCTTGCCAATATACAGCAAAGCATCTTCCCTGCTTACTTCTTTATCACCCTCGAAAAGCTTAATGCTGCCGATTTCACGAGGCTCCATTATTCCTTTTGCTATCACCTGCGCTATATGAGGTGCGCAGATCCTGCAGTCGTTCATATCCGGAATATCAGAAGGTGAAGGCAGGCTTTCTGTCTCATCGGGCTCACCGATGACCTTTTGCAGATATCTGTGGATTATTCTCGCACAGTTTTTGCGAAGGAGAATATCCTCTTTGCCGCCAAAATCTTCTCCATGGGTCCAGGATGTATCTTCTGAGAGCAGTTTTATGAATTCACCTGTCAAAAACACGTCAGATGCCCTCAAGTAACAATGTTACATTGCCGTAAGGCTCAATGATCACGGGCTTTTCGAGGATCCTGCGCGAAACAGTCGCAGAATCGCCGTTCCACACGTTTATCTCCTTCAAAGTCTGAACGTCCTTGAGTTCAGAGGGGAATTTATCACCCAATTTCTCTGCAATATAGTCCAGATCAAGATCGATATCTTCTTCTGCGATCTCATCTGACAGATTATAGATCGCGACCGCCAGCCTGCCGCCGGACAGAGGCTTGGCGAGCACATCTACCCTGTTAATATCCCGGATATATTCCTTGGAAGGATCTTCGCAGGGATATGTGGTGAATATTCGCTTTGCCTGGATGCCCAAAGGATCCTGATCGATACCGATAAGATACTCATTGGTGATTATCTTGCAGATATCGTCACCCTTTTCGACTCTTCTTAAGTCAAGACCGAGCATCAGTGGGGAATTCATCATGCACCACATGGACATGTGAGTGCGGTTCATTGCGGGAGTTAAACCGTTCATGCCGATCATGAGCATATCAGGGTCGTTCCAGCCGCGTTCAAGTGACGCGAACTCATCCATGATCACGCACTTGTTGTACTGTGACGTTATGCTGTTCGTGTATTTGTCGTACCATTGACCGGTGCCGTAATCTCCTTCAGGAGAGCCTACTGCAAAAGTGATATCGTTCAGTATTCTCCAGCTGTCGCCTATCTTGTAGCCCCAGTCAGAAGGCATGGTCTTGCCCCATTCGCAGATCGAATAGACGATGTCCTTATCAGGCATTGCTTTTCTTATCTCTTCAAGCAAAGTCGCATAAGACACCAGCGTATTTTCCTGCCTTCTGTGATTCATCAGGCGGATATTGTTAACGCCCTCGTGAAGCTTTATATCGATACCGTCAGACCATTTGAAATCTGTTGATGATTCAGTCTCGGGAAGCATGTCATCGAATGCGAGAACACCTGTCTTGTCATTCGACGTTCTGATCTGGAGCCACTGTCCGATGCCCTCTTCTTTTCCCGTCGCATAATTAACCGAGATCTTATAATCGCCATCGCACGGAACAGCAAGATCAAAGCTGACCTCCGAACTCTGAAGGCCTATGGGCGTGTTGTCAGGAGCTGTGCCGTCAAACGTTCCGATAGCAGTTATGTAACCGTCTTTGATTTGCGCTCTCATACCTGAGACCGTTACATCTTCAGGATCCAGGATCGCTTCAAAATCAGGACCTGTGACCTTTATATTCTTAATGTTCGGTGCATATGAATACTTGGCATTCTCAGGATCCGCAAAGGTCGCGTTGTCCCACATGTAATAGCAATTATCAACCTTGATGTAATCGATGTCCCATTCGCGGTAAGACTCGGCGTCTTCTTTCTCATGACCGTGCGTTCCGACAGCAGCACCGCCGCAAAGATTTGTGCCGATGTCGTTATACATTCCGAACTTCAATCCCTTGCCGTGGATATAATCTGATATTGCCTTAAGGCCGCCCGGGAATCTCTCTTCGTGATTAACGAGCTTGCCGTCCACTCTCTGAAAGCTGTAGCAGCCGTCATCTAAAACAACATACTTGTAGCCGAACTTATCAAGGCCAAGCTCAATGATCTTATCTGCCTGCGCTCTTGTAAGCTCTTCATTGTTGTTGCTTCCGAAAGGATTCCAGCTGTTCCAGCCCATAGCAGGAAGCCTCTTGGGGCCTCTGCAAGGAAGAGGTTCACCATTATCGAAAGAATCAAATCTGTATCTGTCGTCTGATATTATCGCCGGTCTGTCATTAACCTGCTCAAAGACATATTCCATGAATACATCTGCCTTTTGATTGTCATTGTACCTGTCAATCCGCTTGAATCCATATTTCTCATAAAGTCTTAGAGCTGCATCGTATTTTGACATCGAATCGAGCACGACGCGCTTATAGCCCTTCTCTTTGGAATAAGTCATCGCCAGATCAAGAAGCTTATAACCGTATCCTTTTCCGCGCAGCTCTTGGGACAGATACATAGCTTTAAGCTCTGCTGTAGTATCGTTTTCTTTCCTTATACCAACAGTGCCGGCGACTTTATCATCTGTGAGCAGGCACCAGAAACAGTCGAACTCTTTTTCGATGTCGTTATAAAACGAATGCCTGCCGTCAGGCTCAAATGATTTGCCTATCTCAAGAAAGCATTTATCCGTAAATTCGAAAACACTTTCTTTAAGAGAATCTGTATAAACTACGATCTGTTCCATCATTTATTCCTTGGCAAAAAACTTAATAAATGCATTCTAACACAAGAGCAGACATAAAACGTTTGTGCTAACATATTAGCGGGGTAATAGAACAATGAAGATAAAAAAGCTTAAAAAAGAGCTCGAGCGGCTCGGCATCGACGGCAGCAACATCAACATAGGCGGAAGCGTCTCTTACGAGGGCTGCTATAATCTGCTTCAACGTCAGGACGGCACGTGGGAGTATTTTTATTGCGAGAACTCACAGAAAGCAGGTCAGAAGATCTTCGACAAAGAAGATGACGCTGCAGCATATTTCATCGATGTGGTGACAAAGCAGTCACAGAAAAACAGTGCTAAGAGGAAGAAAAAAATTTTGCGTCCTCACGACGGCATACTGCCCTTCCAATATTACTTTATCTTGGGGCTCTTTATTTTCAGTTCCTTGTTCGGCCTTTTCTTCGTGATCATTCTGCCGGTTACACACAGTATGAACTGGACTTTCGGGTTCTTTATAGGATGGACGATCATTTACGCTTTCCTCGCTTTCTTCTGGGCAAAACAGGAACGGTATCGGAAGTTTGAATACATTGCGACACCGATCATCTTCACCCTCCTGAGTCTGGGATGCATTGCTATAATGGTTTTTGCTTTCATCTCCTATTGGCACGATATCTTTTGCGGCATAGACGTCATCCCCAATATAATTGCCCTGATCGCAGTAGAGGGATGCTTTGGAGCTATGGCATGGGCATTCTTCCATTTCTTCGTTCAGGAATACGTGGAAAGATTCATCGATTACTTAAAAGACCGCAAAAAGAAAAAGTCCCAGAATGACATCAAACCGGTAACTGTCAGAATTAAAAAGGCCGACAAGAAAAAATAATTATTTGAACTTCACAACCGCTTGGAATCTGCCCTCTTCTGATGCCAGTTCGAGAGCAAACCTGAGTATGCTTAAGTTGTTTTCAGCGATGGCTAATCCGAGGCCTGTGCCTTTGTTTCCTCTCGAATCGTCGCCTTTGACAAAAGGCTTCTTAAGAGAATCAACATTCTCGTAAGTCATTGATGTCATATTGGATATCGTGAGTTTTCCGGAATCGATACTGATGTCGATCACGCTATCAGCCTCACGGTATCTGTAACAGTTCGAGAGAAGGTTATCTATAGCCTGCTTAAAAAGAATTCTGTCTGTTTTAAGTATTACATCATCACCTTTGATCTCTGCTTTCATGTCAGGAAAATCTTTAAGACTATCCACGATAAGTTCCTTAACGTTTATGTCTTCCTCGCAGACATCCACTTTGCCGGTCTCGCTCCTCGAGAGCGCGAGCATATCTTCTACCATATGATCCATTGCAGACACTTTGTCGCTTATCTTCCTTGAGAATTCGCCTGTTTTCGCAGCATCACCGGGAGCGGATTCAATGCTCTCGGCATAGGCCGCGATAGCTGCCAAAGGTGTTTTAAGATCGTGGGCCATAGCTTCAGTAGTCTTGGTCCTGTATTCAAAGATCTTCCAGACTGTCTTATCTTTCTGGTATCTCACAATTGCCCAAACAAATGAGGCAACAAAAGCAGAAAGCAATGATGCGATAACAATAAGTGCACAGGAAAAAGGTGCATATTTTAATACAGAATTGGGATGCTTATATTCCGGAATATAGTAACCTATGGTCCATGCAAGGTTTTTCAGTTCACCGCTGTTTACTTTTTCTTCGAATTCGCTTCGTTCCAACCAGCTCGAAATGCCGTCATTATCAAGATCACAATAGTAAACATCTTTTATGTCTTCTGAAGAAAGATCAGAATTTTTATAAGATATTCCAAACCACCTTGACACTTCACCCGGTTTCCAGTCGTCGCCCAAGACCACCTCTTCATATCCTTTTGTATCAGCAGGTGTACAGTCGATCTCATATGTCTCATCCATATAAGTCACTCTGATAATACCTGGAATAAAAGTGTGTTTTTCTCTATTAACGTATGCTGTTACCAGTTCAGCATGTTCGAAATAATCATATTTGCCCACATGTTTCAGACCCATCTCTCTTAATAAAGGGTCTCTTAACCAGCTCGAATACATTTCCCTTTCAGCCCTCGGATCAAATTGTCCGTCCATGAAAGAATTCAGCGGTTCACAATACGACATATCTTCTATGAAATAGGTGTCACTGACATATTGTCCGAAATCGGTCTTCGTTGTTGATGAATAAAAAGACGCATCCTCGGTGGTAAGTTTCAATTCACCAACCGTTACTTCTGCATATGTGTAATTAAGATTTTGGAATACAGCCAGCCATATTTTTACATCAGCCAGTTTTTCCGGATATTCATCTGAATCAGGATCAGTGTTGTACAGTTCTTTGAGTGATAATTCTATGTTATCTATGGTTGTATACAATTCACCAATTACCATCTCTTCGACATAATCGTCCAGTTTTTTCCATGCATAGATTGCAACTAACGAAAACACCGCCAGCATTATAACGAATCTTAGCCAGAATATCTTACCGAATTCAGGCTTTCTTATCGAGCTCTTTCTGATCGATCTTTTTCCCATACTTTCCCTCCGGCATTACCCCGTGATCAGACTATCTTGTAGCCGCCTCCGATCACGGTCTTGATGGCGTCCCCGCTGCTTCCAAGGCTTTTTCTGAGTTTCTTGATGTGACCGTCAACGACTCTGTCGGAGCCGTCAAATCCGATACCCCACACCAGATCCAAAAGCCTGTCTCTTGCAAGGACATGTCCCTTGTTCTCCATGAGAACCTTCAGGAGGAAATACTCTTTGGGAGCCAGATCTATCCTGCGTCCGTCAGCTTCGACTTCCATGCGCAACGGATAAAGCCTGATACCACCGCATTCTAAGACGATCTCTTTCTTCATCTCCGCTTCAGTCCTGTTAAGAAGCGCAAGGCACTTCGCATAAAGCACCTTAAGTGAGAACGGCTTTACCATATACTCATCCGCACCGATCTCGTAGCCTCTTAAGATATTGTCTTCGTTCGCAAGTGCAGTCAGAAAGACTATCGGACAATTACTTTTAGCACGCAGAGCTTTACAGACATCGAAGCCGCTTACTCCCGGAAGCATGATATCCAGGACCGCGATATCGTAATCGTTCCCTCCGATAAGCTTTAACGCGGTATTTCCGTCAGGAGCAGTATCTACGTCAAAAGAACCCTTGTCCCTAAAGAAATCGGCAACAAGCGTAAGCAGTTCTTCAGCGTCTTCGACTATCAGGATCTTGACCATCAGGATTTCCTCCTTGCGGCCATTCTAAAGTATCGATGTGTCGTCTGTATGTCCATTTCGATCAATTTTGAAAAGATAAAAACACCCTATTAACAGTTTTATTCTACTACAAATCGTAATACCGCCAAATCAGCAATAACAAAGCCCCCTCACGATTTGGAGAGAAGTGAGAAAGGGGGCTTTGAAAAACTTTATACAGGTATTATCCCTGACATATTAATCGTTACAGAACCTGGCAGATTTATTGACCTTGTCTGCAACTTCTAATATGATTTTATCGACACCGTGTTGATTTAACAATACGCAGTTTATAAAATTTCGTTGCGAAATCGACACATCGTATCTAATTGTCTATTTTTTCGGAGAAAAACTATGGCTGTTTCAAGAAGAACTGAAATGACAAAGCTTTTGTTCAGAACTGCTCTGATAGAACTCATGCAGGAAAAACCTTTTCACAAGATAACCGTCAAGGAGATCTGTGAACAGGCAGACCTGAACCGCACTACTTTCTATCTGCATTATTCTGACCAGACCCAGCTGCTCAACGACATAGTAGCAAAACTCGAGATCGATACTGCCGAGCATTTCTCATCAGTAACCGGCACGGGCAATGATATAGATCTACTGTCTAAACACCTGGAATACATTAAAGATAATGCAAAGATCTACAGGACTCTTATGAGCAGCAATCTGGATTACGATATAAAAACAAACATCTTCAAAAACATGATAGACGATATGAAAGATAAAATGCCTGCTTTAGCAAGCCGGATCGAGAGCCCGTATGTGTACAAGTTCATAACCTTCGGCTGCGGAAGTGTTATATCCCAATGGATAGATAACGGCTTTGATCTTGAGACCCGCGAGATGGCTAATCTTCTTTACAACCTCTGTAAAAAGGCCGGCAAGGTTCAAATAAGCTAAATGCTAAAAAGGCCCCGGGGAATCTCCGGGGCCTGATATTTTCCGTTATGTGAGGCCGTCTTACAGCTGAGGTGTCTCGTTGAACTGCGTTCTCGGGCTCTTGTTAACATGGATGAACATGTTGTGCAGGAGGTTAACGCTCGTAAGGATAACTTCACCCTGGTTGAGCTTTCTGACGTGCTTGATGGCGTAATCGTCAAGGTGGCTCTCTACCGCACGGATCTCATCGTTGAGCATGAGTCTGTGGATGAGCATCGTACCGATCTGACCGAAGAGGATAGGAGATACGTCCTTCGGGTTTTGTGTTGTCAGGTAAAGGAAGATACCCTTCTTACGTCCTTCTCTTGCAAGGAGTGTAAGACCGCCGTGATAGTCCTTGTCGGAATATCTGGACTTTGCATATCTGTGGACCTCATCGATGAAGAATACGAACGGCTTGATGTTCTCTCTGGACATTACGAAAGTACTTACGAGGTCAATGATCATTCCGCCGATACCTTCAGATGCACCGAGTTGTGATGTATCGATGTAAAGACTCTCTTCAGGAAGATGAATGAAGTCTTCAATAACATCCAGGAGGTTATACATGCTGGGGTCATTGGAGAAGAATGACAGGAACTTCGTATTTGTCATCTGATACTGGATCTTCTGAACGAGTGAAGAATTGAGGTTAGCTCTCAAAGTATCGTAACGGTACTTGAAGTTGTAATTGTTGTCTCTGTCAGGCTCACAGACTGACTCAGCCTGGATCTGCTCAGGGAGGAGCTCAATGTTGAAGTCAACATCATCCTTGCCTACTGAAGCGATATTCTCCTGAACCTCTTCGATGTCCTCACCTACCTTGTTGTAGTATGTGGACTCGCCGATCTTCTTCATGTAACGGAGTGATGTGATAGCCTCTGAAAGGACAGCGCCCTGTGAGCTGTTCTCTGTCTCGAAAAGCTTTTCCCACTGCTCCATGGAGATCTTACCGGGAGATACCGTCGTATCTACACCGAGAGTAAGCTTTGTGATCTCGTCGTTAGAGAAAGCATTCCTGTACTCGCCCGTAGGGTCAATGATAAGAGCCTTACGTCTTGTGGAAACCACCTTATCAAGGATAGCGAGAGCTGTTGTGGACTTACCGCTGTTCGTAGCGCCGATGCACATAAGGTGACGGTTGAAGAGCGTGCTGGGCTTGAGGGATACCTCAGCCTGTGACTTATTAAGATATGTAGCGAAAGGAGGAAGCGGTTCTTCATCTTCTCCCGTAAACTCGAGAGACTGGAGGAAGAGCTTATATACTTCATCAGTAGCGAGGTAGACCTTATCGGTGATACCGAGGGTGTTGAAACCTGCGAGCTGGAACTTGGAAGCTTCTGTAGGCATGAGAGAGATCGTATCGATGCAGATCTCCTGATAGTCATTGGACTTTGTCGTGCCGGATGACATCTCGTAGATGCTCTTTCTTGAAGCCTTGTTCTCGAATACTTCTCCGAGGAACAGACCTACGACCGAGTCAACGATTACGAAGTAGTTGATGGTGTTAGGAAGAAAAGACTTATTAAATCTGCTTCTGTCTGACATCAGGGTGAGATTATCGATCTGGGCAATACAAGAACTTCTGTAAACCTGAGTAACCTTTCCAATGTAGAATTCCTGCGGGTCCATTCCTGCATAAAGTTGTTCAATCGTCATGTGAAGCCTCCTGCGTATTTGTTACTTAAGGTTCGGAGCGAACCTCTTAATATTATATTCTTTCCAAAAGTAAAATTGGTAACTTTTATGTAAATCAGATAAGCCTGTAAGCGTCGTCAGGCGTTATGTTACCGTCCTTTGTGTATATGAGCCGGTCCGCGCTCTTCTTCCATTTCAACATGCTTGATATCTATGTGCTCACTGGCCGCCAGGTTATCGAGGAAGCCGTTGGGATCGTCAATGACCGACTGGTCCTTCGGAATGACTATCATGAATGACTGTTCTCTCATACTTTTCCCTCTTGGTTAAGATTGGGACAGATATCCCGGAGTTATTTTTTCTTTTCGATAAAGATCTTTTTGCCGGGCTCATCCGGTTCGAACTTATCAGAAGAGACACGCACGATGGCCGTGCCATACGGTTCCGTAATGAATTCCATGAGAGCCGGCTCATACATCAGCGCAGAATTGACCGACCATATCTCAATATTACCGGTATCGTTTATATATTCGTCAGTCTCATCGCCCACACTGAAGAACCATCCGCTGTCGCGGTCATCCACAGGCTCGTCACGCGTGCCGTAACCGATCTTATAACCGCCTTCGCGGACCTTTTTAGAGACCATAACGATCTGGCTCATCATATTCTTGCGCTCTACCATCGGCTCAAAGGCATCTTTAATAGAAAGAAATACTTTTACCGATTCTTCGTCAGGAATGCCTTCACAATCAAGCTTTCTGATATCGTCATCCCAGACTTTTTTTGCGTCGGCATTTTTCGCAAGAAGCACAGCCAGATTAAGAAGCTCCTTCTCATCAGCATCAACCGTATAATTCATTTCCACGGGCTCTGCATGTCCCCTGTCACCATAGACATAAATGCTCAGTCCGCAGTCGGTATAGAGCGTGGCCTTAACTGCTCCCAGATTCTCTTTGTCATTGTAAAAGATAAAGAAACACGGCAGGTGATCGTTGACATACCAGTCAAACTCAGTCCCGTTCTTTCCGTTCATATAAAAGACGGCGCCGTCCTTCTCAAGGTCAGACATCTTTACAGAAGGAAGATTTTCTTCCAATGCTTTGAGCATAAATCCTTGGACTTGCCCGAAAATCTTATTCATACCAATACCCCTTATCCGTTTTGTGTATGCGAAAACTATTTATCCATCGTCGCGATCATATGCATGACAATATGGAAGGCTCTCGAAAAACCTCCGGTATAGTCTGCCTTATCGAGCGCATCGGATATCAGGATCGGATCATCCGTTCCGATTACATCAACGTCACAGCTGACCAGGTACTGTACCGTATCATCGCGGTCTACGGTCCAGCAGAAGACCAGTATTCCCTGCTCGTGCATATCACGGACCAGTTCAGGAGTTACATAGGTCTCTTCGATCGTGATATTGTCGGTATACTCGATATCGTACAGATCGCCCATTGCTATAAACATGCAGTAGCCCTTGGTTATCTCAGGATCGAGTTCGGCGACACGCTGGAGCCTTGAAGCATCCTGGGCAATGATCATTACGTTATCGTGCATTCCGGTCTTATTGATGATCTCCAGGACGTTCTCTTCAAAATTTACGTCATCCGGGTGTCCCTTAAGCTCGACCTGTACATTCATGTCGTTCTCTTTAGCCAGCAGGAGCGCTTCCTCAAGAGTCGCTATATAGACATCATCATAATCTCCCGGCATCCATTCACCGAGTTCATACTCAGATAATTCTTCGTAAGTGTGGTCATGTATGGCCACATTCTGCCCTGTCACTCTCTTGAGCGTCTGATCGTGATTGCAGACAATGACACCGTCAGAAGTCTGGTGGACATCAAGCTCTATCCATTTCAGGTTCTCGCTGGCTGCCAGCTCGAAGGCCGGCATTGTATTCTCGGGCGCATTTGCGTTATCACCGCGGTGGGCACAAACGAGCGGTCTGTCTACGTCTTCCATAAGATAAGAATAATTGTATGTCATCAAAACAAGTATTCCGAATGACATCACGCCGAGCGCGGCCAAAACCAGTATCGTCCTCCGCTTTGTATAATGCTTAACTTTGAAAATGTCTTCAGACAGGGTATGGTGTTCGTTCTTCTCATCCAGATACTTGTAGAACAGTGCCGTGATGGCAGCATTATTGATAGCGGGCGAGATAATACTCCTTAGTATCTGCCTTAAAACATAAGTATATGTTCCGACGTCTTCCGACTTGGAAACAATGCTGCTGTCACCCTTAAAGAAGGATATAAGCTCCTTGCCGTTGACTACGATCACAGACGAGATCGAATTTATAAGGAAATTCAAGATGATCGTAAGCAGGAACATCGTGAGCAATATCTCGATAAAATGCCCCTTTACGAGTTTTCGAGACTTTGAACAGCTCTTAAAAAATGACTCTTTCTGAAGGATAAAGCTGTTGATGGAGAATACATATACCGTCAGGAAAAGGACCAAAGCCAGATATGCGATGTTATAAACGATATTCAGCCATTTGGTGTAATCGATCGTCTGATTTACAAAGCCCGGAAGGATCAGCTTAAAAGTCGAGCTGGAAAGCGGCAGGATCTTGGTCAGCGGGAATAACACCAGGACAAACAGGATGAGCGGCCAGTTTCTGGGATTAAGCGCCTTCCTGCACGCTCTGAAGCCTGCCAGGAACATGCATGTAAGATTCGTCTCATACCCTGCCTTGGCAACTGAGAATGTATGAAGCAGGCCTGCTATCTCAAACAAAGAGAACAAAGTAACGATGACTGCAAATATGATCATCAGCAAAATGGATACAGGATGGAAGAATACCTGCTTGGCATTGACGGGCGCGATATACGTTTGTCCGCTGACCCACATCATCGCGCTGAAAAGCAGTTTTTTCAGGATGGAGGTGGCAAAAGCAGTGAATATCGTGCAGAACAGGATAAAGATCATTGCTTCACAAAAATCCAGCCTGAACAATGACAGGACACTCTTTAAGAATTCCCAGAAGCCTTGAAAGAACCCGCAGATCTTGGTCCTTGCCAAAGCAAGCAGGCTGCCTTTGCCTGCAACAGTCCCCTTATGAGATGTCATAAACATGCACCTCTGATCTCTTTTAGCCGTTCCCGGCCTGTGATATTTTTCATAACCTGATGATATCACACGCCCTGTTGAGCTTGCGATTGATTTTTATAAAAAGGTAAAAACAGCATTTATATGCCTGTTGTCGATTAAGAGTTATAATTTAATAATATATGGCTGGACGCAAGAAGAACAAATTCTTTACCGCAGAGAGGATCTCCATGGCAATAATCCTGGTGGTCATTGTTCTGCTTTTCATATACTTTTCCAAGGACATAATGGTCCCTCTGTTTAAGATGCATATGGACGGCGATACTGCAGGCGCCAGTGAGATCCTCAAGAACAACGGTGTAGCAGGAGGAATCAGCGTAATCCTTATCGAAGCGCTGCAGATGGTAGTAATCTTCATCTCCGCGGAATTCATTCAGATCTCAAGCGGCCTGAGCTATCCGATATACCTGTCTCTTCCGTTGTGCGATATCGGCATCTGCCTGGGCGCCACCATTATCTTCCTTCTGGTCCGCGTATTTAATTACAAGAGCTCCACATATGAGAAGCAGCGAGGCGCGATAGACAAGATCGCTTCAGCTGCGCAGGACCGTAACACAGTCCTGCTGTTGTATCTTCTTTTCTTCATGCCGTTCATCCCGTTCGGCGCGATCTGCTATTACGGAAGCAGCACCAAGCTCTCATACGGCAAATACATGCTTACGGTCGCCACCAGCGCGATTCCTTCGGTCGTTGTTTCAGTTCTTATCGGACAGGCCGGAATGGCATTCCTGTCGAGCAACATTCCTCTTTGGCTCCTGGTAGTCATCGTAATCATCCTGTCAGTGCTTCTTTTCGCGCTGATATATTGGTTCATGCATAAGTTCGTCCTTAAGGACACTGATAAGACACCCGCTTCGCTTTACTATGACATCTTTTTTGCTGTCGTTAAGATCCTCCATATCGGAAGGAAAAAGCCCGTAATCGACGACGTACTCCTTAACGAAGCCGATTCGCCGTACATTTTGCTTGCCAATCACGAGACTTCCGAGGATTACTCTTACCTTCATTATCTGGCCACTGCAAACAATCCGTCATGCCTGATAAAAGAATACTATTGCAACAAACCGCTGTTCAAAACAATCGTAAAGCACTGCGGCTTTATCCCTAAAAAGCTCTTTACGCCGGACTTCAGATCCGCGATGAAGCTTAAATCACTGATCAAAAAAGGCCACCCGGTATTGATATATCCCGAGGGCCGTCTCTCGCCTGACGGACGCACAAACAAGATCGTCGAAAAAGGCGGAGAATTCTATAAAAATCTGGATGTTGATATCGTCCTTGTTAAGGTCGAAGGCGGTTACTATGTAAAGCCCAAATGGCGCAAGAGGACTTACAATACCGATGTTGACATCACAGTAAAAAGAGTCCTTAAACGGAGCGAGATAGCCTCCATGAGCGGCGAAGAATTAGACCTCATCATTGCAGAGACTCTATATACCGATGCATCTCTACTTACGAATCACAGATACCGCCAGAGAGATAAGGCTGCAGGTCTTGAGAGGCTCTTGTACCGCTGTGCAGACTGCGGCGATCTCTATAAGACAGCAGGCAAAGGCAACACGCTCATTTGCCGTTCCTGCGGCGTCGTCCATACTCTTGATGAAAGATATCACTTTACAGATCCTGTTAAGACCATCCCTGCTTACTACGATACTATACGCGCCATGGAAGAAAAGGAGATCGACAGCCTTACATTGTCTTCAAATGTCAGGATGAAAGCTTTCTCGGGCAAAGGAAAAACTCTTAAAAACGAAGAAGGCACAGCGACTCTTGATAAGGACTGCTTCAGATATAAATCTGCTTCAACAGAGTTTACTGTTCCTGTAGAGAAGTTGCCCGCTTTGGAATTTAAATGCGGAAAGAGATTCGAGCTTTATCACGAGGGTGATCTTTACTTCTTCTATCCCAAGGAAGATCCTGTCCAGGTAGCACGCTGGGCTCTGATCATCGATATATTGGCTGACAAAAGAATTAAGGAATAAGCCTTGCCTTATTCATCCTGCTTAATCATATACCAGACATAACATACCGCCGCACCGATAACTGCAGCTCCTGAGACGAACACCATGAGCAGTCCGGGGCCACTATGGACCTCAATGTATCTATTTTCTATAATTGCTGACGTCTCGAGGTTTGCCCTGAGTCTCGCCATCTCAATGAAGCCCCAGAACAAGCTCGCTAAGTTAAGAGCTGATGCAACGATTACACCTTTTTTCAGTCTGTCTACTACAAAACCGATTATTACGAGCCCCGTTACCAATATCGCTACGCCTGAAAAATTCGTTATAAGGAGCCTTGGGGACTTTCCGACCATGGGAATACCTCCCATGAGAGTCTCGCTTTCCACTATATAATAAGGAAGGAAGACCGTAATAATAGACAACACGCCGGCGGCCATCATCGCGATCTTCCTCTTATTCATAATACTGTCCTCCTAAATGGATAAAAAGCCTGAATATTCCCCTTTAAAAATCTTTACAGTAACTGATCAAGCAACATCATATGACTTCAGGAGATACGTTCCTGACTGTGACACATCAACAACTGCTGAACCGTAAGAGACCTTTTTAAGTGTCTTGTCCATTGAAGCCTTGGCAGGTGTTAACTTGTAGTACTCTTTGAGTCCGCTGCTGTTGAGCGTTGCAAACGTGTCGAGATCGATCTCATAAACAGTGAATTTCAAGGTTAAAGTACCGTCGCCGTTATTCTTAATGGCCTCAACGATACCGATACGGTTGTAGCTCTCACCTGCTCCGGGCTGATACCAGATCTTTCCGTCTTTGTAATAAGGACCTGCAGCAGAATCACCGTAAGCTTCCGGCGGAGTATGAAGCTTCTTAATGTCTTCATCCTTCACGCCTTTACCGAAATACTTTCCGATAACAGCCTGAGCCTTTTCTGCCGAGAACATCTCATATGAGACATCGCCGTTCTTTGCAGTGCTGACCTCACTCTGGGCATTGATCTTGAGATGGATATATACAAAGTCCATATAGCGGTCAAGCTCTGCAGTAGAAGAGTCAAAATCCCAGAAAAACTGCTCAGCAAAGTTTGTAATGAAAGTATTGGCATATTCCTGCTGGTCCGCATCGAGAGCGACATTGGAATTGTCACCGCTTGTAGCCTGTGTATCACCCGATGTGGCTTTTGATTCTGAAGAAGCGGATGTATCTTCGGATGCAGCTTCCGAGCTGCTCTCAGATGTTACAACTTGAGAAGTGCTCTCTGCAGTCTCTGCTTCGGAACTGCTCCCGGATGTTACCGTGTCCAAAACGCTGCCGGAAGGCTCAGTCGTTTCTTCGGTCTTTTTGCAGCCTGCCATGGCTCCTGCAGCCAGGCACGCGCTTAGTGCCAACGCACAAATCTTTACTCTTTTCATAATATTTTCCCCATAATAAAAATCTCTGTCTGAAGTCACCCTCAGACATAGCAATTATACCATTCACTTCGCGCTGGAAAACAAAAATCGGTTAATACCAAAAATCATTGACAAGTTAGACCTGTGGTCATACTATTTAGATAAATTTCTAAATAGGTGCTCTATGGCTTTTGAAGATACGTTTAAAGCTTTATCTGATCCGGTAAGACGCCGGATACTGACTCTGCTTAAGGGCGGCATGATGTCGGCCGGTGATATCGCATCTAATTTCGATATGACCGGAGCCACGGTGTCATACCACCTGTCGGTACTTAAGAAAGCAGACCTTATTTACGAGAAGAAGGAAAAGAACTTCATCTACTACGGCCTTAACATGACCGTTGTGGAAGAAATGATGCTGTGGCTGAGTGATCTGAAGGGGGATAGTGCAGATGACAAGCAGGAATAAGGGGATATTAACGGCTGTTCTATGTATAGTGATAAGCTTGCTGCCGTTTTTAATAGGTTTGATCTTATATAACAAGCTTCCGGACCAATTGCCGATACATTACAGTATCGAAGGAGAAGCAGATGCATTCGCGGACAAGATGCTGAGCATATCGCTGCTTCCGGGCATCTGCGCGGGACTCGCGCTGATACTGGCTATCGCGCTTCATTCCTTTGCGGAGAAGTCGCCTAAGGTCTTTGCGAGCGTTCTGTTTATATGGCCGCTTTTATCATGTTCGATACAGGGTATGATGCTTTGTGAAGCATTCGGGTTCCCCGTCAATGACATGACAATTACGATGATACTCATGGGGATCATTTTCGCAGGACTCGGGAATGTCATTCCGACCGTAAGGCCTAATGGCTGGGTAGGCGTAAGATTCCCCTGGATAATGGACGACGAAGATGCATGGAACAAGACCCAGCGCTTCACGGGCATGCTGATGGTCTTACTGGGTATCCTGTTCCTCATCGAGGCATTTGCCATGATCGGCGGAACAAGCGGCGCGATCGCACTGCTGTTGTGGGGAACGATAATCCTGGTCGTGATCGCGGCAATATATTCTTACGCAGTATCCCGCTAATCTTTTGGAGTGTTCGCGAAAAACTTCACGGTAAACGGTATACAGATGATGCTCGTGATGACATCTGCAACTGCCTGCGCAAACTGAATGCCGGTAAGTCCGAACAACTTGCTGAAGATCAGAAGTATCGGAATGAAGACCAGTCCGTTGCGAAGCGACGACAGGAATGTCGCGTTGAATTTGTATCCGATACTCTGGAACAGCATGTTGTTGCACACCTGGAAAGGCACAATTACGAGCGCTAAACACTGCGCGCACAAAGCAGGAGTGCCGATTGCTATAACTTCAGGATCATCCCTGAATATCTGAATGCACTTAGAGGCATTAAAGAAGACTGCCTCTGAAGCCGTAGCGAGCAATATCGTACCGAATATCAATGTAAAGAAAAAGCCCTTACGGACACGGGAATATTTCTTCGCTCCGAAATTGAATCCGCAGATCGGCTGGAAGCCCTGACCGATACCGAGCACCGCGCTGAAGATGAACATGCTGATCCTGTTCGTAATGGCCATCGCGGCAATCGCAGCATCGCCATAAACACCCGCAGCATTGTTGAGGAACATGGTCGAAAGGCTTGCTAATCCCTGACGCGCAAGGCTCGGGAGACCCGTGGTCACGATGTTGCCAAGCGTTGACACATTAAACTTCACATACTTGACCGCCAGCGAGGTCTGGGTCTTTTTGAGGATAAACATTGTAAGGAGCAGAGCCCATGAGACATACTGCGAGATCGCGGTAGCAAGACCCGCACCCAATATGCCCATACCCATTTTCTTCATAAAGAGCATATCAAGGAATATGTTTAAGATGCCGCCTGACGTAAGGCCTATCATGGCAAAGAAGGCGCGTCCTTCGTATCTCAGGATATTGTTCATGACGCAGCTCGATACAAGAGCGGGAGCAGCGCAGAGGATGCAAATGGCATAAGTGCGCGCGTAAGGAAGGATGGTCGGCGTGCTTCCCAAAAGCTTCATGAGCGGATTAAGGAAAAGGCTTCCTGCTATGAGGAAGAAGAATCCCGCGATCAGGGCAGAATAAAAGCCTGTGGCCGAATACGCCCTTGCGCTCTCGATATCCTTTTGTCCGAGCTTTCTGCTGATGATGCTTCCGCTTCCGTGACCGAACATGAATCCGACCGCCTGAAGGATCGCCATCAGACCCAGAACAACACCCGTGGCACCGCTGGCCGCAGTATTGATCCGGCCGACAAAATATGAGTCCGCCATGTTGTAAATGGTGGTGACGAACATGCTGATCATGGTCGGAATACCGAGCTTGATTATCAAGCGCGGCACCGGCTCCTGCGTCATCATCTCATATTGAGTTTTATATTTCTTCATTACGAATCTACTTCCCTGCTGATCTCATTGAGATATTCACGGTATCTTTCCACGTGATGTCTCATGGCAAGATCAGAATCCGCATATTCCAAAAGGCCCTTGGTGTCGACCCACTTATAATCGGTGGTCTCGCCTTCCTGAAGGACAATGGAATCCTTGTCGCAATGTACGATAGCCAGATATGAAAAATAAATGGTATGGCTGTAATCACTGACTGACCTGCTGACAAGATCAAGACTGTCTGCCCTAAGTCCGGTCTCTTCAAAGAGCTCTCTTACTGCACACTCTTCAGGGCCCTCGCCCTTCAGCGCTGCGCCGCCTGCACCGGGCTCCCAAAATCCCGGACAAATAGGCTTATCGGGATGCCTCTTTGTCAAAAGATACGAACCGTCCGTGTGCCTGACCAGGATGTCGCATACCAAATGATATCTTCCTTCAGGGAGATCATTATTTTTCCCGTTCTTTCTCTCCCAGATTCCGTCTGTTTTATTACCTTCTCTGTCGTAAAGATCCCAAAGTTCCATATGATTTATTCCACTCAAATAAGCATTTATCCGCAAGGCCCGCCTGCAGACAGAGACATTTTAGCACAATTAAATACCACTGATTTTAAAGAAAACAGCGTTAGGAAATATTGTCCCAAAAAACGGAGTTTTATCTGATGATCTCAAACAAACGGTCAGCCGATGTGCAGATATATGTAGCCAAGCCGTCTTTATCGCGCCCGTTATTTTTGTTAAGCCAAAGAGATCTGATCCCGACATTATAAGCGCCGATAACATCGGTCTCATACATATCGCCGATATAGATAATATTCTTCCGCGCTTCGGAAGGATTGTCTTCCAATGCCTTCTTGACCGCAAGCTCAAAGAAGTCTTTGCAAGGCTTTATTCTTCCAAAATCCGCACTGGACCAGAGCTCATTAAAGTATTCCCCTATCCCGAATCTGTTAAGGACCTCCATCAGCGCCTCGCCGCGGAAACCGCTGTTGGATAACACATACATAGGGATATTGTTTTCGCTGCACTGCTGAATAAATTCCCGGATATCAGGATCCAATTCAAAGCCGTTGCAGAGCATCAGGAAATCAGCCTCCTCAACAAAGCTCATTGACAATTTGTCACCGCCGAACTTCTTCGCAAACAGAGGCAGTTCTTCTTTTACAAAGGGATATTCGATCCCCTCAGCATGCTTAGATAAAAGCACCTGAAACAATTCCTCTCCGTAGGCCTTCATGTCTTCGAACGGGCATTTGTCCTTATAATAGCTTTCCCAAAACTGCCTAAGGCCGAGGTTAAAATCAATGCTCCGGCTGTTAAGAAGAGTCTCGAAAAAATCGAAGATGATGATCATGTTTTCTCCCGGTTATTTACTGTTCTATCCAGAACTCATTTATCTTATCCGGCAACATATCAAGATCCGTTCCGAAATAAGTGATGCAATCCTCTTCCATCGTTTCCGGAACATTAAAGTATCTTCCGTCAGAATCTATTCCATAGAATTCACCGCCGCCATTGGATCCGATTATAATCTTTCCCGGCAGATACTCTGACACTTCGTAATCCTGATTTATCTCTTCCAATTCTTCCAAAGGATACAAGACAAACCAGGTCTCACCTATATCGCCCTCTCCGCCATTGTGCTGAAGCATAAAGTCAATGTACTGTTGAGGCAGGGCTACACCGTTGATCTCAGCAACAGCATCCCCCTCATACGGTTCGTTAAACTCGAATTCGTTCCAATTGCCCATGATCACTCCTTAAAAACTGTTTCCTAAAACCATCAATATAATTCCGATCACAACAAACGTTACTGCAAACAGTATGAACAGGTCCTTTTGCTGGGCACGCTGATTATAAATAGCTTCCGGATGCTCAGGAGAGATGTTGATCTTTACAGGACCAAGTGCAACAGAGCAGTCTTTTGAAATCTCAAAGCCGTCATAGCAGCCTGTATAAACGACGCCCCCATACCTGTATGTAAAAACAGGCGAAACCATAGGTGTGCCGCTATCGGGGAATGCGTTCTCGCCGCTGTCTGATTCAAAGTATCTGGCATACCCGATACACTCAGCGTCAACCGCTTCTGAATATACCCTCTGTCTTACGGTAAGTCTTAAAACCAGCTTCACAAAAAGCATTATGCCGATTCCGGTCAGAGTAACACCGATAGTCGCAAACAGCTTAAAGTAACCCGGGAGATCTTTGAAGAATACAAGCCATGACAAAAGCGGAAGGATGACTGCCAGACCGATAATTATATACGTCGCCACCTGATTTGCAGTATCTGCGATATTGGTTAAAGACATGTTTTTATAAGCGCTCGAAGGATTGCTCTTAAGCCTGGCATAGTACTCCTTCTCAAGTGCCAAATACTCGTCAGCAGTAAGATTCTGCCTGCCGTCAAAAATATACTTTCCCGTATTAGCAGTATCAAATGTCATAGCTTCGCCCGTATTTCTTCCCAGCGTTCTTCTCACGGAGATTTTCCGTAACGTTTTTATTATATCGCACACAGGATAAAATACATCGCGCGGTGCCTTATCAGCATAAAAGCTATCTCTCGGAGAATACTACCTGCGTTCTGCTGTTGATCGTGGAAATGACATCATCGATATTTTTCTGATCAATGAAATACGGCGGCATCTCTTCAGACACTATCATCAACACAGAATTATCAGGGATCATGATCGAGTCGACATTGTCAAGCATCTCAAGATATATCTCATCGAGTTTTGTAGCAGGATCAAAAAGTCCTTGCCTGCGCAGATCTTCCTGATAAGAGACCTCTATAAGATCCGGAGTAAAACTTGTAGTTCTTTTATATCCGATCAGGTTGTCTGCCTTCATCAATTCACATCTGTAAACAGCCGCAGCACGGTTAACCGGTATTGACCCGATATAGTGTTTCTGAACATCTTCACTAAGCAGGATATCAAGGAAAGCATATGCACCGTCTTCTACCGGTGAGCCTTCCGTAATCGAGAAGGAATCATAAACCTTTGCAGAAGGTCCTCTTCCATCAGCCGAGGGAAGACCCATAAACCTGATCTTATCACCGTAATAATCGGCGCCGGCAAGCATCGATACATTATATAGATCTTCTATAAACGTAGCACCGGCATATTCCTGCTTATCGTCTCCATAGATCCACACATTCTGTTCTTCGATTTTGCCCTCCGGTATATTATCCCGGAAAAAACTTGCTATCTCACGGAATTCTTCCCGGTTAAAATCAATTTTCCCGTCTGTGAGCCACTGAGAATAGTTATTCTGAACACAAAGATTCAGGAAATGTAAGCGGGTGGATTTTTGTGTTACTGGTTCGACTCCGTTAAGGTTTTGCTTCACGAACGAAACATACTGATCATATGTAAAACCATTTTGGCCATTGTCAATCCTTGAACCGTCAGTGGCAATGCCCGTGACCGTAAAGGCGGTCGGAATATAGTACGTCTTCCCCTCGATCTTAGCTGCTTCGATTATTTTCGAATAATAGACCGAAGCGTCAAATCTCTTGCTTTCCAGATACGGAGTAAGATCCATAAGATATGAGTCATTCAAGAGATCGACCGACTGGGAAGCTCCGAGAATAACATCAGGTCCGGTTCCGGAACGTATATCCAGGATCAGGTTGCCGCTTACCATAGCCATAGCGCTGTATCTCTGACGATCCACATTATCAACGTCAGTTTTTTTACTATCTGAAGAATACTCACTTTGTCCGTACAGGATCAATCGCGCGAAATAATCCCCGCTTTGTTCATTAAATATCTTCAGCGCCTCGGCTTCAGCATATGAAAGCCCGTCGTTCAAGCTGGCAACAGTAATAACTGTTTTACCCGCATTCGGATTCTTATCTGCTTTCTCAAGAGTGTAAATAACCTGAGGAGAAGGAAGCAGAAATGCTGACGTAATTTTATTTTGGCTTGCGATTATTACTTTGTCATCATCAAGGCTTAGAACTGATGCATCCTGGCTTTCATACCGGTTTACATCACAATTATCGAAATTGATTATTTGTTTTTCTTCTCCGCTTTCCGGATCGTATTCATATATGCCTGTAGCCTTAGTCAGGTATCCTTTTCCATCCGTAGTAGAAGAAAACTGGTAGTCATAAGGAAGCGGTCTCCCTTCAGGGATCTCGCTTACTTCTCCCGTAGAAAGATCAAGCTCTGCCCAAATATCTGATTTCCCGAAGCAGCCGAACATGGCCTTGCCATTGCCGATGCCGGTCAAGTTAAAAATCATTGTTCCCTCACCTTTTCCGAACTCTTTTTCCAGATCAATGCAGGTTATTATTTCAGAGTCTTTTGCAACGGCAAGCTTGGTGCGTGTAAAGTCTGAATTGTCAAACTCAAATACTTCATAACCTTCGATCAAATTGACTCTGCGAAGTGAAAAATACTGTTTGTCAGTTCCGGTCCGCTCCGTATCCTGGGCTGCACTGATATCGATCTTTTGCCTGTCACAAACCTTGCGCCCGGTCTCAGTATCGATATCACAATAATATGCACTTACAAAATACGGATCAGAATAATATAAACGAATGCCCTTCTCGCATTCAGCGAATCCGATTACCTGATATGCAACAGGAATCTCAGATTTCTCTTCATCCATGTAGTCATAAAGATCGATCATACTTAGCAGGTTGCCGCTTTGATCAAATATGCCCATAAGATCGCGTGCGATATCAATATCCATTCCTTCGAATACATCCTTCTCCAACAC
>JAEFBB010000064.1 GCA_016292215.1 Saccharofermentans sp. | reverse complement strand
TGCCTTAACTACAGCGTCCTTAAAGTCTGCAAGGCTTCTGATTACCGCATATTCGTCTTCAGCCGTAAGCTTAGCGGCAGAATCGATCGAACCGCCTGCTACGCCCGCATCAGCAGCCTTACGGAGAATGGACTTGATCCTCGCATATGTGTAGATGAGGTAAGGAGCGGTATCGCCCTCAAAATCAAGCATATCGTCCCAGTCAAAGAAGATATCCTTCTCTCTTCCGGCCTTGAGATATGTGTATGTAACGGCACCGAGGCCAACTACTTCAGATACTTCAGCGATCTGCTCGTCGGTCATGTCGCCGCCTCTGAGCTCGCTGTTCTTTCTGATGATCTCAGCTGTCTTCTCCGTTGTCTTATCAAGGAAATCATCAAGCTTTATGATATTTCCCGCACGTGTTGAGAATGCCGTGTTGTCCTTGAACTTCAGAAGTCCGAAGCCTACATGTACGCAGTCATCGGCGAAATCATATCCGGCCTTCTTCAAAACAGCGAAAACCTGTCTGAAATGAAGCTGCTGGGGAAGTCCTACAACGTAGATATTCTTATAGAAATTGAATTTCTCATGTCTGTAAAGCACTGCTGCCAGGTCTCTGGAAGCATAGATAGTGGTACCGTCGCTCTTTACTACGAGGCACGGGGGAAGTCCTTCGTCATCGAGCTTAACGACCTTGGCGCCCTCGCTCTCTTCAAGAAGGCCCTTTTCTTCGAGCATCTCAACAACAGCGGGGATCCTTGAAGAATAGAATGACTCGCCGTTATAGTTATCGAACTTGATGCCCATTCTCTTATAGGTCTTCTCAAAGACCTCAAGGCTCAAGTCTCTGAAGCGCTTCCAGAGTGCTACCTCTTCAGCCTCGCCTTCTTCGAGTTTTCTGAAGTTGTCTCTTGCTGTATCTTCAAGCTCCTTCTCGCGCTCTTCACTTACTTTGCACTCATCGTGGAACTTGACATAGATCCTGGTGAGCTCGTCGATCGGGTTATCCTGCATGGCCTGCTCGTCACCCCAGAGTCTGTAAGCAGTAATGAGCTTACCGAACTGTGTGCCGTAATCGCCCAGGTGATTGAATCTGATGACGTTATAGCCGAGTCTTGTATAGATGTTCGACAGAGAATTGCCGAGGATCGTCGTAAATGCATGGCCTACATGGAAAGGCTTGGCGATATTCGGGGATGAGAACTCGATAATGACGTTCTTACCCTCACCGATGTTCTTATTGCCGTATTGGTCGCCTGCTTCGATGATCTCAGATACGACATTCCTGGCAAGGATACCCTTGTCGATCCTGAAGTTGATGTAAGGACCTGCCGTATCAACGGTAACAGCACCGTCAAAGCCCTTAATAAGCTCGGGATTTTCCTTAAGCTCGTTAGCGATCATGGGCGGAGCCTTGTGAAGGGTCTTGGCCAGAACGAAGCAAGGAAAAGCATAATCTCCAAGCTCGAGCTTGGGCGGGATCTCGATAAGACCAAATACCTGAGCCTTGTCCAGACCGGTACAATCAGATAAATTTGAAGCGATTAAATCTTTGTAATCCATATGTTCATACTCCTTATAACAAGAAAATATGTTAACACATTTGGCTAACTACTACGAGTAAAACCCGACCAAATATTGAATGATTTGACATTTTTCTTATATATAATAGTGCGGTATAATGCTTTTCGACGCAAAAACCTTTTGAGCGAGGGCGGTTTTAATGGACTTTATCTACAAAATGGCTATCGGCTGTGTTGCTGGCTTTGCCATTACAATGATTCTTCTCAGATTCCTTCCGGGTGAGAAGTTGATCTTAGGCCACGACCGCGGCCGTAAATTTGCCCAGGGCTCAGAGGTCAATGTCGGCAAACCTACAGGTGTCGGCTTCTACTTTATCCTGGTTTTCCTGATCATTTCAGCTGTTATCTGCTTCATCATTGACCCCGTCACTTCCGAAAAGGGCTTCTTTGAGAGCGGCAACGCTGTAACAGGTCTGGGCTTAGGTCTTATTGCAGTCCTTGCCGAGATGGTAACGGGCTGGCTCGATGACAGATCCAAGAATCCCTGGAATGAATATATCAAGGGCGCTCTTGACGTAGCAGTATCCCTGGTCGCAGCTTTTATCTGCGTTCATTTCTTCGGCACACGCGTATATATCGCGATCACAGGCACATATTTCGACCTTAACCCCGTGCTCTTCTATGTTCTCGCGGTTATCCTCTTCATCGTATCTATCAACGCAACCAATGCCACCGACGGAATCGACGGCCTGTCCGGCACACTCTCGCTTCTCGGTGTATTCACGACATTCCTTCTCGCATTTATGGCTGACTCATTGATCGATGACAATGCTATCCTTGTCTCGATCACATTCATTCCTACTATCCTTGCCTACTTGCTTTATAACTTCCACCCTTCGAAAATGCTCATGGGCGACGCAGGCTCAAGGTCTCTTGGCTTCTTCATAGCTTTCTTCGCGATCTACTGCCGTGTTCCGCTTCTTTACTTCATCATCGGACTCCCCTTCCTCTGTGACGGCGGAATCTCGATCCTGAAGATCACTGTCGGAAGACTCACCAAGAGGAAGGTAATTCTGTTCAAGAACATTACTACCCCTCTTCACGATGAGCTCCGCAAGAATAAGAAATTCAGCGTTAAGCGTGTCTGGCTGGTACTCGTACTCGCAGCCGGCATGATCGATTTCCTGTATGTATTTACCGCAAGCCTGCTAAGGATCTTAGGCGTAGCCTGAGATTTAAGACCGTTTACATCTCCCTGACATAACGCGTGACTCTGTCATCCAAAACAGTTATTGTCTCATCAAGCGTCCTGTCACCGGCATAATAAGGCGCGATCTCTTCAAGCACGAACTCTACGATCTTGTGATCTTCGTAATAGTAGGTTGATATCGTTGACATGCTGTTTAGGAAACTGTCACGCATTTCATCTGTCGCAATCTTATCACCAAATGCCTTTTCAGCACCTGCAGTCTGCATTATGGCGCCGCTCCTTTTCGCCAGCACGAGAGCCTCATATGCATCGTTGTTGCGGATCGTCAGATAATCAATGTTCCTGGCCATGATCTCCTTATTAGTTACTATCTCCCAAAAATCACATTCTTCGGAATCAAAAGCAGCGCCGGAGAAAAGATAATTAATAAACTTTTTGCAGCCTTCCTCAACGTCTGTTTCAGCGGAAACGGATATCGTCTCAAGAGCTTTGAATCTCGGACCGGATGCATCTACGGAAGGTGTTCCGATGATCCTGTAGTTTTCATTAGATCTATAGCAGGCATGTACAAAATCAAGATAATAACTCATCTTTTTGTAATAGCATTCGCCTCTGTTCCGGTTATAGTCTTGTATAAATTCTTTCGGCGTACTGGCTTCATCCTCATACTTAAACTTATCTTTTGCGTATTCGATAGTGGCGCGGAACTGTTCCGTACCGAAGTTAACACTCTCGCCTTCGATGGCGCTCTTAGTATCTATACAAGAAAGAATAAATGAGTTTCTGTTAAAGGATGTTGAGTCCGGATAATCATATGGCGAATAACCATACAAATAATCTTTTTTCATCTTGTCATATTCATCAAAAGTTATTCCGACTGCACCGTCTTTTATGATGTCCACATTTGTAACAAGTCCTTCTATCTCCAATGTTACAGGCAAAAAATACAGCTTGCCGTCTATCCTTCCGGCTTCGATGATATTACTAAACTGTTTGTCCAAGATTTCCTGATCAAGGAATCCGGTCAAGTCCATAAAGACATCGTCGCGCATTGCATAATTCTTTTGGATGCTGATGGCAATGTCAGGGGCGTCATCGCCTTTAAGGTCCTGGATCATCTCAAATATTTTCTGGTCGTCCTCGCTGACAGTTACAAGTGTTCTGCCTATTGTTAATCCTGCATCGTTCTTGCTCCATATTCTGATCAGGTATTCATTGTCTGATTGGTTAAACTCATAAATAGATTTAGCCAGATATTCTGACATGACCGAATTAGGAGGAAGCGCCAATTCGATGATCTCTTTACCTGCATTAGGATTCTTATCAGTCTTCGAAATTACCGTAATATATTCACGACGGCTATAATCATTCATTCCATAAAAAGAAATATCCATTTCATGGATGACAGTTCTTTCTTCATTACAACTTAAGATCTCCGAATCAAAAAAACGATCTTCCAAAGTATCGTCGCCTATGGTTACCGGTAAAAAAAGCGGATTGTACCAGTCGTTATCAACCATCGTCTTAGGAGTCATGGAACTAATATCGATCTTCATGATATTTCCGAGCGAATCCATCTTACACATATCGCCATCAGAAGTTGCAGTATAGTCCGAGAAATTAACCTCGTTATCACTCATCTCCATAAAAGACTTTTCGCTCTTAAGTGCCCCGGTGCTCAAATCGAATTCAACACTCACGTTATCATTATCTTCAAGCCCTGCTACATACAAGGAATTTGCGGATTCGTCTACCGAAAAACCAAAATATAAATCTCTGACGTTCGTAGCCGAACAATCAAGTTCACAAACAAACTCTGAGTCCTTGAATAATAACAATTGATATGGCGTTTTGGTTCCGCCGGAGCGTCCGATCAACGAAAAAACCAAATCATACGCACCGGCATTGGAAAACATCATAAAAGCGTGATCTTTTATTATCGGCTTAGTTTTAAAATTTATGAGTTCCTTCATGTTTGATGTTTTTCCGGTTTCTGTATCAATATCTATAAACGCAGGACCATAGGAAGTATCAGTATAAAATTCAACAACCGCACTTATAGTTTTCCCTTCAGGATCCGCGTGCACTGCCTCGATATTAGTAATTGTGACTTCATCCGGATACGATACATACGTACGGCTAACCATATTGCCATCAAAATCATAAGCATCAATGACTGTTGTAGTGGTGGCCCAACCGTCTTTGCTAAAGCAATATAAGTAAAACACTTTGTCAGTGCTTGAACACAGTTCGTACGCTCCAGCAATACAGTTGTACTGTTCCAGGTCTTGTGAAAGCTCGAACCTGGTCGATTCGTACCAGGGATCATCTTCTTTGACTACTT
>JAEFBB010000007.1 GCA_016292215.1 Saccharofermentans sp. | reverse complement strand
CAGGATCCTTCTTAGAGTAATCGAGCCTGCCTAAATCTTTTGCGTAGGCCTTGATGCCTTTAACTTTCATGTAATTGTCGATCATTTGATATCCCCTCACGGCCGGAAATTATATTAACAATTATAATGCATTTTCGGGCAGGGCAAAAAAAGAAGCTGCATCTTCTGATACAGCTCCTTCAGTTATTCAGTTATCAATCACGCTTAAAGATCAAGCCCTACGAAAGCATCATAAACTGCCTGGGCAGTCGGAATAGTATAAGGTGCCTGATAATTGTATTCCTTAACCTCTTCATCCACCTCATACAAAGTGAGAACGAAGCGTCCGTTGATTGCGGCGACTGTGTCTGAAGTTGATTCGGTGTCAGATGTCGGGAAAGTGAATTCAGCACCTACGACCAGCTGGGGAAGGATCTCAGAATCAGGCTTGAATTCGTATACGCTCCAGCAGTAATAAGGAACGAAGCTCACATTTCCTGTAACATTAAGCAGTTCGCCTTCAGTATCAGTCTTGTTGCTTGTCTTGTAGCCTTCATCCTGGCCGGCTGCTTTGAGAACATCGTAGATCTCATCGATGGTCATGGATGCCTTTGTGGTGGTGGTCTCTTCCGTAGTAGTCTCTTCGGTCGTTTCCTCGGTTGTCTCTTCGGAAGTTTCTTCTTTCTTGCGTTTTGTCTCTTCCTCTTCTTCGACTTCTACATCATCATCGTCAACTTTTTTCCTGCCGCTTGTCTGTGTACCGCAGGATGAAAGCAGCATTGCAAAGACAATAATGATTGCGATTACGGACTTCTTCATATTTCACCTCCTTATAATCAAAACCGCCTTGCGAAAACGCAAGGCGGCAATGAATTCATCAGTAGTTGATCACTCGTGATCGTAGGGGTAGATCTTCTCGATCGTTCCGTCTTCAGCGATGTTCAGCTTAGTGAACTTAACGCTTCTCTTGTGTGAGCATCCGCCGGACCTCTTTGCATCGTGATAGAAGAGATACCATTCGCCGTCGATCTGGACGATGGAGTGGTGTGTTGTCCATCCGATAACAGGCTCCATGATCCTTCCCTTGTATGTGAAGGGGCCTTCAGGCGAAGTGCCCTCAGCATAGCAGAGGTAGTGTGTCGTGCCTGTTGAGTATGAGAAATAATACTTGCCGTTAAACTTATGCATCCAAGGATCTTCGAAATATCTTCTGTCTTCATCCTTAGCCTTGATGGGCTCACCGTTCTCGTCGAGGATGGTGATCATCTTAGGAGCAGCCTTAAAAGCTGTCATGTCAGGAGTAAACTCAGCGACCAAGGGTCCCAAAGCCTTCTCATCGCCCTCAGGACGGTGCTCAGAAGGATTGAATGAGCCGGACTGCCACATCTCGAGCTGGCCGCCCCAGAGACCGCCGTTGTAGCACCAGATCCTGCCGTCATCGTCTAAGAGGACTGCGGGGTCAATGCTGTAGCTGCCCTGGATGTAGTTATCCTGCGGCTTGAAAGGGCCGACAGGTGAATCGGATTCAGCAACGCCGATCCTGAAGATATCGTCCTTGTCCTTTGCAGGGAAAACGAGATAATACTTGCCGTTTGTGTAGATCGCATCAGGAGCCCAGAGCTGTCTGGAAACCCACGGAATGTCGTTCTCGCTGATTGCGACACCGTTGTCCACGCACTCGCTGTCGAGCGAATCCATGGAGAGAATGTGATAATCCTTCATGACGTACTGTTCGCCGTCGTCATCTTCAGGAATATCGAGGTCTTCGTCGTGTGAAGGATAGATGTAGATCTTGCCGTTAAATACGTGTGCAGAAGGATCTGCTGTATAGATGTTGGTAACAAGATCTTTGCGTTCGTTCTTTTTCATAGCCACCTCTAAATGCACTTTAGTATATTCAGTATATTAAAAAGAAAAATTAAAGCAATAGATTAAAAATGTAAACATTTTCCCGGAAGAAGCAAAAGATCCGGAAAATGCCTTCCGGACCTTGAAAAAACGCGCTTTGTAACAATGTTACTCTCTATTCTTTACCGCTGATTCAGGCATCGCTCGTGTCGTAGCTGACCTTAAGCTTGCATTCGAAGCCGTTAACAAATCTCATGCCGGATTCATAGTTGTAATCGTTGGTCACGTCAAGCGAATGCCCTGCAGTATTGGTAGCCGAGATGATATATGTGGAATATGCATCGCCGTCTTTAAAGAAATCCGTCTTCTCGTCTTCCTTAAACTTGAAGCCCTGATTCTCAAGTTCTTCTATTACCTTCTTCCTGTCGGTAAAACGCATGTCTATGCCGTTAAACAAAACCTTGAGGCAGTTGTCGTCGGAAGCATCCTGTGCGTAAATGCCGGCATCGTATTTGAATTCATAAACGTTGCAATCTTTAAGATCCAGATCGTTAACCGTCTTGTTGTATACAAAGATCTCCACATGTGAAGGCTCACCGTTTTTGAAAATATAAAGGCCGCTCGTGACAACAGTTCTTGCCGGAATCACGGGAGACTCCTTCATCATGGTGCTGACATGATCGGTATCGGCGAGTGTGAAACCTGCATCAAGAATATCGCTTACCTTACAACCCGGTGAGAACTGATGTCCATCAATCGAGACCCGCATCGACAGGCGCGAATCTGAAGAGCCGCAGCCCGTTAAAACAACGGACAAAGCCATCGCCATAATCAAGATAACAGCAGTTAATCTCTTAGTTATTCTCATATTATCCTCCTGCTTATTTGGCGCATAAAAGCACGCGGAAAAGCACTCAACGGGTTTAATTCTAAATAAATAAACTGCTATATTCAAGGCACAACGTTTGGTCGGTAATGCGACAAAAAATAAACGATTATTGAAAGTAAGCATACCGCGCTTATGTTTAAATATTAGTATCTGAGAAAGGAGCGTGACAGTATGTACGATTTCAAGTATTACACCCCAACAAAAGTAGTTTTCGGGAAGGGCACTGAATCCAAGGTTGCCGAGCTCATTAAAGAATTCGGCGGGACAAAGATCCTCATCCATTACGGCGGCGGAAGCGTCGTCCGTTCAGGCCTTTTAAAGAGGGTAACTGACACGCTCGATGAAGCAGGCATCAGCTATGTAACTTTAGGCGGCGCGGTTCCGAATCCTCATTTGGGTCTCGTTTACGAAGGCATCGAACTCTGCAAGAAAGAAGGCGTAGATTTTCTTCTCGCAGTCGGCGGCGGAAGCGCTATCGATTCAGCCAAGGCTATCGGATACGGCGTAGCAAACGAAGGCGATGTTTGGGATTTCTACGATTATAAGCGTCAGGCAAAAGGCTGCCTCCCGTTAGGCGTAATCCTCACAATGGCAGCTACAGGAAGCGAGATGAGCGATTCTTCTGTCATCACCAAGGAAGAAGGCCTCGTAAAGCGCGGATACAGCAGCGATTATTCTCGCGCTAAGTTCGCCATCATGAACCCTGAGCTCACAATGACACTGCCTGACTACCAGACAGCATGCGGATGCACAGACATCATGATGCATACAATGGAAAGATATTTCACCAACGGCGGCAACATGGAACTCACAGACGCTCTCGCAGAAGGTCTCCTGCGCACCGTTAAGGATAATGCGGTCATCCTCCGTGACGACCCTAACAACTATGATGCACGCGCTGAAGTAATGTGGGCAGGAAGCCTTGCGCACAACGGACTCACAGGCTGCGGCAATGACGGCGGTGACTGGATGACACATAAGCTTGAGCATGAGCTTGGCGGACTCTACGATGTAGCTCACGGTGCAGGCCTTGCAGCAATCTGGGGCAGCTGGGCAAGATACGTTTATAAGAACTGTCTGCCGCGCTTCAAGAAGTTCGCCATCAATGTTATGGGCGTTGCAAATGAAGGCACGGATGAAGAGATCGCACTCAAGGGCATCGAGGCAATGGAGGACTTCTACCGCGCCATCAAGATGCCTACGAACCTCCGCGAATTGGGCGTAACAGTAGCTGACGGCGATCTTGAACTTATGGCTCACAAGTGCGCAGTAGGCGTCGGCGGCGAGATGGGATCTGCAAGAGTTCTCAACGAAGAGGATATGCTTCAGATCTTTCGTGACAGCCAGTAAAGTAACTGCATAAACAACCCCGGTAACTACGGCCTTCCGCCTGTTGTTGCCGGGGTTATTTTTTTGCAAAGAAATTCTGTTCCCGGGTAACGGTGCTTTCCCCCAAATTCTCGAAAATTTGAGTTTTTGGGGGTGGAATCTTTCATATTTTCCCCCAAATTCTCGAAAATTTGAGTTTTTGGGGGAAATTCTTTCATATTTTCCCCCGATATTTCGGGAAAAATTAGTTTTTGGGGGGGAATTCTGTGAGTTTTTCTCCCCAAATATCCAAAAATGACAGTTTTGGGGAGAAAATCCGGCTTGTTTTTCCCCCAATCTTGCGAAAAATCGTATTTTTGGGGGAAGCAGGCATTTTCACAGTGCCAAGCGCCCATCACTCCCCTCACAGCGAGAAGATAACGCCTGCCAGAGGCGACATCACGATCATTATGCATGAGAAGCAGAATGAATTGACAGACATCAGTGTCGCTCTCTGCTCTGCGGGCACCATCTGATTCAGTGCAATGTCAGACCTTATCTGCAAAAGGTCATCGGCGAAGGCCGTCAAAAGGCCTCCGAACGTCATGACATACCAGATGCCGGTAAACTCACTTGCGAGGCCGATCAGGGCCAGAAGAATGCAGAAGACGAATAATTTCCCGAGTGTCGTTTTCTTTATTTTCGTTGCTGTCAGAGCACCTAAGATACCGCCCATGGACATTATGAAAAGCAACGGTCCAAGACTCCAATCGGGGATCCCTGTCATCGGGAGCTTGGCCTGCAGGAAGAACAGGAGCAGCACGTCGATGCCTCCGACAAGCGCGTTCCTGAAGATGAGACCTGCGACAGTCTTATTCCCCTTCAAAAATCCAACGCTGCCCTTGAATACGTCAGAAATGCGCTTTCCCAACGAATCGCCGCTTTTCTTCAAAATAACCTTGTTCTCGTGCAGGAACAAAAGGAATATCAGGTTGACCAGCGAGATACCGAACGAGAGTATCTGCGCGTTTCTGGTTCCCATTATTACAGCCACACCGGCGAACAATGTCGCGATGCCGTTCGATATCCTGTAGATCGCGGTCTGCGTTGATATGTACTTATCGTACTTAGAGGTCTGGCCCTCTTCTGCCAGCGAGTCGTACGCGAGCGCGCTGTCGCTGCCCGAGATGAAGTTATAAGACAGCGCCGCAAAGCCTACCGATACACACACAGCCGCAAAGCCCGGTATAAAGCCTCTGACGGCCGCCGAGAGCATCGTCATAACGCAGCTCACGATAAGGCTCTTCTTGCGACCCATGACGTCAGCAAACATACCTGAAGGGATCTCCGCAAGAAGGCTTACGATATGGAATACCGTCTCCGCGATCCCGACCTGTATCAGCGAATATCCGTCTGACACCAGGAGCAATACCCATGCCGCTCCGGCGATCGGAATATTGAACAGGAAGTTCGATATATAAAGCAGGTTCAACTGTTTTTTGATATTAAGTTTTGACATAAATAAAAAATCTCCTTTAATCATTCTGATCAAGGAGAAGTCATCGTTTTTGCAAAAGAATTTAAGGTGTTATTTCCTACAAACAGGCAGACTTCTCCCATAGGACACCTTGATGGAACCGAACATAAGCTGAATGTTAGGTGTTATCCAATGCATATGAGAGCCGCCTTTCTAAAGATTTTTCATGGGTAATATAGCACAGATCATGCGGATTAGGCAACATAGATTTTACCAGCTCTTCTCCCAATGTTCCGCGAGCTTATCGCCTTCATATCTGAACTTCATGGTAAAAAATCCCGAGTCCTTGTGGCTTCCAAAAAGATAGTCGAACATTATCTTGTCGCCTTCCCAGATGGGGAGCTTGTCTATCTCTGACAGAGGTACCCAGCAAAGCTCGCCTTCATCGCAGGCACGCTCCGGGAGCTCATAGTCTTCGTCAACGGCCGCACTGAATACGTGCATATACTCAGTCGGATACTCGGATGAGATGAATGTGATAAGGCCTCTGTAGCTGAATTCTTTAAGCGCCGTAAAAGGAATGGCTGCTTCCTCAGAGAGTTCTCTTAAAACGCACTCCTCGGCAGTCTCGTCAGACTCGAAGTGGCCACCGATACCGAGATACTTGTCGAGGTTCATGTCGCCTTTTCTGGTCTTGCGGATAAAGAGACAGCCGCTGCCTCTGGTAATGTAGATCAATGTTGTGAGATTCTCGATACGCATACCGAAAGTATAAAGACTTTAAGCCTCTGCTGCAAACTCCGGCTTAACAAGAGAAACGAGATTTGTGACGTTCTCTCCGAGAGTAAATCTGCCATTTGCAAGTGCGATATGGAAGTTAACGCGGCGGATGACAAAAGAAGAGATATCGATCTTCAAAGCCTCGCAGATAGCACACCATGTATCAGCAATATCAACGATAAAGCTCTCGCGGTGCTTCGGCGGAACGGGTGTGATCGGGAACATATGCTTAAGTATGATATCCTTCTCGAGATCGTTAAGGCCGAAGTCTCTGTCAGCATTATTCATCGCTTTACGGGGATGTGTAAGGCCGTGAGTTATCTTGCCTTTACCCATTTCGTGCCAGTCGTAAAGGAAATAGTCGTGAAGAAGCGCGCCTCTTACAATGCTGTCCTTATCGAGCTTCATCTTGAAGGTCTTCTCGAGGAATCGCGCGAAAAGAAGGCTGTACTTAGCTACAGCGAGACTGTGTGCATACACAGATGTCTCACCGTGCTGCATGAATGTCTTAAGCACTTTGGTCTTGGGACTGAGAATAATGTCCTGCCCGCGAACGAATAATTCCTTCACGAGCGTATATTCCGTAATCCTCTTATTTATCGTCACTTCCTGATTATCCCTTTCGAGCTTTGATAATATCAAAGCTGGTTTTTTCACCGTTTCTAAGTATATCAAAACACTTCCGTTTTATCCTATGTAATTTATTACAATTCGAAGCAGGTTTGCCTAAAAAAATGTGGCAATCTGTCTTGAGCCTTATAAATCAAAAAAGCCTGTTCCAAACTTGAAACAGGCTTTGAGATTACTTGAAATAAGTCTTGCGGATCCTTAAGTTCCACCAGATCTTCCAGGTGTCCGTAAACATTTTCCAGACATCCTTGAACTTGATCCTGCCGAAGGATTCGCCTCTGGAATAGTTCAAAACGACGGGCATCTCGATGATCTTTGCCTTTTTCTTTGATGCCAAGGCCAGAAGCTCGATGTCAAAGGCATAGCCTTCGATCTTTCTTAACGGGGCGATCTCTCTTATGAGGTCCCCATTATAAAGCTTGAGGCCCGTCTGCGTATCGTGGCACTTGAGGCCGAATAATACCTTGAGCATGATGAAGTAGCAGAAGGAAACGACCTTACGCTTGAACGGGTATTCTAGCTTGGAATCCTTGTGCATCTTAGAGCCGATAACGACATCAGCGCCTGCATAAACATATGCTTCAACATAGCCCGGAATCAGGCTCGGAGAAAGATCCAGGTCAGCATCGATAAAGCCGACGACATCACCCTTGCTGTTTACCGCGCCCCAGCTTACAGCGCCGCCTTTGCCGCGGTTAACATCATAACCGAAGTCCTTGATGGCAGGAAAATCAGCTGCTGCGCGGGCTATCTCTTCACCTGTATTGTCCTTGCTGCCGTCGTTGACTGCGATGATCTCATAGTCAGAACAAAACGCCTTAAGCGCTTCATCTATTATCTTGAGATTCCCGTAGATGTGTTCGCCTTCGTTGTAGGCAGGCACGACAATACTGATCATAAAAATCCTTCGCTATTTGTAATTCCGCGATATTCTAACACATCAGAAGCGACCGCCGCCACCGCCGGAGAAACCGCCTCCGCCGCCACCGGAGAAACCTCCACCGCCGCCGGAGAAGCCGCCACCGGAGAAACCGCCGCCTCCGCCGCCGTCGGACATGTGTACGACTTTTCTCTTGAGGAACTTATCGTGCCTCTCAACGACGTTATTGTTGTCACCTGTATAAGTGCTGATCGCAGGAACTCTGTCGAGTCTTCTCTTAGGTGAAGCCGCACGTGTCGTAACAAAAGAGAGTCCGACAGGAATGACGATCGTAAAGAATACGATCGCAGCATAAGACTGGTAGTTATAATCATCCAGGTCTTCCGTAATGAACTCAATGGCTGTTCCGTATTCACCGCTGCCAAGCATGGATGAATATCTTCTGAAGATGCTCATGCACTGGTCATCATCGACTGCAAAATGAGCCGTACCGTAAGTATAGAGCCAGAAGAATCTCTGACCGGGTTCGTCCAAAGTGACATCGACAAGGATGCATACTCCGGAGTTATTCTGAAGCGGAACGGTCTTTACATGATCCATGTAAAAATCTTCGGCAAATCGCTTCTCATCCTCATCAGAATTGGAATACTTCCTTCCCTTATTTCTGGTCGTGACAATAACAACGCTGATATCCTTCTCCTTGGAAAGCTTCTTTGCAGCGTCTTCGATAGCATCGTATTCCTCACTCGTGAAAAGATCCGCATCATCAATGACCTTAACGGTCTTCGCCGGTGACAGGTTCATGAAGATATAGAATGTAATGCTTGCGATGATTATACAGATAAGACCGATGCCTACGCCGATGGAGGCACCGTTAAGCTCGCTGAATACCGAGAGTTTTGTCTTGTTGATCTTACCGCTGTTCTCAATCAGATTATTATCAATTTCGCTCATCCCCAGAACCCCCTCATGATAAGTCCCAAGACGAATCTTGTGATAACAGCCAAAATGCCCAGAACGATGAAGAAGAACATCATTTTCTTTACAGGGCTTACCGGTACCGTGCCGGCAACTTCGCCCGTCTGACCGTTCATAGTGAAGTAGTAGAACTTGTTGCGGTATTTATAAGAAAGGAACCATACAGGAAGCAGAGCATAGTAAGCATCCATGCTGTTGATCTTGCTCATGTTCTTCTTGATCCTGTATCTGTCGTACTTGCCCTTTAAGGAGTCCTTAATAGCTTTGTCGATACCTTCCATGCCGCGCTTCGTCGCGCGTGCCGCAAGATCCTGCGGTGACTGGTCGTATCTGTCGGCATAGAATCCCGGAAGATATCTGTAATCGTAAGGGATCAGTCCCTTGAAGTCGAATGGCTCGATCGCTTCCATGAGAGCATCGTCGACTCTGGTCTCACCGTCGAGCGGGACATGTGACCAGCGCAGATTTGCCTTGCGCTCGAACTCGAACGTCTCTGTGATCTGGTCGCTGCCACTGTAGCTTACCTTATCGCCTGTTCCCTGTGCGTCGATCGTTGCCTTGATATCGAAAAGCCAGAACGGTACATAAAGTCCCGTCATCTTGGCTACGTTCTTCTTTGAAACGAATCCGAACGGTGTCCACTTACCCTTGCCGGCCCACTTGACGAAGGCCTCTTCGGCAGACTCTCTCGAATACTTGAACGGTATCATGAACTGAGGCTGGAACGTGTCCGTAAGCCTCTTGCCGACAAGTGCCGGAGATCCGCAGAAAGCGCAGAATGTCGCTGCAGTATGAGAATCAGTTACGAGCTTCGCGCCGCATGAGTTACAGATAAATTCCGTCTGTTCCGGTGCTCCCTGAGCCTGTTCAGCCTGAGGCTGCGAAGGCTCTGCAGGTTTTGCTTCCTGTGCAGAATATGCTGTGCTGCCGCCGTCAAGTTCACCGACGCCTACATCAAGCTTGGAAGGCTCAAATGAAGCGCCGCACATAGGGCAGTCGAGCATCTGCGTATCAGCATTAAGTGTGAGATTGGCCCCGCAATTAGGGCATTTGATTGTATCAGCCATACCTATCCTCCCAAGTAGAAAGGATACCATAAAACTGACTTAAATAAAATAAAAGGGAATCAAGCCTGGGCTTCGAGCAGCGCCTTTAATGTCTTCTCATGGCTTCTCTCGGAGCGCGGATAGCTTATTTTCTTATACTCCGCGCCGGCACGCTTACAGATAGTCTCGACGATACCTTCGGCTATCTTCGGGTTCTTGAGGAGCACGGGGCCGATAAGGCTTATGCCGAGCAGGTTGTTTTTGCGGGCCATATCCTTCTTAGCAGGAACGCTGCCGATGACCTTGATAACGTCGCAGATCAGGCCGTCCTCATTGTCAGGTGTGCCCGCGCGGTTAACGAAGCCCACATAACGTTCTTTGGTCTCAGGATCTTCCAGGATCACGTCGCCTGTGTAGCGCTTTTCGAGCTGCTCTTTGAATGTGTAACCGAATATACCGAGACCTTCAATGAATGTGCCGTCAGAAGCGGTAATGCCCTTGCCTAAGATATCGTAGCTGTTGCCTGTAAAGAGCATCGGCACGCCGTCATCAACGGCCTTTACGAAGCCGTCCTTAAACTTATTCATGTGGGCAGCTGCAAGATTCCTGTTGGACTCAAAGCCGGAACCCATATAGACAAAATCAAAGCCCTCGAAGCTCAGATCATCAGTGATGGTCTTCTTTGTGATCTCAACAGTAAGATCCTGGTCTTCAAGCCTTCTTTCGAGGATCCTGACGTTGCCGTTGTCGCCGTATAGGCTCATAAAATCGGGATAAAGGTAAAGGATCTTAACGCTCATGCGAGTTCCCTCCTTGTCACGATCGAGAGGATCTTCTCTTTGTCGGAGAAGCATGTGATGACGTACAGGAACGAATCAAGGTCTTTGCAGAATTCAGCAGCTTCAGGAACGGTCTCAAAGACCTTTACCTTCCCGCTGTCGATGCCTGCCAAGTCAAACCTTATCGCAAGGTCGTCGCAGTACTGACCCGCAAGGATTATCTTGTCGATGTCAGCATCCTTGAACTTCTCGAAATTAATATCCCACAGCCAGCTCGAATCCGAAGTGTAGTACTTGCGGCTGATAGCATCGACAATGATCATGACACTCTTCCTGCGCTTGTCGCCGACAACGACATCGATCGAACGGTCGTAAGATACAGAGTTCTCGTGCTTTGAAAGAAGGAGCCTTCCTTCTGCCTTGCCCAATGTAAAATCAGAGATACGGCCTGACTTAAGGATATATCCGCCCAAAGCTTCTGCGGCCTTCCCGGGCTCAATGCCCAACGCGGTCGTCGCCGTGAAAGCTGCGAGAGTGTTATAGCAGTGGTAGATGCCCGTGAAGAATACAGGGATCTCATACTTGTCATCGATAGTGATAGAAGCCTTGCCGTCCTTCTCATTTGTAGCGGTAAGCCTGTGGTCGATCTTCGGTCTTGCAAAGCCGCAGGACGTGCACTTGAACTTGCCGATGTGATTGTAATGGTAATACTCGTAGTTCATGGGCTTCTTGCAGATGGGGCAATACTTGCCGTCATCGTAGATGCCTTCATGGATCAGGGTGTCGCCCGGAAGGATCCCTGCACCGAAATAGATCGTGCCTTCCCTGTCCTTACCGAAGCTTGCGACCAGCGGATCATCGGAATTCAAGATCAAGGTCATGTCATCGTAGATGGCCTGGCCGATAATGCTCTTGATCCACTCGGGATGGCCGTTGCGGGTCATCTGGTCTCTGTAAAGATTGTTTATTACGAAAAACTTGGGATGAAAATACTTGAATGTGTGTCTTGCATATCTCTCGTCTGCCTCAAGGAGGACTACGTCGCTCTTTACCTTGCCCTTCATGGTCGAATCACCGATAAGGAAAGTCGTGACGCCTTCGATCTGATTGGATCCTTCTTTGTTATAAGCGACCTTAAGCCCGTTGCTCGTAAGCACATGGGCGATCATCTCGACAGTGGACGTCTTGCCGTTGGATCCCGTGACAGCTATGGATAATTCCGGCAGCTCAAGGTGCGACAGAATGTCAGGACAGATCTTAAGGGCAAATTTGCCGGGCAGGCTCGAGCCGCGCCCGAAAAGCTTCGCCAGGCATCTTACGATCTTGCAAACAAGGATTGCTGTAAACACTCTTATCTTCATAGAGGAAGATTATATCATAACCGCAAGTCACTTTCAGAGGCTCTGTTTTTCGTGATGCTTAACGATAATTGTTGGGCATTTATTCGCAGACTTGCACAGAAAAAGGTTTACAAATCAAAAATGTGGTATATAATTGCGGCATGACTAATTTTGCATTTACATGGCGTGACTTTTCATTTTTTGCCTTTACGAATAGGGGTAATTAGTTCACTGCATGTAAATAAATAGCTTGATTTACGTAGATTATAGGGCCCCGCAGTGAACAAGACTGTGGGGCTTTTAATTTGTCAGGAGGAAAAGAACATGACACAGAAACAGGCAGGAAAACGAATTGAAGAGATCGACGAGCAGATCAAGGAGCTCTTCAAAGAGAGACTGGAAGCGAGCAAGATGGCTAACGAGACTCTCTCCAAATCCGAGATCGCTTTAAAGAGCAGACGCTACGAGAGAAGCTACCTCGCAGGGCTCGAGACATCAGACCAGCTCATTGATAACTACGAGCGCGTTCTCTTCTCTACAATGTTCAATCTGAGCCACTCGTACAGGAACACCGAGTACGGCACACGCACTGAGCTCGCAGACCAGATCCGCAAAGCGCTTGAGACTACACCTCAAGAACTTCCCAAGTCACCCATGGTCGCCTGCCAGGGCATCGAAGGCGCTTACTCACAGATCGCTACAGACAAGATCTTCCGCCACGCTAACATCATGTATTTCAGAACATTCGACGGCGTTTTCCAGGCAGTCGAATCCGGCCTTTGCAAATTCGGCATCCTCCCTATCGAGAACAGTTCATTCGGTTCAGTCACTCAGGTCTATGACCTCATGGTCGACCACAAATTCCACATCGTAAAAGATTACAAGCTCCGCATCAGCCACAAGCTCCTCGCTAACCACGGCACAAGATTCGACGATATCCGCGAAGTATATTCGCACAACCAGGCTATCGGCCAGTGCAGCCAGTTCCTTAAAGAACACCCGGATATCAAGGTCAACATCGTTGAGAATACTGCAGTCGCTGCTAAGAGCGTTGCAGATTCCGGCCGCAAGGACGTTGCTGCCATCTCATCTTCAGACTGCCAGCAGCTCTACGGTTTGGAAGCTGTAAGAGATGACATCCAGAACACTGACAATAACTACACGAGATTCATCTGCATCACCAAAGAGCTCATGATATTCCCCGGTGCTTCAAAGACTTCCGTCATGCTCGCTTTGGGCCACACACCGGGTGCTCTTGCTGATACTCTTGCCAAGTTTTCCTCCCTTGGCTTAAACCTCACAAAGATCGAGTCCCGTCCTATGCCCGGCAAAGACTTCGAATTCATGTTCTATCTCGATTTCGAGGCATCGGTATATTCAGACGAAGTAATCGCTTTGCTCTGTGAGCTTGATGCCGAGCCTACCGAGTTCGCTTATCTCGGAACATACATCTGATGCAGTTTTACATTAATACTTATGGCCGCTCCGGCTGGGGCGGCTTTTTTGTTGGGGTGACGAGCGTTTTTGGGGCGGGCAGTCCCGAAGCGTGGCTTTTTCGAGCCTCTCGGAAATGCGAAAAACCGGATTGCGTAAAACGTGCCTAAAACAGGCCCAATTACGCACAGATTTACGCATTTTTCGCCAAACTAGCGTAAAACCGTGCCTAAAACTGTCCAAATCACGCACGATTTACGCAATCCCGGAAACAGCATTGACAAAGCGGCACCTCACGACTACAATTGAGAACGATTCTCAATTTGTCGATTGATTAGAATGGAGAAAACAAGGTGGAAGCACGCTCTAATTCCACATTAATCAGGACTTTTGCCGCTATCACCGCTATAGCGATGCTGTTGGTCATCCTTCTTGCAGGAATATTTATTGCACTTGAAGCTGACCATGAATGCGAAGGTGAAGACTGCCCCATTTGTGAATGCTTAGAGCAGTGCCAGGCTACGCTTCACCAGTTAGGCAGCGTTACTGTCACAAGCAAAGCCGTTCTTTTCCCGGTTCTCCTTTTGATCGTTTCAGGAATTCATTTCGCAAGGGTGATCCGCAGGGAAACACCTGTCTCCATTAAAGTCCAATTGAATAATTAATTACCTCCGGATAAGAGCACCTGTCCCAAGCGGGATTTCCGCTCTTTTTCGATGCACAAAGATAATTATTCCGGAGGTTCTATCGTGAAAAAGTTAATATCAATTCTGGCAGCGGCCGCAATGATGGCCGGCTGTCTGTGCGGTTGCAATGCCGCACAAAAGGCAAACACCAGTGACAAGATGAAGATCGTTACGACTATCTTCCCCGAGTATGACTGGGTCAATAACATTCTTGGTGACAAAGCATCAAATGCTGAAGTCACAATGCTTCTCGACAACGGTGTCGATCTTCACAGCTTCCAGCCTACAGCTGCAGATATCCTCAAGATCTCTGAGTGCGATCTTTTCATCTATGTAGGCGGTGAGTCTGACGAGTGGGTAGAAGACGTCCTCAAGGAAGCTACAAATAAGGACATGATCGCTATCAATCTTCTTGAAGTGCTTGGCGACAAGGTTGTCGAAGAAGAGATCGTCGAAGGCATGCAGGAAGAGGAAGAAGACGAGGATCATGACCACGAGCACGAAGACGAAGATCACGATCATGAGCACGAAGATCACGACCATGAGCATGAAGACGAAGACGAGCATGAACATGAGCACGAGGACATTGCAAAGACTCACGAACATCACCATGACGAAGCAGAGTACGATGAGCATGTATGGCTCTCGCTCCGCAATTCCGCAATTCTCGTAAACAGCATTTCTGAAGCTATCCAGAAGATCGATCCTGCCAACGCAGAGACTTATAAAGCAAACGCTGCTTCTTACATTGAGAAGCTCAATGCCCTTGATGCAGATTATCAGTCAGCTGTAAGCGCGGCTTCAAAGAACACTATCCTGTTCGGAGACCGCTTCCCTTTCCGTTATCTCGTAGATGACTATAATCTTGAATACTATGCTGCTTTTGTAGGCTGCTCAGCTGAGTCTGAAGCAAGCTTCGAGACGATTGTTTTCTTAGCAGGCAAGGTCGATGAATTATCACTCCCCGCTGTCCTTACCATCGAAGGAAAAGACCACAGCATCGCGCAGACGATAGTTGAAAACACGGCTGCAAAGGACCAGAAGATCCTCACTATGGATTCAATGCAGTCCACGACTTCCGAAGACATCAAGAACGGAGCATCCTACTTATCCATCATGGAATCCAACTTGAGCGTTTTGAAAGAAGCTTTGGGCTGATAAAACAAGACAACTGCCACAGCAAATAGATGCCCTGCTGTCAGACAGCCCCCGAACGTCTGGCAGCAGGGAAGTTGTATAAAAGGAGATCACATCATGCGAAAGACACTGTCAGTCATAATATCCGTATCCCTTCTCGCGTTAGCGGGCTGCCGGACTGCGGAAAGCGAGCCCAGGCACGGCTTCACACAGGCGACCGGCGTCGCTGATGTTCTCGCATCTGCTACAGCTGACAGCAACCAAGATACTTCAGCAGCAGTCACCGAATCTGAAGAGACAAACATCTACGACATCGAGAGCATTCTCGAATACGGTGATGATGATGTGGACTTAGACCTTACTGTCCTTTCTTCGAACATGATCTATTCCGAAGTTTTCGCGATGGTTTATGCTCCCGACGAATACATCGGGAAAACGATCAAAATGGAAGGAATCTTCTCCTATGTGGAAGATGAAGCAACCGGGAATTGCTACTATGCGTGCATTGTCCGCGACGCCACGCAGTGCTGCGCGCAGGGCATAGAGTTTATTCCGACGGAAGATTATACATATCCGGATGACTTCCCGGCAGTCGGAGAAGACATCTGCGTAGCAGGTGTTTTCGATACATACAAGGAAGGCAACGGACAATATATAACACTAAGAGACGCGAGATTGCTGCCTCTTACTTCTGAATAAGATCACGCTTTTCTGGCGAGCTCCAAGTCCATCGTGTCACTTATCGTGATCGTTCCGCCGTGACGGTTGATGGCATCTTCTATGCCGGCGAAAAACTCATTTCTTATCTTTTCCTCGATCGCGATATGGTCAGAATAAGTGCCCAAAAGCTGCGTGTATTCTTTTGCGGTAAAAACTCTTTCGCGATAGAAAAGATGACACTCGATATCCTTGAAGCCATACTTCTCGGGGATCAAGGAAATAGCCTTTGCGTCTTCTTCGGTAAACCATTTGCGCGTACCGGATTTGATGTTATGCTGCTTGTTGTAGTACTCCTGATATAACGCGTCTATCTCGGCTGCAAGCTCAGGAGCATCCTTGCAGTTCCTGGGACGGTTCGCAAAGCGCGCGAAAGCACCGCCCTTCTTAAGCATCTCAAACACTTTCTTATAGCCGATTTCTTCAGGCACCCAGTGAAATGCAGTTGCGGAGAAAACAAGATCAAATGAATCTGAAGGCAGATCAGCTTCTTCGAACTTACCCGTTATAACGGAGAACTTCGGATAATCCTTAAACTTCTCCTTCAAAACTTTAGAAAAATTCTCACCATATTCAACGCTGATCAATTCGCATCCTTTAGCAAGCGCAGGCCCCGTCGCCTGGCCGCTTCCGCTGCCGACTTCAACCACTCTGGAATCTTCACCTATATTCACATAATCGAATATCGTCTTAAAAAGTTCCGGCGCATAACCCGGGCGCATCTTATCGTAATTGGCGACTACTGTATCGAATGTTCCTTCTAATCCTTTAAAACTTGGCATAACCGGTCCTCACGAGTTTATTTGTCTTGTCCTGAATTCTCTGTCTGCATCTATAAGATCGCGGAGTGCCGAATTAAAATCTTCAGCGGCTGCGCTCTTTTCCTCATCATTACCATCAGGCACATCGCCATACTGCTTCATATAATTAATGACCATGCTTATCTTGGCAGGATAAAACGTGTCCTTGTCGGTAAAATGTTCCTTGGCTTCATCAATGCGCTCTCTCAGGGCCTTCAATTGTTCCTCTGTAAGCTTATCCGTGACCTTCATCTCGCCGAAGGCTCTCCACCCGCCTGCGCATAATATCCTTCCGCGAATTGCATCCAGGTCATCAGGATAATTCGCAAGGACTTGCAGGAACCTTTTATCGGCTTCGGCAAAATCACCTTCCTTCAGGAATTCATATGCTTTCTGCTTAACATCGCCAAAGAACAGTGAATACCCGTAAGCAATGCCGCAGTACTTGCACACATAAAGTTTCCGCGATTTGTCCAGGACCATGGCACCGCCGCATTTAGAGCATGTAGCATTCATTAATTCTGCTGTGCGGACAATACTGTCAGGCTGAAGTTTATACTCCTTTGTTACCTTCTTGATATCACTTGGTTTCGGCCGCAATTCTTCCAATTCTTTGAAGGCTATTTTATAAGATTCCTCTAAAGGTTCCATCTTATCGGTCAATTCGCGTGCCTTTGCTCTCAGTTCGTAACACTGACTCATATTTTTCTGATATTCATCTTCTATTTTCTTGTATCTGTATTTTGTGAAAAAGCCTCCGCCGACGATCACACCGAGAAGGACCAATAATACCCATAAAACCCAAGGCCCTGCAGCTACCGCTAACAAAACAAACACATAGATTAATGGTAAAACAAACACGAATCCTCTATATACTATGCCCGCCATTTTTCGAGATTTTTCTTTATCAAGCTTTGCCTTGAGCTCATCCGCACGTTTCGTAAGGGTGAATTTTTTGCCGCTAAGCGTGTTATATTCATACGCTATAGGAAGCATCTCAGAAAGCTTGGCAAAATATGGTGCACCTATTCCGGAAGAATATCTTTCATCTTTCTCAAGCAGTTCATAAAGCTTGTCGCTTTGTATCAAGTTGATCTTCTTCGGTTTATCAAGGTTAGTAAAAGAAGTCAGGTTGGCTATGCTCAGCGCATAAGCACAGAGCAGTTCATAGTCATCAGAATCCGCGGGCAATACATTATCAAGTTTTTTCTTTGCGGCTGCAAAATCCTTGCGTTCCCAAAGTTCTTGGACCTCATCCAGAATATCTCTCTTGTGGAAATCCATGACATCAAAACGCGCGCCGCAGAAAGGACAGTCAAAGACATCCTCATCTCTGTCGACATTTAAAACGCCGCCGCAATTGGAACATGAATAACTCTTAAGTTTAGCAGGCATTTCCATTCCCCTGTTAAGCCGGTAAAACCCTTCAAAACAATGTAATGATATCACATTAAAAGGTTTATTGTCTTAAATATTCAGAATGGATACACCGGCTGTCTTTGGTGTGACAGCCGGCGCGGTAAACATTTCCCGATTAATTATTCAGCCTCATCCACGCTCGGTACATATTCTTCGCCGAAGCTCATCTCGTAGATCGTCTGCCAATACGCATCGAAATCTTTGTCCAGCCTGTAATAGCTGAAGTTGTTGATGTCAATGTATCCATAATCCATGGTCCCGAATTGTGAGTTGTAAATGTATATTTCATAATAGCAGTCGCGCAATGAAGAATCTTCATATTCTTCATCATCGACGTACCAACTGAATTCACCAATGAGCATGTCTCTGACATCATCCGTTAATTCGACGCACTTCCCTGAATTCAGATAGTTATCTGGATCAACATCGAAATACACCTTGTTCTTACGGAAATCAACGAGCATAGTCACTTCATCAATATCGGTAGTATCCGGAACCGGAATATCCAATGTCATGTATATCCAGCAGGCATCTATAAGAGTGTAATTAAGAGTAGACCTGTTTTCATCCGTTATTTCCCAGCTGCACATTTGGTTATAGTCCATGCTGTATCCGAGTTGATCAAAGTTTTCATTTGCTATGAGATCTGCGAGCACAGATTTGTAGTCATTAGATTGCATATCTCTCGGTTTGATCTGCCAAAAGTAAATGAAGTCTTCAATGTATTCGTCATCTATCTCGCCGTCTGCAAGACCGTACCATCCCTTGAATTCATCAACGGTAACGATCTCCTCGACAGGAGCCGGGATGTATTCAATTTTAGGGAAATACGATTCCATCATATCAATGATCTCGTTTAATTCTTCCTGCTCGTAGCAATAACCGTCATAGATCTCGAACGGTTTCTCGTCCTCGCTGTAATAGTAATCGAAAAACCAGGTGTTGCCGTCACAGACGTCTTCTGAATAATTCCTGAAGGGATCCTTTTTGAGGCACCGCTCGGAAAACTCATAAAGCTTCTCATAATCTTTATCTTTCAGGTCAGCTTCATCGATTAATGTGTCGGTTATCTGGTAATATACTTGTCTCGTGACATGGCCGTTCCATTCTATTAAGAATGAATAACCTGTACATTCGTTCTCGCCCTCATACATCAGACAACAATTAGATGTTCCCATATAGAACATAGTGCCCTCTTTTGCACGGAGCTCATCATAATCAACCGTTTTCTTATCCTTTTTTCCGGAACCTGTTTTAGGCACAGCAGAACACGAAGCCAAAAGGCATACAGAAAGCAACAATAGGGCAAATGATCTTTTTCTCATAACAGTTTTCCCCCCGTTGAAAAAGCCGTTTGTTTTCCGCCTATATCATGTATACAGATAACTGAATTGTTTTGTTGCACTAATAATATTTTCCGAAATGAATATGGTAAGGCAAAAAGCTTACACAAAATCAGGGTGGTCGCCCCTGCTGTCGGCAACGTGATAACCTATACGGCTGACTCTGGCCCTGAGGCATGCGTTGCATTCTGCAGCTTCTTCACCGGTGCAGATCTTACCGTCGTAGAGAAGATATTTCTCGCGCACGTTTGAAGGTGAGAGATTAGGCATCATTACATTGGCACCTGCCAGTATTCCCTTCTCCCTGCCCAACGCATCAGCCGTGCCGAGCGCAGTAGTTGCGGGCAGAAGTACCTTAGGGAACAGCAGTCTTAATATGGCGAGCAGGCGCAGTGTGCGGTCGACACTTCCCTCGGGTTCATCCTTAAACGGAGTATCCTTGTGAGGAATGAAAGGACCGATGCCGATCATGTGCGGCTGCAGTTCCTGCATAAACAGAATGTCTTCGTATATGTGATCAACCGTCTGGTGAGGCGTGCCGACCATTATTCCGCAGCCTACCTGGAAGCCGATCTCTTTTAAGTCAAAAAGGCACTGCTTGCGGCGAGCGCCTGACATCGATGCGGGGTGAAGCATCGAATAGTGCTCTTCATCCGCAGTCTCGTGGCGAAGCAGATATCTGTCTGCGCCGTAATCGAAAAATTCCTGATAACTCTCTTTGGACTTCTCACCGATAGAGAGCGTAACTGCGCAGTCAGGGTGAGCTATCTTTATCTTGCGGACTATGCTGCAGATCCTGTCATCCGTGTAATAAGGATCTTCTCCGCTCTGAAGGACAAAGGTCTTAAATCCGATCTTCGCGCCGATATCACAGCAGGAAAGTATCTCTTCTTCAGAAAGCCTGTATCTTTCAGCATTCCTGTTGCTGCACCTGATACCGCAATAGTAACAGTCATTCTTGCAGTAATTGGAAAATTCTATAAGTCCTCTTAAGTAGACCTCTTTAAGGAAATACTTCTCAGCAACATCTCTTGCAGCCGCAAATAAATACTCGATATCATCCTTGTCACCGCGCTCCAAAAGATACGCAAAGTCTTCCTTTGAAATACTCTGCGAATCTTTAAGTTTATCTACGATGTCTTTAAAAGCATTATCCATATCAGCCAAAGATTGTATCAGATTTTAAGATTTTCGTCCTTCTCGAAAACAACTCTTTTCAGTTCACACGCTTATTCTTTTGTGACAACCAGTCTTCCTTTGTCATGAGGTTTACATGCCCTACTCTCTTCTCGTGCATGAGAGGCACGTCGACATCTTCAGATCTCCATTGGTATTTGAATCCGAGCTTTTCCTGGACGCGCTTGGACTTCTCATTGCCGTCATAGTAGCCGCACCAGACTTTATTCATTCCCAAGTCCTCGAAAGCATGACGGAGCATTTCCCTGCCCGCCTCCGGCATGATACCGCGACCCCAGAAAGGCTTGCCCAGCCAGTATCCGAGTTCACATTCATCTTCGCCTTCCGCAAGATCAGTCTTGCCATAAAGCTTATGCTCTATGGCGCCTATTGCCTTGCCGTCTTCCTTAAGGCAGATCGCGTAAGCCTCAGGGCCGTTCAACACATTATTTATTATATTCTTGCTCTCTTCGATATCCTTATGTGCAGGCCACCCTGCGATAGGTCCGATGTCAGGATCTTTCGCATATCTGAACAGATCCTCAGCATCGGATAATTCCCACCGTCTTAATATCAGTCTCTCAGTTTGAAGTGTCATCTATCCTAAAACTCCTATTCAAGAGATTATATCTTAATGCTGTTCATCGGCCATATTATTCACTCTATTCTCGATAATCGGCATAACATCGTCAAGTTCCTTCTGGTGCTCATAATACGGTTGTAATTCCTCATTCATGATCAAAATCACATAATCATCACACATATAACATGTATTAGCTGAGCAAATATACTCTATATACTCATCAATAATCGCAGGATCCACTTCATAAGATTGTCCGTAAATCTTCTTGATCTTAGCCTCAGCATACGAGATAGCATCTTCAGCATAATAAGAAAATGCTTCTCTGTTAACCGGGTTGTATACTACATTCTGTATTTGAACTTCATAACTCAAAATACACTTTACAAACTCAAATGCCTGGTCGAATTGACTTGTTTTGCTGCAAATACCAATGCTTTCGTATGCAAATACTATTGGACCGTTGCTGCCATCTTCAGATGGCAATCCGTATAACTGCTTGTTTTCATTTAGCAACCTTCTGGATAAGTCAAAATGAATTCGATTGAACTCAACGAATCGTTCCGCATTAGCTTCATCAAAATCGGGGTTTTCATTCATATCACGAACATAACTGCATATATTAGAAAAAACGCCATTGTTGGTAATCAAGTGATTCTCACTGTCAAAAAGATCATCATATCTGCTTCGTACCATTAGTGAGAAACATCTATCCCGTCCACCAAGGTTATATTCTAACGGATCAAAGCCTTCACATTCAGATAAAACATAATCCTCATATTCCGGGTATGTAAAACCGGTCCGGGAGTCAGAAACCGCTGTATCAGACGCATAGATCCCACCAATACATGCGCTTACCGGCAATTGGAATAATTTACCGCTTTTCTCATATGCATCGAAGATATTATCAAAGTAATCGCTTCTGTTGAATTTACTCTTATCATTGATAACACTCATAAGATCATATAAATAATCGCTGTTATTCAGCGAAGAATACCTGGCAAAATCAAGAAGGATATCCGGTCCGGTGCCATTACTTATGTCATTTCCCAATTTGCTGATTAGAGCTATATCTTTATTGTAGCTGTTAACATCGCTGTCATCCGATTTCTCATAGTCGTTAAAAGTTAACCGGCTGTAATCCATAGTTACGTATGCGTATGTATCCTGACTTGTCATATTCAAACGATTAATTGCGGCGGCAGCCAAAGACCCGAGATTAAAATTCGGTGCTACATATAATAATTGTTTTCCAATATGCGGATTGCTTTTCTGTTTTGTTAATGTGAATAAAGTCCAATTCATAGATTCGCTTGGATAAATAGAATCTTTCTTGAAAACGAAAGTCTCTTCATCGCAATAAACCAACGAACTGCACTGCAAATCGAATAAATTGCCTGAACTATAGTTCAAATCAGCTACAACAGTTTTTTCTCCGGTCTCAATATTGGTTTTCGATATCGTAAAATCAGTATTGCTCTTATAACAAAAGGCATCATCTGAAGCATAACCCAAGTTAATATCATCAAAGTTTTCTGAAGCGACATCAGTTCTTTTCTCAAGTCCCTTCTCGAGATCCAATACGGCTGAATACTGAGCCGGATCAGCAATATTACTTTGGTCATATTCGACCGTTACGATTTGCGAGTTATTATTTAATGACCAAGTCATCACGGGATTATCAGTTCTCATCTCGGAAATCAGATTGAGTCCGCTGTCAAAAACGCCAAACGCATCTTTATAACTGTTATTCATCAGAACATAAAAATGTGCATAATACCGATCGTTTGAAGCTATTACGCGATCGACATAGTATGACTCTTCCCGGAGCGAGTCAAAATCGCCTATATATTCCAAAGCAAAATAGTCCTTAATCTTATATACACTGTTGTGACTGACACCTTTTTCAGTCAAATAAATCACTGCATAACAATCACCGTCTTTGCTGAAGCAAGATTTAATACTAAACTGTTCGTCCCCGTCAAAGAATTCTGCAACATCGATATCATGAACCTTATCATTGCTATCCAATAAAACTAAATTGTCACAATAATCACCCGTTGTTTCATCACGGAATTTACTGAATACAATACAGTTTTTATCCGCAAAAACAGGTATTGCATTCTCAATACTAATATCAAGTTTTTTCTTTTGACATTCATACCAAGGGGTATCTTCAGCAACTATTCTTTTGTCTTTTGAAGAGCCACTCCTTGCACAAGATACTACTGACAGTACCAAAGAGAGCACAAGCAAAACTGTTAGTATCTTTACTGCTTTGTATTTCACGTTAAATACTCCCCTTCGTTACTAAGGTGTTTGAAGAAGAATCGTGCGGAGCAACAGAAAGCTCATTCTTGCAAACAACAGTATATATAAGCGAATAGTAATATGTGCCATCATATTGTGTCGACTTATATGGGAACAAAAGCACAATAAATAGTATAAGTATGAGCAATATAATGAGGATTTTATTTGTCTTTTTCTTTCCCATTCTTATTACCTCAAACAGCATTTTCTCTAATGGAACAGCAAAAAATCAATGGTAAAGTAACAAGCTGGTAACATTAAATGCCACAAACAGCAAAACCAAATCCAACGTATACAACAGAACATACATCTTCTTCCTGCATAAAAACCCGGTAAAGAAAAACCATCCCGCAAGCCAGACTATACCCAGACCCAGAACAGGACTAAAATTTTTCCAGATAATCTTCGTTCTTTCATCGTGATATTGTTGCTTAGCTTCACTCCATAGCCTTCCAAGCTCATCACTTTCTTCGAACCGCTCCGATTTTTCATCAAGATAATAGATACCTTTTTCCTCACGTTCGGAAATATCCAATCTTACATTTTCTTCTATACTGTAACCCTTAGTCGAGTAATAGAAACACACCCTATCAGGGAAAATATATGCGGGCTTGATAACAGTGCCTTTGGAAATAGTGATCGTTTCATCATTCTCTTCAAATGACACATCTTCTTTGAAAGTAAGATACATGTCTTCCGGAATATTCACTTTAACCGCGTAATGTCCCGCATGATTACACGCGACTGCATATCCGAAGAACAAGATGGCGAGAAAATCAATCGCCAACAAAACAAAAGCTATTATGTTCTTAGGAGTTCTCTCTAACCTTCTCATCAGTTCAGACCTCATGTTCAGATTGCACAAGCACCTTTCCCCGGCTACTCATTCTTGATCAGTACCGCTCTGCATGGCGCGCCATCGCAGCCTCCGAGATTGATCGGAGCGGCATCGAGAAGATAAGAACCAACCGGAACTTCAGCCAGTCTTATGCCTTCGAGAAGAACGATCTTCGCGCCGAGCATAATGAGGTGTACAGCCATCGGTGCATCCTCAGGACCTACAGTCTGCGATTCATTTCCGTAGAGCTTTATCTTCGCGTCAGCGAAAACTTTCGCGCCTTCTTCAGTCATTACAGAATCGCCCTTAACGAGGATCATGTCGCAGGCTTTGGGATCGCATGCCTTAGCTTCTGCAAGGATCCTTAATGCATCATCCTTACCAAGAAGTCCTTCATGTTCTGCGACATAAGCAAACCCAATGAACTTTTCGAGCGGCACCTGATCGATCGTCTCTTCACCGTCGATAAAATGGAAAGGCGCATCGACATGCGTGCCGTTGTGCGCACACATCTTGAATGCCGTAAGATTGCAGATATCACCGTTGCTTATCCTCAGCTGGACGATCTTCTCCGGAGACGGATCACCCGGGTAAACAGCGCATCCGAAAACTTCCTGTGCGATGTCGTAGATCTTCATCTTATTACCTCCGTTACATCTGATGCCTTACGGTCTTATATTCGTCGCCGTCCTTGTAGTACGGGCACTCCTTGCTGTGTCTTTGCGACAGTCTCGCGATCTCATCTTCATCAAGATTAAGATCGCACAAGGGCTCACCTGTATCCTCATCAAAATATGCGTATTGGCATGTCTCACAGCTGGCCATATCTTTAACCTTCTTTCCCGAATCCGTTAAACCATGCGCGGTCTTCGAACGCTTTCTTCTTAGGCATTACAGGATCGCCTTCCGCAACGCCGACAGGCAGGAAACAAACGAGATCGTATCCTTCAGGGACGTTGAGTATCTCGGCGATCTTCGCGCCTATCTTATCTTCATCCGTGATATGTCCTTCGAACCAGCAACTCTGATAACCGAGCTCGACTATCTCAAGAAGCATGTTCTCAATAGCCGCAGAATAATCCTGTACCGCATAGCACTTATCCCTGTATGCGATTATGCGCTGTGTAAGAACACATATCGCTGCAGGCGCTCCTTTAGCGACCGGCGGATCGATAACGCCTAAGATCTTTTCCATAAGTTCAGGATCGTCGACTGCGATAAGACTGGTGGTCTGCTTGTTGCATCCTGAAGGAGCAGCAAGACCTGCCTGCATTATCTTCATAAGGTCTTCGCGAGGGACCTGTACGGGCTTGTAAGAGCCTCTGTAACTGTGGCGTGCGTTAATTACTTCAAATGTATTCATAAGTCATCTCCTATCTCACCTAAAAGTTCCGAATTCCTCTCGAGCAGGTTGTAAATCCCGTCCTCCGAGAGCACTCCGCGCTTAAGATCTGCGGGCAGCTTCCCTGCTTCATCAAGTTCAAAATCTTTCATCCACAATTTGCCTGTGTAGTAATCTTCAAGTTTGCTGATCTCACACTGGAAATCCAGCAAGCTATCCGGATCTTCTTTTGCTTTATCCATTATCTCCAAAGCTTTATCGTATATCTCTTCCATCTGTCTGATGCGTTCTTCGGGCTTTTGCTCACACAATATTTCGTATCTTTCAGGGTGTCTGTATTTGTCACCCATGATCTCATTTTCGCGGTAGCTTCTAAGCAGATCCAGATCAAGCTCTGCGATATAAACACCGGGCTCTTCAGGCGCTTCGAAGACACACATATCCCTTACGCCGGGCTCGTCCCTCAGCCATGCCACACCGTCGAAAAGTGTTGAGTGTCCGTTGCAGTCAGGCTGTCCCATAGGGTAGTTGCATGTTGCGACTGCAACCATATTCTCATAGGCTCTCGTTCTTAATGCAGACAGACGGTTGATCTCCATCGGGCAGGCATTCGGAGCAAGAATTATCTCTGCGCCCTTGAGCATAAGGATCCTCGCGCTCTCAGGAAACTCTCTGTCAAAGCAGATCATGGAGCCGAACTTTACCGTGCCTCTTCCGAAGTCCAGGTCAGCAACATAGAAATCGTCTCCGCCTTGAAGAACGACTTCATCATCAAAAGCGCAGGTATGCACCTTTGAATAATGCAGTATCTCCTCGCCGTGCATATCGAAGAACACCACGGAATTAAGAGGCTTATCAATGCCCTTCTCAAGGAACGTAATGCCTATTGCCATTCCGAGTTCTTTGGCAAGACCGCGGAAAGCATTTACGAAGTCACTGTCCTTGCTTATCGCAAGCTTATCAAGCGCGTCAGTATCCTGCGGCAGATAGTATCCGTCGCTCCACATCTCAGGGAAAAGCGCCACATCCGCGCCCTTTTCCTTAGCCTCTCTGCAGGCCTTTATTCCTATTTCCAGTTGTTCTTCAAGGCTCTTTGCGGGCAGGAGCTGAAGCAATGCTATTTTGAGTTTCATATCATTCTTCCTCTTTGTAATGCTATCTTCCTTTAATCTCTATACGGTCAAGTATACCCTGAACACTTACGCCCGGGTGTGTCACATACATTCTGGTGACATCCTCGATGAAGACGATATCCGCGCCTGTCTTTTCTGCAATTGTTTCCTTAGGTATCCCCTTGTCAACATACTTCATTATTCTCTTTACCAGCGAATAGACATCATCCGGAGCGCTCTTGCCGAAGAAACCTCCGAAAAGACCGCCCTTAAGATCAGCCGCACGTGCATGTCCATAGTATACTTTCGACGGCTTCATCGCCAAAAGCATATTCCACGTTTTCTCGATCTGAGTGCCCCTGTGAAGCTCAAGCTCATATAAGGGATTAAGATCTCCCACAAACAACTCACCTGAATCAAGCATCAGGCTTATGCTGTCATCCGTATGACCAGGTGTCGCATATACAGCACCGTCTATTCCGATCTCCTGCAGAAAATCCCTGCTGTCATCGAGCGTGAAAAATCTGATATTCTCGTCCCTTATCGGAACAAAAGATACTTTCTTGTCCTTGGTAAGTATCCTGTCCGAACAATGGATAAAGTCTTTCTGGATGTCTGCAGCGCAGATCACAGGGCCCATATCAGCGATCTCCTGGGCGATGCCCATATGATCAGGATGGTAGTGCGATATCAGGATGTAGTTAATGTCCTGCACCTTCTCACCGGCTTCTCCTATTGCATGGCAAAACGCAGGAAGAGTCCCGGCCCAGCCTGTGTCCAAAAGGATCGAGCCGCTCCTGCCTTTGATCAGATAAGTATTTGTTGTGCCGTATTTTATTTCTTTAATCATAAGAAACCATCCATAAGCGCATTATAACATTTGCCTTTTGCTCAATTAACACCATCCGGACTATTGACAACTGCCTGACGCGTATCTAAAATGAAACCGTTTTCATTTATTGAAACAAGTTTCATTTTTCTTGCAAAGACAATGGGAGAAGCTTGAGGATATGCCAAAAGTTACTGAAGAATATTTAGAGAACAAGCGCAGGATGATCACTGATGCCGCCTATCAGGTATGCCTCAGGAAGCCTGTCGAGATGGTGACCATATCTGATGTCATAGCCGAGACCGGTATGTCACAGGGCGCCATCTACCGCTACTATGACGGCCTGGACGAGATCCTTGCCGACATGGTCACAAAGATGCGCACGGACTATAACATCATCGATGATCTCGAGAAGATAACTTCGAATAAAAAAGCATCTCTTGAAGATCTCACCTTCAAGGTCTGTGACTGCCTTGCGGAAGTCATGGAGCATCACCTGATGGATATTCAGAAGATCAATTTTGATCTCGGTGTAATCGCGATAAATGAACCTGAGCGTGCCGCAAAGATCATGGCCGGGATAAAAGGTCAGGGCAATCTGGATTATCTCATGAATAAAGCTTTCCCGAGCCTTATGAAAGGCGCTGCAAAGCTGGGCTACCAGCCTATAAGCTCCGCTCAGGATATCGGTCTATTTATCAGCTCTGCATACACAGGCATCGAGAAGACCTGCATCATGTCGGCATGCTACGGAACAGGAATTCCAAACCTTAAAGCTGAACCTAAGAAACTTTTCAGGACTCTCGCAAAATCGATAATACTTTTACTCGGAGGAAAAACTGATGCTTAAGAAACCCGCACCTTCAGGCGAATACGCTGTAGGCACATTCACATATACGATCTATAACGACAGAGAGGAAGTGCTCTTCCCCGGCACCATGAGAAGCATTGCCGTAAGAGTCTACTACCCTGTCAGAAAAGAATCCGCCCAAGGCATGAGCAAGATCCGCTACATGAACAAAGCCAATGCTGACGGCCTCAAAAAGGTAATGCACGCTCCTATAGATTACGACAAGCTTGAAGCTTCAGGTGAAAATGTTTCCGATTGCTACGAGAACGCACCGAGGATCGAAGGGGTGAAGTTCCCGCCTGTTATCTTCAGCCACGGACTTGCGTCTTACAGGGAAGCAAATTCATTTCTTCTTTTAGATATCGCGTCTCACGGTTACGTGGTCCTCTCTATAGCTCACCCGCGCGACGGAAGCAACACGGAGCTTGACGACGGAACAGTTGTGCCTTTCCATAAACTGATCATGAAGAAGCAATACGACCCGTTCCTTCCGGGTGCCATGAAGGTCCTTAAAATTGCCAAAGACAAAGGCACAGAAAGAGAGATCTCGGATAAGTTCGATGAGTTCCAGAAAAAATACTGCAGTATGATCATAAGCAGGATCACCGAATGGAAGAAAGATACTTTATCTGTTGTTAAATACTCGAAAGAAAACTTAGCAGACCTGATCGATTTTGATAACGGCATTGCCGTTGCAGGACATTCTCTGGGCGGTGCTACGGCATATGAACTCTGTCTTGATTATGATGAATTCGTCTGCGGCGCAAACATAGACGGCGCACCATTTGGAGATAACACCGGTAAGATCTTAAGAAAACCTTTTCTTCAGATCTGCTGCAAAGCAAATGCAGCTGTCGAGGCAAGATATTTAGTCGATCACACAAAGCCTGTCTACAAGGCTGTTTTCGATAAGATGCAGCATGCATTCTTCTCTGACATGAAGCACATGTTGAAGCCTTCTTTTATATCAGGCAAACTCGATCCCGATGTTATGCATGAGAACTGCTGCAAGCTTCATCTGGAGTTTTTCGATACATACCTGAAGAAAATAAAAGACCACCCCGTATTCGAAAATAACGAGGCGGTCACAGTTACGGAATATGCTCCTGATGTGAGCTGATATCAATCGTCTGATTCGGGAAGGAACTCTAAGATCTCATCGTCATCAGAAGAACCATCGTTGGCGCCGTTGCCTTCAGCTGTCATATCTGCAGGCATAAATGCACGGATGCCTTCGGTAACGGAATTATACCTTTCCATCATGTCATCGTGTTCTTTGCGGATCGTACTTGCATCGCCTGTATTTGCTGCGGCCTCAAGCTTAGCAGCCTGCTCGGATAACAGCAGTGCACCAATGGTCTTGGAAGTGCTCTTCAGAGCATGAACGTAGATCGCATAATTATGCCAGTCTTCAGCTTCGAAGCTCTTGGTTAACATCTCAGATTTTTCCTGCTTGCCGCGCGCATATTCGGCCAAAAGCGTACGGTAGAACTCTTCGTCATTCTGGCAGTACGGCAGACCTACACGGGGCTCGATGCCGGCGTCGCGCAGAGCGTTATAACCGTCTTCATTTATCTCTGCCTTGTTCTTTGAAGGCTCCGAATCTTCAACGACACTCTCCACCTTTTCTTCAGGCAGATACTTCATGAGCATCTTCTCCAAAGCATAGCTGTCTATAGGCTTTGTAAGGAAGTCTGTAAAGCCCTCCTCGAGATAGCGCTCTTTCGCGCCGACAACTGCATCCGCGGTAAGGCAGATGACAGGCGAATCCTTGCTTGCACCTGAAGCAGATCCGCGTATATGGTGAAGCGCCTCAGTACCGTCCATCTCCGGCATGCGCTGGTCCATGAGGATCAGGTCATAACGGTTGATCTCAGCAAGAGCAACAGCGCCCGCAGCACTGCTCGAAGTATCTATCTTCATCTTTGTATTCTTGAGAAGATTTACCACTACCGTCAGATTCATCTTCGTGTCATCTACGATCAGGATGTGGGCCTTAGGTGCGCGGAAAGATTCCCTGTAAACGGCTGCACCCAAAACATTCTCTTCGAAGCGCTTCTGGAAATCGCCGACAGGAACATCAGATACGATCCTCTGGGGTATCGTCACGGTAAAAGCAGAGCCCTTGCCGTATTCACTCTCGACCTTGATCGTTCCGCCCATCATCTCAAGAAGACGCTGCGTGATAGCAAGACCTAAGCCTGAGCCTTCAATGGTGCTGTTGTGCTCGATATCAAGACGCTGGAACATATTAAAAAGCTTCTCACGGTCCTCAGTCTTAATGCCGATTCCCGTGTCACGGACACAAGCGGAAAGGATCACCACATCTTCTTCCTTATCACCTGTGAGTCTGAATCTGATGTTGCCGTGCTCTGTATACTTAACGGCATTGTTTAGGAGATTCGTGAAGATCTGCTTGATGCGCATCTCGTCTCCGAAAAGTTCATCAGGCAGTGATTCATCAACGTCAATGATAAAATCGAGACCCTTGTCACGCGCCTTGAAAAGCGTCATGTTACTTAAGTCGTTAAGCATTGAGCTTAACTGGTACGGAGACTCAACGAGATCCATGCGTCCCGATTCGATCTTGGAGAAGTCTAAGATGTCGTTGACTATCGCAAGAAGATTATGGCCCGCATTCTCGATATCGCCTGAATAAACGACGATATTCTTCATGGCTTCTTTTCGGGCCTGGGTATCATTATCAGTAAGTTCCTGGGCTTTCCTGCCCTCGCGGAGGATCATCTCATTCATGCCCAGCACGGCATTGATCGGCGTACGGATCTCATGGGACATATTGGCAAGGAAATCGCTCTTAGCGTGATTAGCAGTCTCCGCGCGGACTTTCTCTTCGAGAAGTTCACCCTGTGCCTTAACATAAGGTCTTACAATAAGGAATGACAAAAGCGCGGCAATGATCTGGACGATTATGAGGATTATGAGGTATCCGATGACAGTCGAACGCGTCTGCGATGTTACCTGGTCTTCGAACCAGTCTACGGAGAAGTCAACAGCGACGATGCCGACAACATTTCCGTTCGAATCAAAGACAGGGCTGTATGCACTGTAGAATTCGCCCCATCTGTCAGTATAGGGGGTCTCGTCGACTGAAGCCGTGCCCAGTCCCGCACTGTCTAATGCTACGGTGAATTCACAGTTTTCTCCATAAGCAGCAGGACTTACCGGGTCGGTATCCATGATAAAGATGAAATTATCATTACCCTCTTCCCTTAAGGCATAGACATATTCCAGCTCAACATTGTCTCTGAAGACGGCGAGAGTATCGTAAACCTTGTTATAGTCGTCGTTTCCGATAGAATCACGACCAATCGTGGCAAAGAGATCACCATCTATCGATCCTGCCGCACAGTTGGCAATATCCAGCATTCGCTGCTGGATGGCCTTTCTGATGGCACCGCTGGATCTGTAAATGGAGACTATGCAAAAAAGGGCACCGGAGATCAGAATGATCGCCTCGACCATAGCAATTATTTTGGTGGAAAGGTTATTCTTTGCACCCACGGAACAAACTCCCCCATCATGCTTATATTAATTTAATAATAGTACAAAAAAGGAAAAACCTTGACAAGTACAAGGCTTTAACCCTTTGTCGGTTTTCCGTGTCCGTAGTAAATATTCTTTATGCCGAGGGATTGGATCTTCTCATAAGTCTTTTTCTGGACTTCGAGATCATAGTAAAGATGCCCCATGCCGGGCTTGATCCAGTTGTCGAGCGCATCTCCCACGATCAGGGAATTGTCACCGACAAGAAGTCCGACCGAGCCTCTCGTATGACCGGGGAGCTCAATGACTTTAACGCTCGGGAAGCCGTAATCGTCAAAAGTATCGCCGTCCTTAATGTAAAAGTGATTTGCAGGACGTATTACCTTGGTAGTGCGGAGCTGCTTTAATGAGAGCTTAAGAACAACGGCGCCCACAGCACCATATGAATGAAGCGGCTGCGAATCGTAGACATCGAAGATCGCGTCATCTTCCCTGTGATAAGCGACAGGTATATTGAATCTTTTCGAGATCGCTTCGGCATTCTCAGCGTGATCGAAATGCGGATGCGTAAGCACGATCAGCTTCATATCATACTGACTGCACGCATCGATAACCTGTTTAAGAGACTTGCCGCTGCTCGTATCTACGAGGATAGCTTCCTTCCTGTCCGATACGATGTAGCAGTTATCAGTGCCGCCTTTTATCATGGTTATATCAAGCTCGGGATTGACCGCTTTTTTCCAGTAACGGAACTCGTATCCTTCACTCACTTCCCCGACAGGATAACCGACAGCCGCAGACAGCTTCTGCTTAAGCTGCTCATACCATTCACCCCATTGTTCTTCAGGCATCTCGCCATAGATCTTAAGACCTTCGGGCTTTGCGGAAGCAGTGATATCGATATCCTTATCGATCCAGTGCGGACCGTCGCTGTCAAAGCCGTCCCAATAGGGCAGCTGCTTATAAGCGCGGTTGATCTTATCCCAGACCGACTTCGGCGCCGTATAGTGAATATTTAGAATAACATCGCAATGCATTTATCAAGCCTCTTATACTGATACTTCAGTTAAGAGTTTATCACAAAGCGAAGGAAGCCGCTCCTGAGTTAAGGTCCCCAGTAATAGGCCTTATACCTTCCTCCGACCGGCTTGTCGCAAGTAGCGGAATTGCAGCCGCAGTAAACATATATCCACTGCCCTTCCTGAATCGCTATTTCGCCATCGTTAACAAGCGCAGGCTCCATTTCCTCAAGCGCTTCAAAGCCGTCAGTCAATTCTTCATCGAGGACATATACTTTCCACTCAACATCGTCGCTCCAATATCTGGCGAAAATGAGCTTGTCTGTGGGATATTCTAATTCAACCTGTTGTCCGTAATACCCTGTCTTGAAAATATCCTCGTCGTTGAGATCGAATAACCAAATCTCCCTGGGTTCATAAATTTGACCCCCATCAACATTGTTATCGGCGCTCGTAGTTTCTTTGGTCCTGGAAGGCTTTGTATCTTTCTTTACATCCTTCGAGCCGCATCCGGTAAAAACAGAAGCTGCAGCAGCGATAGCCAGGATACCACACAAGATTGACTTCAATGATCTTTTCATATGCCCCTCCTTAATAATCAGTTACTCTATATACAGATTCGGCTTGCAAAAAGTTGCAGCATTAATTTTTTCTCGGTGCGATTACATTACCACAAAAGCCAATTACGCACCAAAAACGGTTGCCTCACCGGGAGACAACCGTCTTTATCATTTTAAGTTAAAACAGCTTATACTTGCGGATCGGCCGGAGGTGCAGCGGGCGCTTCAGTTACAGACTGCGTAGCCACAGGTTCCTGGAATACGGCCTGCGGCGCGACAGGTGCCTGCGCTGCAGACTGAACAGGCGCTTCTACCGGTGCCATTACGACCGGCTGCTGAGGAACTGCCGGCGCCTGATAAACAGGCATAGGCTTACCGCAGTAGCCGCAGAATTTGCCTGTGTTCATTGTCTGTCCGCACTCACATGCCCAGTAAGCAACAGGAGCAGCCTGCTGTACAGGAGCCTGATATACCTGCTGAACAGGTGCGGCCTGCTGAACAGGTGCCTGATATACCTGCCTAGGAGCTCCTCCCGGCAATCTGGTCTCATATTCTTCTCTGGGCATCGGCTTTGCATAATAGTAGCCCTGGATCATGTCACAGCCTTCAGCAGCGAGGAAGTCTACCTGAGACTGCTCTTCAACGCCCTCTGCTACCGTTATCATATTGAGCGACTTAGCAAGTCTGAGAGCCTCGGATACGACGATCTCGGTTCTCGGATTGTTTTCGCTGCCTCTGAAGAAACCGGCATCAAGCTTAAGGATATCAAGCGGCATATCCTTAAGTGAATTAAGAGATGAATAGCCTGAACCGAAGTCATCCATGGATACGAGGAAGCCGTAGCCTTTGAGCTTGTTGATCGTTGCGAGCATTGCGTTCTCGTCATCGAAGAATGCGCTCTCGGTGAGCTCTATCTCGATGAGATCGCGGGGCGCGCCCTCTTTGTCGACCATGGAGCAGATGTGTTCTGCGAGATCGGGCTGAGAGAAATGTGCTCTGGAGATGTTGACCGAGATCGGAACGCACTTTCTGCCTTCATTGAGCCATCTTCTCTGGTCTCTTGCAATATGCGATACCATGTAGTCATCGATCTGTGTAATGAAGCCGTTGTCTTCAAAGATCGGTATAAACTTACTCGGCGGAACGAGGCCCATGTCAGCAGTATTCCAGCGGATGAGCGCTTCTGCGCCCTTGAGTTCGTTAGTCCTCGGATCGTACTTAGGCTGGTAGTAAACAACAAATTCCTGATTGTTTACGGCAATCTGCTGTCTCTCGGTAACGATGCTGATCCACTTCTCTTCGTCGACGAGCTTCTGGTCGAAGAATGCGATTCCGGCTTCACCGTTCGCGATGGACATGCTTGCCGTACAAGCATTGTTGTAGTAAAGATCCATGTCTGCTACGTATCTTCTATGCCTCGAAGCGAGCTTCTCATTAGCGGGATTTACAAGATAGACACCGGCCTTGAACGCGAGCTTATAGTTAGTAGGGATAGCGATCAGGGCACCGATGATATCCTCTAACCTTCTCCTTGCGTCTGCTTCATCGGCAACTTCCAAAAGGAGCGGCAGGCTCGAAGAACCGTTGTGAGCGCAGAGTTCTTCATCCCTGAGCTTGACTGTGATGATCTTTGCGACCTGCTTTAAGAGATCCTCAGCCTCTTTTACGGAATGGCAAAGGACAAAGTTCCTGTACTTGATGAATTCCAGTTCGACGACAGCGTAAATCTTTCTCTCGTTGCGTTTCTTGGACATGATATCCTGGCTGGTATTAACATACCAGAGCCAGTTGCGGCCGGGCGCGATGTTGTCTCTGAACATTACTCTTCTCATCTTTCTGTTGGAATTGAGATTTCTGACAACACCCAATATCAGCAAAATGAAGACTACTACGGCAATGACGATCGCAACTATCAAGCCGCCTAACATGTACATATAGTCTTTCAGATGGACAGTCAGTTCAGCTTTAACAAGGAGTATCTCGGTAGCGTCATTGACCGGTGTTCCTATCCAATAGGCAACACCGACTGTACCGCTGAAAAGATGATTCCATTTATCCGGATCATTTTTAAAGGCCTTGGAGAAATTGTTCCAGTTATACACACTGCCCTGCATGTCGTCAGCAATGAATGTCTTGTTATCAGACATGGCAAGTACTACGGCGTGGATCTCCTGCGCATTGGTTCCTTCTTCGGCATCTGTGAGCATGCCGTTAAGTGAATCTGTATCAAATGCATTCTTAGTGGCATCGTAGCCTTTGCAGGTGATAGTGCCGTTTGAATCAAGGACCTTGCCGTTGTAATCGACTACGCAGTAAGCGTGACCGTCTTTTACAAGGGTAGATGTCGCTTTGTCACGGGCAGAATCGGTCCCCCTCTCATATTGGGCCGCTACGCGCATAACGTATTCTCTGTCAGCTTCAGATCTGACATCGATTACATAATCGCTGATGATATTCATCGCAATAAAAATCGCAGCAATGATGACGATGAAGACTATCGAGTGACCGATGATCGGCCCAACGACCCTGGCCTTCGGCAGCTTGTACTTATCCTCGTATCTCATAATCTATGCCCTCCCTTATTCACAACTTCCCTAATTCCTAATAATATCAGAGTTTCTCTATATATGAGAAGAACTTGTCTACGCACTTATTCTCTTCCCTCGGCTCGAAAAAGCACCCTGCCGTGTACCACGAATGGGTATTTTTCGCGTCTTCCACCCTGTAAAGCTCGCACTTATTCCCTAATTCGCCGGCCTTCTTCTCGAAAGCCACGGCATTGCCGAAATCCAATACTCCGTCATGCTCACTCTGGATAAGCAGCATCGGAATATTGTTCTTTGTCATAAGACTTACCGGCTCGCCCTGCTTTCTGTCGTATTCTTTGGCAAAAAGCATATTCAAAAGAGTCCTTATGGCAAAGTCCTGACACTTTTCGAAGCAGTAAGGCCCTCCGAAGCCTATGTAGCCGATAACATTGCTGATATCGACGCCGTATCTGTCCTGATCTGCCTTTGAATAGCAGAGGATCGATGTAAGGTGCGCGCCTGCAGAAGGTCCTACAACAATTATCTTCGAGACATCGATATCCTTTGCCTTAAGGAAACCGATGACCTTGTTGTAGCCCAGACAGACATCCTCGATCTGGCACGGATACTTAAACTTAGGCGACAGCCTGTATCCGAGCGAAGCGCAGCGGTAACCCGCCTTCGCGATTGCCTGGCCGACATAATAGAAGTCCTTCGGCCTGCCGGAATTCCATCCTCCGCCGTGAACCCAGATGATCACCTTATCGCTGATCGCCTTTTCCGGCTCAAAGTACAGAAAATGCTGGTCCTTGTGGTCGCCAAAAGATACCTTCTCTGCAGGAATATCTTTCTTGACAGTAAGGAGCCTCTTGTAAAGCCCGAAATAGCTTAAGTTCTCTCTTGTTGAATCCTTCAAATCTCTACCCTCTTTGCCAATTCCACTTGGCTTCCAAAATGATTTTATCATTCCATTATTTACAAAAATAGTAATTCCCGTAAAGAAAATATGAATCACGCACTGTCATATCAGGCGCCCGTTTGCGTTATAATCACGCTATAACGAACATTTCGAGCAAGGGAGACACCATGATAAGAGAAGCCGTTGCAAGCGATCTGAAAGAATTATTAGAGCTTTACCTGTTCCTTCACGAAGACAGCATGCCTGAAGACAATGCCCATCTTCACGATACCTGGAAACAGATAATGGACGATCCCAACCATCACATCATCGTCAACGTCATTGACGGTAAGATCGTATCGTCATGCGTTTGCGTCATAATCCCCAATCTTACAAGAGGCATACGTCCTTATGCATTCATCGAGAATGTGGTAACCCACAAAGATTACAGATGCAAAGGTTATGCCGGCGCGTGTCTCGATTACGCGAAGAAGATCGCGCTCGAGAATAACTGCTACAAGATGATGCTCCTGACAGGCTCTAAGAGAGCTTCAACTCTGAATTTTTATGAGAAAGCAGGATATAACAGCAACGACAAGACTGCGTTTATCCAATGGCTATAGAGGTTAATATGGCAAACTACAGAATTATTGATAAAGAGACTTACTACCGCAAAGGCGTATACCGTCATTTCACCGAAGACTGCAAGTGTTCGGTATCCATGACCGCGCGCATTGATGTTACCGACCTGGTATCTTACTCCAAAAAGACAGGCACCAAGTTCTACATAAACTTCCTGTACGTCTTATGCAAGGCCCTCAATTCACGCGACGACTATAAGATGCAGTATTTCTGGAAGACAGATGAATTAGTCTGCTTCGACAAGATCAATCCTACGCAGTATGTGTTTCACGAAGATACGGAGACATGCACACCTGTCTACACGGAATATTTCGAAGATTATGAGCAGTTTTACAAGGGCGCCGTTTCAGATGTGGAGGCTGCTAAGAATACACGCGAGTATTTGCTCGATGCCGAGAATCACCCGAACTGGTTCGACGCTTCTTATATCTCATGGCTCTCATACGATTCCATGAACGTGGAGCTTCCCGACGGTTATCTCTATTACCTTCCGATCGTCAACTGGGGTAAATACAGAGAAGAGAACGGGCGCCTCATGATGCCGTTAACGGTCCGTCTTAATCATGCGATCGCTGACGGATACCTTGTGGCTAATGTTTACAGGCTGATAGAAAAAGAGATAGCCGGATTGATCAAGTAAAGCTTTACAGACCCAGCCTGTAGACCTTGCTGTCTTCGCCTCCCGAATCCTTCATGAAGGATTGGAATTCGAATCCGTATTTCTCATAAAGACCGTCTTCGGTAGTTGAGACGTAAATATACTCATGCCCATCTTCTTTGGCAATCTCGCAGGCGCGCTCCAATAAAAGCCCGAAGTATCTGTGACCTCGGTATTCAGGATATGTATAAACGAATCCGATCCACGGCGTGAGTGTAGTATCGCGTATGTCATCAGTCTCTGCCAGCGTACAAAAAGAGACGAGCTTATCACCGTCGGTCAAAAGAAGAAGTCTGGTGCTTTCTCCGCAGAATTCCTTAAGACTGTTCTCAAGCAGCAACTGCCTGAGAAACGTTCCTGCTCTCCAGTCACACTTGTCTAGCTCATCGATCCAATGTGACTGATTACCGCATTCGAAAAATTCAATTATCTGCATTACAGCTTTATCTCCATATATCCGCATGTGAAAGGGAAGAAATCGAATTTTTTCGTTCCGAGATGGACAGCGCCATTCTGCTCATACCAGTTGCGGAGCACTTTATTCTCTTCGACTATGCTGAGATCGATCCTGCCTACGCCTTTTGAACGCGCAACTTCACAAGCGTGCTCTATAAACTTCCTGCCTATTCCCTTATGCCTGTATTCGGGCAAAACAGACAGGCTTCCGAGCTCACAGGAATCATCTCTGAAAACCAGGCAATAGAATCCGCAGAGCATGCCTTCGTCTTCCCAGACATAAAGCAGCCTGTGCTCAACATCCATCCAATACTGAAGTCTTTCTTCATTTATTGCAAAAGCAGTAAAACGCGGAGCATTCTCCTTTGTAAATCCGAACTCATCGGCAACCGTCAGAAAGCTCTTCCTGATTATGTCAACACAAGCAGGAATCTCGTCTTTGTTCATCTCGCGTATCATTATGTTTCTCCCCTCCGGGCGCTCTTAGCGCTTGAAACATATTATACGCTCATTACTCATATCGTTGCACAGCTGTATATCCATAGCGGATACGTCATATGCGAAAACAATATCTTCCAATCCTTCGTGCGCTTCGACGATATCCGCGAAAACATTGGGAGCTCCTTCAAGCATTCCGCGGTTATATCTCAGCGTTTTCTCGTTCTCGAAAATAGCGTTATAAAGGATTCCAGACTCGACAAGGTCCTGGAAGAAATGACTTCCGTAGGAGAGCTCCGGATTATATCCGGCCTTGGAATCTGATATCTCGCAGATCGCATCAAACTCACTGATGTCAGCGAACGAAGTGGGCACGCCAAGCTCAGGAGATGTGGTACCGATACGCCCCGGGACCATGAGAAGCATCTTCTTATCCTGCCCTCTCATCTTCCAGTTTATCTTGCCTACGGCATTGGCGACATTGTATTTATCACGGTAAGGCATCGTGTAATAGTTGACCGGATCGACATAAACGATGAGATCTATCTTCTCAGAACGCGTAAGGCCCATAGCAGAACCGTGACACTCGAAGAGCACATCGCAGTCAGCAACATTTTCCGGCATCGTAGTCTCGCCCGAATCCTGGAATACCTGCAAAGGTCTGCACTGCAGGATATTGATGACATAGTCGCCATTCTCAGACAGATTGATCGTAAACTCGGTATCGACAGGATACTCGTATTCGGCTTCGATAGTATTAAGAATATCGCTCATCTGCTTCATGATGATATCCTTTGCAACAATACCTTTACACGAGATAAATTCGATAACGCGAGGGCGTCCCCTCTCCCTGAATTCACGCTCTGCATCGTAATCGTGCTCGAGCAAAAGCAGCTTTAAGAAGTTCGGCATATGCGGCTCGATCACATCAAGAGTGACCTGCTTGAGCTTGCCCTCAGAGCGGTCAATAAGCTCAAGTTTTCGCTGCGAGAACTGATGTCTCTCACCGCTGTTCTTATGCGAATCCGCAAGGGGCTTATCAAGGCTTACTAAGCGAGGATAGGAACCTTCCGTTCTGTCTACCGCAGAAGTTCCTAAGCCCATAACGAGCCTTAACATACCCGCATTAGGGTCAAGTGATTCCATGAATCGGTAAGGACTGTATGAATAGCCGACGCCTGCTGCGCACGGCATATAAAATTCACCGTAATAAGAGCCGGATACACGCTGTATCAGCAGAGCCATCTGCTCGTCTCTTGCCTGCAGTCCGCGCCTGCTTCTGTAGTCTAACGCAGACTTGCTCATGGTGCTCGCATAGACTGTTCTGATCGCGTCTTCAAGCTCTTGAAGCCTTTGATCCATATCACCTGAATTCGGGCAGAAGACCGATTCGTATTTGCCCGCAAAGGCATTGCCGAAGCCGTCTTCGAGGATAGAGCTTGAACGGACGATGATAGGATCTTGTCCGTAGTATTCGAGGAGCTTTACGAACTCTTCTTCCATGTCGCGCGAGAATTTTCCGGCGCGCAGGCGGTCTGCAAATTCATCAGCCAGAGAGAAGAATTCCTCCTTGCTTCTTTGTCTTACGCGGATATCCCAGAAATGATTCTCGACGATGAATGTATAGAAAACGTCAGAGCCCATATAGAACGAATCGTGAGGCTCGAAGTTAGCGAAGATATCAGGCCGCTTATTCTCGATGATCTTTCTTGCCAGGAGCATTCCGGTTGCCTTGCCTCCGATCATGCCGGTACCGATCATGCGCTTCTTGACGTTGAAATAATCTTCAGGACGGAAGTTCTCCTTGATCATGACACGCATCCTCTCGTCTCTTGACATCATGATATTGCACATGCGGCTGCACTGCTCAGTAACGTCCATGCCGTTCTCGTACATGGTCTCCGTCATAGCGAAAAATCTGTCCCAGCTGTCCATGTTTCCTCTGTCGGAATTGGATGCTTCTTTCTGAAGCAATTGATAGAAACGGCTCGCAAGAACGCCGTCTAAGATCGGTTCGAATTTGCCGTTTTCAGGCTCATAAAGATGAGGCAGGAACATCGTCTCTGAGTATCTGTTCCATACCTTATCGGGACGCACATACACATTGGAATTATCAGAGTAGACATCGAGGAATAACTGCGTGGTATCCCTTATTTTCGCTATCGCCTTAAATGAATGCTTTCCCCTGATCAAAGGGAAATAAGCAACAGTATCCAGCTGGAATAAGTATGGGCAAGTGACCTGGAAGAAGTTGCCCATCATGAGGTCCGTTGCCCATGCGGTCTGAAGCTCGGACAAACAATCGAAAACATAAAAAGCATCAAAGCCTTCCTTCTCGATTATCTCGTGGATAGCAACAGTGAAAGTCTCGAATCTGTGAGACAACTCGACATTGACGATCTTAAGGCCTTCCTGCTCTTCAAAGAAGGGCTCGTGCGACGCGAACCTTATGTAGATGAGATTCCTTTTGTCTTTGATAGCCTGCTCGACGTAAGGCTTTACGAACAGCTTGAAATCTTCTAAAGTATCTACTCTCCAGACGACATTATCACCAAGACGGATATTGTCGAATCGCTCATCCATCTGCGGTATTCCGGACATTACTCTGTCAAATGCTGCCATAGATCGTCCCGCCTTTAATACTTTTTCTCTATGATAGCATCGCTAAGGCATCGTATACGGTATGATGCCTATACTTTTTTGTTAGGTGTAGTCATACCGAAATGAAATAAATCAAAGGTTCAAGGCCATGCAGATGGCACCTTCGAGCTTATCGTACGGTGGGTAATTACCGATCAATTCATACCCGCGTTTTTCATATAAACCGACAGCATCTTCCATGATGGGACGCGTCTGAAGAACAGCTCTTTTAAAGCCCATCTCCCGCGCTTTGTCTTCTATCCTGTCCATCAGTTCAGTCGCGATGTGTCTGCCGCGGTAATCGGGCTCGACCCATACACGCTTTATCTCAACATCGGAATCGTTATATTTCTTGAGACCTGCACAGCCGACTGCAACACCGTCCATATAAGCCAGCAGGACATCTGATATGCTCTCGGATAAATTGTATGGAATAAATCCTTCGCGATTCTTTTTGCCGCCGACTATAGAACTGTAGTAATCTTCAGTCTCAAGATAGAACCGGTGGAACTCTTCGTTGTTTCCGTCTGTCCAAATGAACTCAAGCTCTGACATATTCATCCTCTAAGATTGAGAAGAACATTCTTCCTTCGTACTTACCGTCGATATAGAAGTAATCTCTTAACGTTCCTTCGTATGTGAAACCGCACTTCTCGATAAGCTGTGTTCCGCACGCGTTCATACCAGATCTCTTTTCTTGGTTTTCATCGATTATATCATTGAGGCTGGCAAACATATAAAGTAGAATAACTGCTATGCGCAAACACTATATCGACAACTTAAGGAGCCTTGTAATACTCCTGCTCATTCCTTACCATGCGGCCCAGGCCTGGAACACATGGGGTGAACCGAATTACCTGATGTTCGGCACGAGCAGGACCTTTAGCAGCATCATAGTCGCCTTCAGTCCGTTCATTATGCCTCTTCTCTTCCTGCTTGCAGGCATGAGCACGAGATTCGCATTAAACAAGAGATCTGCAGGTCAGTATATTTTCGAAAGGGTTAAAAGGCTCTTAGTCCCTCTTGTCTTCGGAACACTTGTCTTTGTGCCGGTAATGACTTATCTGGCTGATAAGTACAACTGTGGCTACGACGGATCTTTCTTCGCGCATTACAAAGTCTTCTTCACGAAGTTCACTGATTTCACAGGTGCTGACGGCGGCTTCTCATTCGGTCAGTTCTGGTTCCTGCTCTATCTGTTCGTGATATCGCTTATCTGTCTGGGGATCATACTCCTGCAGAAAAAGCTCATTCCAAGGGCTAAGGGCAATGCACCTTTGTGGCTCGTTATTTTGCTCGGGCTCCCGCTTCCTTTTATCGGCGGACTTCTTGAGGTCGGCGGAAAGAGCCTGGTCTCTTTTGCTTACCTTTTCCTCATCGGATACTATGTTTTCGCGAACGACGAGGTAGTAGAGAAGATCAGAAAATACAAGTTCATCATCCTTGCAATCGGTCTTATAGCCTGCATCGCAAATGTCTACATGTTCATCTGGTCAGGCACTTCTTTTGGCGTACTCAATACGGCCTCAAATTATGTAACCGAGTGGTTCATGATTCTCGCTCTGATCGGCATCGGGAAAGACCACATTGACGGCAACGGAAAAGCATTCTCTTATCTGACACGCATTTCATTCGCGTTCTTCGGGCTGCATTTCATCATCCTCGTAGTGATGCAATATCTCATGGCAGGCACATTCGAAAATAAACGGTTCCTCTTATATCTGGTCCCGGTCATTATTTCTTACGTATTAACTTTTGCATTCAGTGAGATATTCGTGCGCATTCCGCCGCTAAGCTTCCTGATCGGAGTAAAGCCCCGCTCAGGTAACCGCAATTAACGGAATATCCAGTTCTTCCTGTGTAAGACCCGCATGTCCTCCGGGCATTATCTTCATCTCTTCGTGCGTCAGGAAAATTGCAGCATCAGAAACTGATATCGCTAAGTAATCGCCCAGCATGTCGCGGAACAGTTCGTGGTCTTTACCTATGCCGAATAACTTGCGCTCGATGACTTCCTCTCTTGTGAGTATCCAAAACTTATCGCCGAACGCATCTTTGAATATCTTCGGGAAATCATCCTTGTATTCATCTTTTACCCAGAAGCTAAGAGTGCGCGGCTCGACGGAAGGCATGCGCACAAGGCAATTCAGGATCTCGGGATAATCCATAAGGCAATAGTTCGTGCAGGCGATCTGGCTGTGATCGGCAGTGACAAGCAGCAAAGTATCAGACAGGCCGGAAGCAAGTGTTTCGATCTTTTTCTCAAGCAAGAGCATCAGATCGTGAGTTTCCCGGCTGTCAGGTCCTGTCAGATGGATCGTGTTATCAGGCTCATTCCAGTATGCATAGATAAACTTCTTGCCGGGCTTAGAGCAAAGATCATTAACGCGTGCAAAGATGCTGTCCAGATCTTTAGGGAAAGGAGGCAGGTAGGGCATTGACGCATATGCCGTTCCTCCTGCCTCATTGATCTTAGTGATGATATTCTTATATGGCGTAAACTTAAAGCCGGCATGGAAATCTGCTGCCGGAACAAACGGCTTTACATTGCCGTCATCGTCTTCTGTCGCCTGCTCGTTGTTCGTAAAGACGGTTACGTTTTTATCAAGCTCAGGATAGTACATATCCCATCCGAGCCAGCCGTGTTCATTCGGATAAAGGCCTGACAAAACTGAAGTCGTAGCTGCGACCGTCGTAGGCGGGAAAACAGAACTGTAAGATCCGGCTAAATGCGAACGCAGGAATCCGTCAGGATCAAGATGTTTCTCGAGGATCGATATTCCCATCGCATCCATAAGCAAAACTACAACATTTTTATAGCTGCCTTCAAGATACTTATCAGCCATCTTAAGAGTTGGTGCGGCAGTCTCCGCACCAAAAGCCTTAAGTATGGAATTGCTTAAGTTAACAAGACAATTGTCATAATCAGGTTTGCAATAGTTCATATCTCTTACCTATTACCCGTTTTCTTTAGTTTACCATTAATAAGCGGAGATTTGCCGGAACATAGTCATGATAGTGAGTGTATAATGACAGCATGTATAAGATTTTTATTGTAGAAGATGATAAAGGTATAGCTGAAGGAATCTCCGGCTGTCTTTCAGCGTGGGAAATGGAAGTTAAGATCATCTCTGATTTCCGCAATGTGTTAGGCGAGATCGGAGAATATGAGCCTCACCTGATAATCATGGATATCACGCTGCCTTACATGGGCGGATATCACTGGTGCCAGGAGATCAGAAAGACCAGCAATGTGCCGATCATCTTCATATCATCTGCTACAGATAACATGAACATCGTCATGGCCATGAACATGGGAGCAGACGATTATATACCGAAGCCTTTTGACCAGAGCGTTCTTATCGCGAAGGTTCAGGCTCTTTTGCGCAGGACTTATGATTTCAGTCAGAGCACGTTCACGCTTCAGGCCAGGGGCGCCGTTCTTAATACGAATGATAATTCTTTATCTTATAACGGCAATAAGCTAGAGCTCGCGCGTAACGAGTATAAGATACTTCTGACTCTCATGCAGAATAAGAATAAAGTCGTAAGCCGCGAGAAGCTTATGGAGGCTCTCTGGGAGACCGACAGCTTCGTAGATGAGAATACTCTGACCGTCAATGTCGGAAGGCTCAGAAAGACTCTTGAATCCGCTGGTCTGAAAGATCTTATCAAGACCAGGTTCGGCATCGGCTACATCCTGGAGGATGATGAATGAAGCTCTTCGCAAGATATTTAAAGTACCGCGCGAAGATAATCATTACGTGTATAGCCGTCGCGGGCATCTTCGCTTCGTCTTATTTCCTGTTTGACATGCAGGCCATAGCCGTGCTATATCCCGTGCTGCTCACGCTATGCTTTGGACTTATCGCGGCAGGGTTTGATTTCGCAGCTTTTGCAAAGCGCCACAACAGACTTAAGGATAATCCGGAAGATCTTCCCAACCCCAAAAATCTTTTGGAAGAAGATTATCAGACGATAATTAATCTGATGCGTGAAGAAGCTTCTTTGGCTGAACAGAAGGCATCTGAAGATTATACAGGCATGATCGAATACTATACGGTCTGGGCACATCAGATAAAGACCCCCATAGCCGCTATGAGGCTTAACCTTCAGTCGGAAGATACCGAATCAGCCAGAAAACTTATGGGCGACCTGAACCGTATCGAAGCATATGTCGAGATGGTCCTCACATTCTTAAGACTGGGCTCGGACAATACTGATTATCTCATCAAGGAATACGATCTGGATGAGATCATCCGCCCTGCCATCCGCAAGTTCTCGAGAGAATTCATCTTAAAGAAACTTAAGCTCGAATACGAACCTACAGGCTTTAAAACGATTACTGATTCGAAGTGGTTGTCCTTCATCATCGAACAGGTGATCTCGAATGCCGTTAAATACACATCTGAAGGATCGGTCATGATCTATATGAAAGAACCCGGGATCCTCTGCATAGAAGACACGGGCATCGGCATCAGCGAAGAAGACCTTCCGAGGATCTTCGAGAACGGATACACGGGCTTTAACGGACGCGAAGATAAGAGAGCGAGCGGCATCGGACTTTATCTTTGCAAGAGGATATCAGATAACTTGGGACACAAGATATACGCGGAATCTGTTCAGGGCAAAGGGACCAGGATGTTCCTTGACTTAAGAGCAGATAAGATCGGCGTCGAATAAATGTGACAAACGTGTAAGGAATTGGTAAGCAGATTCAATGGAGCAAGAACTTCATGTTTTCTATACTGTGGCTGACTTAAACAGAAAGGAAGTATGCAGTAAATGAGTTTACTCGAAGTAACAGGATTAAAGAAAATATATAAGGGACGCCGCGGAGGCGCTTCGGTCGAAGCTCTTAAGAACGTTAATTTCACCGTCGAAAAGGGCGAGTACGTAGCCATCATGGGCGAGTCCGGAAGCGGCAAGACCACTCTGCTTAACATCCTCGCAGCTCTTGATAAAGCAACTGCAGGAACAGTTATCCTCGATAATATGAACCTGTCTACGATCAAAGAATCCGCTATGGCCAGGTTCCGCCGCGATAACTTAGGATATGTCTTTCAGGAATTTAACCTTCTGGATACATTTACCCTCGAAGATAATATCTATCTTCCCCTGGTCCTTGCAGGCAGAAAGCATAATGAGATGAAGGAGAGACTTGATAAGCTCGCACCCGTCCTCGGTATAAGCGATCTTCTTAAGAAATACCCTTATGAGGTCTCAGGCGGCCAGAAGCAGCGTGCGGCGATCGCAAGAGCTCTTATCACAGAGCCGAGGATAATCCTTGCTGATGAGCCCACCGGCGCTCTGGATTCCAAGTCATCTGATGAACTGCTCGACCTTTTCACGAGAGTAAACCGGATGGGACAGACGATCCTCATGGTCACCCACTCTACCAAGGCAGCAAGCAAAGCTTCGCGCGTCATGTTCATCAAGGACGGGATCATATTCCACCAGATATACAAAGGCAGCTCCACTGATACACAGATGTACCAGAAGATCTCAGATACATTAAACCTCCTCGCCCAGGGAGGTGAACTTAAATGAGAATAGGTCTCTATCCTCGTATTGCTGCCGACGGCATACGCAAGAACGGCAGGCTTTACATGCCTTATATCTTCACAAGCATCTTAATGATCACAGTGTTCTACATTATGCATCTTCTTGGTTTTTCCGATATGCTCAGGGATTTCCGGGGCGCCGATACGGCCAGGATGATCTTAAGGTTCGGAACCTTCATAATGGCTTTCTTCGGAACCATATTCCTGTTTTATACCCAGTCCACTTTGATCAAGAGCAGGCTTAAGGAATTCGGTCTTTACAGCGTGCTCGGAATGAACAAGAAAAACCTCGGAAGAGTTTTATTTTTCGAGACTTTGATTACATGGGCAATCTCCATGGCAGGCGGACTTCTTGCAGGTGTCGGCCTTTCAAAGCTTGCAGAATTAGGCTTTGCAAAGATCGTCCAGTCTGATGTCAATTACAGTTTCTTCATCTCCGGAGAATCAATTCTTTGCACCTTTATCGTATACAGCATTATCTTCTTCCTGATCTTCCTCAATGCGGTAAGGCAGGTCAGATTTGCCAGAACGATCAATCTTGTTAACGCCGAGAAGGCGGGCGAGAAGCCGCCTAAGGCTAACTGGGTATTGGGCATAATCGGTTTCGTCACTCTTATTTCAGGATATGTGATCTCCATCAGGATCGAATCACCTATATCGGCGCTTTACATGTTCTTTATCGCAGTCATCCTCATCATCATCGGAACATACCTCGTGCTGATCTCAGGCTCTGTCCTTCTTTGCAGGATCCTGCAGAAGAACAAGAAATACTATTACAAGACTAATCATTTTGTCTCAGTATCATCCATGGCATTCAGAATGAAGAGAAACGGCGCCGGTCTTGCATCTATCTGCATTCTTCTTACAATGATCCTGGTAATGATCTCTTCTACATCCGCCCTCTATTTCAACAGGGAAGAGACTTTGAAAAATCACTATCCGAGACAGCTCAACTGCCTCGTAAGAACATCAGGTTATCAGGAAGAAAATGAAGAGATAACTGCAAAACTTGAGGAAGCCGTCATAGCGAAAGCAAAAGAATTCGGAACGGATGTAAAAGACAGTTTCTCGTTCAAGTGCTGTGACATAGTCGGATACTATGAGAATAATAAGCTTATTCTTGATCTTGATCCGATGTCGATGTCCAATATCGATTACAACAAGGTTGTCGTGGCATATTTCTTTGACCTGGAAGAATACAACAGATTAGCCGGAACAAATGAGGTCTTAGGCGAGAATGAAGTCCTGGCAGGCGTCAACGGCAAACTTACATTCGGAGACACTTTAAATATCGGCGATGAGACCTTTAAGGTCGTTAAAAAGATCGATCCGCGTGATACGGCTCTGAAATATGGCGGTATAAACGAGCCTGTTACCAAGCTGATCATTGTCACAGCCGATATCAGAGATACCGCATCTCTTTATAACGATCTTCTGGATTCCAGAGGCGAGAAGCTCCTCACATGGCAATGGAGATTTTCTTTCGACACGGATCTTGATGAAACAAAGCAGATCGAACTGAAAGATACAATTAACAACGATATAACCGGAGAACTCGAACCTTACTGCGAGAGCAGGGCGAACGAGCGCTCAGACTTTGTTACAACTTTCGGAGGATTGTTCTTCCTCGGCATTCTCCTGAGCATCATCTTCCTTTTGTCCTGTGTACTGATCATCTACTACAAGCAGATATCAGAAGGCTTCGAAGACCAGTCAAGATTTGCCATTATGCAGAAGGTCGGTATGACCAAAGAGAACATAAAAAAGAGCATCAACTCCCAGATGCTTACCGTCTTTATCATCCCTATCGTGTTTGCCTGTCTGCACCTTGCAACAGTGCTGCCGGTCATTCACAAGCTCCTATTGCTGTTCGGTCACAACAATATCCCGCTGCTTCTTCTGAGTGCCGGGATCTGCGTTGCAGCCTGCGCGGTCTTCTACGCGGTAACTTACAAGCTTACATCGAACGCTTACTACAAGATCGTGTCATAAGCTCATGACATATATCTGACAGGGGTTTGCTTCGTCCCAATACATGGGGAACACTTCAAACTCCTTAAAACCACAGCTTATATAAAAGCGGTTGGTAATATCATAATCTTCATACATGCCCATCCGGACTGTCTTGACCTGCATAAAGGAATAGCCCTCCGAATGGGCTATTTCTTTTGCTTTCTCCACTAGTGCCCTGCCGATCCCGCTTCTGTGGTGATCTTTTAAGACACCCATAACGGCAAGCTCAACAGTGGCATCTCCGGTCTCTTTAAGGCATAAGAAACCGTTATATTCTCCGTCTTCCTCATTAGCCAGGAAGATCCAGTCTTTGCAGTCTGCGATGTATCCTTCGCGCGATTCCTCGACTTCGAACCACTGTGTCAGAGCCTCCAGGATCTTGCGCGCGATCTTGGATTTTAATTCTTTATCTTCAATTAGTTTGATCATGTAACTGATTCCTTTTTTGTTTTCCGGTGGACGGAAAAGGTATCAGGCCACCGGTGCGGGCAATTCCTTGCCCATATATTTATCGTAGAACTCCTTGTACTTCCTCTCGCTGGCCGCGTCACGGCGGTGCTTAAAGTCGTGCATGTATGTTGCAGGATCTGTCGTATTAGCGTACTTGAAACGGTATGCGATAGCCGCAATATTGAGACTGTGCTCTGCGATCCTTACGCAGCTGTAGAGGATGTCGTTAAATACAAAGCCCTGTATCGTAGTACACTTGCCCGTCGCAAGACGCTCGACGTGAGCATTCTTGAACTGGTCGCTCATCTCACTGATGACTATTCTCAAAGGTCCTACCTCTTCTGCCCTTGCGGCATTGCCGGACATATAGCAGTCGAGAGCGATCGTGTAGACTTCCTTGACCGCGGGTATGATTCTGTTAAGCTCAGATACAGCCTCGTCGGAGAACTCAAGTCGTTTATTGAATATCTCTTCTGCAGAATTGGACAGATAGTTCGCGTGGTCTGCGATACGCTCTACCTCACCTATCGTCTGGAGCAAGCTTGAAGACCTGTTCTTATCTTCGACGGAAAGATGCTGAGTAGTCGTAAGCTTCATGAGGTAAGAGCCGAGGTGGTCCTCAAATCCGTCTATTACTTCCTCATTTTTCTTGATGTAAGCAAAATCATCTTTGTTATAGCCGTTGGTTAACATTACCATCGCCTTATCGAGACCGTTCTTAGCCTTGCCGATCATCTTAACGATGGAGTTGCGGCACTCAGCTACAGCGATCGGAGGAGTGAGCATAAGTCTCTCGTCGAGCTTGAATTCCTGTTCTTCATCAGTATCCTTGACAATGATATTAGCGATCTTGATAAGGAGCTTGCTGAAGGGGAAGAGCAAGATGGTATTGCCGACATTAAACAGCGTGTGGCAAACGGCGATTCCGACTACGCCTATCGTCTGGCTCATGAACGGGAAATCAAAGACAGCGTTCAGTCCGTAGAATACGAGCATCCAGATGCATGTGCCGATGACCTTGATAAGAACATGTATCGTGGTAACTCTCTTAGCGGCGCGGCTTACACCGATAGATGATAAGATCGCAGTCATGCATGTACCGATATTTGCACCCATGATGATCGGTATAGCAACGCCGTAGGATAACTGGCCGGTCATTGACAATGACTGAAGGATACCGATAGAAGCAGCAGAGCTCTGGATGATGCCCGTAACTACCGTACCTGCAATAACACCGAGAAGCGGATTATTGAAAGCCGTAAGAAGGTGTGTGAATTCCGGCATATCACGGAGAGGAGCCATGGAGGTGGACATCATGGTCATGCCTTCCATAAGGATCGCAAAGCCGATAAACATCGTACCGAAGTCCTTATTCCTCTGCTGCTTGCAGACCATGAGCATGATGATACCGATGAGAGCTACAAGAAGGGCGAAGCAGGACGGCTTGAGGAACTGCAGGATAACGCTGCTCGTGCCGTCAATACCCGATAATGACAGGATCCATGCCGTCAACGTAGTACCGATATCGGAACCGAAGATGACACCGACCGTCTGGGGAAGCTCGATAATACCCGAGTTAACAAAACCTACGAGCATGACTGTCATCGCAGAGGAAGACTGGATGGCGATCGTAATGACCGCACCGATCGTTAGACCTTTAAAAGGATTGGCTGTCGCCTTGCGCAGAAGAAGCTCGAGCTTGCCGCCGGCGGTCTTTTTCAATGATTCAGATAAGACCCTCATTCCGTAAAGGAAGAATGCCAGGCCTCCGAAAAGGGTTACAAACGAAAAAATATCCATATATGCGCCTCTTAATTAAGTATTATAACCAACATGTCTATGCTAATTTTAATATCTAATTGCCGTATTGTAAAACCTCGAAATATTACATTTTTCAATTAGATAGATGCACATCTATATATCACCCGCAAAAGGCTTATTTCATTAAGGTTTTAATTAGAACGCGATTTTTCTTCTCAGAGCATTTCTTCTATGCGGGCGCCGCACTTGCCGCAGAATTTTGTGCCGCCCGGCAAAGGACTGCCGCACATATCGCAGAATTTAGGAGCGTCCTGTGCGGTTGCTGCCGCAGGAGCGCTTTGAGCGGGCTCAGCCGCAGGTGTGTCATAAGTGGGTGTCGGACCCCAGATAGCTGCCGCACAGGGCGGAATGATAGGCGGCTGCTCAACCGGCGAAGGAAAAGCAGCGGTCTTTGAATTATTCCTTACATAGTGGATAGCGGGGGCATCTCCGACAGGCTGAGGATCATTAGGGATCGGAGCCTTTGAAACAGCTGGAGCCTTCTTTGCAGGCGGTGCATATGTCGGTACGGGATTCACATAGACAGGAGCAGGCTGATACTGTGTGGGAGCCGCATATACAGGAGCCACAGGAGCCGGAACAAACGGTGATGGTTGAGCACCTGCAGGCACGAACGGCGAGGGCTGTGCGGGAGCCGGAACGAAAGGATAAGGCTGCGCTTGTGCTTGTGCAGGCACAAAGGGTGACTGCTGCGCAGGAGCGGGCACAAACGGCGAGGGCTGTGCGGGAGCCGGAACGAAAGGAGAAGGCTGCACAGCATTAGGAGCAGTATAAGCTGCAGGCTGGGCAGTGAAATCTGCCGGCTGGGTTCTGGGCACAGCCTTGGCGGGATCAACATTTACGCTTTTTCCATAGTTCATAAGTCCGATACTCGATTCAGGAATGAATCTGCCTCCTTGGAACTGGATCTGAACGCATCCGCCGTCAGGTACTTCAAAGATAAACGGAGGAACGTCATAACTGTCCGGTACTTTTGCTACTAATATATTTTGCCTCTGATCTGTCATCGCGACAAGAGAGGATCCGTTGATCAAGGTGCCGATATTCCTGTCATTAAGATACATCTCATAAGTGACAGAAGCGCCTGACAAGGCACTTATACGGTTGATAATTATCCGGCAGTTTGCCCTGAGCGGTTCATATTTCTCAGAAAACTGCTGGACCAGCCGGTCGTTCTTAGATACATAAGTACCCGGCTTTAAATTCCTGACTATAAAATATGCGAGTGCACCGCCAGCGCCGGCAAACAGAAATGCGAGCACATAGGATGCCAAGCCCATGTCTGAGCCGAAACCGATTATCAGGCCAGTAATCTCCGGAACGACCCATAAGATAACAGTCATGGCGATGTATCCGCCGGGTCTTCTGCCCTTCTCGGAAGTGATCCTTTTGACGCTGTTGATCAGCGTAAATAAAATAAATACATCCATCCGGCGTTCCTACTTATCCCTGGCAAATTGTCTTAAAGACAATGTCACCACTTTATTTCTTGGCTACAAAATACAATTCGCCTTTTTTGAATTTAACGATTCCGGAAGTCGTTGTTCCGTTCGACACATATGCATTCTCGTCGAAGTCATATGTACAGTCGCCCTCAATTACATACAGCTTATCGTTCTCGACGCGGTCAATATGGTAGCTGGTGCTATGGCCGTCTAACAAATAGTAAGTATCATTGGCGACGTCATAAACAACCACAACCGTGCGAACCACACCGCTTCCGTACGTGAAATCAGTACAAAGATCCGGATTGCCGTCTTTGGTGACATCACAAATATACTTTTCGCCGATATTAACGCATACCGGGTAACTGCTGCAGTATTCATTGAGTGCGAACTGGGCATTCTCAAGCTGCATGCCGGTTACGGTTCTTTTTTTACCGCATGCGGTAAAAGCCATTACCATTGTTGCCACTAAAAGGATCGCTAAAAACTTCTTCCCCATACGGCACCTCCTATTATCCATATGCCACTTATTATATATGATTAATCATTCAATGGAAGACGTCGGGAAAACGACCTCTGCCCTGAATAAAAATCCATAAGGTTTTTCTTCACAATCCACAGTCAGTTCGCCGCCATAACCAGACGCGGCATTCTCAATATTGTGTATGCCGAAGCCGTGGTTTTTGCGGTCTTTCTTGGATGTCTGTATCTTGCCGTCATTGATCTCAGGCGCTACTGCGCAAGGGTTTGTAACGGATATCATAAAAAAGTTGTCGGTCTTCCTGAACTGAAGCTCGATCGTCCTAAGCGGATCCCCGATTTCCGACAGCTCAGGCACCGAAGCTGCCTCGATGGCATTATCCAAAAGGTTTGCAAGGATCTTGCACATATCTACAGGCGATATCTCGACACCCGTGATCTTGCCCGAACACTTCAGCTTAACACCGCAGTCTTCTGCTTTAGCCGTCTTGTCCGCGATGATCGCATCGGCAATGGTGTCGCCCGTGTGAGCACTGACATCAGCACTTACAAGGTTGTCGCCCATCTCATCAAGATACTCGCGCATCTTGTCATAATCACCGTTCTCGAGCAGGAGCTTTAATACCTGAATGTTGTTGCGCATATCATGGCGCATGGCGCGGATCTCGTTATCTGATTTTGCAGTGGTCTCGAAAAACTTGGCCTGTGAAGCGACAAGCTCCTCATTAACATGGTTTAAGTCCTTAAGATCATCTCGTTCTTTCTTGGTGACCCTGATATAGAAAAACAATGCCATAAACAAAAGGATCATGATCATTCCCAATATGGTCATTACCCTCTTGGAATCCGTGTTATCAGCGTCTTCCAAAAGATCCGGGAACATTGAGATAAACACATTCAAAAGGACCGCTATCGTCAGCATCACGGATATCGGAAGCGGCGTATTGTCACTCTTGTCTCTCAGGCGCTTCAAAACATATAAGAATGCAAATTCGAGGAGCAGTATCAGCAGATTGAAGAGCACAAAAAATGCCATTATCGCAACTTGCGAACTCCAGGAAAAAGTGAACACTATTTGATCTGACAAAGTCGAGAATATCTCATTCACTGCCATGATAATATCAAAGGCCAAAAATGCGACTACTATCTTCTTCCACCATTTTGCTTTGATGAATACGGCAAGGCTTATTATCGTAACAGCCATAATGGCAAACGCTTCTATATCATTGATGATTATCATATCATCTTCACTTCCGAAGCCGATAAGAGCTTTTGCCGCGCCATATCCTGCTCCTATAAGCGCCAATATCAGATAGACCAGGCGTTTATGGCGCACTTCGTATTTGAGAACACCGTCAACAAAATAAGTAGTGATGATTCCCTCGAATACTAGGGGAAGCATGACGAGAAAAACATAAAGGGCATTGAGCCAGAATGTCATCTGCCGTTCCTCCTGATATATTCAAGAAGGCTCTTCTTGGCCTCTGCCGAAGCGCTTCTGGCTACCGGCAATGTCTCATTGTTATCGAGTATCACTTCTGTTGCCGAGAGCTTCCTGACGTGACCCAGATTGATATAGTAGGAGCGGTGGATCTTAATGAAGTCCGAAGACAATTCCTCCACCATATTTACCGCGTCCGTAAACTTCATCCTGAGCTCTACGGCACCGCTTCTGAAGCAGAATCTTACGCAGTTATTTGCCGCTTCCACATAGATAAGATCAGAGACCGGATTAACTATCTCCTCACCGTCTTTTTTGAGCACGATCTTCTCATCTACTTTGAGCCTCTTCTCAAGATCTGTCAGAGTCTCGCTGAGCTTGAGCTTATTTACCGGCTTGCTTAAGAAACGGAAGGCATCTACTTCATATCCGTCCATCGCAAGCTCCGTGTGGCTAGTCAGAAAGATTATCGGTATGTCTTTGGAATACTCGCGGATCTTCTTTGCTGCGGTCATGCCGTCAATATCCTTCATCTCGATATCAAGGAAGATCGCGTCGAGCTTAAAGCCGTTCTCGAAGCTTCTGATGAGTTCGCTCCCGTCGGCATAAAGAAAGCAGCTGACATCAGCCTTGCCGTAGACTGAACTGATCAGCTCTGCGACCTGGCTTCTGTATACGCTCTCATCATCAACGATGGCAAGTCTCATTATCCCCTCCGGCAAACCAAAAATACGGAGCTATCTCATAGCGGGATAGCTCCTAATATTCTAAACCTTAATTATTTTTGAGCAACTACCCGATAGTCTTTCCGTCCTCAAGCTTTATTATCCTTGTACCGTAAGACGCGCACCTCTCGGAATGTGTGACCTGGAGGATCGTAAGGCCCTTTTCCTTATTGAGCTTTGAGAAAAGCTCCATGACTTCCTGTGATGACTTGGCATCAAGATTTCCCGTAGGCTCGTCTGCGAGGATGATGGCGGGATTGCCCATGACTGCCCTTGCGATGGCAACTCTCTGCTGTTGGCCGCCGGAAAGCGTGGCAGGCATGGCCTTTTTCTTATCTGTGAGGCCTGTGAGCTCCAATATCTCATCAAGCTCATCTTTCAAAGACGCCTTTGTCTTGCCGTTGATCGTCTGGGGAAGGAGGATATTGTCAGCTACGTTCAGGTTCATAACGAGATTGTAGAACTGGAAAACGAATCCGACGTTTTTAAGCCTTAAGTCTGACAATTCCTTGTCCTTGAGCGATCCGATGTCCTTGCCGCAAAGAGTGATCTTGCCTTCGAAGTCTCTGTCTAAACCTCCGATAAGATAGAGCAATGTAGATTTGCCCGAACCGGATGCGCCCATCAATGAGACGAATTCGCCTTCTGCGACATACATGCAGGCCTCATCAAGAACACGGTTGAGATTCGTATTCTTGCCGAACGTCTTGCTTACGTTATTTACTTCAATTACTGTATTCATCTTTATATCCTCCGCTATATTATTCGTACTTGAGCTGTTCTGAGATCTTCATCTTCCTTAAGTTCTTAATCGGGAACAATACCGTTGCCGTGAAGAACACAATAAGGAATGCGCAGAACAGTATGCACTTGACCGGGTCTATCTTAATGACCAGGAAGAGTCCCTCAACAGACTGCACGGCTCTTCCGATTACCAAGGTCATGAAAACTCCTATCAGGGTTCCCATGCATGATGCCGTAAAAGAGGTCAGCAGCACTTCTCTTAACAGGATCCCTGAGAGCTTGCCCTTTCCCATTGCGGTAGAAAGCATGACGGCACATTCCTTTTTCCTGCCCTGGAATCCCAGGAGCTGGTTGCTTACCATTCCTATAAAGGTCATGCCTATTGCAACGGCAATGATGATCATCATTATGGTGTTAAGCTGCGCAGCTTCTCTGTCTGTCTTTTCGATATATTCATCAAGAGTGTAGACGCTTATGTATTTCCCTACAGCATAAGTCTCGATTATATCTTTAACGCCTTCAGGATCATCGCACTTAATGAGATAGTAGCCGATCATATCCCTGAACAATTCCTTATATTCCTGTTGGGTAATAATGAACGAACCCGTGCTTCCGTCGAAGCTGTTGATATCGAAAAGCGCATCTACCGTATACTCTCTTTCGATGGGGACGACTCCGTACGGATCATATGTCAGCTTGATAACATCTCCGGGGTTAATACCTATCACATCTGCAAACTTGGAATCGAGCAGGATATGCCCTTCTTCCAGCGAATCCGGGATCTCTCCAAAGGCCTGATAGTATTTAAACCCGCCGTCAGGCATGGCAAAGAAATCACCGTATTTGTCCTTCTCTTCGGAGTTGATCCTGATGGTCATATAGGATTCGTAGAGTGCTTCAGTATCCGTGACGCCTTCGAGCTTCTCGATGAAAGAATAGTTCTTCATCTGGTCATCGCAGGCTACAATGACATCACTTGAATAATCATAACCGCTGAACATGGCCATTGCAGATTGAGAGATCGTGAAAATGACTACGCTCATTGCAGCAGCAGTTACACAGAGAACGCCGCTCGATACCGTGCTCTTTCTGGACATTGCCTCGACCGAAGCCAAAGCCCACTTTGCATTTCCCTTTTTAACAGCCAGATTGTGGATCAGTTCAGCAAGACGCTTAAATGCCCAGGGAAATACGAACGCAAGTCCTACAACACCGCATAACAGGCACATCGTCGCACCGAAAATACTCCTTCCCGAGAAGAATGCGGCAAGAGCTCCTGCCAGGAGGATTATTCCGGCAACAAGGCCCGCTTTACTGTATTTGTATTCAGTGTCCCTGTTATCAAAGATGATATCTCTTATAGAAGTTTTAAGAGCCTTTATTACGGCCTTCAAAGGAATGAGACATTCGACTACGACCGCACCGATGATAACTCCGAAAATAAGGAATACCGACAACGGGGGTAAAGGCATCGCTATCCTGTTCCCGTCAGCGTCTGCGGTATAGAACATGGCATTAAGGAACGGGGCCCTGAAAAGCAGATAAAGTAATACCGCAGGCACACTTCCGAACAAAGCATAAAGAACATTTTCGAGCAGGAGGATGCGGCCTGTCCTTGCTGTGCTCATACCGAGGCTTCTTAAGGTTCCGATGAACGACATCCTTTCACTTACTATCCTGTTACAGATTGAAGCAGTAACAAATATTACAAGAAGGAATGTTATTGCAAATACCAGATATAAGACCTCTGCTAAGGTATTTACCGTTTCCATGTCTTCATCAGCAAGCGCCAGTCTGACAATTGTGCCTTCGGGATAATAATCCTCGAGCATTTTTAACGCGTCATCGATCTTAGAATCATCAACAACATCAATAAAGAGAACTCCGGTGTCGCCTCTTCCGCAAGAGATGACACCTGCGGTTTCCTTGTTTACCAGGATCTTATATCCCGTAAGCAGAGTGTTATTGCTGTCCTGCGGGAGCACGCCTACTACAGTGAGTTCAACTGTTTCATCGGCTCTGTCATGTATGATGAACGTATCACCTTCCCTGTAGCCCATTTCATCGGCGATCTTATAGGTGATGATCGTCTCCATGTATCCGATTTCGGCTTGATCCATGAAGCCCATGTTGACTGCTTCTTCAACGTTGATTCCATAAATATTCAGGGACTTTGACGTGACAAATGCATATTCGCCTTCTATCTCTTCATAGAGCGTATCGTGATTTGAATTGATCTCCATTAACTCGACTTCAGGATACCCGTCAGGCAGTCCTTTCACCGAATAGTCTTCTACGAGTGCAATGATATCTCCGGACGTAATTGAACCGAACATGATCGTGATCGCTTGTTTGATGGTTGATACCAGATCGAAGCAAAGGAGTGCGCAAATAGAGCATACGAAGATGGAGAATGTAACGAGCAAAGTTCTTCCGAACTTTCCGAAAATGTTTTTGAGTGAAGTCTTAAGTATTATATTCATCTTCATCACCCCTTAATACCATCTGGAGACCCTGTTTTCAGGCGCAATGTACATACCGTCGCCTTCTTTTACGTCATAGACGTCATAGAAGCAATCCAATGTGGAAAGTATCGCATTGGTCCTGATAAGTTCCGGGCTGTGCTCATCATATGCAAGCTGGTTGATAATGGCGGAATCCAGTTTTTTTACGCACCAGATCGTCGCATAGTTCTCGAAAATCTTTATAAGATCTTCATCTGTCTTTGCAAGCGACGTTACACACTCCATACCGCCTAAGTCGGCATAGTTCTCGCCTAATGTCTGCTCTCCGTCTACGTGGTATATACCGAAAACTACAAAATTATCCTCAAAGTACTTTACTGCTTTCTCATTGCGCTCAAGCAGCATGTTCATATCCTCATCAGCGATCCATTTAGGATTGTAAACACCATTCTTATCAAAGACGATGCAATTGCTGTCAAAAGCATGTCCCATCTCGTGCGCTATTACAGATCCCAGGCCGCCCAGATTCGTATAATAATCGGCATCAGGATCAAAGAACGGCTTGTTTGTAATAGCTACTGTAATGGTTATGTTGTTTGCAGTGGCATCATAGCATGCGTTGACCATCTGCATCGGCATGACTATTTCCTTGCGGTCAACGGGTTTGCTCAGGCTGTCGATCAGCTCGAGGCGTTGAATCTTCTCATACTGAAGCACTATCTGATAGTAATTTCCGCTTAACCCCGCATATTTGGAATTATCGTGTCTCTTAAGATCCATACCCGTTATGTAAACTATGTTTTCGAGCTTCTCCAAAAGACCTTTTTTGGTATCTTCAGTGAGCCAGTCAGCGCTTGAGATCAGTTTTCTGTAGCCTTCTCTGATATCATCACACATTGAGACTAATGAATCATCCATCTGCTGAGTGTAGTATCTCTCAACATAGATCGGATCTGTTTCCTTGAAGAATTGTGTGCTGATCTCATTTATCGCCTGTTCTTCCGGCGAATCGTAGCTGTCAGCCACATAACCGGCAAGCTCTTTGTAGTGGGGAGCTATAAAACGCATATAACGCGTGTAAAGCCTTCCCAACTCCCAGGTCTTAAGCGCATCAATATTCTCATCCGTAAAAACAGAATTAAGCTGCTTAGCCTGTTCTATATCGACTATACAAAATCTGTCACAGCATGCAGGATCAAAGCCTATTGCTCTTAAGTATTCTGACATATTGATGTTGGTGAATATGTTATTAAGCTCATCGCCTGAACAGATGCTCATATACTCAAACTGCCACTGTGCATCCATTATCTCAAGATCAGTTGCTCCGTAAAGATCCAGAGCTACGATAGCAAGCTTTTTTCCGTATTCTGCCGCAGTATCGTCATCGTAACCCAAAGTCTGCATATAGATCTTGCCGTCATCAGCCAGTGAATCCAAAGCGAAGCTGTCATCGCGGATCTGCTCAAAGCTCAGGGATAACACCGATGTCTGCTGTGTAACGGTAAGTATATTCTCGCCGGAAACAAAGTTGTTAGTGCTTACCGTGATACCCAGAATGCTCGAAAGGTCGTAATCTCTTGCGAGCATTGCATCGATCTTCATCAGTTCGTCAACGCTCTGCACGTTATCTATATCACTGATGATCTCAGCAAGGTCTTCCGGTATCGGTTCATTCTCGAAATCATATGCCATAAAAGCGTTATACGCTGTCTGAATCACATACTCTTCACTGCCCTTTGCATAACCTGAGCCGGCTACGGTATCTTTGATGATCCCTTCGATCTGATCATCGATCTGATCCATGTTAAAAGGATCGCCGGCAGAAGATTCGCCCGGTTCGAACTTTGCATTCTTAAGCCTGTCCCCGTTGATATATCTGTAGTAATCATCCTGGGGACGCACCGGTGCTTCCGCCGTGGTCTCAGTTGTTTCTTCAGGCGGTATCTCTATGACTGCGGGACCGCAAGCAGTTAATGTGCCGCAGATCATCGAGCATACCAAAGCTATCCCTAATACCCTCTTCATTTCAAATCTCCTTTTCAGATTTTCGGTTATAGGGATATTATCATTAATTTTTGTCAATTACGGTTTTTGTGGCGAGTTGCAGTTAATGCGTGGTGAGTTGCGGGAGTATCAGGACTTTTCTTCTTGCCCTGTCACCTGTTCATTGCGGTATGAAGACTTCGCCATAAGGATCAAAGCCAGCTTACCGTATATTTCATCACGCTCCTGAATGAGCTTGTTAAGTTCTGCTTTATCCTTAGGTTTTCGGATCAGTTTTTCGATCTCGAAGCCTAAGAAAAACAGGGCTGAGACCGCTGCCGCTATAGCCAGGTAAATCCATCCGCCCGGATCTCTGATAAGACCGGCCACAGGTATCGCCAGGCCTAATGCGGTAATGACTATAGCGCCTATTATCTGTGACGGTGTCCACGGAGTTTTTGGGGGCTTTGGAGGTTTTACATTTGATTCCGCTTCATCGATTTTTTTGTTGAGTTCTTCGAGCTCGGCATATAATTTCTTTTCCTGCTTATCAAGAGCGGACAGACTCTTACCGGTCACAGCACGCTGTTTTGAGTCCCTGCAATGCGGGCATTTGCCTGCCGGTCCTTCATCCTCAACAACATAGAGTCTGTCGCACTTAGTGCATTTCTCAAGTCTGTATCCCATATTGATCCCCTTATTGATAATACAGCTTAATTCTTAACCATGATAGAGGTTATTTATCTCCCAATTGATGTATTCCGGAGTGGCGATCATAATATTCCAAAGCTTTTTCTCATATCCGAAAATGAATCTGTACACACATCCGTTATTACCTTCATAGTAACGTCCATAACCCTGAGACCCGTAATCAAATTCATAGGCCGGTTTCCCGAAAGTATTAACAAAATCCTCTGCCGGAATACCGAACTCAATATCATTCAATTCGAAGGTGACATTGGAATCATCCTGGAACTTGATGGCAGCGATTACACAGTCTTCAGTAACTTTTTCATTCTTTTCTAATTTGCTGATCCACTCTCTGTCAATGCAGGCATAAAAATGTGAGGGCGCGCCGCTTTTATTCAGATCAGTGCCCGGCCACATCGAGATCATACCATCACTGTCCCATTGATAATCGGTTTCAAAGCCTTGGCTTGTGAGATCGGCCACGGTGCAAGGAAGTGATATTTCTTCTCCAAACAGCAAAAACGCTCCCTTGATCTTTTCCGAATCCGGATCAGGATTAAATGACTTCTGTCCCGGTAGCATATCCCAGCATCCTGCAGTGCTAATGAGCATTACGCCTGTCAGGATAACAGTCAAACATTTCTTTAGGATCTTCATATCAAACCGTCCGTGCATAATTGATCAGTAGTACTCTTTTACTGCATTCCCCGTAAAGACCTCATCGAAATGAATATCAGCCCACGAACCTTCCGCGACTTTGACTGTGTAATGATCCGGCGTCATGGTATCGAATGATGAACTGTCCCATTTCTCTAACTGCATTTCAGAAGGAACGATATATGTCGTGACTCCGGAACCGCCAAATGCGCATTCGCCTGCATCTTTAAGGTCCTTTGGCAAAGTGATTTCATTTAACGAATCACATGCGGCAAAAGCATAAGGTCCTATCGTTGTAACAGAATCCGGGATATTGACCGTTTTCAATGACTGACATCCGCCGAATGCATAACATCTTATTTCAGTCAGACTGCCTCTGGCAGTAACTGTCTCAAGTTTGCTGTCATTAAGGAAACAGTTAACTGGTATCACAGTAACACCTTCCGGAATATCTATTTCTTTAAGATTCGGACAATTCGAGTGCCACCCCAGTTTTGTAAGGTTTGTAGGAAGCTTTATTGTTTCCAGATTTTTCATTCTGGTAAACATATGACCATAGTCAATATCGTTGTCACTTTCGAAAGCAACAGTCCTTGCATTTGCTTCATTGAGACAGCAGAAAACCTCAGTCCCGGCAGGAACCACCAGTTCCTCCAGTTCAATTCCTTTTTCCGTCAGACCTGTCAAGTAAGTTGCCGATCCGTTCTGCTGCAGAGTAAAGCATCCGCAGTCGGATACGGTCTCAGATACATCCGGATTTCCATTGTCCGCAGAATCCAGCTTGATCCAAACGGCAGGACGGACGCCTCTTTCACAGAATACAAGGCCGCCTTCATCATCGATATTACCCGGGTAAAGTCCGGAAGTATCTACTATTGACGCATGATCAACATAGGCACCTTTGGATCTGAGCCACCATCCCAGATTATCGCCCGTGGAAAGGCACCGGTCTTCGTCATCTTTAAAGTATCTGTAGGCTTCTTCAACACTTAACAGAAAAACTTCGTCACCGGTCTTATTGATTATCTTACTGCGCTCTTCGTCCGAAAAAGCCTCACTGATAAATGTTGTGTTCAGCCAGATACGGATATCACAGTCATCACTTTCCCAGCCGTAATAAGTAGTATCGAATATGTGTTTATCGACAATATCCTCTGTGATTATCAGGGCTTCAGGACCCTGAATATCCAGAACACGCCAAGTCGTATGACCCTTGTAATTACCAAACTCGATGTTATCGCCGGTCTTTACTTTATCTGCCTTGCCGCAGGAAACAACAGAAAGGATTACTGCCAGCGCCAAAACCAATGAGCTGATCTTCTTTATCATGGTGATTCCCCTGCCAATTATCAAAGGAATTTCTCAAACGCGCGGTCGATCACCGGCTCAAAGCCCAGATAATCATCCCAGGAAAAGCCCGTGGACAAGACCTTGTCGCCCATATAATTGCCGTAATCGTCGATATAACTGCCCTCGTTGTAGCTCTTTACGAATTCCATGACAAGAAATGATACATCCTCGTCCGTAAAGCTCATGTCGCACCACCTGGCGAAGAACTCCATGCCGGTCATTTCCTGATTTTTCACGGCTTCTATGTCTTTTTTCTCATCTTCATCCTCGTAATGCATGTCGCCGAGATAGTCATGTCTCAGTAACCAGGTGACGAAAAAAGCGATGTGATTGCCCGCGTAACCCCAGATTTTTTCCTTATCAGCCTCAGTAAGCTCCTCCGGCGTCAATCCGAACTGTTCGCAATACTCTTTTTGAGCAGATTCATACTGCCAAACTGCTTTATCAATAGCCATTTTCCTATATCCCCCTTTTTCGAAAACAGATATTCATAAAATAATTATAACATTTTAACTCCGTATGCTTTACTTTGACCATTCTTATTTGTAGTATTGCAGATAAGGGTTATCGAGGGTCTCAAAAAGGGTAAAGGTGGTATGGACAATGGAAAAATGGATCAGGTCTGCAATCCCGGCACTTTTAATTCACTGTTCGATCGGAACTGTATACTGCTGGAGCACCTTCAAGCAGGCAATAGCCGAAGCTATCGGCATGACGCCGTCTGCAGTCGGCTGGGCATTCAGCCTCGCGATCTTCTTCCTCGGCATGTCAGCAGCATTTGCCGGCAAACTCGTTGAGATAAATATCCACAAGTCTTCCCTTGTCGCAGCTGTCTGTTTTACCGCAGGCATGATCGGCACAGGTCTCACCCTGATGTACTGCACCGGCGTATTGGCCCTCATCCTGATATATATCTGCTACGGATGCATCATGGGCATCGGTCTCGGTGTCGGCTATCTCACCCCCGTTAAGACACTCATGCTCTGGTTTAAGGACCACAAGGGTCTTGCCACAGGCATCTCCATCATGGGCTTCGGTCTTGCGAAGGCCATCGCCACACCTATCATGGAATCCCTCCAGAACAGCGTAGGCATCGCATGGATGTTCATTATCCTCGGCATCGCATATTTCATCATGATGTTCATCGGACATCTTCTCCTCAGGAAGCCTTCTGACTGGGTCGAGGCTAAGACCAACAGCGATTTCAGCTATTCGATATTGAAGAACAAGACATTCGTAGGCATCTGGCTCATCTTCTACATCAACATCCACTGCGGACTGATGCTCATCTCTTACGAGAAGCAGTTCCTTAACGACCGCTTCGCGGGAGCTGCGGCGCTGGCTGCGATCATCAGCATCATTCCTTCTGTCACCGCAGTCTGCAACGCTTTGGGACGTATCGGTTATTCGACGATCTCAGATAAGCTTAAGGACAGAAGCCTTATCTACGTCATCATATTCATCTCCTGCATCCTGGTATGCGGCCTCTCATTCGGAATCACAGGCGGAGTCATGGTCATCATCCTCCTGATGGTAGTAAACCTGGGATACGGCGGAGGTTTCTCAACGCTCCCTGCACTGCTCGAATCAAGATTCGGCATGAAGAACATCTCCAAGATCCACGGACTTACTTTGTCGGCATGGGCTATCGCCGGTCTTACAGGCAACAACCTGTCTGACATCATTCTCAAGAATTCTGATAACAACTATCAATATATAATCATCACGGCCGGCATACTTTACGCCGTCTCACTGGTCATCTGCCTGCTTCTGGTATACCAGAGATCTTCAAAGAAGGCTGCAAAATAAGGCAATATGAAAAACAACCGCAGAGTTCTCATACTGACGCTGATCGCGACTTTTGTACTCATGTCTTTGCTCGTTACTTATACGACAAGGCTCATGTACAGAACGTCTTCTACATATGTTCACGACTTAGGTAATGATAAGGCCGCAGCGATCGCCGCTGAACTCGAGAACTATCTCGACACGGCTAAGTCCGTTCTCTGGGTCACCGCAGATACCGTAGACCACATGATCGCAAACGGCGCGTCTAACGAAGAGATCATCGAATACATCACGCGTGAGTCATCTACTACAAGTGTCCAGTTCGATGACAGTTACACCGGTATCTACGGCGTAATAAGGGGCGAATATGTAGACGGTGTCGGCTGGGTCCCTCCGGATGATTATGACCCTACGGTCAGGGACTGGTACAAATCAGCTATAGAAGCTGACGGACAGCCTATCATCGCGTCTCCTTATGTGGATGCCCAGACAGGAAATGTCATCATATCAGTCGTCCAGTCACTGTCTGACAGGAACAACGTTCTCGGTCTGGATCTTACTCTCTCCGGCGTACAGGAGACCGTCGAAGGTATCCAGATAGACGGCAGCGGCTATGGTTATATCCTCAATTACGACGGAACGGTAATAGCGCATCCTGACCTCGGAGAAAAAGGCAAGAATTATACAGAGATCCCTGAGAGGGCAGCTGTTTTCGAGAAAGCCGTGGAAGTCGGCAAGGGCAATTTCGACATGGAGATAGACGGCAAGAAATACACTGTCTTCGTAGATGAGGTCCTTGACCAGTGGCATCTTATAATCGTTATCGAATCAAGTTCGCTCCTTGATAATACGGTGAATATCCTGATAGTAAGTGTGATCATTAACCTGGTCGTTTTCGGATTGATATCCGTGTTCTATATCATCGGTTACCGTTATGAGCGCAAGATGAACAGGCGAATCGAAGAGATGAAGGATATCGAGCAGAAGAGAGAATACGAAGCTAAGCTCCTGACGCTCGAGAAATCGGCTGCCGAGACCGCCAACAAAGCCAAGAGTGATTTTCTTGCCGATATGTCGCACGAGATCAGAACGCCTATCAACGCCGTTCTCGGCATGAATGAGATGATCTTAAGAGAGTCAGAAGACGACCAGATCATAGAATACGCATCCAATATCAAGAGCGCCGGAAACACTCTGCTTTCCATCATCAACAACATACTCGATTTTTCAAAGATCGAAGACGGTAAGATGACGCTGGTTCCCGTCGAATTTGACGTGGCAGAGCTCATCGGCAATCTCGTTAATTCAACATATGAACGTGCCCGCGCCAAGGGTCTTGAATTCAACGTGGACATCGACAGATCAGTACCGTCCAAGCTGTTCGGCGACGACGTCAGGATCAGCCAGGTCATCATGAACCTTCTGACAAATGCCGTTAAATACACTGAGAGCGGCAGCGTCACGCTCAGCGTACGCAAGACGGATCAGAGAAAAGGCAATGTCGATCTCCGCGTCGAAGTAACCGATACGGGCATCGGAATCAAGGATGAAGATCTCGATAAGCTCTTTAAGTCTTTCGAGCGTATCGAAGAAAGACGCAACCGTCATATCGAAGGAACCGGCTTAGGCCTTTCGATCGTCACCAAGCTGCTCGCCATGATGAACAGCAGACTTGATGTCGACAGCAAGTACAGCATCGGTTCCACATTCGGCTTCGACCTTAACCTTAAGATCGTCGATTCCGAACCTATCGGCGACTATGAAGAGCGCAGAAAAGCCCACATGAAGAAAAAGGAAGAAGCTGAGCATCTCTATGCCCCGAAGGCTAAAGTGCTCGTTACGGACGACAATAAGATGAACATTAAGGTCGCTACCAACTTCCTTAAGATCTTCGGCATCACACCCGTAACCTGCGAATCGGGCAAGGAAACTATCGAGCTCCTTAAGACGAATAAATTCGACATCCTCTTCCTCGATCACATGATGCCTATCATGGATGGTATCGAGACGCTGAAGATCTTGAAAGAAGACAGACTGGTGGATGATACCGTCGTTATCGCGCTTACCGCTAACGCCGTCGTAGGCGCAGAAGAACAGTATCTTAACGCGGGCTTCGACGGATATCTGTCCAAGCCGATAATCGTCGAAGATGTCGAGAAGACTCTGAGGACATTCCTCCCTGAAAGAGTTATCGAGAGCGGTCCGGCCGCGCCTGCAGCATCCGCTGAATCTTCCAAGCCCTCACCTGTCACCGTTGATAAGGCACGTTCATTGGGTCTTAATGTCAAGGCCGCTATCGAGTATTCGTGCGGCGAAGAAGATCTTTATATCGAGCTTCTGACGGACTACGCCAGGAACGCTGAAGACAAGTGTGCTACGCTTGCTTCATATCTCGAGGACAACTCTCTTTCCAACTACAGGATCCTTATTCACTCGTTAAAGAGCTCATCGAAAATGATAGGCGCTGATGAATTGTCTTCTTTGGCAAAGGATCTTGAAGACGCTTCCGCAAGAAGCGATGAGGAATACGTAAAGTCTCATCACGACGATTTCGCAAAGAGATTCAAAGATCTCGCTTCTAAGATACTCGGCTGATGATCAGAGATATTTCTTTATAATCTTATCGCTCCACACATGGACCTCGATATATCTTTCAGGTCCGTGCGATCCGTCATTATTCCAGTCCTGCGGCAATCCGTATTTATGTATGACGTTTAAGATCTCATCATACGTATATACCTGCTGTCTGTATTCCCTGCCATCCTTTACTGCAAACGTCGGCATCGAATCACCGTATGTAAAAGATAATGTTCTCACGTCAAATTCTTCTACAGGGATCTTCAGCATATCAGGCTGTTCATACCATGTATAAAGCCAGGGGCTGTGCTCCACCACAAGATAATATGGTGATGAGATCTCCACTATACCGCCTTTGGCTGTGAATTCTCTGCGCAGCAGAGCCTCGCAATTCTTGCGCTTGGTTATGTAAGTCTCATTTCTTTGGGCGCAGAAAGAATCCGGGCGTTCAGCCTTAACCTTCTCGAGAACTTCAATGGCCTGATCATCAGGCAGCATCGTAAGACTCTTAAAAGGTCCCGTGCGCTTGTCAAAGTAATGGTACAGATACATTTTCGCTGCCTCTACATAAAAAAATAAACCGTCCGCTGCAACTCGCAGGGACGGTTTAATCTTATCACTTTTTATATCTGATCAGTTCTTGGGAGCGGGAATTCCGCAGTTAGGACAGAATCTTGATGTGATCCCGATCTTGCCGCAGGAAGGGCAGATCCAGGGAGCTACAACAGGATCAGCAGGAGCAGCTGCAGGCTCTGCGGGAGCAGGTGCGGCAGGTGCTTCAGGAGCGGGTGCTTCCGGAACGTTAGGTGCCTGTGCAGGAGCGCCTGTATTGCCGGAGATAACATTGCCGAAATCCTGTCCGACTTTCTGGGACTCACCCATGATCGGGCTCATGGCATCTCTCGTCATGTTGATAACGCCGCCCATAGCGCCAAGTGTAACACCGAGGCTTGCGACATCACCGATACCGCCTGCTGCTCCGCCGCCGGAACTGCCGCCGGTAATGCCGTTCTGCATTGCTTCGAGGCCGACCTGACGTGCTGTCTCGTCTCTGTAGGTGTAGCCCTTCATCTTCATCTCGGAAGCCTCAGCCTCAGCCTGCATCTTGTATGCGTCTGCCTCAGCCTTTGCCTTGATGATGAGAGCGTCAGCTTCTCCCTGAGAGTAGATCTTCTTGAGCTCTGCTGCAGTCTGTGCCTCAACGATCTTTCTGCCCTGGGCTGCCTCAGCCTCAGCACGCTTGACCTCTTCTTCACGTACCTTCAATGTCTTGTCAGCGAACTGCTGCTTGAGACGTGCGTAATTCGGATCGTCGTCAGGTGTCTGGACTGTAGTTACATAGAACTCAGGCATAAAGAGACCGTACTCATCGAGGGTAGCATTGATGTCTACCATGAGAGCATTGGACAATACGTCGAGATATGCATCGATCTCAAGGATGTTGATGTTCTGCTGCTTGATGATGCGGGCAAGATTGGACTTAACGCGGTTCATGATCAATGCCTTGAACATGCTGTTGCCGTAGGAGAGTCCGTCGCCTACTGCTTCGCTCTGGATAAGGCCTTCAGTCGTACCTACGAGCTTGATGATAAGCTTGCGGGAATCGGTTACTCTGAGATTGAAGTTACCGGATGCACCGATCTCTATATGCAGGCCCGAAGCAGGATCGAAAAGTCTTACCTTGCTGTCAGTACCCCATCTGATGCCCATCTGTGTGGTCATGTTGATGAAGTAAACCTCGCAGTGGAAAACATTTTCGCCGCCTGTGCCGTGCCTCATAAGGTCACGAACGAGCGGAATATTGTTCGTTACGAGAGTGTGCCTTCCTGCAGTGAAAAGATCCAGAGCCTTACCGTCTTTGAAGAACAGAGCTTCCTGCGATTCATGGACGATCAGCTGTGAACCGATGGTAAAGTCCTCTTTCTGGTGCTTATGGGCCAATACCTCATTACTGCCTTCGTACTTGATTACACTAATAGCTTCAACCATTTCTCAATCTTTCCTTTCTTCTATTTTTTTCTTTCAGTCAATATTGCTATAACAACAAAGAACGCGATCGGCGCGCCTATTGCGATGATAAGTGACGGTGTGGATTCCATATGCATTCCGTACCTTAATATCGCGAAAAGTATAAGCGGTACTGCGCACAGGAACGATATGATCTTTATGACTACAGACCAGACTCCGCCGCGGTATAAGACGTATCCCAGACCTGCAGAGCATGCCAGAGCGATCGGGATGGCAAGCCACAAAGTAAGTCCTGCAAACTCATAGAGAGCAAGGCACAGTATCGCCGGAAGTATAAGGCTGAATATTATCGTCCACGGCAGCTGCTTTTTGCGTTCGATACGGATCTCCATATCGCACTTGGCAACCAGCTCATCCGCGTCCCTGTAGCCCGGGATCTTTTTGAGCTCATTCATAGCACTGTGGTAAGACTTCTTATCATAGAAGGTCTTGCCCTTGATGTAAGTAGCGTACTGATCAGCTTTAATCAGACCTTCATTACACATCTTGATGATATCCGCCGTGACCGCATCATTGATCGTCGTGCACTCCATAGCCGCAGTCTTAAACAGAAGCTTAGCCTCATTGGCCGAAGCTACCTTGGTCTCGCTCTCGATGATCTCATTTGCCTTAGTGATCCCTGCGATTATGCGCGAATACTTGTTGTAGTCAGGAACAAGGTCTGAGATAGACCATTTGTTCCCGCAATGCGCGCACACACTGTAACCGGAGAGATAGTTATTCACTATATCTCCGCCGCATACCTTGCACTTTAATGAGATTGGTGTCGCATTTACGTCAGGCATCTCTAGTCTCCATTAAAGATTAATTTGCCGTGCGATAAGAAGTCTCTATCCCTATTCCATCTTTCTCACGCCAAGAAGTATTTTATCATTTTTTATTGAGTAATGAAATAATAATCATTCAGCTTGATTGTCCTGCCCGAAAGGCTCTACCGCAAGGCGTATTGATGAAGACAGCTGGGTCTCAACAGGCTCCGGGATTATCAAGAGCACGCTCGAAGCCACAGAGCATTCTTTGTATTGCCTGCGCAATATATGCTCCACAGGGATTATGTGACCACCACGGCTTTTTACATCTACCGTATAATTGTTCCAATGAGCCCTGTAGCCGCCTTCCAGTTTCTTCGATTTGGAGACAACAACACCTTCAGCGACGACATATTTCATTTTGGTGAGTCTTCTGTGAAGAGCCAGGCTGTCCATATAGGAGTAAAGAGTAAAAGCAGCATTTAACAATAATCCTGCCGCGACAATGATCTGGGTTGCAAATAACGGTATAAATCCGATTGTGGAAAGTCGAATTGTCAGAACTATCAGGTTAAGAATAAAGTCGACTATCAAAACGACCATCAGGGCAAAATCAGAATAAAACATTAGCAATATGCATCTGACAAACCGGAATCCTACCGCAATTAAGATCAGGATATACGCGGCAGCTCCAACTGTTTCGGGAATTATGGCACTGAAAGCATAAACGATAAACAGCATCGCATAACCCAAAACAAGGCATCCTAAATGGATGACCAACTTAATAAATTCACCTTTGAGAAAAGGCTTGTAATAGCGCATAACGCGCTTATGCAGACTTTTTGTCGGGTTTGCGTACAATAATGCAGTTACTTCCATCTATTCAACAATTTCCCGTATAAACAAACTTAAGCTTATCCCTTGCGATATCAGCCAGTTTATATATTACATCAACACCCGTTGCCGGTCTGTCGGTCATTTTATATCTCGGGAAAAATCTTGAGATGTGAAGCGGTATATCGCTGCCGCCTTCAAGCCCTGAGATCCAGTTAACCAGTTCTCTCATCTCTTCTTCAGAGTCGTTCATTCCGGGAACGATAAGCATGGTAAGCTCGACATGGCAGTCTTTTACAGCGCGTTCGATAAATGCCTTAGTCATTGCCAGATCGCCTTTGAGCACATTCTTATACGTATCAGCAGACATACTCTTGATATCAATGTTCATCGCATCGATGTAAGGCAGTATCTCCTCCAGGACCCGAAGCGTGGCTGTGCCGTTTGATACGAGAACATTCTTCATCCCCATCTCATGAACCAGCTTAGCCGTATCACGTACAAATTCGTAACTTACAAGGGGTTCGTTATAGGTATATGCCACACCGATATTGCCTCTGTCCTTAAACTTAAAAGCGATATCGGCAAGTCCCTCAGGCGTAAGCTTATCCTCAGGTTCAAACTCACTGCCGTCAGTCCTTGATATATCGTAGTTCTGGCAGAAAGGGCAAAAGAGATTGCATCCGTAGCTGCCGTACGAGAGGATCTTCGAACCGGGAGAAAACCTGGAGAGCGGTTTCTTCTCAATAGGATCTAAAGCAAGCGCCGTGACACGTCCGTAGTTTACCGCGACGATTTTGCCGTCCTTGCAGCCTCTCGCGTTGCAGACGCCCATGGCACCTTCCCTGATATCACAATGTCTGAAGCACACTTCGCAGACAGCCATATCACTTATACCTTACGACTTCGAATCTCTGCAGCCTGTAATTATCATCGGGCGTAATCCCGCCTTTGCGCATTGCGATGTCGATCTGGTCAGCGACAGTATCGACGCCTTCAAGATCAGGCAGCAAAAGTCCCCTTCTCGAACCACATGAGACTATTACTCCGTAACGCTTTACATCCAAATATTGAGGACCGTCTATATATTCGGGCTTGCCCAGAATATCAACGTTTATCTCAAGAAGATCGAGTTCATTCTCGCGCACTTTGTCGAATCTCGGATCTCTGGACACTGCGCTTATCGCATTGCTGATTATCTCTTCTGCGATCGAGTCCTGAACAGGGCTTATGGTCCCTATGCAGCCTCTGAGCATTCCGTTCTTGTGGACTGATACAAAGGCTCCTGCCCTGTCTTTTGTTGCTTCTTCAGGCAGTTCCTCTGCTAATCCTTGAGGAAGATCTTCGGGGAATCTTAATCTCTTATGTGTCTTTACAAACTTCTCGATCGTTGCTCTTGCGAGCCTTACATAAGGCGAAGAATCAGAGGCCTTCACCTTGTCTGCCAAGGCCTTGAGGAAACACCTATCATCATTCTTTTCGCCGGGCTCGAAAATAGCGATCCCGTAACCTACACCCGTCACATCCTGATGCGATAAAACTTCAGACTTAACATCAACGCCGTCAAAGCATCCTGCCATGATGCAAAACGATCTGTGACCGCATTCAGCTGCCTTATCTAGGAAGTCTTCGTTGAATTCCAGCATGCCGCCGAAGTCTGCTTTGGCAGCTGCTTGCATTATCTTCTCATCGTAAACAGGACCTTCCGGAGCGAAGCCGTAAGGCCCGTTATCCTTGAGTTTATGAGACAGATCTCCGCTCGCGACAATAACCGTATTGCGCCCTAAGTCTTCAGCGACCTGCTTGATATATGTTCCGAGCTTATAGTGATCGGACATCGGAAGGCCGGATAAACCAATCCTTATTATCTTGCCTCCCTGATAGTACTTTCTTATGAAATAAAGCGGCACCATCGTACCATGATCGAGCTCTTTGTCGCGCTCACCCTGCGTGCCGCCCGGGAAATCTTCAGAGTATAAAAGCGATTCGAGCACGACTACAAATTCTTTGTCGTATTTCTCGTTAAAGCTTACTTCAGGCGCGCCAAAGCGGCTGAAATCACCTGTCGCTCCGATGCCGGGAGAGATGTGGAAATAATCGGCATACATTATCGAATGAGGGCTTGTTATCACGATGGTGTCAGGCGCGATCTTAGCGATCTCCTGCCCGACACGTTCATAAGCCTTTGTAGTCTCAAGGATCTTCTTCTCTCCGCCTCTGCCGACAGCCGGCACTATAAGAGGAGGATGCGGCACCATATAAGCTGCTTTGATTCCCATATGCGTTACCCCGTTACGGATCAACCGTTTTGTTTAAGATACTCGCTTACTTTCCTTACCCATTCTATGCTGACAGATTTCATCTCCGAAGGCAATTTGTCAGGCGCGAAAAACTTAAGCTCCGTGACCTCTTCTTCCTGTGCCTTCAGAGTGCCAGTATATTCACGGCAGATGTATTTTATTCCGCAGAAATATGCCTGGTCTCCGTTCGGATAAACATTGTAATAGTCCTTACCTGAGACAGTCGCAAAGAACTCGAGCTTACCGCAGACAAGACCGGTCTCTTCGAAGACCTCACGCCTTGCGCATTCTTCAAAGCTCTCGCCCAGTTCCATCGCGCCTGCAGGGAAATCCCAAAGGCCGTTATCCCTGCGCTTCTCAAGAAGGAACTCGCCCTTATCGTTAATGACAAAAACGCCGGCACCGGGCATGATGAGCGGACGGTGTCCTACGACCTTTCGAAGGTTCATGATATATCCGAGATCTTTATCGTTGTCTGACGCGTTCATTCTTTGAATAACTCCGCAGTACCGGGATCGGTCTTGATCCTCTCGTAAAGAGCCGGATAGGTGCACGAGCACCCTGCGGCAACAAGCTCTTCGGTCTCATTGGCTTTCGGTCTTAAGACCAGATTAAACACTCTGGTCTCGTCAGAATGCTTGAGCTCTATCGTCAGAAGTCTGAATTCCTCATTCACATTAAGAAGATAAGGCGGAGTCATGCTTATCGACTTGATGTTGCGGTATAAGAATTCTTCATCGTTGATCTTCAAGCCGTTGTCTTCAATACGCAGTGATCCTACCTGATTGGCAAGGCTCTTCTTGTTAAGCCTTGGTGCAAGGATTATCCAGACGACAGTTATAGTTACACAGATGCCTGCCAGACTCAGCAATATGATCTTCATCGCCAAACTGATGTTGATCTTAAAGAATATGAATATGCCTGCTATCAAGGCGATCATGAAAAGCTCAAACATAAGGAACTTAAGGAGTGTCTTGACAGGACTGCCGCTGAACGGTTCGACTGTGGAGCCTTCATACAGATCACCTTCGAACGGTTCGTATTTTTCTTCGTCGCCGGTTTTATTGTGCTTAGCGATTGATATCGCATCCACGATTTTGGAGAAGAGCCATCCTCTGATGCCGGGCAAAGCAACATAGAGATTGTCTTCGGATTCACCATTGGCAAATACAAGTTCCAAGTCATATTTCCTGTATGACGCACCGGTATCATTTAAGTTCGTTCCGATGAAGTCTGCTACCGGATAAACGCCGTGAGCCGTACCGACGGTGACATCGACATCATCGTCAGAGACCTTTACGATTATCTTCTGGGCCCTTATGGCATCACGGATACCGAAGACGATACCCGTACCCAGCACAATGGCCAGTGCCATCGATTCCGTAACGATAGTAGTCATTGAAGTGGGATCTGCGCTGACCGTTTTCGCAAGCGCAACTACTGCGATTATGGACAAAACGATCGATACTTTAAGAAATCCCGAGATAAATGCTTTCTGCTTAGGTTTTTTATTTTCGAATATTTTGGGTTCGCTCTTCATGTTATAAATCTCTCTTGCCTGTCTTAGATTCTGCTTTTACTTTACTCTTACAAAACCCCATATGCAAAGCTCCGACAGGACATTTCTCCAAACACTCGCCGCATCGGATACACTCCATGCTGTTAGGTGTCTTGGAAGGATCGACGTTCATCTGGCAGGCTTTGGCGCAGGCGCCGCAATTAATGCACTTGCTCTTATCACAAGTCATCCTGTAAAGCGCAACCTTGTTAAAGAATCCGTAGATCGCGCCCAAAGGACAGACATACTTGCAGAAAGGCCGTCTGACGATAAGGCCTGTGACGATAAAGATCAGAAGCAGTATCAGCTTCCAGTTAAAAAGCGGACCTAAGACTGTTCTCACCTTCTCATCTGCAGCAGCCAGCATCACGCCGGCAAGCGTTCCTTCAGGACACACATATTTGCAGAAGAAAGGCGTCAGGTTAAATGTCATCGGGAGAATGATGACCAGAATAAGCAGTACCGCATACTTCAGATAGCGGAGAAATTTATCGATAGCGAATTTGTTTTTCTTGTAAAACGGGATCTTGTAGATAAGATCCTGTAAAAATCCGAATGGGCACAGAAAACCGCACACTGCCCTGCCGAGCACAGCTCCGAAGAAGATCAGAAGCCCAAGCACATAGTATGGGAACTTAAACTTGATCCCGCTTAAGAAGCTCTGCAGTGAGCCGATGGGGCATGAGCCGATCGCACCGGGACATGAATAGCAATTCAGGCCCGGGACGCAGACTGATTTGGATGCTCCTTCATATATCCTGCCGGTGAAGAAGCCTTTGAAGTTTGCATTTTGGATCAGCGTCGCTGCTGCCTGTATCCCGAATCTTATCTTCTTTCTATCCAAGGCCGATACACTCCATACAGATCCTTATAGCTTTGTGAAGGATCGATTCGGGCTGATGCATGATGATGCCGGCGGCTATCAGGCCGGCAGATAAAATGATAAGAACGATGGCAGGTATGTATCTTTTCATTTCCCGGGCATCACTTGATGTAACGAGTGATTATAGCCTCCCAATCTCTGTATGATCTTGAGCCTACGATCAGGGATTCGTCAACGCCCTGATATGACTCACCGGTGTTAATAACGTTTCCGTTCTTGTCCACGAGGATAGTCGTCGGCACATAGCCTGACTGGAACCTGTCAAATTCGGAAGTATATTTCAGTATAAGGTAATCGACATTGCTGTCACCAAGGATCTGGTCGACCTCGGCTTCCATCGTTGTCTCGGAATAAACTCCGATAATGAGAAGGCCCTTATCCTTGTAATTCGTGTAGAGCTCTTGAAGATCCGGAATCTCACTGACGCAAGGTCCGCACCAGGGCTCCCAGAAATTGATCAGTATGTATTCGTAATCCTCGAAAACACTCTCGTTGTACGCATTGCCGTCTCTGTCGGTAGTACTGAATCTGACCTGATCACCTGAATACAAGATGTTTGTGTCATTGTCATGTGTTGTCTGATCTTCGGTCTCCTCTTCAGTCTCTTCTTCCTTCTCGGAACCGTGTTTTTTCTTTGTCTCTTCCGTTACGGAATCGTCACTTCTGTTTTTCTTTGAAGTCTCTGTGGTAGTGCTGCAGGAAGCGATCCCCATAATCACCGCTAAACAAAGCACCATTGCAACAAATTTTTTCATACAAATTTCCTTTCCCATATCTTGTTTTGCAACGCCAACATTATAACATTCAGGGCTTTTTCAGAATTGAGGCAATGTCCCGCCGTCTTTGTGACGAATGCATTTTGATCCGTGAAAAGATAGAGGCACGTGATGTGTTTTGATAAAATAGTAAAAGAGATCTTGCTTAAAGGAGAGCGCTAATGGATTCGATAAACGACATCGACATGCCTGAGACAGACCCTGTCCCGGAAACAGAAGCCGCTCCCCAAGCTGCCGCAGCACCGGTTGCTAAAGAAAAGAAGCCCCGAAAGTCAAAGAAGAAATCTGTTCTTACCATTGTTCTCCTTCTGGTCTTCTTCCTTGTCATTGCGCCTGTCGGAACTTATTTCGGCACATATCTGATGGCGATCAAAAACGCAAAAGACGGCAACTTCGAGACAGCCGATAAATTGCTTTTGTTAAAGCCTCTTACCGATAAGCACGATAATGTACTGCTCATTTATATTGATGCGGGCAAGCTTATGGACAGCGGCAGTTACAATGAAGCTGCATTGAAGTTCTACGGCATCAGCAGTTATGAAGACTCATTAAAACTTGCCAAAGAATGCAGCGGGAAGCATGCAGATAAGCTCGTGAGAAATGATAATTTCAACGAAGAATTAGACTGGGGATATCAGGTATCAGGCTACGATACGGAGCTCGGGAAAAAGATCGAGCTTAATGCGCGTTATCATCTGGCTGCAAGCGAACTGGCTCTGTACAAAGATTATTCCAGCGACAGGATCTTAGCTATAAGCAACGAGCTTCAGGCCGTCTATGACCAGGGCTGCGAAGAAGCTTTTGATTCCTATGTCGAGAGCCGCGCAGGCGTCGCGCTTTACTATGCGCACATGGGCAATTACCGAAAAGCATCAGACATCATAGAGACGGTCAAGGACTATAACGACAAGACTATAAGCCTTTACGAAGACGTGGCCCGGATGATCTTTAAAGAAGGTGAAAACCTTTATTACGACGGCGATTTTGAGGCAGCTGCAGAGTATTTCGATATGGTCTCCGAATATTCCAATGCGGCTTCGTACATGGCAGTATGCAATGATCTTAATCTCGCATCCGTCAGCAGCGATTACGAATCATATCTTATCGACGCGTTCGGTTATTATGACGTTCCCGATGTCGGTTATGTGATCTTCAAAAACAGCAAGGTCGCAGATAAATATTTCTTCGGAGAATGGAAGTCCGGTACGTATTACTACAGGCTCGAGCAGGGCCAGAACGGAAAAGGAAATACCTTCTATACCAATATTCCGATGATCGATTTCAGCGAGAACGACAGTTTCTACTACAAAGAGAACGTTTTCTGTGCCGGAACCAGCTATGCCGAGGCGAACCGCCCCTGCTTCACGTTCTATGTGAATTCTTACTATGAGATGAGCATCTACTGCGAAAAGAACGGCCAGACATACTACCTGTGCCGCCAGCAGGCATAATCAGACTCTTTTAGATTTAGATAAAAAGTCAAAAATAAATAAAAAATATTTATATTAAAGAGACAAAGATTCCATGATACAATAATTCCATGTGCTGCTTCACGGGGTAATTTT
>JAEFBB010000035.1 GCA_016292215.1 Saccharofermentans sp. | reverse complement strand
TACGCCTTTGGCGAGCATGTAGTGGAAAGCATATGCGAGTTTTCTTATATCCGTTCCCTTCAGTCTTTTTTCGGCAAGATATCTGATGATCTTCTCTGTCGCGATAACGTCTCCGTCGATAATATCTTTGCATTCGAAAACCTTGTCACCTTCATATTCCAGAGCCTTGAATTCGAGCGCGGTCGCAGCCTCGCCTTCGAAGCTCTGTTCATACTTAATTCCGAGTATCGCGCTTGCCGCATCGAATAGTCTTCCGCAGCTTGTGGACACTGCAGTGTTGATCCTGTTGTCGTGCATTGCTTTATATGTCTTGAATGTGCCCTGTCTTATCAGGCCGAGCTCATTGCACTTTGCTTCTGCACCGTCTCCGTATATATCGATGAGCATCGATATGGCGATCCTGAATCCTTCCCTTGAAGCAATGTCTCCGCCGGTGTGAAGGAAAGGTCTGATATGGCCAATACGTTCAAAATCATCAAGACTGCACTTTAATATCTCGCCGCCCCAGACGGTGCCGTCAGTACCATAGCCCGTGCCGTCAAGTGAGATGCCGATGACATCACCGGTGTAGTCGTTCTCTGCCATGCACGAGAGAATGTGAGCGTAGTGATGCTGCACTCTGATGAGGGGCAGGCCTGATTCTTCGGCAGCTTCTGAAGAGTTATACGAAGGATGCAGATCGCATACGGCATATGCAGGCTTTGCTTCAAGAAGATTTATCATTCTCTCAGCTGATTCCTTGAGTGCATTCTTGCCCTTGAGATCCGTCAGATCACCGATGTAAGAAGACGGGTACATCAGGCTGTTTACCGCGACGCAGAATGTGTTCTTGAGCTCTCCGCCGTAAGCGATTACAGAACCCGTAAAGGGCTTGGTCATCATGTAAGGGAGCGGCGCGTAGCCTCTTGAGCGCCTTATCATGTAAGGCTTGCCGTCATAAAAATCCATGACTGAATCGTCAGCCCTGATGATTATCCTTCTGTTATGTGTGAGGATCACGTCGCAGTAAGATGCAATCTCACGCCTTGCGTCATCATCATTCCTGCAGATGGGGAGCCCTGAGAGATTGCCGCTTGTCATGACAAGGCATGCGGGCATATCGATGCCGTCATCGTAATCGAAGATAAGACTCTGGATGGGAGCATAAGGAAGCATAACTCCGAGCATCGGATTATCAGGTGCGACCTGTTCTGCGATCTTCGAATCTTCCTTTCTTGCAAGCAGGATTATCGGCTTCTGGTGCCCTGTCAAAATGCTTCTCTGATAGTCTTCGATCACGCAGTTTTTCAGGACTTCATCTTCGTTTCTCATCATCACTGCAAACGGTTTTGAAGGACGGTGCTTTAACTCACGGAGTCTTCTGACTGCTTCGTTATCGTAAGCGTTGCAGGCTAAGTGGAAACCGCCGATTCCTTTGATCGCGGCGATGCCGCCGTTAGCTATTACCTCGCGCACATATGTGATCGCCTCACGGCCCCTGCGGTTCTTCTCATCGTCTAAGATAAAAACCTCAGGTCCGCAGTCATTGCAGCAGACGGGCTGCGCATCATATCTTCTCGTGGCCGGATCGTAGTATTCCTTCTCGCAGTCAGGGCACATCGGGAAAACCTTCATCGATGTTCTCTCCCTGTCGTAAGGAAGGGCTTCGAGAATGGTAAGTCTCGGGCCGCAGCATGTGCAGTTGATGAACGGATGGAGATATCTTTTGTTGCTCTTATCGTAGAGCTCTGTAAGGCACTCGTCGCAGATCGCAATGTCGGGAGAGACGAAGATCTCGCCTGATGTTTTCGCGCTCTCGATGATGCTGAAATCATCGTATGCTTCCGCGTCTTTTACCTTGACGTCCATCTTCAATATAGCCGCGCGCTTAGGGGGCTCTGTCCTGATGAGGTCGATGAACTTATCAACTTGTTCTTCTTCACCCTGCGCATAGATCTCGACATAAGGGCCCAGATTGGACACGCTTCCCTTGATGCCAAGAGAGGCTGCATGCCTTGCGACTGTCGGCCTGAAGCCTACACCCTGGACTATGCCGTAAACTTTAATGCGCTTCGTTACCATCAGGTTCTCCCGCTTATTGCAAAGCACTTTAAGTCGACCCAGTTGCCCTTGTAACCGGGCACCAGATCCTTAAGGCAGATATCGGCAGCGATCGTGTCATAGCCGCCGTCTCTTACCATTGCGATGAATTCATCTTCTTCAGTTATCCTCCTGTCGCCATCCTTTTTAACCGCGTCGTGCAGCTTAAAGAATGTAGCGATATCTACGTCAACGCCGGCATCTCTTATTGTCTTGCCGACTACTTCATCGTGGCATACCAAAGTCTTGCCGGTGATGCCTTCGGGAATGTTGTCCTTATATACAGGGCTTACGATCTCAAAATCTCTTCCCAGATATTCGCACGCATCGATTCCCGATGAAGATGCGGCGATGAGTGTTTTCGCGCCCCTTATATTCTTGATGTCATCGAGCGTGATATCGATGTGCTCTTTACCGTATGTAAGAGGCGTCATGCCAAGTACGATCTGATCCTTCGCGACAGATGGTGCTTCTTCAGCGAACTCATCAATGAGCGCCTTGTAAGCTTCCTTCTCGCCCTCGTTATAGAGCTTCATTCCGTTCGAAATGACAGGAACTACAGGAATATCAATCTTGTTCTCTATGAGCCTTTTAAGCGCCTTGTAATCCGTACCGATCGTGGCTGGAACCGGTGTGCCGACGACTGCGACAAAGGCTGTGTCGATCCTCTCGCACGCGGACTTGATCTTCGATGCGAGAAGCTCGTCTCTTCCTAAGATCGCGTCCATGTCGCGGAGCCCTGCAGAGAAGACGGCGCTTCTTGTATCGTGCCATCTGGGCTCGTCGAATCCGCAGACGTTGCCTGTGCATCCGCCCGCATCAATGATCACTATGAGCGCGCCCATGGAATAGAGCACGCCGGAGGCACCCGACTGGTCAGGTGCAAAAGGTGTCAGAACTTTCCTTAATCCCTTCATGCCTCTGCCTCCTTTAACGCTTCGAAAACCTTGTTCATCAGATCTCTTACCCCCTGATATCCGAACGGTCGCGTATCCTGGTTCCAGGCTATGTTCGGAATGTCCGGGCAATAGAACTTCGCGTCCTTACCTACCGTTACCTGAGCCTTTGATGAGGAGATCTTGTAGTAGAGCATCGTGGGCTCCATGTTGCAGAAGATCTTTGTATCAGGCGAGAGCATAGCAAGGTTCTTCACATACACGAAGTTCTCAGGCGCCAATGTCGCGTAGATCTCGTCTACTTTAAAGCCCATTCTCACAAGGCTTAACGCGAGCTCAAAAGCATTCGCGTTCGTGCATTCGCCTATATTGAAAGTAAGATCCGGATAAGCAGCTTTTAGCTTGTTGACAGCTTCATCAGCCTCAGCCTTTTCTTCGCTGTCGGTGATATCGATGCCGGCAACGCTCGCGAGAGCTTTATACTGCGAAGAGATCTTGTCGGTCGAATAGACTCTCGTAAGCTCAATGTACGGAATATTGAGATTCTTATTCATGTCCTCAGCGGCAGCTCTTGCCTCAGGATCGATAACGATGTTGAAGTTTGCGCTTGCCATCTGGAGAAACTCTTCGTATGTCTTGCAGGTTGATATCTGTCTGATGTTCCTGATACCTGCAGACTTCAGATATGTTATGAGCTCAGTGTTTTCGAGCGGGGCAAAACCTCCGATGATGTTGACTGATCTCGGATCTTTTTCCATGGGTTCAAGAAGCGAATAGATCGTCTGCCTGACGTGTACCATAGGCGGACGGCGGCCTTCTCTCGTGAGCGCGTACATGTAGCACGGGCGCACCTTGACGCCTTCAAACCCTCCTCCGGTCAACGCATCCTCAGCCTTGCGGCAGACTCTGTCCATGTCGGTGCCGAGAAGCGCGTCGACGCATGTGATGCAGATCATGACGACCTTGGGGATCTTCTTGCCGTTGTCTTTAAGGAAAGCCAGAACTTCCTTTATCGCGTCAGGGATCTTATTAAGATGACGGCCCGTAACGAGATCGGGCTCGCTCATCTCGAGATAAAAGAACCTGTTCTTGTATTCGGGCATCGAAGAGATGAGCGAAGTGTTTCTTCCGCAGCAGCCCGGAGCCACGATGAGCATGACTGATTCGGGCACGCTTAATCCTGCGCGCTTAACGCCGAAGCCTTCCGCTCCGGGAGAGTTATATGCAAGAGTCGCAGGCGAACTGTAGACAAGATTCTTGCCGGACAAAAGCTCATCCGGAATACCCGCCTTGCCGCGCTTTAAGATCTCTTCAGCTGTAAAAAATACCGCTTCGTGCTTCATGAATACTCATCCTTCCAAAAGCATTTTCGCCAGATCTATAAACCTCTGTGCCGCCTCGGAATCCTTTGCGCCTTCAACGACCGTCATGCCCTTGTCCTCGCAGATGGTAATGTCATCGCTTCTGGGAATGACAGCTACGATCGGCGCATTGTGCTCTTCAGAGAACTCTTTTACCTTCTCGTCTTCGCCCGGAACGTTGCGCTTGTTTAAGATGATGCCTCTTACGCTCGCGTATCCCCTGTCCTCGAAATTCCTTACTGCCTGGCAGATGTTGTTGGCAGCATAAAGCGCCATCTTCTCACCGGACGTTACGATAAGGACCTGCTCTGCGTAGCCTTCCCTGATGGGAGCCGCAAATCCTCCGCAGACAACGTCGCCCAGAACGTCGTAGAGTACTACGTCGGGCTTGTATTCTTCGAAAAGTCCCAGCTCATCCAGAAGATTAAATGTCGCGATGATGCCTCTGCCTGCGCAGCCCAGACCCGGTGTGGGGCCGCCTGTCTCGATGCAGAGCACTCCGCCGAAGCCTTCCTGGGAGATCTCCTTTGCGGATGTGGGATCGATGCCGTCCTTGAGGATCTCGATGACGGGCTTTAAGGGCTTGCCGCCCAGAAGATTGATCGTCGAATCCGCCTTTGGGTCGCATCCGATCTGGATAACACGCTTGCCCATGCTCGCGAATGCTGCCGACAGATTGGATGTGACTGTCGACTTGCCTATGCCGCCCTTACCGTAAATTGCGATCTTAAGCATAAAAAAACTCCTCTATCTTCATTCCCTGACGATAAAGAAGTCCAATAATGCGCCATTAGCGCTATATCTTAAGACTATTCCCGCTTGGGACGAACCCTCACCGTCAGAGTCGGTTAAACTATTTGGTTTTAGCGCATCGGAACAGGTTTTTAAGGCTGTTTTCCTTTGCATCCTAAGAATAGCACGGACGGCCCGGAAAGGCTATCAGGCTTTTTGTTTTTAATATAAAAGAACCATGCGAATTTGCGTTTTGCACACATTCTGCTAAAATCACGTCAGATAGGAAAACGTCGGAATAGCGTTTCCATGAAGAACAGGAGGATTAAGAATATATGGAAAATCAGTTAGAAAAGCCCCGCGCATCAAAAGGCTTGTCGATTGCCTGCATGTCATGCGGAATCGTATCACTCATTCTTTGCTGGTATTGGGGTTGCGGCTTGATTCCCGCAATCATAGCTCTCATTCTGCACAGCTCTGCTACGAAGGATCACGCAGAGAACCAGTTTTCAAAGGTCGGTAAGATCACAGGTATCATCGGACTTATCCTGTCGATCATCTGCGCTATCGTCTGGGTATTGGTCATGGTCCTTTTGGGCGGCGCGATCTACGAGCTTATCCAGCAGGCATCAGGCTTCATGCTCTTCTGATCTAAGGGAAAATTCAAAACAAAGAGGGTATCTCAGCTGTGAGATGCTCTCTTTTTTCTTATTGGTTTCTCTTTTCCCCCAAAAAAACTGATTTTGCTTAAATCGGGGAAAAAAATAATCACGCTTTCCCCCAAATAAACGATTTTCGAGGATTTGGGAGAAAATCGGCGTTGTTTTTCCCCTAAATTGCAAAAAAACTGAGATTTCAGGGGAAAAACGGATTGCATTTTCCCCCAAATTGCTAAAAACTGAGATTTCAGGGGAAAAACGGATTGCATTTTCCCCCAAATCATTCATTTTTCGATTTTTTGGGGGAAATCAGTCATTAAACCATATTTCGCAGAGCCTGCCGGCACCAAAAGCGCAAAAACCGGTGCTTCGCAGCACAAACAGTTTATAAAACTATTTTACCGGAATGTATCCGCTCTTCTCGACTATGTCCTGGCCGTCTTTGGAAAGCATGAAGTCGACTGCCTTGTAGACGTTCTCGTTGGTCTCGCCTTTGCGGTAGACCGCGTAGATGCTGCTTGTGACAGGATATGCGCCGCTCGCGATATTCTCAATGTTTGGTTCGACGCCATTGACTGAAAGCATCTTTACGCCGCCTTCAGCGAGCATGCCCGTAACGTAATATCTGAATGAAAAGCCTATTGGGCTTCCGAAAAGCGCAGTGTAATCGGCAACGATAGGGGTACCGCCCATAAGGTTTTCGAGCGCGCTCTGGGAGCCGCTGCCTTCGTTGCGCCTCATCGCGGCGATGGGCACATTGGGGCCGCCGAGCTCTTTCCAGTTGGTTATCTCACCGGAATAGATGCCGCGGATCTGCTCGACACTTATATCAGACACCGGGTTATCCGAATTGACTATAAAGACGAACGCGTCCTTGCCGATCTCGACCATTTCGAGCTCAACGCCGTTCTGAGCCGCATATGCGAGCTGCTCTTCGGAAGGCGCGACGCAGATTATAAGATCAGCCTTGCCGTCGACGATGTCCGTGTAAGCGCCTCTGGTGTTGGTGTAGTGCATGGCGCTCCGGTCGTCGTAACTCTCGCCGTTAAAGATCACGGAATCTTCAGGATAGATACTCTCGACAAAGCCCGCATAAATAGGCAAAAGAGCTGCAGCGCCGTCTATGGTCGGAAGGTCGCCTTCAAGCTCGACCTCTCCCCTGACCGAATAAATATTCTCCGAACCCGAGAACGGCACATAGTCAGAGACTTCAACGCTCATCTTCTGCATTCCGGGCGAATGGTGACTGATAACTCTCTTGATGAAAAGCTGATAGATCGCGATATCGAGCCCCGCGAAAAACAGGATCACAAGGCCTATTACAGCCAGCTGCCACTTAAGTTTTTTCTTATCCATGGCTTAACTCCAGTTCGCGATCATCTCAACGATCGAGATCTGTTTCCAAAGATTATATCCGTGGACAGTAAGGCCTATTGAGATGCCTAAGCCGGTGATTATTACCAAAGCAAGAATAATGCCAAAAGTCTTATTCTTCATGGCATTACATGTGGGCGACTGCCATCGCCATCAGGGCGATCAGGAAGACCTCGAAAATGGTAATGATCAGGAAGAAAGCCGAGATGGAGCCGAAGACTATCGCCTTTACGCGCCTCTTTTTGCTCTCTTTGACCTTGCGGATATTCACGATGAAAAGTATCAGGAAAACCACGAAAAGAATTCCCGGTGCCGCCATTATCCCGTATTCAATAAATTCATCAAGGAATTGCTCAAATGATGAAAGAGCCAAAAACATAAAAATATCTCCTGCTATTCCCCGTTAATTTCCTATTATTCCGCCGGAAGGCTGAAGGATCGATATATAAGCTCTGCCGTCACACCAGCCGCACTCTGCCTTGTATGCCGGGCCGCCGGGAATGATCTCAATATCTCTTCTGTAGCTTCTGTTGCCGATCTGGAAAACTAATGAATGATGGCCGGGCTCCAGGTGGAATTTCTTGGATTTACCGTTCGTAAAAAGTACAGGCGCGCTTCCGTCGTCAAAATATAACGTCATCTGGACATTCGACATGGACGTATCGTATGAGACAGCCAGATTGGAGCCGGCGCTGCGGGGCGCGGGAGCAAACGGTTTATTAGTTGTTGCCGCTTTTACTGCTGAGAGCACGGATAACCTTAAGATCTTCTGGCCGCATGACCAGCAGAACATGTACTCGTTGGCATCATTAAACTGCATCTGGGCTCCGCAGTTGGTGCAGATAATATTGTGAATCATTTTCTACCTCCTAAAATCCTTTCGAATATTTACAATTCTTAATAGCTCTGAGGGTATACCGCCGAAGACTGGATGATGTCGATACGGGCTCTGCCAAACCAGCTGCACTCGATCTTTACGGGAGCGTTGCCAATAACGATCCTGATATCTCTTCTGTAATACTTGCCGGCAAAGCCGAAGAACAGCGCATGCCTGCCCTGGTTTAAGCGGAAAGACATCGATTGTCCTGAACCGATATTGAACTTCTCGTTCGTAGTATGGATCCTGAAATACATAGGATACTGCGGTTTATCAGACTGGTAAGACACGATCAGATTGGGACCGGTATAGAAATTGGGTACCGGAGGGGGCACTACACTCACGGGTGCTGCCGGAGCGGGAACGGGAGTGACAGGCATCATCTGCCGGTTAGGCTCAGCAGCCTGGCCGGGATTAAAGATCTGTGCGCCGCAATGCCAGCAAAACATAAACTCCCTGGTATCATCGAACAGTACAGGTGAGCCGCATTTATCGCACTGCGTATTAATAATCATATGCACCTCCCGTAAAATCTGTCTCTAAAAAATATATTACACCACTTTCGGCTTTATTATCCGCAAAAAAATCCCTCTTTCAGGCAACCTGGAAGAGGGATGTATTAAATCAGTTTCAGATCCGGATCTTATTCTTCGAACAACGGAGTCGAGAAATATCTCTCTGCCGTGTCGGGAAGTACCGTAACGACGGTCTTGCCCTTGCCGAGCTTCATTGCAAGCTTGATGGCGCATGCGACATTAGTGCCTGAAGAGATGCCGCACATCATGCCTTCCTTGCGCGTGAGCTCACGTGATGTGTTGATGGCTTCTTCATCTGTAATAATGCAAATGTCATCGTAAACCTTGGTATCAAGGATGCCGGGGATAAGTCCGTCACCGATGCCCATCTGGACATGTGTGCCGATAGAGCCGCCGGAGAGGATAGCCGCATTCTCAGGCTCTGCTGCCCAGATAACTGTGGAAGGATTAGCTTCCTTTAAGGCATGGCCGATGCCTGTGATAGTGCCGCCTGTGCCGATGCCTGAGCAGAAACCGTCTATCTGTCGGCCTTCCATTGCTTCAAGGATCTCCCTGGCGGTATATGCGTACTGTGCTTCTGTATTAGCGGGATTTTCAAACTGCTGCGGGATAAAAACGTGCGGGTCGGATGCTGCGATCTCTTCAGCCTTAAGGCGGCAGTCTTCAATTGCCTTGCCGATGTCATTGTCATCGTGGATGAGGATAACTTCAGCGCCGTAGTGCTTAACGAGAAGGCTTCTCTCGCGGCTTACTGAGTCAGGCATAACGATTATCGTGCGGTAGCCTTTGACCGCGCCGATCAGGGCAAGTCCTATTCCCTGGTTGCCGCTCGTGGGCTCAACGATGATGGAATCCTTGTTGAGCTTGCCTTCCTTTTCGGCGCGCTCGATCATGTTGAGAGCCGTACGTGTCTTAATTGAACCTCCGACGTCCAGACCTTCGTTCTTTACATAAACGTCGGCAGCGCCTTCAGGTACTATGTGATTAAGCTTAATAAGAGGCGTGTTTCCGATAGCCTCAAGGATATTGTTGTAGATCATTAAGATTCTCCGCTTTTGGTGATTAACGGACACTATTATACAAGGTTTTTCACACAGTTGCAGATTTATATATTTTTATCTCGAAAATAGTGCCTTTTCCCTCTTCGCTCTCACACGAGATCGTGCCGTTCTGGGAGTTTATTATCTGCTTGGACAAAGACAGTCCTATGCCGTTGCTGTTAGGATCAGATTTTCCACCGTGATAGAAGCGCTCGAAAATGTTCGGAAGGTCCTTTTTAGAGATACCGCAGCCGTCATCTTCAATACGGATGTTGACCGAGAGATTGGTCTCTTCTGATGAGATCTTTATCTTTCCGCCAGCTTCGGTATGCTGCAGCGAGTTTTTTATGATGTTGGACAAAGCCTCTAAAGTCCATCTCCTGTCGCAGACAAGGGCGTTTCCCGAAGGAATATCAAGCTCTATCCGGACGTCTTTTATGTCTGCCTCAATCGCAATGCCTGACACTATCTCATCGATCAGATCCTTTACGCCGACCTCTTCTTTTTTCAGCACGAGCACGCCCGCATCGATCTCGGCAAGTGCCAGGAGAGATCTTACGAGCCACGTGATGTGGTCTGTCTGGGCCGTTATGTTAGCAATGCAGCGGCGGCGCTGTGCCTCATCGAGATTGCCGTTCTTAAGGGCATCTGTCATGAGGTTTATAGCCGTGAGCGGAGTCTTGATCTGATGGGATATGTTCGAGAGCATGTCGGCCATATAGGTGTTCTTCTTGACCTCTCCGGCATACTGCTCCTGCAAAGTCGAAGCGAGCTTATAGATCTCGCTGCGAAGGATGAGCATGCGTCCTTCGGCTTCGAGGCCTAAGTCAGGGAATGTATCCCTGTCCTGGACTTTGGTCAGGAATTCGATCAGTTCGTCAAGTTCTTTCCTGCGCTTTATCCTGTCCGCGGCAATATAGATCACCAGCGCGATCACGATAAAGCCAAGAACACAGGATACGATCAGAAAAGGGTTCATAGATTAAGCCTGTACCCCTGTCCTCTCAGTGTCTCGATGAACTTGCCGTCATCGTCACCCAGCTTGCTTCTTAAGCGCTTGATATAGACAGTGAGAGTATTGTCGTTAACAAAGCTTCCTACGTCATCCCAGAGGATATTGAGGATCCGGTCGCGGTCAAGGATCTCGCCCGCGTGGTTGATGAAGACGAGCAAAAGCTTATATTCCATCGCAGTGAGCGGGACTTCTTCACTGCCCCTGTACATTTTCGCGTTCGTGATATCAACGGAATTGCCGCCGATGACACAGACGGTATTGGCAGAAGATTTTGTGCGCTTGATAAGGCGCCTCATACGCGCGATGAGTTCCTTGATATGGAAGGGCTTTGAGATGTAATCGTCTGCGCCCTTATCGAAAGCCAACACCGTGTGGATCTCATCATCCATGGCGGTAAGAAAGATGATGGGCATCTCGGAAGTCTCGCGTATCTTAGTGCAGATCTCCATGCCGTTGCCGTCGGGCAGCGTCATGTCAAGAAGGCAGAAATCGATCTTCCTGCCCGGGTCTTCGCTCTCCAAAGCCGCAAACGCTTCTGCTACAGAAGAAGCGAGGGCAACTTCCATACCCTCGCCTGTAAGTGCAAGCTTCAAGCCTTCTGCGATTATGCTGTCGTCTTCAACTACTAATACCATTATCAGATACTCTCTCGTTTGATCTCCTCAATTATATCAATCTTGTTTTCGCGTTTTAAGCAGACTGTTGTCATGATGATGACTGACGCGATTATGAAGACTGTCAGTATCAGAGCGGGCACCCACGGGAAGTGTACCGTGAAGTATCCGAATCTTCTGATCATGAACTTGGAAAGCCATTTGCAGATGAGTGCGGTGACGGGAACTGCAATAAGGAATGACCTTAAGAGCATGCCCGAGCTCTCGCGGATCTCCGTACCGAGGAGCTGCCCGAATGTCGAGCCCATGGACTTCAGCATCGCTATATGTTTGCGCCTTGATACCATGAGAGCGGATATGGAGCTGTATACATTGAGCAGACAGATCGCTGAAGATATTACCGTGAACACGATGAGCACGACATTTATAAGATTGGCGATGATCTCCTTATATTCTGCGACATGAGAATCGGTCGAATTGAAAAAAATGTAACCTCCGTCATTCTGCAATTGATCTGTTATGGCATTAAGCAGCTTAATGCTTTCCTTGTCCTCGCAGTTAAAGAAAACCGCCGTGTCTATCTTCTGGCTGTTGATCTTGTCGAAATAATCAACGACGCTCAAAGGAACGATGATATAGAGCTGCATACTGCCCGTGCCGGTAAGATAATCACCGATCTCATCGGTTCTGACCTTCTTAATGACTTTAAGGTCAAGCGGACCGTCAAGCTCGATCTCCGGGAATTGTATCTCATCAAGATCGTATCCGCGCTCGGTTGCTTCGGCTCTGGTAAGCGCTACAGGATACACGGGAAGCATGTCGCCTTCGCCGGGAACAAATGCATCCTTGACTTCATAGTATCTGTAATCCCTTGCAGTCTGTCCGTAGATGCTGTACTCATCGGTCGACATGGCCATGTTGTTCAATATGATGCACGGGAAGTCGCCTTCACCGTAGGATACCGCGTTAACATCTTTTGCGAGCTTATCGAAGACTTCATCTTCAAAACCGATTACGCCCAAAGTGGTCTGGTCGTATTCTCCGTGTCTGAACTGGTTGTCAAACTCTTCCCTGCTGTATTCACCGGCAGGGTAATAGAGCTTGATGATCTCATAATAGTCATCCCAATATTCATCGCTTAAACAGTCGTTGGAAATCAAAAGAGGCCACATATCAGATCTGCAGATGGCAACATCGGTTACACCGTCCGCCGTTTTGACCTGATCGATGATGTCATCAAACTCAAACATGTCACCGGAATCCATCATGCTCAGGCAGTAATCCCTGTCAGACAGATACGCGTATCTCACGCTGTTATCCCTGAGCTTATAATCGACCATCAGATTTATGAGTGACGTGCCGAAATATACTACAACGGTAACAATGAAGAAAACCGCAATAGCCCTGATTATTCCGAATGATTTGCTCTTATCGTTCTTTAAGAATCTCGAAGAGAGCATTCCTGAGGCTGATCTTGTAATGAGCCTGTCGGGATTTTTATTCTCCTTGTGCTTTGTCTTTTTCGTCTTCTTATTGCCCCTGATGCTCTCGATGGGACCGACCTTGCTGATCTTCCTTGCAGGTATCAGCGCGGAGACAAAGACGGTTGCGATGCTGAGCACAATAACAGCAATTACTACAGGGAGCTTGACCTCCAGAGCAGGTTCGGCATCAAGTATGCCTTCACCGTTAAAACTGAATAATCTCTGCGCGATGGGGCCTGCGACCTTGGATGCGATCTTTACTGCGATAAGGCCTAAGCCAAAGCCTATGGGCAAAGCGGGAACAAGCAGCGTGAGCGCTTCAAAGTAGACAGAGCTCCTCTTCTGTTTTCCCGTAGCGCCGACAGAAGACAACATGCCTAAATATCTTGCCCTCTCGTCATATGAGAGCGCGAAAACATTGTATATGAGCATGACTGATATCAGTACGATCAGGACCACAAAGAAGATCTGCATTCCGCGCACAATGTAGTTCAGAGCGTCCTGGGATGAACTCCCCGCAAAGATGAGGACCTGGTCATTTGCATCGTAATCAGTGCCGACCAGATCATAGAGTTTTGTATAAAAACCCGTATCGACTTTGTTCGCGTCAGTCATCAGAAGAGCATTGAAAGTACCGCTCTGAAGCAGGGATTCATCCGTCAGTGAGATAGCCGAATACCATGCGCAGCCCGCATCTTCGAAGGCGGGGCTCTCGATAAATCCGACGACCGTTAATTCTCCTGTATAGCCCGTAGGCTCATGGATCTCCTCATGCTCCTTATAGAATTCCTCGTTTTCTTCAGGAACGAAGTAAAACATGTTAAATGGCAGCTCCACCGTCTCGCCTGCGGGAATCGCTACAAGCGGGAACGAGAGGAATGTATCGTGCTCGGAATTATTCTTTATGTATCTCGTGAAAGTGGATGCTTCGATCTTATCGCCGATCTTTACTGTCGATCCTTCATCAACAGCTGCCCGGCTTATGACTATCTCTTTATCGTTCTCGGGAAGCCTTCCCTCGACGACCTTGATATTCATCCACTCAAAAGCTTCAGAAGAATATCTTCTTATGTTAAGAAAAGGTCTTTCTGCTTTACCGCTCTGGTCAAATTCTGTAAGCTTTAAGTCTTCGGTAACACCGATATCTGTTACCTCGCTGTATCCCTTGATCGTCTCAAGCTGCTGCATGTCGATATCATAGACTGCAAAATGGTATGCTCCGTTCCTTGCCGAAGCAATGTCAACGAAGTATCTGTAAGCAGTATCTTTGCCTACCAGTACACAGGTCAGGAGCATTACCATCAGCGCTATCCCCACGACTGAAAGGACTGTGCGCTTGGCATTCATCTTCATGTGCTTTAAAGTCACCTGATGAATTATCTTTGTTTTTCTCATACTTCCGGTTCCTTATTATCCTTTTGTCCGTAAATCCCCATTATTCGCGGCCAATTAAATCCGTATTTCTGATACGGTCATCTTTAACGATCTTTCCGTCTTCCATGTAAATGATCCTGTCTGCCTGAAGCGCGATATTCTCGTCATGCGTGATAAGGATCAGGGTCTGTCCGAATTTTCTGTTGGACTCTTTTAAGAGCTCGACGATCTCGTTGCTGTTCTTCCTGTCGAGGTTGCCCGTGGGCTCGTCTGCGAGAAGAAGCTCAGGCTTCGAGAACAAAGCTCTTCCGATCGATGCCCTCTGCTGCTGTCCGCCCGACAGCTCGCTCGGCAGATGGCTTCTTCTGTCCGAAAGCCCCAGGTAATCGACGATCTTGTCGAGCCTTTCCTTATCGGGCTTTCTGCCGTCCAACATGTGAGGAAGAACGATATTCTCATCCACGTTAAGCTCCGGCAGGAGATTGTAGAACTGGTATACCAGACCGATATGTCTTCTCCTGAAGATCGCGAGCTTGTCTTCGCTCTGTGAGTGGATATCCGTGCCGTTGATGAAGACCTTGCCTGATGTCGGCTTGTCTACGCCGCCGATGATGTGAAGGAGCGTGGATTTTCCTGATCCTGACGCACCTACGATCGATACGAATTCGCCCTTCTCAACCGAGAAAGATACGTCCTGCAAAGCAACGGTCTTGCTATCCCCTGCGCCGTACACCTTGCTCAAATTCTCACATCTCAATAATTCCATGACTTATCTCCTTTTCCGTGATAAGCCCATAGTAACAAAACCGGGGCACCAAAAAATGAATTCCAAAGTGACAATTTAGTCACTTTGGAATCTTATGCTGAACAGATTAATTCTCGGGTATTGCCGCGCTTACTTAACGTTGATCTTCGTCGGCTTGTGCTTGAGCATGTAAGAATCTGCCTGCTTATGCAGATCCGGGTAATCTATCTTGCCTGAAGATGTAAGAGGCATCTTATCTAAGACAATGACCTTATCGGGTCTTAAGAACATCGAGACATTGTCGTGGCAATATGCCTTAACCTTACGGTCGGTATTCTTTTTAAGAGGTGAATCTTCAGTAAGCTCGACAAAGAGGATGATCCCCGTAATATCATTTCGCTCAGGCACCTTGCAGACAACGGCTGCACATCTGGCAATGCCGTCCATCTTCTGCACCTCAGTCTCGAGATCGGGCGTGAAGATCTTCGTGCCGCTTATGGAGACATGCATGTTCTTGATACGGCCGTTGATGTACAGATAGCCTTCGCTGTCCATATAACCCAGGTCGCCGGTATGCAGATATGTCTTGCCGTTAGGATGGACCTGAAGCATTTTTGCAGTTGCCTGGTCATTAAGCCAGTAGCCCTTCATCATGCCGACGGAATTAACACAGATCTCACCGGCCTGCCCTGCGGGAAGCTCTTCATTGGTTCCTTCCTTAACGATGCGGACATCGACCATCGGGAAAGGCTTTCCGGCGGAGGCGGGATTATAGTTCTCGGGGGTATACATCGAAATAACTGTAAGTTCCGTCATGCCGTAAACCTGCAGGAGTTTCTCGCTGCAGCCGTGATCTTTAAGGATCTGATTCATGTTCTCGATATGTTCAGGCTCGCATTTCTCGCCTGCGAAAAGACAGAAACGCAAAAACGACAGATCCGTATCAGCGTTAATATGTTCAGAATGCAGGAAGTGCTCCCACATGCCGACTGAACCGACGATCATGTTAGGCCTTAGGTGCATGATCTCCCTGCTTATCCTGCGGAAATCGTAGATCTGATAGATATATACCTTCTTGCCGTAAAACAGGGGGAAATGGATGCTGCTCGCAAATCCGGCCAATGCAAATACAGGCAGGAACGTAAGTGACGTGGTGATCGAAGGATCAGAGAAATTGAAATAATATTCGTTATAGTAGATATTCAGGTTGAGAGCTCTTGAAGTCTGGATGACGAATTTGCGTTCGCCCGTAGAGCCGCTCGTAGCAAAGATTATAGGTGTACCGGCATTGCCCTTGGTAAACTCGGGAGCCGCATTCTCGCCCGGATCACGGGCAAGGAATTTCTTCCAGTAAGAGACCTTCTCCTTGTGGATCGAAGTGAAGAAATAATGAAATCCCATGCTGAAAGCAACGACGCCCCAGAAGAAACGCTTCAGGAAGACTGCGCTCTGGATGGGGGATACGATGTAAAGATCCTTAAGGCAGGGCGCTTCGCAGATCAGCTTAAGATTTCTCGAGCTGATATCGGCGAGGAAAGCGAGCTTTGAGCCGGCCTCGGTAATTATCCTCTTATACTCCATGGGTGAGAGTCTTACATCTACCATTACGGGTGTAAGTGACACGTAATTGCAGGCATAGACCAATGCAATGGATTCAGGGCATGTTACAAGGCTGATGACGACCTTGTCACCGGCTTTCAGATAAGGTATGGATGAGAGTATGCGGATAAGCTTTTCGACAAGATCGCGAAAACGCTTATAGTCGTATGTGATCCCGGCATAGGAAAAAACCTCGTCGGAATCCTTGTACGGCGTATGATTTTTGATGAAATCATACAAATTGCACTCGATATGTTGTAAAACTACCTCGTCCTTAATGTCCTTCATTTCAACCCTTCAAAATGCCTATTCCACAGAATAAAAACATTCCTAATAATAGTTAAGAAAAATGTAAAAGTCAAAGACAGAAAATGCGCCGAATAGCCAAAACAGACGGCTTTTTTAAGTGCTTTAATTGATATGAATTACATCAGCGTGTATACATGGTTATCACTTCAAATAATACACCGTAAAGTGCGCCCAAAACCAACGTGATATCAAACAGGGTATCGAGCTCGCTCTTGTGAAAAATGAAGAGCAAAAAGACGATTCCCAGATCAACTGCAGCAAGGATTATCAAGCTGTCTTTTGCAGACGTAAACCTTGCCATCTTTTTGTCGCTGACGTGATAACTCGCAAGCTGGTCTTCGGAAAGCCCGCTGACGTATTTGATGTATTCCTGGAAAGAAAACTTTTTCGTGCCGTCAAAATAAGCTTTGTCATCGTTCTCGAATCTGAGGTTGCTTACCGGGAAATCTTCAATGACATAAGTCTCGGTTTTGATGCCCTTAGCCGGGAGTTCATCAGCTACTGCGTGATCGAAGACAACCGTGCAGATACCGTCCCGGGGATTGCAAGCCCAGACGGTATTCTCTCCGCCGTAAAGAAGTATTGTCTTGGGATCCGAATAATCCCTTGCCGCAGCCTCTTCAAACGCGTCAATGCTTGACATCCATGAATCAGGATCCTGCGCCAATATGGTCGTTGCCTTATAGCGGAAATAGTACTCTCCGGACAGATACTTATTATACGAACTGCGCATGGCAAAAAAGTAATCTGAAGCCGAGAAAGCAAGACTGATTATTATGAAAATAAACAGAACCTTACGCATCATTTTTCTTGTCTCCCTTATTCCTGTTTTCCAATATCACTACCGTCTCGACGCTGTCTGTCCACGGGAACATGTCCACGGGTTTTGCGATCTTAGGCGCAAAGCCTAATGCCTTAAAGCCCGTAAGATCTCTTGCGAGTGTCTCGGGACAGCATGAAATATAAACTATCTTGGAAGGCCCCAGCTTACCGCAGGCCTTGATGAATTCCTTGGTCGTTCCCGCTCTCGTAGGATCTAAGATGACCGTATTTATCCCGGTCTCTGCCCCTGCGATCTCTGTCATGTACTTTGTCGCGTCCCCGGGAACAAACTCCGCGTTCTTCATCTTGTTGGCTATTTTGTTCTTGAGCGCGTCTTTATAGGCTGATTCATTGATCTCAACACCGGTTATGCTTTTGACGTAAGGCGCGAAAGAAAGCGTAGTCGAACCCGTGCCGCAATATGCATCGATGCAGATCTCGGAACCTGTAAATTCAGCGAGCCTGACGGCTTCCGTATAAAGAGCTTCGGCCTGCTCGTGATTAGACTGCATGAACGAATCAGGTGACACCCTGAACTTCTTTCCGAGGATGATGTCGGTGATATAGCCTTCGCCCGTGATCTTCTTGGAGCCTTCACCGCCTAAGATCATTGAATCGCTTCGCTGGTTGATGTTTATAAGGAGCGTCGTGATCTCGGGATGGAGCTTTAATAATTCGTCTGTAAAGATCTTCTTTTTCTTAAAATACTTGCTGCCGATGACCAGCACGACCATTACTTCGCCCGTGGCATCAGCTGTCCTTACCAGGATCCTTCGAAGATCGCCTGTGTGCTTAACTTCGTTGTATATCTCGACATTGAGCTTCTCCGCAAGCTTAGCGCAGTCTCTTATGATCGCCGAAGCGGTCTTGTTCTCGATAAGGCATGAATCGACCTCGACGATGCGGTGTGAGCCTGACTCATACGGACCTACGATTACGTGGCCGTTCCTGAGCCTTTTGAACTGTGAATGGACCTTGTTGCGGTAGTACAAAGGATGTTCGCAGAGATGTATCGGAAGCACCTCGCAGAAAGGCTCTATCAGCCTTCTGACGCGCTTTTCTTTCGCTGCGGCCTGCTCGAAATATGTTTTCCCGGCATAAGAACAACCCCCGCATTTTTCAGCCACAGGGCATTTGTTAGATGCGCCTATAACCTGGCTGACCTTATTCTTCGGTTTTTTAGCAGGGGGATTCATCAGTATTCCTCAGGAGCCGGCGTTGTCGACAACGTGCTTAAGAAGGATCGCCGTCGTGATCGATCCTACGCCGCCCGGTACAGGCGTAACAGCTTCAGCGATCTCTGATACCGCGTCATAATCGACGTCACCGCAGAGATTACCGCCCTCATCGACATTCATGCCTACGTCGATGACGATCTGGCCCTCTTTTACGTAAGAGGCGTTGATCATTTTCGCGACGCCGCAGCACGCGACGATGATGTCAGCGTTCCTGCACTCTTCTTCCATATTAAGAGTCTTGGTGTGGCAGACTGTAACAGTCGCATTCGCTGTAGTAAGAAGGAGCGCGACGGGCTTTCCTATGACAAGGCTTCTGCCGACTACAGTGACCTTCTTGCCGCAAGTCTCGATGTTGTAGTGCTTGATGAGGCTCATGACGGCCTCAGCAGTGCACGGAGCGGCAGCGTCAGGCACGCCTGCCAGGACTTTCTCCATGTTGCGGATATCCATAAAATCGACGTCCTTGCCGGAGTCGATAGTCTTTCTCATATGCTCGTCGCTCAAAGGCTTGGGAAGAGGTCTGAACACGAGGATGCCGTGGACCTTGGGATCGGCGTTGATGCCGTCAAAGGTCTCGTCGAGCTCTTCCTGGGAAACGCCTGCATCAAGCGCAGTGATCTCGACTTCCACGCCTGCTGACTCGAAACGCTTCAGCACGCCTCTCTCGTATGCCAGGTCATCGTCTCTTTCACCGACACGAAGTATGGCAAGCTTCGGGCTGATTCCCCTGCCCTTGAGCTCTTCGACCTTTATCTTGAGATCTTGTACGATCCCGTCTGCAACTTCTTTGCCGCCAAGTCTTCTCATAATCTGTTAACCGCCGATCAATATTGTCTTTACCTGCTCGTAGACCTTCGCACATACCGCGGATGTCTCGTCGACAAGCTCTATAGTCTTCCTGTTAAGGTCTTCGGCATATGCCCTGTCCTTCATGGACTTTGTGTTGATGTAAACGTTCATCGCAGCGCCCTTGGCAGCCGTATCGCATGCCGCAGCTGCTACGCCGACATCACTTATCGCAAGCCTGGAACCGATCACCGCAAGGCGTGCCAAAACGAGAGCCGTCTCGTAAGCCTTCTCTACTACCTCGAAAGGCGCGGTGCTGGCCTGCTTGAGAACGCCCTCCAAGATCTCATCTCTGCCTTCCTGATCCTTGGGGATGGAATATGCTTTCGCGAGGGGCTCGAAAACCTCCTCGTCCTTCTTGCCGAGCTCTTCAAATTCCTTCACGAGCTTCCCGCACTTACCGATCGCAACTTCGATCTCTTCCTGGTACTCGGCATACTTCTTCTTGCCGCTAGTAAGGTTGCCTACCATCGAGCCCAGCGCAGCCGCGATAGCGCCGCATACAGCCGATGCTCCGCCGCCTCCGGGTGTGGGCGCGCCTGAAGCAAGTTCTGTCAAAAATACGTCTACTGTTCTGTTTTCCATTTCCCTAGAACTCCTGAATCCATATTACCCTATTATTCTACTCGAAATCGGCAGTTTAAGTCAGTCTACAATATGGTAAATATCCTGACTGATAAATGACTGCGTTTATTCGTATTGCGGGGAAAAATATGGCGGTCTGAATCACTTCAAACCGCCTGTTTTACTGATAATCAGACAAATCTCTTGATCGCTATGATGCCCATCATGTCGAGATTGCCGTATTTAACGACGCCTCTCGATGCCGAGGCGTGGATTACCTGGCCGTCACCGATGTAAATCGCGACGTGGCCGCACCAGCCTCCATAGTCATAGCAGATTACGTCTCCGGGCTTAAGGTCGTCCCTCGAGACAGTCCAGCCGTAGGATTTATATATCGTGTTGGAACCGTTCGCCACGCTGACGCCGATCTGTGCGTAGCAATACGTAACAAGTCCTGCGCAGTCAACACCGCTGGAGGAAGTGCCTCCGAAAACATAAGGCTTACCGAGCATATACTCCGCGATCCTTACGATACTTTCGCCGTTATATCCGATGTTCGATGGATAAGATCTTGAACCTCTGCTGCCTGAGGAAACAGGCGTCGGTTTGGGTGTCGGAGTAGGCGTTGGCGTCGGCGGAGGATTTGTCGTCGTATAGGACATGTAAACATATCCTTCCTTGCCGCCCGGGGTCTTAACCTTATACCATTTATCGCCGACGATGGCGCTGCAGTAGAGCTTGTCCTCATCGTTTACTATAGTAACCTGTTCGGATGAAGTGGAGGGCTGGGATCTTACGATAAGACTGTCCGTGTCTACCCAGACCGTTCTGTCAACTGATACGGAGATCATGGTGTCCTGTATGGTGTTGGTCAGCACATAGCCCTCGTACTCATTATTTTTCTTATCAGTGACCTTGATCCTCGACCAGGTATCGCCTACACCGGTACGCGTTACCTCCTGGCCCACATGGAGCGATACGAGCGTCAGCGATTCCATGTCAGGCTCTTCTTTTAGTATCGACTGGCTTGCCCTCACGTAGTAGGTTGTGTCGTCAGGTGCGAAGCACTGGGGATCTAAGAGCTCTATCGGAAGATTCGAATCATCATATTGCTGATAGATCACAAATTTATCAACGTCACTGTAATTCGTTACTTCAGGATCGTCCGTATTTTCGGCAGGCTGAAGGAAAGCAAGGTCATCTGTCTCGGCACTCTTAAGTTCATCAGTGCTGCTGACAAGTGCCCATTCCTCGATCTCAACTCCGCCGGTCTCGACATTGCTCGTGCCATTGACCATGGCATTTGCACGCGATACCACCATGGCAGGCGTGGCCGTGTCACGGAGTCCTATCGGGAAGCATACTGCAGGCAAAGCCACGAATATTCCCGTGGCAATCGTCAGTATGCTCATATTGCGGTTTGTCTTAAATACGATCTTTCTCATCGCTGCTTACCTATTATCTGCTACCCTAAATTATACAGATGATATTCCGTTCCTTTGTGGCAATCCGATGTCAAGTTAATGAATCATGTCCTGTATTCTCAAAACGCGCACATGATCCGAATAATCATCTCAAATACCTGTTTTTCGGCCACAGGGATGAATTTCTGATAGAAAAATCATCCCGAAAACCTTTTTCGCGGCCATAGGGATGATTTCAAACTGAAAAAAGGCTGCCCTCTTCGGACAGCCTTTGTAACTTTACTGGATTATTCGTTTTATCGCCTTGATACTCATCATGTCGACGTTACCGTAGCATACGCGCCCTCGTGAACTCGACGCGTGGATTACCTGGCCGTCGCCGACATATATCGCAACGTGGCCGCAGTAGCTTCCGTAGTCGTAGCAGACGACGTCACCCGGCTTGATGTCGCTTCGCGGTACGCTTACGCCCGAGTGGAGCCAGATCTGCGTCGCGCCGTGAGGCAGTGATACACCGATCTGCGCATAGCAGTACATTACGAGGCCGGAGCAGTCGATACCGCTCGAAGACGAGCCTGCGAATACGTAAGGTACACCGAGCATTGATTCTGCGATACTGACGATACTCTCGCCGTTCTTACCCGTGATTACAGGGAGCGATCTGACATTGCCGTAGCTTTGTGAACCACCGCCGCCGCCGGATGAAGAACTTCTCGGACGGGGTGTGGGGGTAGGTGTAGGTGTCGGCGGAGGATTGGTCGTCGTATAAGACTTATAGACATATCCTGTTGTACCGCCTGTTGTTGTTACCTTGTACCATTTATCACCGACGATCGCGCTGCAGTATAGCTTTGTGTTCTTGTAGACGGTCGTCTTTTCTTCTGCTGATGTGGAAGGCTCTGCTCTGATGATGAGTGCGGAAGTGTCTACCCAGACAGTTCTGTCGATCTCGATAGAGAGCATCGTATCCTGGATGGAATTTGTAAGGACATATCCTTCTTTGTCATCCTCTGTCCTGATCTTCGACCATGTATCACCGACACCGATCCTTGTGACCTGCTGGCCTAAGTGGAGCGATGTGATCGTATATGAATCCATCTCGGGATCTTCTTTGAGGATGGACTGCTTAGCTCTTACATAATAAGTGGTGTCATCGGGCGCGAAACACTGGGGATCCAGAAGCTCGATCGGGAGATTGTCGCTGTCGTACTGCTGATAGATCGTAAACTTCTCGACATCAGAATAGCTTGCCGGAGCGCAGACCTCTACATACTCTGTAGGTTCTGTAGCATCGATCTCATAACTTGCGTCATATCCGACATCGGCACTGACCAGCTCGTCTGCGCTGCTTACAAGAGCCCAGTCCTCAATAACGACTTCGCCGCTCTCGACATTGCTCGTGCCATATACACTGCCGTATGCGCGCGATACTAACATCGCGGGAGTCATGTCCTCACGGACGCCGATAGGCAGGCAGAATACAGGAAGGGCTACAAAGAAGCCCGTAGCGATCGCGACTATATGCTGCTTTCTGTTATGTTTCAGTACTACTCTCTTCATATATCTCTACGCCCTTTTCGAGCGTTCACTACTAGATTATACAACCCATTTTGGTGCGTTTCTGTGGCAATTTTCAGGCTCACGGGCGCGCGTTTGTCTGTAAAAAGCCCGAAAACAAATCTTTTAAGGCTTTTCGAGACCCCTGAAAAAAGGGCATAAAAACGCCGGAGGATATAGCCCTCCGGCGTCATTATAAACTGTATAGGCCCTTAGTTGCTTTACAATTGCGGGACAAAAGATTTACTTCTTGTCTTTAAGCACGTCAACGTCGAGCTGTGAATCGAGGCGGTCCTGCTCGTCAAGGATCTCATTGCGGGCCTGGATCTGATCGAGGTAATCGTTAGCGAACAACTCTGTATCGCCTTCGCCCTCACCATACTCGTGACCTGTGATGAGCTTGCTGTTTGCCTTGATAACAGGTACAGCAGTGATATCGCTGTGAGCCTTGATACCGGTACCTGCAGGGATGAGCGCACCGATGATGACGTTCTCCTTGATACCGATGAGCGGATCGACCTTGCCCTTGATAACTGCGTCTGTGAGAACCTTTGCAGTCTCCTGGAAGGATGCAGCTGACATGAAGGAGTCAGAAGCGCTTGCAGCCTTTGCGATACCGAGGAGGATCGTCTTGCCTGAAGCGGGCTTCTTGCCCTGCTCTTCGCAGTCTCTGTTCCTGGAGATGAAGTTATACCAGTCAACAGTTGTGCCTGTCATGAAGCCTGTATCACCCGGATCGTCGATCTGGACTCTTCTCATCATCTGCTTTGTGATGATCTCGATGTGCTTATCGTTGATGTTTACACCACCACCCGTGTAGTAGACCTTTGTGATCTCGGAGATGATGTACTTCTGAACGGCACGGATATCCTTAACTCTGAGGATCTCCTTAGGATCGATCTTACCGTCGATGATCTGGTCGCCTGCTTCGATGACCTGACCGTCTGTAACGGTGAGTGTAGCGTGAGAAGGTACCTTGTACTCCATCTTCTCGATGGGGTTGCCCTTGATGTCCTTGATAGGCTCTACGCCCTCGTCGTACTTAGGTGTAACAACGATTGTCTTCTGCTTTGTCTTCTCGTTCTCAACGATCTTAACTTCGCCGGGAACAGAGGAGATGATTCCGTGACCCTTAGGATCTCTTGCTTCGAAGATCTCGGTAACACGAGGGAGACCCTGTGTGATATCTTCACCGGAAGCAGCGATACCGCCGGAGTGGAACGTTCTCATCGTGAGCTGTGTACCAGGCTCACCGATTGACTGAGCAGCGATGATACCGACTGCTTCGCCGACTGCAACAGGACGGCCTGTAGCAAGGTTGATACCGTAGCACTTGGAGCATACGCCTCTTCTGGAACGGCAGTCGAATACTGATCTGATCTTGAGCTTGCCCAGGTCTTCGATCTGGTGTCTTGTAAGGATCTTGCCTGCAGCCTCAGCCTCAGCGACCTTAGCAGCGATCTTCTTCTCGCGCTCAGCGAGCTTCTCGGGTGTCTCAGCGCCCTTGATCTTGACTGAATCCTTAACTGCCTGTCTTGCCTCGTTAGCAGCCTGCTTAGCAAGCTCAACGGACTTGCAGATATCTTCTGCCTTGAGTGCGTCGATCAGCTCGTTCTTCTTAACGATGACTTCGCCTGTCTGGTAGTTGATGATGTCCTCAGCTGCATAACGGCCATAGAGACGGTCGTTAAGAGACTTGATGACATTGGACTTCTTGTTGGAGACTTCTGTGATCTCCTTGACCCATGTGAAGTCGTCAGTACCGCAGTCTTCCTCTGTAACAACAACTGCCTGTGCAACGTCAACGAGACGTCTTGTAAGGTAACCTGACTCAGCTGTCTTAAGAGCCGTATCGGAGAGAGCCTTACGGGCACCGTGTGAGGAGATGAAGAACTCGAGCACGTTCATACCTTCACGGAGGTTGGACTTGATCGGGATCTCGATGGTGTTACCTGTCGTATCCTGCATGAGACCACGCATACCTGCGAGCTGCTTGATCTGGTTGTTGGAACCACGCGCGCCGGAGTCAGCCATCATTCTGATCGGGTTGTAGATGTCGAGGTTGTCCATCAAAGCCTTTGTGATGTTATTGGTTGTCTCACCCCAAACCTTTGTAACCTCGTTGTGACGCTCTGTCTCTGTGAAGAATCCTTCTTCAGCAGCTTCGTTGATCTCTTCAACTCTCTCGTCACCTTCAGCGATCATCTTATCCTTGATGTCAGGGATGATCATGTCTTCGATACCGATGGAGATACCGGAGATA
>JAEFBB010000063.1 GCA_016292215.1 Saccharofermentans sp. | reverse complement strand
ACGAAAACTGACACGAAATGAAGCCAAAACGTGTCACTTCACGGCAATATCTTCAGAAGTGACGAAAACTGACACGAAAAGGGGGCAAAACGTGTCATTTCGCGTCACTGGGCGGGTCAACCGCTCAGAGGCCCCCCCAACTCACTTCCAAAAATCCAGCTTGCTCACATCGAGTCCGATGCTCTTGCCCAGGAAAACCGGCTCCAGGCCCGCTTTCTTCTGGCGCTCGTAGTCTTTGAGGGCGAGGATGACGGTTTTGCCGAGGATGACGCAGGACGGGAGGTTGATCAGGGTCATGCCGCCCATGGTGATGTCGGCGAGGGCCCAGGCGGCGTCCATGGGGGTGACGGCGCCGACGAAGACGACGACTACGCAGATGAGGTGGAAGCAGGTCATGAATTTCTTGCCGGGCATTTTCTTGCCGTTGAGGTAGGCGAGGCCGTTGTCAACGTAGAAGAGGTTGCCGATGAGGGTCGTGAACGCGAAGAGCGCGAGAGATATCGTGATGAAGATGGGACCGAAGCCGCCGAAGACTGTGGAGAGGGCGTTCTGGACGTAGGGCGCGCCGCTGATATCTTCGGTGGGGACGATGCCTGAGCACAGGCACATGAAGGCTGTAGCGGTGCAGAGGAGGAGCGTGTCAATGTAGACGGAGAGCATCTGCACGAGGCCCTGCTTGACCGGGTGTGAGACGTTGGCGGCAGCGGAGGCGTTAGGCGCGGAGCCGACGCCGGCCTCGTTGGAGTAGAGGCCGCGCTTGATGCCGTAGATCAGGCATGAACCGCTGAGGCCGCCGAAGATGGCCTTGAAGTTGAATGCATCCTTGAAGATCATGACGATGACCGAAGGCAGGAGATTGATGTGGACGAAGAGCACGATGAGGGATGCGAGGACGTAGACGACGCCCATGATGGGGACCAGCTTCTCGGTGACGGAGACGATTCGTTTTCCGCCGCCAAGAAGGCAGATGGCAACGAGGACTGCGAGGACGCCGCCGATGATCCAGGGCGTGACCTTTGCGTCGTAGAAGCCGTAGATCTCAAAGGATGACTGCAGGTTGTAAGAGCAGAGGAGGTTGAAGCCGACGGCGTAAGTTGCTATGAGGAAGATGACGAAAGCGCCTGCCAGGAATTTGTTGCGGAGCGCGGTCTCGATGTAGTAGGCGGGGCCGCCGAAGCAGTCGCCTGTCTTGTGATTCTTTTTCTTGTAGATCTGCGCGAGGGTACTTTCGACGAATGCGGAAGAAGCGCCCAGGAATGCCATTATGGCCATCCAGAAAACGGCGCCCGGGCCGCCTAAGCAGAGCGCGGTGGAAACGCCGATGATGTTTCCCGTGCCGACGCGCGATGCGGTCGATACCATCAGTGCCTGGAAAGACGACAGGCCCGTGGAGTCGGCCGGCTTATCCATTATGATCCTTATTGATTCCCTGAAGTGCCTGGCCTGCACGAGCTTTGTCCTTATCGTGAAGTAAAGCGCCGCGACACAGAGCACCACCAGCAGGATGGGGTAATACATGAAGTCGTCGATCTTGCCCAGCAGTCCGGTAATGAAATCAATTATCTGTTGCATAGCGCAGCCCCCCTCAGGAAATACATGTTTATTGTAACATGCCGGGGTCACGAAAAACGCGAGCCCCAAGGCCCGCGTTTATCTATAGGAAAACAGTGCTTATCAACTTTTCAGGAAACTGCCGAGGCCTTCATAGTATAAGCGGTAGATGCCGTAGATCAGCTGCTGACGCGTTACTTTGACCTGGTAATCATATGCGTCCTTTAGCAGTATCGGTGTTGCAAAGGCAATCTTGGCGGCATTGGCGATACTCATTTTGAATCTGGCGTTGCCCTTGTCGAGCTTGTCGAAATCGACTTCTTCGATCTCCTTGAGGAAAGCCTCATAATCGGCTTTTTTATCGAGCTTCTTTGTATCACATGCGATATAGGCATCCGTGCCGGCCCAGCCGTACGAGACACCATACTGTTCGAACTTTTTGACCGATGATCTGCGCAGATTCTCGGAACTCTTGAGGTTGCCTATAAACAACTTCTTCTGTCCGGCAACGCGTCCTGCAAGGACTTTCTGATAGAATTTCTCATCAGCGACAATAGCATAGACCGAGCCGTCTTTTGTGCCGACAACACCTTCTTCGGTATCATCATTGCGCTCTATCAACTGAGCCATTGCCTGTGCGATCAAGTCGTCTTTTGCAACTATAACGAGTGAACAGTCATAGCCTTCAGGCATTGACAGGAGGCTCTCGGCATATTGTGAAAGTTCTACTGCATTCTGAAGTGTTTTCGCGCCTGCAGCCCCCGTAGCCTTATGCGCAAGATGAACAGGATCAGTGAAAGCTAATACGCGCATGAGTTTTGCGTATACTCCCTCGGGCACATTAGCCAGGAGAGTCTTTCCGATAAGTGCAACAGGAAAGATCGTTCCGAGCAGGCCAAGAACAGTATCAACGACTTTTTTTGCAACATCCGGATGGTCAGCAAGCATCTCGAAAGTATCGACCATCTTAAGGACATCACCTGCAGTATTCCAGCCATTAGCGGTCTTGTCGTCAACACCAAGCTTTTCTTTGAGTTCTTCCCTTGCCTCTTTATCGAGCTTTATGTTTCCGACCTGCTCCTGCAAGACACCGATCAGTTCCTGCAGAGTGCCGTTGGACATTTTATTGAGCGTTTCCGCATTTACTGCAATCGTCTTATCTTTGTTCGGCATAATCTTATCCTCCTGTCAGAAAGCGTTTCAGGTATTTTGATTATAGCATTTGTGATTTGACATAATTCCCTACTTATCTGGTAGAAATATTTTTCTGCGTGTTTTTAATATATAAAATCAGCCAAACTCCTTTCTGATATTTCTTGCAAATTCGCGGGCAGCCTTGAGGTCTTCTTCGTTTGGCCTGCCCTTGTTCATGCCCTTGAATTCGCCCTTGCAGTGAAACTCTTTATCGAGGACCGGAATGCCGACGGTGTTTGCAACGGCTCTTACTTTTTTGAAAGTTGATTTCATCATTGCAGCCGTACCGAAGTTGATGATCTTTCCGATCTGATCCTTATTGAGGCCCGATACAAAATCTCTTACTTCAGGTGCAATGGTGAATGCGTAATATGAGTTGCCGAGAAGGAGCACATCGGCCTTGCCGTCTACAGGCGTTGTGATGGGAAGGGCCTCTACGCCGAGCTCATCGGCGATGGCTTCTGCAAGGCGCTTTGTGTTGCCTGTCTGTGTGTAATATCTGACTGCGTATGTCATATTCATATCTCCTTTACTCTTACAAAAATTCCTCTATAGATTCCGTCATTGTTCGGGGGTTTGCGTGTTCGTGCATTTAGCTTTTTCCATATTATTCAAGGCTTTATAAGTAAGGATATAAAGAGTCTTGAACTCTTCTTCGTTGAGGCCCACGCAGGCTGACTGATACTAAATACGTTACGATTCATTCACCAGTTTGCCGGTCATGTGTTCGGGAGTAAGCTCCAGGCACAGGACCCTCGGGAATGCGTGCTCAAGTTCATGCTGAAGGTAAGCTTCATCATCAGTGAATTTGCGGCACAACTCCGAACAGATGAGCTTCGCCTTTTCCTGGTCTTCAACAAATCTGATCGTCCCGAAAACCACGACGCTGTTGATGTTGAGCGCCCATTCGCCTTCTTTCCTGAAGCCCTGGTCCATTACCGTATAGCAAGCCTTATCACAACTTCTAATAGCATCGATCTTATGACCTTCGCGGGCGCCGTGAAAATAGATCTTCCCGTCTTCTTCTGAGTACCAGTGATCAATGGGGATTCCATAAGGATACCCGTCGTCTCCGATCAGCGAGAGCACGCCGCGCGGCTGCTCTTTTAAAATCCGGATGCACTCTTCATTACTTATCTGCTGCTTAAATCTTCGCATTCCTCTGAACATATTTGTCTCTCCGTTCGTTCAGGATCAGGTAATCAGCCCTTCAGCGCGGCACCGTCTTTAAAGGCGTTTCCGACAACCTCACCAAGTGCGACATAAGTATTGTTGCAGGGATCGAAAGTGATCGGCTTAAGCTTTTTGGGATCTATCTTGCCATCGGTAATAACGCTCTCGTCAGCAGAGACATTTACGATCTCACCTAAAAGGATCCCGTCTTCAAAACTCTTGACCTTGCACTCAAGCGCCATAGGCAGTTCATCGATGAGAGGTGCATCAACAAAGGAGCTCTTAGTCGCATGAAAGCCTGCTCTTGCGAACTTGTCAGGCACAGTGTTCCCGGATTCGATGCCCACGTAATCGCAAGCAACGACCTGATCCTCAGTTGCCATGCTTACCGTGAAAGCTCCGCGTGCGGCAAGGTTCTTGGTAGTCTTATGCTCAGACAGGCTGATGGTAATCTCTTTGAAGTCCGTGGTTATTCCCCATGCGGCATTCATGGCATTAGGCACGCCGTTCTCATCGTAAGTTCCGATTATCAGGACCGGCTGGGGTAACATGATCGGCTTAGCACCGAAATCAACTCTGCTCATATAAATCTCCTCCTGTAAAAATGCTGACAGCTGCGCTGGCACTGTTATCTGCTTTCCACTGTAGCACATTTGAGAAAGAATGTAAGAACGCATATTTATTTAGAGGACGACATCGTGAAGACAATAAAGTAGTGAACTATATAGCCTCGGAAATATTTGCTTGGCACAGTAAATTAATTTCAGTTAATGGTTACAATTTTGTTGGTATTGCAGCTATTCCGTGTAATTTAGGTATGTTTGCATTTGTGATTTTCAAATTCAATGAAAACATGAAAGAGCTAATTGATCAAAGTCAAACGAAACTATATTATGCTTTAACTGTTTTTACGATTGTATCGATAGTATTCCTTCTTGCTTCACTTATTGTATTTGTTAATCAATATCATGCAGTTAAGTATTGGAGTGCAGAAATATATAATTCTGATGAGGAAGTAAAGACTTCGCCTTGGCCAAGAAAACCTCCCAAAAGAATCTCAGAACAAAAAGACACCAAGATAAAAAAAGATGAATGATTCTGCGATGTTGAATTTGTTTGCGTCAAGAGATACCATACATGATTTCATTACAATCCCATTGATAATAATGGGATTTTTTATGCGCGCATATTGAAAGTAATAATAAACTTAGGCCTTTACCGTCACGCATGTTAAAGTCGTCTCCCGGGCGACCACACGGCAACCTGCAAGAATGCAAGGAGATATACGGAAGACTGCTGATCTTTTTTCGAAAACGCCCGTGGCCGGTGAGGTATCAGTACGTTTATTCGGACAACCCTTTCCCGAGAACCTGATATACTGAAATTACCATGAAGAGTGCGCGAGGGACAAGCCCTGTGACCGCACAGCAACCTGCAGATGCAAGGTGCTAAGGCTTGAACGATGGCGATACATCACCTCACATATGAGAT
>JAEFBB010000034.1 GCA_016292215.1 Saccharofermentans sp. | reverse complement strand
CGAAAGAGACAGCATGCTCAACGCTTTCCATGAGGCATTGGAATTTGACGTACCCCAGCCTCATCCGTGGACGCCGCACTCGACGATAATAATCGATGAGCCTGAGACCATTCAGGCCGCTCTACCCTTGGTGGTAAAGTCTTTTAAGCCCATCATGGGAAAGATCACGAAGCTTCATCTCTGCGCCTTCCAGCCCAAGAGGGAGATAGCGGCGGTAGAGCTTAAAAAGGACAATAAGCACAACTGAAATCAGGGTTGTTTATGATTGTTTTCTGTTGAGAATGTATTGCGTTTGTACGCACAAGCGTGCATACTATTCTTGTAGTTATTTGGTTTTCGCTGGTTAAATTAGGAGAAAGATTAATATGGCTAAGACAGCAAATTTATATGCACGAATAGAACCTGATGTTAAGGAACAGGCAGAGAGCATTCTCGCTGCTTTAGGTATTCCTGCCTCGAATGCTATCACCATGTTTTATAAGCAGATTATTCTTCAAAAGGGCATTCCTTTTGATGTGAAGATACCTGTTGCAACTCAAGTTGATGCTAGTGTTCTTTCTGATGATGAGTTGAATGTTGAATTGGAAAAGGGATACAGCGACATGAAAAAGGGCAGAACAAAATCTGCCAAAAAAGCATTTTCCGACATCCGAAAGGACTACAAGATATGATAAAGAACCCTGGCGAAGCAGGGGACTCAGATTATTTGCGGTAGATAATTACGCAGTGTTTTATATTCCTGATGTGGTCAAAAAAACAAGTTACGGTTATACGTGTAATGTATGGCGGCAGGGACATTGATTCAGAAATAAGACGATATACCGGAGCCTGATTATTCTTTCTAATCAAAAAGGTGAAATATCTTGACAGGCTAATTTGGATTAGCTAAAATGTGGCTAATTTGAATTAGCCTGATTTTTGCGAGGACCATTATGAATACAAAAGAAAAGATCTTAGATGAAGCGCTTACACTGTTCTCCGAGAAGGGATACGCGAATGTTTTCGTTGGCGATATAGCAGACAGGGTGGGCATCAAGGCGCCGTCGCTCTATAAGCACTTCAAGAACAAGCAGGCTATCTTTGACGCCATCATCGACCAGATGAACCGTAGGTTCGAAGAGCAGGCCAAAGCAATGAATATCAGCGGCAATGACGCTTCAATAGATGCATCGATTTATAAGAGCCTGTCCGAAGACCAGTTATTAAAGCTCGGCCGTGAGTTTTTTCTCTACTACCTTCACGACGACTATAACAGGAAGTTCAGAAAGATGCTGACGCTGGAGCAGTTCCACGACGTTGATCTCGCGAAAGTATATTCCAAACTCTATGTCGACGATCCTTTGTCATACCAGGGAATGCTTTTCGGATTCATGGTAACAGCAGGAATACTTAAAACAGATAACGTGCAGATAATGACACTTCACTTCTACGCACCAATCTACTACCTGCTCACGATATGCGACAGAGAACCTGAAAGAGAGCCGGAAGCACTGAAGTTATTGGACGAACACATCAAACAGTTTGACAGGATCTACGGGAGAGAAAACTGATGATCATTACGGTAATCAACGGACAAAACCACAAAGGTAGCACATATAACATCGGCAAGATCCTGGTAGATAATCTTGGCAAGAATGAAGTTCACGAATTCTTTCTCCCGAGAGATCTAAACCACTTCTGCACCGGCTGCTGCAATTGTATTAAGGATGAATCGCTTTGTCCTTTTTTCGAAGAGAAAAAGCAACTCATGGACATGATCGAAAAATCAGATCTACTTATCTTTACGACGCCCACATACTGCATGCGGACTTCTGCACCGATGAAAACATTTATTGATCTTACATTCACTTACTGGATGTCGCATAAACCGCGTGCATCAATGTTCACCAAAAAGGCTGTCGTTATTTCGACTGCAGCAGGAGCAGGTGCAAAGTCAGCCGTAAAAGATGTTACGAACGCTCTTTTCTACTGGGGCGTTCCATACATAAAAAGTTACGGAAAGGCAATCCAGGCCACAAACTGGGATCAGATAAAACCTGAGCTTAAAGATAAGATCAATAAGGACATGGATTCCCTTGCCAAAAAGCTCAAGACTTCAAAAGTTCACGCAGGAATAAAGACACGCTTCATGTTTTCCATGATGCGCATGATGCAGGTAAAAGGCATGGGCGCTGGCGAGGAAGAACGGAAATACTGGCAGGATATGGGCTGGCTCGATAAGGCAAGGCCGTGGAAGGCAGCATGATACCTATATCAGTTTGGAGTATAAAATGAAGATCACGGTAATAAACGGAACAGAAAAACACGGCGTTACATACAGGCTCAAAGAAATGTTTTTAGAGCCTTTTAAAGGCAAGGCAGAGATCACGGAATTCTATCTGCCCAAGGACGGACCGGGATTTTGTATCGGATGCACACAGTGCTTTTTGACGTACCAGGACCGCTGCAAGGATGCAGCCTGTGTCCAAAAGATCGAGAAAGCCATGCTTGAAGCAGATCTGCTGGTATTTACTTCTCCATCTTATGTAATGCACATCACAGGTGCGATGAAAGCATTGCTCGATCATTTCGGATACAGATGGATGCCGCACCGCCCTTTGAAAGAGATGTTCGGCAAGCGCGCGGTAATTATCACGCAGGCTCTTGGTGCAGGCGAGAAATCTGCCGCAAAAGACATTAAAGACAGCCTTTCCTGGTGGGGCATCAGCTATATCAAGAACAGTCACTTCAAGCTGATGAGCGAGATTCACTGGGATAAGCTCCCCGAAAAGAAGCGCGCGGCAATGACCAAGGGCATGGCATCGATGGCAAGGAAATTCTCCGCAATTGACTACAGCAAGCCCGCTCACACCAATCTCATCACCAAGGCCAAATTCTATGTAGTCCGCATGATGCAGACAGGCCTCGGAAAAGACGATCCGGAGTATACTGATTACAAATACTGGAAAGCAAACGGCTGGCTCGGCAAGGCCAGACCGTGGAAGGCAGCATAATGAGCGCGAAACTGTTCTTACAGGCAATAATTAAATTCTTGGCAGGCGTTGTAATGGTCGGCGCACTGATATTCTTGCCGGCATGGTCGTTCGCGTATGTCGAAGGCTGGATCTTCATGGGGATCTTGTTCATACCCATGTTCGTCGCGGGTATCGTCATGATGTTCAAGAGCCCGGATCTATTGAAGTCCAGGCTCAGCGCCAAAGAGACCGAAAAAGAGCAGAAACTGGTTATCGGCTTAAGTCTTCTGATGTTCATCGGAGCCTTCGTTGTCGCGGGATTAAACTTCCGCTTCAAGTGGCTCGAGATGCCTTTCTGGTCTGTTATTCTCGCGGCATGCATATTTATTGCCGCTTACATCTTCTACGCAGAAGTCCTCAGGGAGAACGCATACCTTTCAAGAACGATCGAAGTTCAGGAAGGCCAGAAGGTAGTAGATACAGGCCTTTACGGCGTTGTAAGACACCCGATGTATATGGTCACGCTGGTCCTTTTCTTAAGCATGCCGTTCGTGCTGGGCTCGCTTTTCTCGTTCTTCATCATGCTTGTGTATATTCCGATTATCGTGGTGAGGATAATAAACGAAGAGAAGTTTTTGGAAAAGGAATTAAACGGCTATACCGAGTACAAGAAGAAGGTAAAGTACAGACTCATCCCGTTCATCTGGTGACAAGTTTCGGTTAGAATAGGGAAAACATTTCAAGGAGCTTTTTATGGCATCAAGCAAAGAATACTTAGAGTTCGTTCTGGAGCAGTTATCGCTTTTGGACGACATCACATATAAGGCTATGATGGGCGAATTCATCATCTATTACCGCGGCAGGATCGCCGGCGGCATCTACGATGACCGTTTCCTCGTAAAGCCCGTAAAATCTGCAGTTGCCATGATGCCCGAAGCTGAAATGGAGCTCCCTTACGAGGGCGCGAAAGAGATGCTCCTGGTAGATGACATCGACAACAAAGAGTTCTTAAGAGACCTTTTCGATGCGATGTATGGCGAGCTCCCCGCTCCGAAGAAAAAGAAGTGAATCACCATGAGCATAAAGTTAGTTGAAGTTACAAGAGATGATATAGAAACAGTCTGGAAGATGCAGCTCGAGGCGTTTTCGGGCCTGCTCGAAAAGTATCAGGATTACGACTTAAGTCCCGGCGCCGAGCCCATGGAAAAGATCGTCGCAAGATTCGAGCAGCCCTGGACAAAGTACTATTTCATTAATGCGGAAGGTAAGAACGTCGGCGTTATCCGCATTGTCGACAAGAAGGACGGCACAAGGAAAAGAATATCGCCTCTGTGGATCATGGCAGAATACCGTGGCAAGGGCTACGCGCAGCAGGCGATCCTCGCAGCAGAAGAGCTCTACGGCCCTGATAACTGGAGTCTTGATACGATCCTGCAGGAGAAGGGCAACTGTTATCTTTATGAGAAGATGGGATATCATCAGACAGGCAAGACCGAACACATAAACGATAAGATGGACATTGTTTTCTACGAGAAAAACTGAGGTGGATCTATGCATAAGTGGTACGACGAAGAATACGAATTTACTGTTGAAGTTACAGGATTTCTGCACGGCGACAAGACCGAGAATTACTGCCGCAACGGCGAAGAGATCGGCGACAAATACTCATGCACTTACGGATGCCCCGTTAATCAGGACGGGCAGGGGATCTGTTCAAAAACTATGATGATGCTCTATCCTATTATGGAAGCTGTAAGAAGCGGCGGAGATCTGGAAAATCTCGGCGGCAACGGCAAGTACGAGAAGACCATCGTATGCCCTGACGGCTGCGTGATCTTTAAGCTCACGGCAAAGCCTCTTGGCAATGAGAACTTCCACAAGGGCGGCTTTTACAACTATCCGGATCAGACGGTATAACTGGTTTTGCAGGCATGAATGACAACGAAGAACTCTATTTGGAGCTTAAAGATGAAGAGTGGCCCTTTGAATACACGAGCCACGACAGGAAGATCGTAAGAGCGGTCGTTTTTGATAACGACAAAAACTTCTATTTCGTAAGAGCAAACCGCGACGATGATTTCGGAGTATCTACACTTATCGAGACTTCGGGCGGCGGAGTTGAAGAAGGTGAAGACCTCCTGGAAGCCATACACAGAGAGCTAAAAGAAGAGCTCGGGATCGAGTCGGAGATCATCTGCAAGATCGGTGTAGTAAGCGATTACTACAATCTGATCCACCGTCACAACATAAATAATTATTTCCTGTGCAGGGCAGTCTCATTCGGAGATAAGCATCTCACACCCGAAGAGATAAAGGATTTCCATCTTTCCACATTGAAAATGACATACGATGAGGCTGTTTCCGAATACGAGAAAAGAAGAGAGAGCAGACTCGGAAGACTGGTCTGCAACAGAGAGCTTCCGGTGCTGAAAAAAGCAAAAGAGATATTGGGTTTGTGAGGTTTTGATATGAATAAGAGGATAAAGAGCAAATGAAGCTGAAAAAACTGGAATGCGACCTGACCGTCTGTAAACTTGAGACCACAACAAGCATAGACCTTAGTAAGGATCTTTACTTCATCGGAAAGACCGACGAAGAGATATCTCTGGTCTGCAAAACAGAGGATATTCCCGGCAATACCACAGACCGCGATGACGGCTGGAAGGGCTTCAGGATAGAGGGTGTGCTGGACTTTTCGCTGATCGGGATCCTCTCGAAGATATCGGGGATCTTAGCTGAAAATAAGATCGGGATTTTCGCGGTGTCAACATATAACACGGACTACATTCTCGTTAAGAAAGAAAACTTTGAGAAGGCACTTCGCGTGCTGGGAGAAGCAGGATACGAGATCGTCTGAATTCTACTAAGCGTAGGTGGTTTATCGGCCGGAGCGGCGGTAGTATCTTCCGTGAAGGAGGCAGATCACTATGGATCAATATGTAACAGGAAATACCATTAAATCACTTCGTGAGAAGAACAAGATGACGCAGATACAGCTAGCCGACAAGCTCGGTGTGAGCGATAAGACGGTCTCGAAATGGGAGACCGGCAAAGGCTATCCCGACATCACTTTGTTAGAGCCCATCGCTGAGGCTTTGCAGGTATCGGTGACAGAACTCATTTCAGGCAATACGATTCAGAACGCAAACGTTTCTGCCAACATGCTGCGCTCAAAATTCTACGTATGCCCCGTGTGCGGAAATGTTATCCACAGCATGGGTGAGGCGGTCATACAGTGCCACGGCATCCTGCTCAACGCATTGGAGGCAGAGCCTGCGGATGAGCATCACAAGATAACTGTCGAGCGTGTTGAAGATGAGTACTACGTGACGGTCGGCCACCCGATGACCAAGGATCATTACATCTCATTCCTTGCTGCGGCTTCGTCTGATTCAATGCAGAATGTAAAGCTCTATCCGGAGTGGAATGCGGAAGCGAGATTTAAGATCAAGAGAGTGGAGAAGATATTCTTCTACTGCAACCGAGACGGCCTGTATTTTGCAGATGTCTTAGGGCGCAATACAAGGAATTGATAAGAAAATCCGCATTGCCACAGATACGATCGATTTGAGATCTGTCTATTGCGGTATAATGGTGATAATCAGTACTGACAGGAGACAGATCATGATCAGAAAGACAGCATGTCTGGTGGCAGCAGCGTTAATGCTCTGTGCGCTTGCATCTTGCAAAAAGGACGGCGACAACAAGCCTACTGTCGAGACGGGCGATATAGTTGAGACAGGCGATCCGGATGCTACAGAGCCGGACCATATCTCAGCGAGCGACCCTAATGTAACAGAGACATCAGCTGATGAATCAGTTGATACCAGGATCATGGATGCTTTCTGCGAATATGCGGAAACTCATTTCTCCGGCGATATCGAGATGCTCTTCAAGGGCATCGATTACAGCGACAAGGGAGAGCTTTACTTTGGCGAGGACCTGATTCTTACGCCTCCTGAGAGAGTCGCCATCTACAATTATTCAGTCGATACTGACACGAGAAAGACTGTATTTGAAGCGCAGGTCTTCGAATATAAGAGCATTTACGAGGCGTGCGGTGTTTTCGGAGGTCTGGAAGAATCACTTACTGCCAAGATCATCGAGAAGACCGGCAACAATGACTTCGAGATGTCTTTGCTCGGTGAAGATTCATACTACTTCAACGGCAGGAACGACGGCTTTATCTGCTCAGCCGTCAAGGGCCAGGAGATGGCTTCGGAGTTCATTTTGGAAAAGCTCGACGGCTTTGATCTCAATAAGTATTCTGACACTTTAGGCTACGATCTCTCGCAGATCGACTACACCGACGTGACCGGTTGCTATCTTAAGGAGAACTGCATCATCCTTATCTACGCGCAGGACTTGGTCCTCGGCCAGCAGTCAACATTTGAGCCTGATGCAGGCACGCTTTTGAAGGTTTGCGACGCGCTCGGCATCAAGAACCCCCTGACTGCCAAGACTGACTTTGACACAGGCTATGCCCTCTGCGACAAATACGGCAAGCTCTCGGTCTTTTTCCACGATCTCGCAGTCGCAGTTGTAAATTCCGAGATCGATTCGCTTTTGAATAACTGATATAACTCGAAAACATGTATTTAACAGGGCCGCTTCGTGAAGAGGCGGCCTTTGCTGTGTGAATCGGCCGGCGACGGTCCTTTTCGTGAAGAGGCGGCCTTTTGCTGTGTGAATCGGCCGGCGACGGTCCTTGTGCGATTTTTGTGCGTAATTTCCGAAAAATCTGCACGAAATCCGCAATCTGAGCCCAAAATTGCGTTTTTCGTGCGAAAAATCCGAAAATACTGCACAAAATACGCACACACCTCTGCCCGTACACACTCGCGCGCCACCTATCGCCACCTATACTGATAATCATTTCTATTTTTTGTATAATAAAGCGTGATATTTTGGAGGAAGAGTGCAGATGAAGCGAAAAGAGAATGACGACCGCCGTCAGGAAGTTGAGGGAAAGCTCATTGCCCTCAGCGCGATGGAGCAGAAGGAGCTTTTCGAGAAGTACGAAGTAGATGAATACGGACTTGACCCTGTGCAGGCATCTGACAGGCTTGACGAGTACGGCAGGAACATTATCGACTTCGGCAAAGAAAAGAGCCTGGCTGTCCGCATCAAGGATGCGATAATCAATCCCTTTAATATCGTGCTTCTGGTGGTCGCGGCCATCACATTCGTTACCGACGTGGTATTGGCTGAAGAGCCTTCATTCGCTACGTTCATCATGCTCGTTGCGGTAATCATCATCTCGGCAACGATCTCATTTATTCAGGAAGAGAAGTCCAACAGCGCGGCCAAGAAGCTGCAGAACATGATTACCAATAAACTCGATGTCATCCGTAATGACGTTGAGATCGAGGTGGAGATCGAAGAGCTCGTACCGGGCGATATCGTTAAGCTCGCGTCAGGTGACATGATCCCCGGCGACGTAAGATTCATCGAGACGAAGGACTTGTTCATAGACCAGTCGCAGCTCACGGGTGAGAGCAACCCCGTGGAGAAATTCACCACATCAGAGGCAGGCGTCGGAGTCACAGACCTTGCCAATATCGGCTTCATGGGATCCAACATCGTATCGGGAAGCGCTAAGGCGATCATCCTTACGACAGGCGGAGACACTTACTTCGGCAGCATGGCCAAGAGCCTTAACTCCTATGAGGAGAAGAGCGCGTTCGAGAAGAATCTCGACAGTGTCAGCAAACTTCTTATCCGTTTCATGCTGGTCACTGTGCCGGTCATCTTTATCGCGAACTTCATCACAAAGGGCATGGGCAACTGGCTCGAGTCCCTCATGTTCGGCATCACGATCGCAGTAGGCATCATGCCGGAGATGCTGCCCGTCATCATGAACTCCTCGCTTGCCAGGGGCGCTATCAACATGTCCCGCAAGAAGACTATCGTTAAGCGCTTGGGAGCCATCCAGACATTCGGTGAGATGGACGTTTTCTGTACCGACAAGACCGGTACGCTTACGCAGGACGAGATCATCTTGGAGAAATATATGGACGTGCTCGGCCGCGAGGACAAGCGCGTATTAAGACATGCGTTCCTTAACAGTTATTTCCAGACAGGCCTTAAGAACCTCATGGACGTGGCCATCATTAACCGCGCCGAGAAGGAGGACCTGTCATACCTTAAGGAAGCTTATGTCAGAGAGGACGAGATCCCGTTCGATTTCTCGCGCCGCCGCATGAGCGTCGTATTAAGGGACAAGAACGGCAAGCGCCAGCTCATCACCAAGGGCGCTGTTGAAGAGATCCTGTCTATCTGCTCATTTATCGAGATCGACGGCGAGGTCAAGGATATCAGCGAAGAGCTTAAGGCTAACGCTAAAAAGATCGCCGAAGAGAACAACCTCGAGGGCATCCGCGTTATCGCGGTAGCGCAGAAGAATAACGTTCACGGCGTAGATGTATTCGGCGTGCAGGACGAGAGCGACATGGTGCTCATCGGATTCGTCGGATTCTTGGATCCGCCGAAGGAATCTGCAGGCACCGCTATCGCCGCCCTGAAGAAGAATGGTGTGCGTACTGTCGTACTTACGGGTGACTCCGAAGGCGTTGCGATCAATATCTGCGGCAGGCTTGGCATCAGCACGGAGATGACGTTGACCGGCGCGAAGATCGAGCAGATGACTGACGAGGAGCTTCAGGAAGCATGCAAGAAGTGCGATATCTTCTCCAAGCTCTCTCCTTATCAGAAGCAGCGCGTAGTTAAGATGTTCCAGGCTAACGGCCACACGATAGGTTACATGGGCGACGGTATCAACGACAGCTTGCCTTTAAAGCAGGCTGATATCGGTATCTCTGTTGATAACGCAGTAGATATCGCGAAAGAAGTCGCTGACATTATCTTGCTCGAGAAGGATCTCATGGTCCTTGACGAGGGCGTTGTCGAAGGCAGAAGCACGTTCGCGAACATGTCCAAGTACCTCAAGATGTCTGTATCAGGCAACTTCGGCAACATGTTCTCGGTACTCATCGCGAGTATCTTCTTACCGTTCCTTCCGATGCTTCCTCTGCACATCCTCGTGCAGAACCTCTTAAACGACTTCGCTCAGCTCGGCATGCCTTTCGACCACGTCGAATCGAAGTATATCGAGAAGCCTAAGAAGTGGGACCTGAGCGGCATCAAGAGCTTCATGATCATATTCGGATTATTGAGTACAGTTTTAGACGTCCTCTGCTTCCTCGTTCTGTGGTTCGTATTCAAGTACAACAGTGTCGAGATGGCAGGATACTTCCAGTGCGGCTGGTTCATGTTCGGTGTTATCTCTCAGACGATGGTAATCCATACGATCCGTACGCCTATGTTCCCGTTCGTCAAGGACAGGGCATCTGTCCAGCTTACGATCTCGACGATCGCAGTTATCGCCGTTACGCTTCTTATCGGTTTTACCGGCATCTCTTCGCTCTTCGGCCTTCCGACGATGCCCATTATCTACATGGCATGGCTTGCAGGCCTGATGGTCGTTTACACGCTTTTCGCGCAGTTCCTGAAGACACTCTACATCAAGAAGCATAAGGACTGGCTCTGATATCCGCGCCCTCTCATAGACAAGGAGAAAAAGTTATGGCTGAGTACAAATCACGTTCAAAGATAAAGAAGTTCCTCAAGGGCTTGCTGATCGTTATAGTAGCTCTGGTTGTGCTTGTGGTGGTAGGCGCAAGGCTCTACTTCAGGCTCCCCGTAAGTGATTATTACAAGGCATCAGAGAAGGCTTTTACCATCCCGGGACTTTCACAGAATATGATCCCCCAGGGCTTGGATTACGTTGACGGCAGGGATGTATATCTTGTCGGAGGCTATCAGAAGGACGGCTCTCCTTCACGCATCTATAAGGTAAACAGCAGGACAGGAAAGTCCGAAGGCTACGTCATCTTAGGCGACAGCGAAGGCAACGGCCTTTCTCCTCACGCAGGCGGTCTTGCCGTACACGACGAGTATCTTTTCGTGGCAGGCGACGAGGATTCGAGCATCTACATCTATAACCTGGAAGATGTTCTGTCTGCAGGCAAGGGCGAGACAGTCAGGATGATAGATAAGTTCCATACAAAATACCCGGGCGGAGAAGTCAATGTCGCCTGCCTGACCTTTACGGAAGACCGCTTGATCGTTGCGGAATTTTACAGAGTGCCGAATTATGTAACTGACAAATCGCATTGGATCACGACTCCCGCAGGTGATGAGAACCATGCATTTGCAGTCGCATATCCTCTGGGTGACAGTGATACTTCCGTCTGCGGTGTCGAGCGCACTCCTACTGAGATATATTCTCTCCCGGGCCTTGTGCAGGGCATAGCCGTTCATGACGGCAAGATCTGGGTATCCCAGTCTTACGGTACAGCAAAGTCCACGATCTGCTGCTATGACGTTTCCGACAGTGAATCTGTGGGTTTTGTAGGGTTTGTACATTCGGGTGTGGCTGAACCGGATATTCTTTTACCTGTATATGCGCTCGATTCTTCCACCTTGGTATCCTCATTCGATGCTCCGCCGATGGCAGAGGAGATCATCTTTAAGGACGATAAGCTCCTCATCATGTGCGAGTCAGCGTCGGCAAAATACATCTTCGGTAATCTCACCGGCGGCAGAACATGCTACGCTACCGATGTCGACAAACTCATCTGATCTTAAGGAGTCAGGAAATTGCATTCTAAAGCTGCTAAAAACATAAAGCTTTATCTGATATGTATCGTGCTTGCAACGCTATTCGCTGCAATCTATTCGACGACGACCACGCCGCTTTTGAGTGGCCGCTGGGGAACCGATTCGGCGTTCTTCATCATCGTCGGGCAGGGAATGGGCAAGGGCCTTTTGCCGTACAGGGATTTCTTCGACATGAAGGGTCCTTATCTGTTCTTCCTGGAATTCATCGGACAGAAGATCTGCAGCGGAAGGACAGGCGCTTTCATCATCCAGTGCATCAACTTATCGGCATGCCTTTACATAGCTGCCAAGATCTCTGATCTGTTCGCCAAAACGTTCATCCGGATACACAGATTCCTTTGCTTCCTGCCGATGTTCCTTATCGCGGCAGTCACCTTTGAGGGAGGCAATCTGACTGAAGAATTCTGCCTTCCGGCGATCCTCTTGAGCGTCTATTTCTGCCTTAAGTATTTCAAGGATTCCGGGGAAAAGAAGAGCTATAAGCACCCTGTATTATTCTCGCTCTATAACGGTTTTGCGGTCGGCTATATATGCTTTATCAGGATCACGAATGCCGCGACTATAGGCGCTGTCCTGCTCACGGTGTTCATCTTCCTTCTTGCTCGAAAAGAGATAAAGAACGCGCTTATAAATCTCTTGATGGTAGCGGCTGGATTCGTGGCTGCATGCGGCATCCCGTGCGTCTTCTTCGCAGCGAAAAACATGCTTGGCGAGATGCTCTCACAGGTATTCGTCTTCGGTGTCACATATTCATCCGAGATCAGCATGGGCGAGAAATTCGTAAATGTATTTACGACGTTTAAGCTCTTCCTTTTGCTCCTGCTCGTACCTGTTATCACATGCTTCATCTACCGCGAGAAGTGGTACATGAAGATGCTCGCCATATCCTCTTGTTTGCTCCTTCTCCTTGCGGTCACGATGGGCAACGCGTATATGCATTACTTCACGCTCCTCATACCTCATATCGTTATGGGCTTTGCCATCGCATATAAGAACAGCGGCAAATTCCGCGGTGCGCGCAGGAACAAGCTGTTTATCGTATGCATGGCGCTGGTATTCCTGCTTAATTCCGTACAGTTCGTAAAGAGCACCGCAAAGGGAGCATTTACGTTCTATTCGTGTTCACTCCTGTCTTCCGGCAAGACTATGGCTGATGTGCCTGACTGGATCAAGTCGATGCCCGGGGCAGAGGACAATATCTTTACAGGTGAAGTCAACGAACAGGCTCTTGAGATCGCTTCACATATACCTGATGCTGAGAAGGACAGCGTCTACTGCTTCGGTGACGAATACTGGTCCTGGTGGTACGGTGTGACGGGCATTATCCCTTCATACAAGTATATGGACTGGCACCTGAATTATCTGGAGCTTATGCCTGGGCTCGAGAATGAGATCGCGACATGGATAAGGACTAACGGCTCCACATGGATCGTTACAACTAATGAAGAGAAGCCTCTTTCTGATGAGGTTTTCGATGCGATAAATGAGAATTATGAGGCAGAGTTCGCCAACGAGGCGTATACTCTATACCGTAGAATCAGTTAAGTAAGAGGTCATGACATGCTGGGATTATCTTTACCTGATATCGACATAACAAAGTTTTTCGATACTTCGACCAGAACAGGCCGTATCGTTGAGCTCATCATCTATACCCTGATCGCTGTTGTAGTTACGACTATAGTTCTTTTGATATACAACAGATTTGTAAAAAGAAAGCTCAAGGACAAGAAAAATCTCACAGTCCGTTTTACCCAGAACATTATAAGAACGGCGATCATCTTAGTAGCCGTCATCTGGGTCCTCGTAAGCTCTTCCGCAACGACTGATATCGGTAAAGTGCTCTTCCAGGGAACCGCGATAATCGGTGCTGTTGTCGGTCTTGCCGCACAGTCTGTATTGGGCGACTTCTTCAGCGGAATATCGATCACGATAAATAAGCCTTTTGAGATCGGCGACAGGCTTGAACTTGAGAACGGAATCGTAGGCGTTGTTAAGGACATCACACCGAGACATGTAGTCCTCCTGGGCATGGATTCCATCGAGATCATCATCCCTAACAGCAAGATCAACGCGCTCATAATCACTGATACGACACATTCAAATCTCAGAGCAGTCCAGATGAGCTTCAATGTCGCATACGGCACTGACATCGAGAAAGCCATAGAGATAGTAAGAAACGTCATCATCGAATCCGAATATACGGAGCCGAAGGGCAAGGACAACGAATACGGTCCCGTTTATTTCATGGCATTTGCCGACAGCAGCCTTGTCCTGAAGACAACGGTCTACTACAAGCCCTCCACGTCTATCGCGCTCGGTACTACAGATATCAATAAGCGCGTACAGAAGGCGTTTGATGAGGCCGGAATCGAGATCCCGTTCAACTACGTTAATGTTGTCATGAAGGATAAGGATTAATCCTTTAAGATAATCTCGCAGTCAGCACCCGGAATATCCCTGATTATCTCGCCTGCGGCGGGCACTGTGATATGTCCTGCATAAGGATTCTTGATGCTGATCACGGGCGTGGTTATCTCAGCTTCCACAACGGATCTCTCAAAGGCCAGATCGCACTCTTCCATTCTGCAGTTGACCAGTTTCAGATCCTTGCAGTAGCAGAGCGGCTGCGTGCCTATGATCGTGCAGTTAATGAGCGTGAGATTCTCAGAGTACCAGCCCAAGTATTCGCCCTTGATCACCGTGTCTCTTACTGTGACGTTTTTGGCGTGCCAGAAGGCATCCTTGGTGTTGAGATTCGAGTCTTTGATCCCGCAGTTCTCTACGTACTGGAAAGAATATTTGCCGGTGAGCGTAACATTATCGAGCGTGACATCTGAAGACCTCATGAGGAAATACTCAGACTCAGCCGTAACGTCTTTAAGCTTAAGGCCTGCGACAGACCATCCGAATTCAGGTGAGATTATGCTCGAAGACTCGATCGATGCATCGCGGCATTCCCTTAACGCCTTGATGCCGTGGAGCTTCGTATTGGTGATCTTAATATCGTCCGAATACCACAGCGCGGCGCGGCATTTGTCAGTCATCTCGCAAGCATCTATGTTGAGGCCGTGAACGTGCCAGAAAGGATATCTCAGGTTGAAGTAGGAATCTTTGACCGTGACATTGCTGCTCTCCTTAAGGGCGCTCTCGCCGTCAGCCGGGCCGTCAAAACGGCAATTCGTGACCAATATGCCGGAGCTGCCGTATAAGGCGCGCTCTTCGTCCATTACCTTGTTATCAATGTGTTCCATAGACCCTCTTTTGCCTTCGCGAAAAATGCCGTTCCTGCTTTTTTGTATAATACCAAATCCCGAACACCTTCGTGTCACGGACTTTTGATTTTTTAAGCAAATCCGCCTATACATGTGATAGAATTACTTTGTGTTAATTCGAGTTTGCCAGAATTAACAAGAGTTCATGATTATAAGCGCGAGGTGACAGTATGAGAAACGGTAATGACGTCGGCAAATCCGCAGAAGACTATCTCGAGTCAATGGTAATTCTCAAGGAAAAGAACGGATACATCCGCTCTGTTGATATAGCTGAATATCTCGGAGTTACAAAGCCTTCGGTCAGCAACGCCATGAAGCGCCTGCGCGAAGAGAACTACATCGAGATGAACCGCTCCGGTTTTATCACGCTTACAGAGAAGGGAATGGAGATCGCAGATAAGATCTATACCCGTCACAAGAAGCTCACTGATTTCTTCACGGCGCTTGGTGTAGACCCCCAGGTCGCAGAGGACGACGCATGCAAGATCGAGCACGACATCAGCGACGAGACTTTTGATGCTATCTGCAGTCACATCGATAAATTCAGCAAGGCGAATAAGACAAAAAAGAAGTAATTTTCTGTACTTAACTGATATATACCTGTCATTTCGCTTTGATAAAATGATTTTATCGAATTCATAATAGAGAAGGAGAGTACCCGTATGGCATGTTTTTTAGTACCCACAACAGAGGCAATCGTTACAACAGTAATCAAGAAAGTTGCAGATAAGAAGGGTTCTGACAACATCTTCATCAAGAAGATGGGATGGCTCAATAATATGCTCTGGGGCGGTTCCGCTCTCCTTGCATTTGAGCACGTCTGGCACGGAGAAGTCACACCGTGGTTCCCGTTCCTTACAGCAGCTGCTAATCCCGCAGACGCACAGGAGATGCTCCACGAGATGTTTACGAGCGGAGTTGCAATGGCAATTCTTGTAACTGTCGCCTGGGTTGTAATGGTAGCGGTAACTCACGCTATCTCGAAGAAGAGCGCACCTGCTATAAAACAAAGCTCGACCAAGGCATAAGGGGGACAAAAGATATGACACTCCTTATCACTGTTTTCGCAGCAGCAATCGCAACAATTCTTTGGTACAACTCTAAGGCTGACAGAAAGCTCGGCACGCTTGCTCTTATGTACTGGGGCGCAAGCCTTATGTGGCTCGTTGATGCAGTAGTCGAGTATATCGAGCTCGGCGCTGAGTTTTTCGAGCAGGCACCTTCAGACATGATCAATGACGCATTCCTCGGCCTGTCCGTAGTTGCACTGGGCATCGTCATCTGGCTCGTTGTCCTTCTTGTTAAGGATCCCGAGGGCAAGGTCAAGGCAATGTTTGCCAAGTGATGAATGGCCGCTGTATCCGACATCAGAATTAAAGAAACTGCGCTCGTTGAGCGTATTAAGACCGCCGGGAAACTGGCGGTCGCTTTTTCAGGCGGGGTCGACTCGACATATCTCCTGTACAAGGCTCACGAAGTCCTGGGCGATGACTGTATCGCGGTGACCGTAAAGTCCCTGGTGCTGACCTTTGAAGAGTATGACCGCACAGCCTCTTTCTGCGCGAAGATCGGCGTGAAGCAGATCCTGGTAGACTTCGATGTTTTCTCTATCCCCGAGTTTGTCCAAAACCCGCCTGACAGGTGTTATTACTGCAAGAAAAAGCTTTTCGAGGCTGTCAAAGAAGCCGCCCCGGGATACGTGATAACTGACGGCAGCAATGCCGACGACCAGCGCGATTACAGACCGGGCATCAAGGCTTTGACAGAGCTCGGAATAGTCAGTCTTTTAAATGATTCCGGCCTTACGAAAAGTGACATCAGAGAGCTCTCCAAAGAGGCAGGCCTTCCTACATGGAAGATGCCATCTGCGGCATGCCTCGCTTCGAGGATCGCGTATGGCGAGAAGATCACTGCAGAAGGCCTGATGCGCGTCGCATACGCAGAGAAGGCCATAAGGGATCTGGGCTTTAAAGGCATCCGCGTAAGAGTACACGGCGACCTCGCAAGGATCGAAGCCGCGCCTGATGATATCCCGGCATTGACTTACGAACATACACGTAAAGAAATCTCGGAAGAACTGAAGCGTTTAGGCTTCAAATATGTAACAATTGACGCAGACGGATACCGCACCGGAAGCATGAATGAGGCTATAGGAAAATGAGTGACGCAAGAGAGATTTTAGAAAGGGTCGCAAAGGGGGAGATGTCTCCCGAAGAAGCAGAGCTCCAGTTAAAGATGAAGCCTTTTGTTGATCTTGGATTTGCGAAGCCCGATCTTCACAGGGGTTTAAGACAGGGCGTTCCGGAAGTAATCTACGGCGAAGGCAAAACGCCTGAGCAGATTGATGCGATCGCTTCAAGTCTTTTGGAAGGCGGCCAGGAGACAGTTCTTATCACGAGGCTGTCTTCAGAGAAAGCAGCAGCTCTTAATACTCCCGTTAAGTACTACGACACAGCACGTATCGGTGTTGCGGGCGTGATCCCTGAGCCTTCCTGCAAGGGCACTATCGTTGTCGCAACAGGCGGCACATCAGATCTTCCCGTCGCTGAGGAAGCTGCCGTTACAGCTGAGCTTTTGGGCAATAAAGTTAACCGTGTTTACGACGTCGGTGTATCGGGATTACACCGCCTTCTCGCGCACAAGGAAGAGCTAATGAGCGCTTCAGTCATTATCGCAGTCGCAGGCATGGAAGGAGCCCTTGCAAGCGTTATCGGAGGTCTTGTTGATTGTCCTGTTATCGCCGTTCCGACGAGCGTCGGTTACGGTGCATCTTTTGAAGGACTTACCGCACTTCTTGCCATGATGAACTCATGCGCGAGTGGTGTCACTGTAGTTAATATCGACAACGGATTCGGCGCAGGATACTCTGCCAGCATGATCAATCACATCGGAGGTTAAACCATGAAGACTCTCTACATCGAATGCAATATGGGCGCAGCAGGAGACATGCTCCTGGCATCTTTGGCCGAACTTACAGGCGATGTAAAAGCGTGTGAGGACAAGCTTAATTCTCTGGGCATTCCCGATGTTAAATACGAGTTCGAAAAGAGCGTCAAGTGCGGTATCGAAGGCACTCACGCGCACGTTGTTGTATCCGGTGTTGAAGAAGATGAGCACATGCATGAGCATCACCATGACGATCACCATCATGAGCATACCCACGAGGAGCATGCGCATACTCATGAGCACGAACACGAACATGAGCATCACCATCACCACACTCACATGAGTGATATCGGGAACATCATAGGCGGCCTTAACGTATCTGATAAGGTTAAGGCAGATGCGCTCGCAGTATACGGCCTCATCGCTGAAGCTGAGAGCAGGGCGCACGGAAAGCCTGTAACTGACATCCACTTCCACGAAGTTGGAACGATGGATGCGGTTGCTGATATAGTCGGCGTATGCGTTCTTCTCGAAAAGCTCTCGCCTTCTAAAATAGTTGTATCACCGCTTGCCACAGGCTTCGGCCAGGTGAAGTGTGCACACGGAATATTACCTGTTCCCGCGCCCGCAACTGCAAGCATTATCGAAGGCATTCCCACATACAGCGGCGATGTTGAAGGAGAGCTCCTTACACCTACAGGCGCAGCGCTCTTAAAGCACTTCGCAGATACTTTTGGTACAAGACCTGTCATGGCGATCGGGAAGACCGGCTACGGCATGGGCAAGAAGGATTTTGAGAAGGCTAACATGCTCAGGACTTTCATTGGTGAAGAGAAGAGTGAAGATGACGATAAAGTTATCGAGATGAGCTGCAATGTCGATGACATGACCGGCGAAGAGATCGGTTATGCGACAGGCGTTCTCTTAAGCAGCGGTGCGCTGGATGTTTTTACGACACCGGTTTACATGAAGAAGAACCGCCCCGGTATCCTCATCACCTGCGTAGTAAAACCTGAGGACAAAGAGAAGTTCGCAAAGCTTATTTTCGAGCACACCACAACGATCGGGATAAGATACACCGCGATGGACAGATTCAGACTCTCAAGACGCGAAGAGAAGGTCATGACCAAGTTCGGCGAAGTATCGGTCAAGGTATCTGAAGGCTTTGGCGTGACGAAGGCAAAGCCCGAGTACGATGACATTGCCGGAATAGCGGACAAATAAGGATAAACTGCTCCCTTTATACTTTTGCAGCACCCCCAAATCTGATAATATGATTTTGGGTTATTGGTTTTGGTTTATGGGGGATATCCAAAATGGCTGTATTAAAGAGTTATACCTGTTCAAAATGCGCGGGCGTACTGGTCTTTGATTCCGATCAGGAATTCTTTGACTGCCCTTTCTGCGGCACGAGATTCAATGCCGTTGATTTCCATGGTGAAGAGATCATAAGTCAGGCTCAGGCCTGTCTGGAGCAAAAGGAATTTTCCACTGCGCAGACGAAGTTTAAGGCGATACTGGCCGATCGTCCTCACAATTTCACCGCTTTGCAGGGCCTTGTGTTCAGCACTGCTAAAGCATCTTCAGTAAACGATCTTCAGGATCCCGGATTAATGAGAAAATGCAACATGACCGCCCTGAAGAATGAGATAGAATTTGCGCAGAACAATGCCGGTCAGCCGAATGCCGGATACTTTGACATACTTTCAGATATGGCGGATCTTGTCTCCGACATGAAGAAATATGAGAAGGAAAAAGCCGAGATCACTTCAGTTAAGAACAAGCCCAAATTCACTGTTGCCGAAATGGAATACAAAGCATACAGCCAGGGCAGGAGCAATGCCATAATCTTTTATATTCTTTTCGGTGCTTTTCTGGCCGGCACACTGTTGTTAACGGCAGTGAGCAGCGAACCGGGTATGCGCATTGCCGGCGTCATCATGTCCCTGATAGTTACCGGAATAGGTGCGGCTTATGTTATATGGTCGTTTAAAAAGGACGACAAGGATCATGAACCTCTCCGCAACATGGCCGAGATCGGCAACACCGGTGCGAGGACCATGGATTCGAAGATAAGCGGCCTTGAGATGCACTATAAGCGCATGTTTTCATCTCTCAAAGCATTTGAGCCGCAGGAAACAGACGAGGAAATTGCACCGTCAGAAGCTCTGACCACACCGGTTGATCTCACCGGATATGAAGATACCGGCAAAAAGATCACCTGCGCAAAGTGCGGCGCGCAGCTTGCTCTCGACAAGGAAAAGCGCGTCTTTGAATGCAGTTCGTGCGGTGTCGCATACGGCGTCTCACTCTTCTTCGGTATGCCTCTCGAAAAGGCCATGAATTCCATGAACACCGGCTTCTACGCCGAAGCTGAAGACAGATTCTCACACATGCTTATGGCGGATCCTTCAGACTTCGAAGCGCTTCTCGGCAGGATCCTCTGCATGGGCCGCTGGACCAAGATCAGCGATATCAATCCCGCCGATGAGATCACACCGATCCGCGTAAAGCAGATCCAGAAGAGGGTAACCGAAGCCAAGGAGAGTGCCGCAGAAGAGGACAAGCAGTATTTTGACTATGTCCGGATGATCATTTTCGCGCTCGACAGGCTTCTGGTAAATAAACACAAGCAGAAAGTCACCACTAACGAATTGGATATCTTCGATGCCAAGCGGGATCTTTATGCCGCGGCCGAGCCTGATCTGAAAGAATATTACAGGAACGGAAGGCGCAAGATCCAGATGGATCTTCAGTCTTATACCGAAGCAGAGCCCGGCCTGAAAAATGATCTGGAGAAAGCCGTCGCCAGGGCCATCGAATACAGAAGCGACAGCGCTCTGACAAAGTAACGGATCAATACTGACACGAAGTAAAAAGGGCTGCCTCACGTGAGACAGCCCCTTCTTTTCCTATTGGCCCCTTATTATTTCAGCGTGAATACAGTGTCGTTGACCGTGATGCTTGCGATGTCGTCGGTATCGACAAGTCTGTTGAAGACTACGCTCTCGGCATAATCAATACCGCCGCAGATATATGAATAACTTGCGACCGGATCGACGGGATCCTGGGGAAGTCCGTTAAAGATGATGTCCCGGTAGACCAGATATTCTGAGCCGTCCTTGTAGGTGATCAGGATCTTTCCGATGTAATCGCCCTGATAGCAGTAACCTTCTTCATATCCCTCGCCCAATGTATCATCGGTAAGATATCCGATCTTCATGGACACGGGAGAGATATTGATGATCTCGCCGTAGGTGCTCTCGAAAGTCTTGTTAGAGATCGTTCCTGCAAAGGTGATGGCAACACTCTTCTCATCAAGAAGGTGATCGTCAGGGTCTACACCTGACACATAGATATCCTTAAGAGGCACGTCGTATTCGGCGATCTCGAGAGTCAGACAGACCGAGGTGTTATCCCTGAGAAGATAATCTGTGCAGTAGAGTTTATCGCTTGTGGATTTCTCAAGATTAACAAATGTCTTGCCATAACCTCCGCAGAATTCGAATTTTATTGATTGTTCTTCGTTTGTGAAAGCGCCCTTCGCTTCGTTATCGAGCTGACTGTAGTTAAGGAGGTCGACTCCGCCTTCCTTCTCGATCGTGTAGTCTACTATGGCTGCCATGCCGTCGTTTACAACGGCGTTGACAGTGAACGTATAGCCGCTGAATTCAGTGATGATGGGCTCGGTATTGACCTTGCCTTCGAGGACTCTTTCGGCCATTTCGGGATCAACATCAACATACTCTACTCTCGGATACACGATCTCGCAGCTTGACGGATTGCCGTCTTTATCGGTCTTACCGGGTTCGACGTATAACTCTGTATGGCTTTCTATCGTCTTTTTACCTTCCGTTCCCCAGATCCTTGCGAAAAGTTCTCCGTCGGTTACGGCATTTACTATAAAAGGTGTGGCAATTACAACGGCACATGCTGCCGCAGCCACCTTAACGCCTAATTTACTTATCCTGGCGCCTGTCTCATTCTTCATTATCGATTCCTTCCTCGCGAGATATCTGTCCGAGAAAACGTGATCCTCAATACCGTCCGTGATGTGATCGAATTCCTCTAAACTTATGTCGCGAATGAAATATGCATTGGATTTTTTATTCATAAGTAATCTCCTGTAATACGGATTGCCCTCTTTTTAGGTCTTACGCCTGACTTAAGCCCTGGCGCATCATCTTCTTGGCCCGTTCGTAACGTTTTCTGACATTTGCCTCTGTGATGCCGAGCTTATCGGCGGTCTGCCTGACCGTATAATCCTTTATGACAAGGCATTCAACGACGTCATAGTATTTTTCCGGAAGAGAATTCATAAGGGGAGTGCAACTTGTTCCCATATCATTCCTGTCATCCGGATCAGCGGCTTCATCTGCACAGACAGTCTCAAGATCTTCGGAAAAACTTACGATCATGTTCTCTTTCTTCCGCTTGTTATAAATGTTGATAGAAGTGTTCTTGATCACTGCCAGAATGTATCTTTTGCAATCATCCTCATCAGCTTTTTTGAAGTAGACCTTGTGTCTTATCAATTGCAAAAACGCATCCTGAACGGCATCTTCAGCGAGCTTCTCGTCGCGCAGTACGGCAAGCGCCACACGGAACATCTTCTGTTCGTAGAGCTCATAACAGGCTTCTATGAAAGCGTGCTGTTTTGACGGTAACGCCATCTAAATGTCTCCTTGTCGATTCCTTGAAGAGCCACCCAACTTATAAGATTCGGGATCCCCTGACCGGCCCTTCTACCCCATATAACAAATCGAAGATCTGCTTTGTGACAAATCTTCTCAAAAAGTTTTCGCACATTCTACCGCAAAAACGCGGCTTTCCGAAGAAAACCGCGCTTTAAGAAAGAATTATTTCAGGATCAATGCATTACATGTTCGGCAGATTCATTTCCTTTATTATCGCTCTGATCATTTCCTTTTCGCTATCGCTGCCGTTAAGAGTAAATATCTCTATGTAAACGTTCTTGTTAACGTAAAAGATGCCGTAATAATGCATGTCACTTTCGAAAAATGTCGTTCCGCCGAACGCGACACCCGCTTTAACGGTGCCATCCATAATAAGAAAACCCTGTTTGTCATTTACCATACCTCTGTTTGATCCCTCAAACTCTTTGGTCTCGAGAAGTTCTTGCAAACTGTCATATCTGATCCTGAACGCATTCATTGCATCCTCTGCATTTTCGTATCTGATATAGCAGTATGAATTATCGAAATCCTGGGTAAAAGTCACATGTTCGGCAGGAGGTCCGTCGAAGCTCTCATTCCTTTCGTTAACCATCATATCTTTCTCGGTGATACCGGTTACTTTTTCCAGTGCGTCAAAGAAAGTATCTTCATCGTAAATATCAGGAATATCCTGTTCTTCCTGCTCTTCCTCAACGTCCTTATCGCTCTTAACGTCCTTAGCTTTTGAGCAACCTGCAAAGGAAAGTATTGTTGCGCCAACGAGAACTGCTGCCATTAACCTTTTGAGTTTTTTCATTTTTCTATTCTCCTGAAACAAACGGGTTGTTATTTATCCCCTAAATAACTGAACGATACCCATAGTAAACTATCGCGAAAATAAATATTTTTAAGATCCGAGGCAATTCTCTGGTATTTTTCTGATCAGAAAAATTAAGCCCCGCGTTGTGCGGGGCTCAGGAATAGTCTTTTAATTGTGACGGTTATTAAGCAAGATCGAATCCGAGGATCGTTACGTTATAATCGTTGTCTTCGCCCCAATACATATAGTAGGTCGAATAAGTGACGCCGTTTACGGAACTGTAGACGGAAGACAGGATATGTTCGTCATCGTACGCACTATCGCCCGGTTTTCCGAACATGTTGTATAATTCGGATTTGCAGTACTCAAAGCGGCTCATAAGCTCGGATGAATCAGAGCTGTGATAGATGTAAGACACTTCATATACGCTCATATCTTCATAGCAGCAGAAAGTAACAGTATCAAATGTAATGCCGTCTATACTTATGTCGCAGTCATAGAAGAAAATATAAATGGTTTCATCATAATCTTCTTCGTCTTCAGTATGATATTCGGAGTCGTTAAGGATTAATTTTGTATCAAATGCGGTTTCGACTATTGCAAAAGATGTGTCGATATCATATCCCAAAGCAGAAACTGACATGTCACAGACGTCTTTGAAACTGCTGACGGTATTTCCTTCCCACGTCGGTTTTGCGGGTGCCGGAGTAGGCGAGGGCGTAGGAGACGGTGTCGGATCTGCTTCAGTCGTCTCTGTTGTGGTGGTAACGGCAGGGGCATCCGTCTCATTGCCATACTCGTGCTTGTAGTCGCCGCCTTCTCTGTCAACGCGCAGGTCATCCGTGCGGTCGCCGCCGGCCAAATTGCAAGATGCGAGCGAAGTAACGGTTAGAGCCAGAGCTATTAAAAGAGATAGTTTTTTATTCATTGAGCAACTCCAAAAATGTGCAGGATCAGTATTTCGAGAAGGTCACATAAATGATCGTAATGCTGTCGGCATAGAAAGCGTTTACCGAGAGTGTTACATCATTGTCCAATTCATAAAGTGTTAAGTCGTATGAATCTTCATTGTCCGTGCTGTACGGTTCACCATAAAGAGCAGTTAACTGCGAGACCAGATAGTCATTAGTCTTTTTTGCATCACCGGTAGTTATAGTGGTCGAAAAATTCAGCTCGTAGACTGAATTATCAGTTATGTAATAAGACACATCGCAAATGTCGAAAACGACATCTCCGGCTGCAATAGCGCAGTTATACATTACCCACTTTTCATCTTCATAATCGCTGGCGTAATACTCTTCCAGCGGGATGCTTGAATAAGAGTTCAGCGCGCTCGTTGCGTCATTATAGTGACGGCCCAGAGTATTAATCATCAGATAACAAAACTCATCGATGGCCAGGCTCTTGCCGGGTGTTATGTTAACTGCTGAAGTGTTATCTGTAGTAGTTGTTGTAGTAGTAGATTCAGTGGTAGTCGTTGTAGGATCTTCTGACGTCTCTGTCGTAACGATAGGATGAGTCTCGATCTCTTCACCGTACTCGTGCTTATAGTCGCCGCCTTCTCTTTCGACACGGAGATCATCTGAGCGGTCGCCTGATGCCTTGCTGCAGGATGCGAGCGAAGTGACAGCTAATGCCAGAGCCAATAAACAAGCGATTTTCCTTTTCATAAAACGTATCCCCCCTGAAATAGACTTAAGAAAATAATAAACATTGTCGCTTTATGCGTCAAATTGCTTTTATAAAATCGCGCGCAAATAAAGGCAAACGGCTTGTTTCCGCGGTTTTGAAAAAATTTTTCATAAACCCATTGACATAGTAGGTATTAGCGTTTATCATATGCGAAAATCAAACGAGAGAGGAGGACGGAAGTTATGTACGACCGTAAATTCTATTTTCAATCATTAGTCCGTTGTAACTTCCGTTGTGGACGAATGTGTTGTTCTTGTTCAAACAGCCGCTGTTCCGACAGCACAACTATAACTATTTGAATTAAGAAAGGAATAACACAATTATGTCTAACTATAAATTTGAAACTCTTCAGCTCCACGTAGGCCAGGAACAACCCGATCCCGCATCCGATGCACGTGCAGTGCCGATCTACGCAACAACTTCTTACGTTTTCCGTAACTCAGCTCATGCAGAAGCACGTTTCGGACTTGCAGACGCAGGCAATATCTACGGCAGACTTACAAACTCCACACAGGGAGTTTTCGAAGACCGTATCGCAGCTCTTGAAGGCGGCGTTGCAGGTCTCGCAGTTGCATCCGGCGCAGCAGCAATCACATATGTAATCGAAGCTCTCGCAGTTAAGGGTGAGCACATCGTAGCACAGAAGACTATTTACGGCGGATCCGAGAACCTTTTAGCACACACACTTCCCCTTTATGGCATCGAGACAACATTCGTCAACATCCATGATCTGGACGAAGTAAAGGCTGCAATCAGACCTAATACAAAGGCTCTCTACATTGAGACACTCGGCAACCCTTCTTCTGACATCCCGGATATCGAAGCACTTGCTAAGATCGCTCACGAGGCAGGCATCCCGCTCGTTATCGACAACACATTCGGTACACCTTACCTCATCAGACCTATCGAGTACGGTGCAGACATCGTAGTTCACTCTGCTACGAAGTTCATCGGCGGCCACGGCACAACATTGGGCGGCGTTATCGTTGATTCCGGCAACTTCGACTGGGCAGCTTCCGGCAAGTATCCCTGGATCTCTGAACCCAACCCCAGCTATCACGGCGTTAAGTTCACAGATGCAGCAGG
>JAEFBB010000033.1 GCA_016292215.1 Saccharofermentans sp. | reverse complement strand
GTTCATTTTGACTCTGCGATATCAGGATTTATCTATGTATTTATGAATCCTGTATATTATGCGTTGATTATTTTCTTTGGCGCGATGTCTCCGGAGTTTTTCAGTATCTTAGGTGGAGTGGCAGCATTCCTTGCAAGTTTTATTCTTGCCCTGATACTTTGCAGTACTCTTCCAGGAAGAGTCTTCTTCACCAACTGGGACCAGAGGCTTGCCGGAGCTGTTGTGCTTGACGATGAGGACTATTGATCCGAGTAATTATCTGTAACTGATTAATGTGTTTTCTACGTCCTTCTTGCCTGATGCAGGAAGGACGTTGTTTTTGCGATTTAATTAGGGATCTTTAGTACCAGAATTTATTGAAAAATCACTATACAAAAATTGCTATTTCGATTTCTTTGTCAAAAAGCCTTGTCAAGTAGCAATTTCGATTTTTGGGTGTTTTTCTCTCGTGGACACCTGTTATCGAACAAAGGTTCAAAAAGCCCGCAAATGCCTAGATTTATTGGAATCCAGACTTTTGCTAACACCTTGTAATTGTTTTGTCAAGAAACGGTAACAAAATATCAAATTCAATAGATATAAGGGTTTCAAGCACTTTTGGAATCAAAGTATTTGTTTTTGTAGTTATAAACAAAGTTTTGAACATTATGAACATTTTTGTAGATTTGAAAACCAGCATTTTTACATTCAAAATAGCAAAACATGTTTCTATTTTTGCTAAGTTTTAAGTAAGCGGTCCAGCTTCAAACAGTTAAGCAAGTTGATGTTTTATTTGTTATAATCATTTCCTAAAGAATAATAATTATAGGGGGATATTATGTCTGAACTCCATGATATTGCCAAGGTCGCAAGAGACGCTTCCTACATCATGGCTTCTCTGGGAAGCGATGTTAAGAATAAGGCGCTCGCAAATGTAGCAGCCCGCCTTAAGGAATCGAGAGATGAGATTTTCGCTGCCAACAAGATCGATCTTGAAGAAGCAGAGAAGGCAAATCTTGAGACTCCGCTTATCAAGAGACTTAAGTTTAACGAAGATAAGCTTAATGACGTAGTCTCCGGTATCGAGAGCCTTATCGATCTTAATGATCCTGTAGGCAAGGTTACGCTTAGAACTACATTGGATGATGGTTTGGAGCTTACCAGAGTTACTTGTCCTATCGGTGTTATCGGCGTTATCTTCGAGAGCAGACCTGATGCGCTGGTCCAGATCGCATCTCTCTGCATCAAGAGCGGCAATGCCGTATTCCTTAAGGGCGGCTCTGAAGCCATCAATACGAATAAGGCTTTGGCTTCTGTTATCAGCAAAGCCGGTATCGAAGCAGGACTTCCTGAAGGCTGGCTTAATCTCCTTACATTGAGATCCGAGATCGCCGATATGCTGAAGCTTGATGAGTATATAGATCTTATTATCCCCAGAGGATCCAATTCTTTCGTCCAGTACATCATGCAGAACACCAACATCGCTGTCTTGGGACATGCTGACGGCGTATGTCACACATATATCGACAAGGACGCTGATCTTGCCAAGGCCGTTAAGGTAGCGATCGATGCCAAGACACAGTATGTTTCCGTATGCAACGCTACAGAGACTTTCCTTGTAAATGAAGCGCTAAAGGACAGTTTCCTGCCTGAATTCATCAAGACGATGCAGGGAGCAGGAGTTGAACTTTTCGGCGACGATTATGTTGCTGAGACATTCGGTCTTGCCAAGGCTGAGGAATGGCATCACGAGTATCTTGCAATGAAGTGCTCTGTCAAGCTCGTTAAGGATGTTGACGAGGCTATCTCACATATCAATCACTATGGTTCAGGACATACCGACGCGATCATTACCGAGAATAAGGATACAGCTGAGCGTTTTATGACCATGGTTGACTCCGGAAGCGTTCTGGTCAACTGCTCAACAAGATTTGCAGACGGTTTCCGTTACGGCTTTGGTGCAGAGGTAGGTATCGCTACATCCAAGATCCACGCCAGAGGCCCTGTAGGCCTTGAAGGACTCGTATCCTATAAGTACCGCCTGGTAGGTAACGGAGATATCGTAGGACCTTACTGCGACGGCACTAAGAAGTTTAAGCACATCCATCATGAGATTTAATTAAGGAAAGAGGCAATAATATGGTTGTATCAATCGCATCAGATCACGCAGGTTATGAATTAAGACAGAAGGTAAGAAAGTACCTTGAGGAGAAGGGCTTTGAGGTCCTTGACGGCGGTGCTCCCAACGGAACAGATTCTTATTCTTATGTTGATGCAGGCATTAAGGTGGCTGAAGACGTATCCAGCGGCAAGGCTGAAAGAGGTATCGCAATCTGCGGTACCGGTATCGGAATCTCTCTTGTCTGCAACAAGTACAAGGGAATCAGATGCGCTCTTTGCACCAACGAGTTCATGGCTAAGATGTGCAGACAGCATAACGATGCACAGATCCTCGCATTCGGTGAGCGCGTAGTCGGATTGGGAGTTGCACTCGGAATGATAGATGCTTTCTTCGAGGAAGAATTCGCCGGCGGACGCCACGCAACACGCGTAAACGGCATCAAAGAGATCGAGGAGAAACATTTTAAGTAAGTTTTTATTATCGTTTTTTGACTGCAAGATACAGTCATTTGTTTAAGTATATTTGATTAATGTAAAAGGCTCCGGAATTAACGGAGCCTTTGTTTTGCCCGGAAGTCCCGAAAACAATGGGTTCCCGGTTTCCCGGTTGTCCTGATAAATGTCAAATCATACCTGAAAGGTATCGTTATGCTCAAACTATTCGTATTTTATTTGTTGCGGGGTTAACGCTACAATTGCACTTGAAATCAAATAACGATATTCAAAAAGCATTGAAACATAATATCAATACCTTTTGAAAATGGTTGAAGGAGGAGAGTTTATGGACACTAATTTAATCAGCAGCTTGATTGATGAGAAAGTCTTTGGCGTCTGGTTCCTTATCGGCGCAGCATTGGTTTTCTGGATGCAGGCTGGATTCGCGATGGTGGAGTGCGGCTTTGCGCGAGCAAAGAACGCAGGTAACATCATCATGAAGAACCTGATGGATTTCTGTATCGGTACAGTAGTATTTATCGCAATCGGTTTCGGATTGTTCCTTGGCGAAGATATGCTTATGGGATTCATGGGAAAACCCAATATTGATATTTTCGCAAACTACGCAACATTCGATTGGTCAAACTTCGTATTTAACCTTGTATTCTGTGCCACAACAGCAACGATCGTATCAGGTGCTATGGCAGAGAGAACAAGATTCTTATCTTACTGCGTATATTCCGCAGTTATCTCAGCAGTCATCTATCCTATCGAAGCTCACTGGACATGGGGCGGCGGCTGGCTCGCAACAATGGGATTCCACGATTTCGCAGGTTCTAACTGCATCCACATGGTAGGTGGTATCTCAGCTTTGATCGGTGCTGCTATCCTCGGACCCCGTATCGGTAAGTTCGTAAAGGATAAGAAGGGTAAGATTACAAAGGTTAACGCTTTCCCCGGCCACAACATCCCGATGGGCGCTTTGGGCGTATTCATCCTCTGGCTCGGCTGGTATGGATTCAACGGTGCTGCCTGCACAGATATGAGTCAGCTCGGATCTGTATTCGTAACAACAACAATCGCTCCTGCGATCGCTACAGTAGTCTGCATGATCTTCACATGGATCAAGTATGGTAAGCCCGACGTTTCAATGTGCTTAAACGCTTCTCTCGCAGGCCTCGTTGCAATCACAGCTCCCTGTGATGTAACAGACGCTCTTGGCGCAACGATCATCGGTGCTGTATCCGGCGTACTCGTAGTATTCGGTGTATGGTTCCTTGATAACGTAATAAGAGTTGACGACCCTGTCGGTGCAGTTGCAGTTCATATGTTTAACGGTATCTGGGGTACGATCGCAGTAGGACTTTTCGCAACAAACACAGCTCCTGCTTATGCAATCGCTGATGCAGCAGGCAATGAGATGGTTGGTCTCTTCTATGGCGGCGGATTCAAGCTCCTCGGCATACAGACAGTAGGTATGCTTGCAACAGCAGCTTGGACAGCAGTTACAATCACAATCACATTCCTTATCATCAAGGCTATCTTCGGCTTGAGAGCCTCTGAGGAAGAAGAGCTCACAGGTCTTGACGTTACAGAGCACGGTCTCGCAAGTGCTTACTCCGGCTTCTCCCTCATGGACGTTTCAGGCGCTATGATGGAAGAAAACGAGAACACAGACCTCGGTACACCTGATTACAACGAAGCTTCTGAAGCTCAGAAGAACGCAGCAGTCAAGGTATCTGTCGCTCCCGAACTCGATACAGGCATGCATAAGGTCGTTATCATCGCTAAGCTCTCTCGTTATGACAAGCTCAGAAAGGCAATGAACGATCTCGGTGTAACCGGTATGACAGTTACTCAGGTCATGGGCTGCGGCATCCAGAAGGGTGCAGGCGAGAAGTACAGAGGTGTCGAGGTAGACGCTACGCTCTTACCTAAGATCAAGGTCGAAGTCGTCGTATCCAAGATCCCTGTAGATAAGGTTATCGAGAAGGCTAAGGAAGTTCTTTATACAGGACATATCGGTGATGGTAAGATCTTCGTATACAACGTAGGCAAGGTCGTTAAGATCCGTACCGGTGAAGAAGACTACGCTGCATTACAGGACGTAGAGTAAGAAGTTTTAAAAAATCTTATATTCCACCTTTTGAGGGCTGTCCCGGACCGGGGCAGCCCTTGATTTTTTCCGGGTTTTACACCTAATCCGCAATATAATTTTCATTTTGCAGTAAATTGACAAAATTGACTAAAAGAACCGGATTATTGCCCAAGGTTGTTACTATATATTATTTATAATTAAGTGACATATCAGGCGATTAGGCGTAAAATGTCTGTAATTCCATAAAGGGGAATGGCTTTAAAGTTTATGATGACCGGTTTAGTTATTATCGCTTCATGGCTTTCTGAGTTCTTTTCCTCGTTCGGACAGCAGTTTTTAGAAAGACTCAAGCCCGGCGACATCGGAGAAGAGATAAACGAAGCCATAATGCAGGTACAGATGTACTTCACGCTTGGAGATTACAAGCTCCTTATTACTGATGCCGTGATCGTTACCTGGATCGCCGTTATTGCCGTAGTCATCGTAGTCAGATGCATGGTCGGCAAACCCACGCTCAAGCTTAATAAGAGACAGACATTGCTCGTATCGCTGGTCGAGCTCATCATTACTACCGGCATGAGCTTCGGTATGAAGCGTAAGGAAGCAGAGACCGTAGCTCCGATGATCATGACATTCGGTCTTGTCATCACCGCATGCAATGCCATCTCTTTCCTTAAGGTACCGCCGCCGGCAAAGAATGTGGCATTCCCTATCGGCTGCGCTATTACCGCGATCATTTACGTTATCGTCATGACGTTCAAGTTTGTAGGCGCCAAGGGCTTCTGGCTCACACTTACGCAGCCTATCAGCATCATGCTTCCGTTTAAGCTCTTAGACTATGTCGTTAAGCCCTTGTCATTGGCATTGAGGCTTTTCGGTAACGTTTTCGCAGCTTTCGTATTCATGGAATTCATATCGATCTGTATCCCTTGCATTCTTCCGGGTGTCCTGGGTCTTTGGTTCGATATCATGGATGGCATCATTCAGGCTATCGTTTTCGCATATCTTACGATGTCTTACATCGGTGAGAATGTTGAGACGGTACACGAGTATAACGAACATCCGGAAGACCACCAGAAGAAAAAGAAGAGTAAGAAAAGCAAGAAAACAGAAGCTGTTGCAGCTTGATAAGACGTTTATTCAGCTAAATATTTTAGGAGGCCATACTTATGAACAACATTTGGATTGCAGCATTACCGATCATCGCTGCGCTTGAGACAAAGGGTATCGCAGCTATTGCAGCCGCTATTGCCATCTCATGCGGTGCGTTTGCTTCAACATTTGCAATGGGTAAAGCAGCAAGCACAGCGCTTGAAGCCGGAGCAAGACAGCCTGAGATCATCAGTAAGCTCCAGACAATGCTTCTCCTTTCAATCGTATTTATCGAGTCCATCGGTATTTACTCGCTTGTTGTCGCATTCCTTTTGATCTTCACAGTCAAGTAAGGGACGTTTGACTCAAATTAAGGGAGCAACTATATGTCATACATAGCAACTATGCTATTTGCGGCTGAAACAGAGTCTAATCTCTTCTCGCCTGATCAGTTTGCAGGTTACGCTGTAACCGCGGCTATAACCATAATCAATTTGATTGTGGCTTTCCTTGTCATCAAGTTCTTTATCTATAAGCCTGTCCTTAAGATCATTCAGAAGCGTCAGGCTGCACTTGACGAAGAGCTTGAGGGTGCAAAGAAATCCAGGGAAGAGGCCCAGGCCGTTGTAGATTCTTCAAAAGAGACTATCGACGAAGCTAAGCGAAAAGCGTCTGAGATCATGGAAGAGGCAAAGGCTAATGCCGAGAAGCAGAGCAAGCAGGTCATCAACCAGGCCAATGAAGAGGCCCAGCATATCATCGAGAGAGCAGAAGAAGACGCTGCAAGAATGAAGCGCAATGCTTTCGAGACCATGAAAGACGACATCGCAGACCTGTCAGTCCAGATCGCAGGCCATATCATCGGCGATGCAGTTTCCAAAGACGAACTTAAGAAGTCTGCTGCAAAGCACACAGAAGAGATCCTCGATAAAGAGGTAGCAAAGAGTGAGTAATAACACTTCTGACAATAAGGAAAACAAGATCAAGTCCAAGGGTCCGTCTCTTAGGATTGCTACAGCAGGCGATATCCCGGAAGAAAGACTTGTAAGTGTCGCGAAGAAATTTGCCGAAGTAAACGAGATCGAAGATTATCGTCTTACCATTGAGCAGCGCGATGATCTTATCGGCGGTTTTATCGTTTATTTCCAGGGAAGCCGTTACGACTATTCCATCAGGGGACAGCTTAACAGAATCGGTTCATTTATTAAGCAGACACGTTCCTTTGATTCTGCCGTAGACGGTGCTGCTATTCCCGAAGAAGAATTTCCTTCCTCTAAAGTCAAAGAAGATCTTGAGAAAGCTCTTGAGCAGTTCCCCGAATCACATAAGGTAAGTATCGATAACCTTGAGATCGCTTCACTTACTGAAGCAGATCTTGAGAAAAGAATTGAAGATGCTTTCCTTTTCCAGGAGCACAGAGATGAGATCGGTAGAGTAGCTTCTATCTCTGACGGTGTAGCATCAGTTACAGGCCTTCGTAACTGTATGCTCAACGAGCTCATCTATTTCGCTTCAGGTGCTACAGGCATCGCAATGAACCTTGAGAAGACCAAGGTCGGCATCGTTCTCCTTACAGGTGAAGATACCGTAGTAGAGAGCATGAGCTGCAAACGTACCATGACCACTTGCTCTGTCCCCGTAGGTATGGGTCTTTTGGGAAGAGTTGTTAACGCTTTGGGCCAGCCTATTGACGGCAAGGGCGTTATCAGGTATACGGAGGAGCGTCCTGTCGAATCACCCGCTCCTTCGATCATTGAGAGAGCACCGGTTAACACCCCTTTGTTTACGGGAATCACGGCTATCGATGCCCTTACCCCTATCGGAAGAGGCCAGAGAGAGCTCATCATCGGTGACCGTCAGACAGGTAAGACATCCATCGCACTGGATGCGATCATCAATCAGAAAAATGAAGACGTTATCTGCGTCTATGTACCTATCGGCCAGAAGATGGCCAATATCGTTGCTACTGCAGGTCTGCTCGAAAAGCACGGCGCTATGGATTACACGGTAATAGTAGCGGCTTCTGCTTCTGAGTCAGCTGCGATGCAGTATATCGCGCCTTTTGCCGCATGCGCTATCGCTGAGAAGTTCATGTACGACTATCACAAGGACGTGCTCATCGTTTACGACGACCTTTCAAAGCATGCGCAGGCATACAGAGCGATTTCACTGCTCCTCAGAAGACCTCCGGGAAGAGAAGCTTATCCGGGCGATGTCTTCTATCTGCACTCAAGACTTTTGGAGAGATCAGCCAAGCTCTCTGACGAATTGGGCGGCGGCTCCATCACGGCGCTTCCTATCGTCGAAACGCAGGGTAACGATATCTCCGCATATATTCCTACGAACGTTATCTCGATCACAGACGGTCAGATCTATCTGTCACCTGAGCTGTTCTTCTCCGGTCAGAGACCTGCCGTTAACGTAGGTCTGTCTGTATCGCGTGTAGGCGGTGCGGCTCAGACAAAGGCTGTCAAGAAGGTTGCAGGACCTTTGAGAATCTCTTTGGCCCAGGCCCGTGAAATGGCGTCATTCTCACAGTTCGGTTCAGACCTTGATGAGAATACCCAGCTCCAGATCAAGAGAGGTACTGTCCTTAACGAAGTATTGAAGCAGGAGAGATTCTCTCCTCTTACGATGGCTTCTGAAGTAGTCCTTCTTTATTGCGCAACGACCGACAAGCTCAATTTCCTTGCTACAGAGGATATTACAGAGTTCTACACGGCGCTCTTAGCTTCGATCAAACTGCGCCATCCGAATATTTTCGAAGAGCTTACAGACGGCAAGGAATTGACAGACGAGATCAAGTCCGAGATCGATTCGGCATACGAGGAGTACAAGGAATCCTTCCTCGCCGAGCACGAGGAGTACGCAGAGGAATTCTGATCTTATGGAGAGCTTTTCCGCAATCAAGAAAAGAATGAAGAGCGTCAATGACATTAGTCAGATGACTAATGCCATGCAGCTTGTCTCAAGCGCGAAAATGCGCCGCTCGCAGCTCCTTCACGAATCGATGTATCCGTTCGTTTCTTTCTGCGTTGAATCAATGCAGGAGATGATCAGAAATAACGAGCACCTCGATAACCCTTTCTTCGTTCTCGAGCAGAAGCAGGAAGGTGAGACCTGGAAGATCGGTTACTATGTACTTTCCGGTGACCAGGGCCTTGCAGGCGCTTACAACAATAACATGGTAAGGATCACGGAAGACCACGTCAGGACCAAGATCCTCGATAATACCCGGAAGAATGTGGCTACGACTTATGAGCTCAATGTTTTCGGGCGCTTAGCAAGAGAAAAACTCATAAAGAACGGCTACAACGTTAATTCGAAATTCTCATTCCCGATCACGGAGCCTACATACTTTGATGCAAGACAGGTTAGCGCGATCATGAGACACCGCTTCCTTAACGGCGACTTCGATCTGGTCTACCTCTTGTACACGCACATGCAGTCTTCCATCAAGATGGAGCCTGTTGCGTTGAGACTTCTGCCTGTTGACACCAAGTCCATCTCAAGAGTCCTTCCTGACCAGTTGGATGATGCGGGAATGGCCATGCTCTCAGGCGCGGATATCCAATATTTCCCGAATTCTGGTGCGGTATTTAACTACCTCATCGATTCATATACGAACGCAATGGTTTATGGCGCTATGGTCGATGCTTTCGCAAGTGAGCAGACAGCAAGACTCACCGCCATGGAGAATGCGACAGACAATGCAGAAGAAATGATGAAAAAACTTGAGCTCATGAGCAACCGTGCCCGTCAGGCTAAGATCACGACGGAACTGACGGAGATCGTCAACGGCGCTCAGCAGGCAGAGAAGATGTGAGGAATAAGATATGGCATACGGCAAGGTTTTGCAGATAATAGGACCTGTTATCGACTGCGAATTCGGCAAGAGCGAGATCCCGAAGATCAACGAAGCTATAAGGATCTTAAGGAACTCAACACCGGTTCCTACTGATGCTGTAGTTACAGATCAGGCAGTCGTCGAGAGTGACAACGACGTTTATGCCGAAGTGCTCCAGCAAAGAGGCAGCGGCGTCGTAAGATGCGTTTCCTTCAATGCGACAGAAGGTCTTACGAGAGGCCTCGTATGCGAGTCGTTAGGTTCTTCAATTAAAGTTCCGGTAGGTGAGAAGATCACAGGACGTCTTTTCAATGCCATCGGCCAGCCGATCGACAACAAGGGCGAAGTTACCAGTGATGCTTTGTGGCCTATCCACAGACCGGCTCCTTCGTTTACAGAGCAGTATCCTGCCGAGACTATGCTTGAGACGGGCATCAAGGTAATCGACCTTCTCGTACCGTTCTCAAGAGGCGGTAAGATCGGTCTTTTCGGAGGCGCAGGCGTAGGTAAGACCGTCCTTATCCTTGAGCTCATCCGTAACATCGCAAGCGAACACGGCGGTTATTCTGTTTTTACCGGTGTCGGCGAGCGTTCCCGAGAAGGTAATGACCTCTGGAACGAGATGAAGGCATCCGGCGTTCTTGATAAGACCATTATGGTATTCGGCCAGATGAACGAGACTTCAGGCGCGAGAATGAGAGCGCCTCTCACAGGTCTTACGATGGCTGAATATTTAAGAGACGAGAAGCACAGAGACGTGCTCTTGTTCATCGATAACATCTACAGATTCGTCCAGGCAGGTTCGGAGGTATCCGCGCTACTCGGACGTATCCCTTCAGCCGTAGGTTATCAGCCTACGCTCGCAGGCGAAGTAGGTGAGCTTCAGGAGAGGATCACTTCCACACGTAACGGTTCAATCACATCTATCCAGGCCGTTTACGTCCCTGCGGACGATATCACTGACCCTGCTCCTGCCACAACATTCGCACACCTCGATGCTAATATCGTTCTTTCACGAAGCGTAGTTGAGCTCGGTATCTATCCTGCGGTAGATCCTTTGGAATCTTCTTCAAGAGTTCTCACCGAAGAAGTAGTCGGCTCAGAGCATTACCATGTTGCCCGTAAGGTCCAGGAGATGCTCCAGCGCTATAAGGAACTTCAGGACATCATCGCGATCCTCGGTATGGAAGAGCTTTCCGAGAAAGACAGGATCATGGTATCCCGTGCGCGTAAGGTACAGAGATATCTGTCCCAGCCTTTCTTCGTAACAGCTGATTCCACGGGCTTTGCTCCGAGATATGTACCTGTAGAAGAGACAGTAAAAGCCTTCGGCGAACTTATTTCCGGTTCTTTGGACCACATCCCTGAGCAGTGTTTCTTCATGAAGGGCGGCTTAGATGACATCATCAGTGCATATAAAGAGACTAATCCTTAATTCTGTTTATGGCTGAACACGTTAACCACAAGATTAATCTTTTGATAGTTACCCCTTACGAAGATTTTTTCGAGGGGATGGTTGACAGTGTAAGGATCCCGACAAGTGACGGTGAGTTCGGCTTCATGGCAGGGCACACACCTTTTATCGCAGCGTTAGAGCCCGGAGCATGTGCGCTCACGCTCAACGGCAAGACCAGATACTGTATGTTGTCAGAGGGTTACTGCGAGATCAGCGGAATGCTTGCCCTCATCGTTTGCAACTCTGCCGAGTGGCCCGAAAATATGCGTCTTCACAGAATCGTCAGAGCATATAACGCTGCTTTGGATGAACTGAAAACTCATCAGGATAAGAATGGCAGACCGGTCTTTTTTGAGGACAGTATTGCCAAAGGAAAGCGTGCGCTCGCGAGAATGAAGTTCATTGAGCGTTACGGCACTGATGCGCAGAGAGAAAGACTCTCAAACTATAAGAAAACAGATTTCCCCGGCGGCGTTATTCCGCGCTTGCAGTAAGTAGGTTTTATGCAGACTAGAAAAGGCATATCCGTATTAGGTTACGGATGTATGAGGTTTTCCTCCAAAAACGGCAAGATCGATTTTGAAAAGGCTGATAAAGAGTTCATGCGCGCGTATGAACTCGGTGTCAACTATTTTGATACGGCATATATCTATCCCGGCAACGAAGAGATCGTCGGCCGCATAATCGAGAAGAACAATATCCGCGACAAGATCAATCTCGCGACAAAGCTTCCTCAGTATCTTGTAAAGAACAGGGCAGCGCTCTACAAATACTTTGATGAGGAATTGAAGCGCCTCAGAACAGACTATGTCGACTATTACCTGATGCATCACATGACCGACCATACCCAGTGGGAGAAGCTTGTATCTCTCGGCATAAAGGAATGGATTGCCGAGAAAAAAGCAGAAGGCAAGATCCGCCATGTCGGTTTCTCATTTCACGGAACGACGGAAGAGTTTTTGCAGATACTGAACGCTTACGATTGGGAGATGTGCCTCGTCCAGTATAACTATGTAGATGAGAATACACAGGCAGGCAAAACTGGTGTTCACGCCGCAGCAGAGAAGGGTATCCCTGTAATGATCATGGAGCCCTTAAGAGGAGGTAAGTTAGTAGATCTCCTGCCAGAAAAGGCCAAGCAAATGATCGCGGAAGATCCTCACGGCTGGTCGCCTGCAGAATGGGCATTCCGATGGCTCTGGAACCAGAAAGACGTAACCTGCGTTTTGTCCGGCATGAACTCCATTGAGATGATCGAAGAAAACTGCCGTATCGCAAGCGAAGCTAAGGCCGGAGCTTTTAGCGATGAAGAACATCAATTCTTAAGCGGCATTAAGCAGATAATTCTTGATACCACGAAGGTCAACTGCACAGGCTGCAGATACTGCATGCCATGCCCGAAGGGAGTTAATATCCCCGGAATATTTTCCTGCTATAACCATATGTATTCCGAGGGCAAGAGATCAGGCAGACTGGAATACTTCCAGACGATCGCTTTGAGAATAGATCCATGCGACGCATCTTTATGTATTAAATGCGGAAAGTGCGAGATACATTGTCCTCAGAGCTTGCCTATCAGAGAAAAACTGGTAGAAGCGGATAAAGCCCTCAATCCTCCTTTTGTCAAAGCCTACAATAAGCTTGCGAAGAGAGTCATGGTAGGGAAGAAGAAAAAGGCAGATAACGAATAAAGGCAAAAGAAAAAGGCCCTGGGCCCTCCGCTATGCAGCAGTGGGTCGGACCTTATCTTTACTTAATGATATCACACGAAATCGGGTAGTCAACTATAGTTCGGGGATTTTTATAAGCTCTCCGTTCTTTTTAATAATGTATAGTTTCCTGAGTTGTGGACGCTTTTGAAACTGTATAAATAATTGCGATAAACAATGCTTTTCAGACATTTTTATGTGTCTTAAATCAACAATTATGTTATGTGACTGTTTTAGAGCTTTTCTAATGTTATTCTCTATGGTTCGTGTGCTGTTACCTTCTGGGCACTTGATTTCCCATTCGACGCCATCCATAAGAATATCAGGACGGTGTTGTTTAGGAATTGAGCTTGGACGTATAAAAGTTATATCTTTGCCCAAATCTGCAAAATACTTAGCTGTTTCAAATTCTGCTTTTTCGGGTGGAGAAGATAGTTTTGAAATGTCTATGTATCCTTTCTGCATTGTTAGTAACTTGCTTTTAGCGCAGGTTCCACTGCAAACCGGAAAGCAATATTTCCAATCGTGATTTTCTGTCCTGACTTGATCTCGTATGTTTTTCCGTTCTCTACAGGTGAATCTTCGATATATGATTTTCCTGTGCCTTTTGCCGGTTCAAGATAGAATATCCCGTTCTTTTGTTTGATCACAGCGTGAAGAGGTGATACTAACGGATCGTCCAGTACAATATCGGATAAAAAGCAATCTGATCCTATGTAAGTCTCGTCTAAATAGACTGAATAATCATGATTGATTCCTTTGTAATCGCTTACCAGAGTAAGCTTGCCTGAAGTCAATGGCTGATACTGTTTTTGAATTGGCTTATCAGAATCACCGGAGCGGCCTGGTTCTGTTCTTTGGTTTTCTTCGGCTTTATCAAAAAGGTCATTCTCAGACTGAAAAGAACTGTCTGAAAACAGGATCGAGCTTCGTTGTCTTGATTTTTCTTTAGTCAGTTCTTTCCTGATGTTTTCTTTTTGCTTCTTTTGCTTTTTAAGCACGCCAAATAATATGACCAAAGACAACGCGAATAAAAAGAAGCATGTGAGATACAGACTCCCGATAAATGATAAGATCGATAACAGAGCCGATATGCAAGAGAGTATCAGATCTTTTTCAGACTTAGATAATTTCTTCAGTGAGTCGGGCAAGAACTTCTCGTAAAAGAGAGGAGCATCTTCTGAAGCGGTCTCAGGATCAGGTTCTTCGATATTTCCGCGGATCGTATCAGCGATCCTCAAAAACATTTCCTCGTTGTTATCTTTAACGCTATAAACTAAAGCATTCTTTTCATCATCGGTCAGAACATTTTTGAAGAAATCGCAGCTTAATAGTTTTTCCAGTCTCATTGCTCCTAAAGATGAAAGACACAATTCCTCCGGTTTGCTTTTTATAGGAAGGCAGCACAGCTTAATTGATATGCCTTCAGGGTCAGAGAAGACCATCTCGGGATCTAGAACAAGACATGAAGGGGAGATGAGATTATCCAGCAGGTTGATGAACGTATAAAAAAGGTCCCCGACGGATCTGCGTCTCAGGCTCAGGATCTTTGATCCCTTTTTGTGTGAGGCGGATCTGCTTTGCGGAGAAAATACGGAAAACTCCGCATCTGTTATCGGTAAAAAGCCTGAGAATTCGAAGTAACACATTGCTCCGGATCCTATCTGTTCGGTAACTGGTGTAAGGTAGAAGTCTGATTTATTGCCGGCAATTACCTCTTCGGCATAAGTGCATAATCTATCCGGACTGTCAAACTTCTCTGTGGCGAAATATCCGAAGGGGCCCCTTTTAATTTGCATACTGGTGTTCCTTAAAATGTAAATTCAAAAGTCAAAACTTGAGGATTAATTGTCAGAAAGCTGAAGCAATCTTTGAGTCATCGAAGCAGAAGCTCATTACCTTCTGACCATATTCGGTAATTCCTGCTCTGAAGATCAGTGCTAATGAGACGAGTACCGCGATGATGATTACGATCTCAACGGTTCCCATACCTTTTTTGCTATGCAGATTAGATCTTTCTCTCATAGTCTTTTCCTCCTTTATATGCCGAGTGAGATAATTGCGGGTGTCATGGCTACCATCAGGACACTTATGAAATCAAGTGTCATTGGTATGATCATTCCGAGTGCTTCGCGTTCCTGCCTTTTGCGGGAAGCGTTCCTGCAAAGATTCCAGCAGGACTGAGCCTGGAGATTGAGCATGTTTAATACTTCAGATGTTCCTAATCTTCCGTATCTTGCTATCAGCAGAAGGGCTGCCTGGGCTTCCGGTATCTGTATCCTTAAAGAGAATTTCTCGACTGCATCTGCTGCCGATACGCCGCTTAAGATCATTGCCCTTAAGTTCTTTATCTCAAGTGACAGACTCTTGTTTTCTCCAAAGGCTTTAGAGCAGATGGAAATTGCCTTCGGTAGCTGCATTCCTGATTCAAGAAGAGTAGATATGAGGCACAAGAATAACGGAATGTCACTCATAAGATCTTCTCTTTTGCGTTCGACGTCGGTCCTGATCTCGTAACTTCCCAATATGAGGATCGCGATAGCGAAAAGGACCGCGAACACCGGATTCTTTCCAAGGCTCATCAATATTGCGGCACCCAACAACAAAGCTGCGCTCCCGGTTAGGATCTGCTTTTTCAGATACTGTTCATAGGACAGATCGGGATTTACTGACAGCTCATTGAATAATTCATGCCTTGCAGTGATGAAGCCGGCAGGAAAGATCTTTTTTGTGAGTCTGGTCAGAGGTGTCTTAGGGATTTTGCTTCCTGAAGATACAGATAGCGCAAGCTCTGATTTGAATGCTTTCCGTCCTTGCTCATGAGACATGTATCTGAACAGCATTGCACACGCGACTATGCAGATACCGAAAGCCAAAGCTAGAAGAGTAGAGCCGGTCTTTGTATTTCTTGCCATATCGAGATACTCTCTGCTCATGTAATTAAGAGCAAATGTTACTCCGAACGGCATGGCACAAAGGATCGCGGCTTCTGCATTCTTTCCTGCATTTGATGCTGCGATCTCGCCCTGGACCGCGTTAAGCTCCGAGAGCATCTGGCATGAGCTTCTTAAGATAGATAAGCTGTTGTTGCCTATCTCTCCTGAAATTGCCAGTGCGTGGAAAACGGGAACAGTCTCAGGGAATGCCAGTTGCTGCGCAAAGGTATTGAGAGACTCTTCAAGGCTTACATGCAGCTTCAGGTTATTCTCCAGATTGATCAAGGGCTTTAAGAGCATCGAGCGCTTTCCGAATGTTTTCTCGATGACGGGTCTTATCAGCAGCAGTGACTTTTCTATTGAGTACCCGCTCGATACACTTGTGCAGAGCACCTGAAGCAATACAAGGATCTGTGTCCTCATATGCCTGTAGTTGTTCGAATAAATCTTCTTCATTGCTTCTTTCCAGGGAAAGAAACTTAAGGAGAGTGCAAGGATCAGCCTTACAAATTCAGATGATATGAAAAGTCCTGATGCGAAATACACCGCCGCAATAAATAACGGATATACCCAAAGCGTCTTTATGAGAAATGAAGAGAACGTATAACTCTTCTTACGCGCGGTATTCCATCGCGCTCTTGATATCTTCAATGCTTGCGATACGTTCAAGTTCTTCACCTCCTTTGTTCCTGAAAAGTGTCTTAAGACGGTATTCGTGATCTTGGGGAGGCATGACCTCGCAGATCTCATCAATATATCTTTTGCCCTCACGGCTTCTCATGATGTGGAGAACGATGTTTATTCCCATAGAGACCTGTGTCAGGATCGCATCGTAGGGGAGACTTGAGCCTGACATTATCATGGCCGTAAGACGCTCCATCATCTCGAGACATGAATTACTGTGTCCGGTACTCATGGATCCTGGATGTCCGCTGGTAAGGCAGGACAAGAGATCAGCGCTCTCTTTGCCTCTTACTTCTCCTACTATGATCCTGTCAGGACGCATTCTGAGCGATGCCCTGATCATCATGCCGATGTTAACTTCTCCGGAGCCGTCAGGTCCCGGAAGCCTTGCTTCCATGCGGACCAGGTTATCTATGCCTTTTAAATTGAGCTCGGCTGAGTCTTCGATAGTGACGATGCGTTCGTTTCTGGGAATAAACCCGGAAAGACAATTCAAAAATGTAGTTTTACCTGAGCCTGTACCGCCGCATAAAAAGATAGTTCTTTTGTTGCGCACGCATTCTGCCAGAAATCTGGCCGCTTCTTCGCTTATGAAGTTCTGCCTTATAAGTGAGACGATGTCATGTGTGATGCCTGTGAACTTTCTTATCGTGACAGTAGTCTCCCTTGATATCGGCGGAAGTACCGCATTAGCTCGCGAGCCGTCCGGAAGTCTTAAGTCTCCAATAGGATATGCTTCGTTAAGCGGTCTGTTCTGATTGGCAAAGAAGCAGGAGATGCAGGTCTTCAGTGATTCCTCATCCCGAAAAGTCAGATCGGACTTATACAGTTTTCCGCCTCTTTCGTAGAAGATCTTATTCGGACCGTTTACCATGATCTCCGTGACAGTGGGATCTTCCATAAGAGGTTCGATAACATCTAATCGTCGAAGTGAATTGAATACTGACTGGGCCATCTCGCGTTTCTGGTCCAGGCTCATTTTGTAATTTGTATTCTCGGTGATGACGTCGGATATTATCTCTCTTAATTTCTCGTCAGACGGTTCTGATTCACCCGAGATAGTATTAAGGACGCAGTATGTGATCTGCTCTTTAATGTCGGCGGGATTGGTTTTGACGTTAGTCATACGACCAGCCTCCTGTTATCGAGGGGATCTTCGATATTGTCTGAACCGGAGGAATCTCTTATATAGACGACAGAGACTCTTTCCTGACCGAGAGTTTTGGTAAGCATTGAGACGAGGTCCTGAGCCCCAATATCCTCTTCGGCGCTTTTAGCGGGCAGGAGGATAGTGACTTTATCACATGAACATAGAAGCTCCGGAAGATCCTTGGTACGGAATCCTTCTATTACCGCAAGGACATTTATTAGCTGAGTTTTGGAATGCGCCAGATCTGCTGCATGAGTGATAAGAGTTTTGGACCGTTCGATTCCGGCATCGTAGATATCATCATAGTTAGTAGTGCTGCCGGGTGTCAGGAAACCATAATCATCCATATTGCAGTATTTAAGGATATCTTCAGGAACGAACTTCTTGGATCTGCAAGCATCCAGAAGGGCAGTCATGTTGCTTCTGACAGAGCCTTTCCACAAAGCTCTGAGCTTGCTTGTGAAATCGAGTCTGACATTGAAGTCTGCGTCTTGCAGATCAGAAGAAAAATCTCTTATGAATCTGTCCCTTTCATCCGAGTAGACGAACGGAAGCACAGCGTACATCGATCCTGATACGGGTCTTATTCCGACCGGGGATTCTTCATTGTATCTGAGCAGTTGTATCAGTCTTGAACAATCGATGATGCCGCTGTCTTCCGTAAGCCTAATGGGTGAGGTGTCTGAATGAGGTATATCTGCAATGTTTATATCAGCAGGATCGTAAATGACCCGGGTATATGTGCTGAACCGGTCAGCATAATCCTGCCTGTCAAGATAAGGATTGACTATATAAGCATCAGGGTAAAAGCTGATAAGTCTCTTCTTAAGAAGCGAGTATAAGTATTCGTTTTTCTCGTAGATCTTTATAGTGAATGCCATATCACTTCCCCCTTTGAACAGTTTGGTTCTTAAGGCGGATTGTAAGGCCCGCCGGCCTTTGATAAAAGCGACAAAATGCGACAAAAACCTACAAGCAAACAGGCTCAAAAAGCCGTTTTCGGAGACATAAAAATATAATTAATATTATTAGCAATTTGCAGCTTCAGCCCGGGAAACCAAAACTTTTTTCGAGCTCAACAGGCGGAAAATTACCACCTGATCGTGATTGACAAAGCAGGATCGTATCAGTACAATCTTGTCGTTACAATTTATAGTTCTTTGCTTATCAAGAGAGGCTAGAGGGACCGGCCCGTTATTATAGCCCGGCAACCGCGGAAAGCAGCGGTGCCAATTCCGGCAGGGAAACCTGAAAGATGAGGATCGTTTATATCAAGCGCAGGCCTTCTCCTTTCGGGGGGAGGTTTTTTCATTGTATAAGCAATGAGTAGAAAGGAAAGATTATGAGAAACAAAAAAGGAAATTGGCTGTTTACTTCGGAGTCCGTTACAGAGGGACATCCCGATAAGATCTGTGACCAGATCTCTGATGCTGTGCTCGATGCTATCTTAGAACAGGACAGCACCGCGCGTGTTGCATGTGAGACATGCACGACAACGGGAATGGTTCTCGTTATGGGCGAGATCACGACATCTGCTTATGTTGATATCCCTTCGATCGTCAGAAACAAGATCAAGGATATCGGTTATAACTCCAGTGAGATGGGCTTTGACAGCCATTCCTGCGCAGTTCTTACATCGATCGACGAGCAGTCTCCCGATATTGCCATGGGCGTTAACGAGTCTTACGAGGCACGTCACGGCGGCGAGAAGGAGCTCGATACAGGTGCAGGCGACCAGGGCATGATGTTCGGTTATGCTAATGACGATACACCTGAGTTTATGCCTATGCCTATCGCTCTTGCGCACAGGCTTACAAGACGCCTTACAGAGGTCCGTAAGAACGGCGCGGATTTCTTAAGACCTGACGGCAAGTCCCAGGTTACTGTTGAGTATGAGAACGACAAGGTCAAGAGGATCGATGCAGTCGTTATCTCCACCCAGCACAGCGCGGACATCACTCTTGAAGAGCTTGAAGCTTATATCAAGGAGAATGTCATCAAGGCTGTTATCCCTGCAGATCTTATGGATGAGAATACAAAGATCTATATCAATCCTACAGGAAGATTCGTAGTAGGCGGCCCTCAGGGTGACTCCGGACTTACGGGAAGAAAGATCATCGTTGATACATACGGCGGTTTTGCACGTCACGGCGGCGGATGCTTCTCAGGCAAGGACCCGACGAAGGTAGACCGTTCCGCATGCTACATGATGCGTTATGTCGCTAAGAATATCGTTGCGGCAGGCCTTGCTTCCGAGTGCGAAGTCCAGGTTGCTTATGCTATCGGTGTAGCAAAGCCGGTATCCGTAATGGTCGATACTTTCGGAACGGGCAAGATCGAAGATGAGAAGCTCACAGAGATCGTTAACAAGGTCTTTGATTTAAGACCTGCAGCGATCATCAGAGATCTTGATCTCAGGAGACCTATCTATTCTCAGACAGCTAGCTACGGCCACTTCGGAAGAACAGATGTTGAGCTCCCTTGGGAGAAGACTGATAAGGCTGAAGAGTTAAAGCAGCTTTCAGGAATCTGATTTAAGGACAATCGAAAATCATAAAGCCCGGTTAGAGTCTCAACTTTAGCCGGGCTTATTGTTTTCGAAAAGCATGTTTGTTAGCATTTTGAAAAGTATTACTTGAGAAGAACGGTTATGAGCAAAGATTCCAAAGACAAAAAGTCCTTATCCTTGTCGATAGCAGATGTCGGCACAGAGATAGAGGATGCCAAGGTCACCTGCATAAAGGTGTTCTGCCCGAGAAGAGAGACAAACTTCGTCTCTTTCCTTTGCGACGGCAGATTTACCGTAGCAGGCAAATCCAAGGTTGATGTCGTCGAAGGCGGGACATACATAATCTCAGGCAAAGTAACTGAATGGAATAACAGACCGCAGATAACTCTCAAGAAGATAAGTGTAGATGAAGACGCAGGAGATGCGCCGCTGATAGCTTCATTTCTTGCCGATAATGTAAGCGGACTTGGTAAGGCTACTGCTGAAGCTCTCGCAGAGAGATTCGGGACAGACATACTCAAAGTGTTGACCGAGACGCCCGAGCTGGCTGCTTCGGAGGTAAAGGGATTGTCAGCTGCAAGAGCAATGGAGATCTGCGACAAGATAACGGAGAATATAGATTTCTTTACGCAGGGCCTGGAAGCAAAGATGATGGGCTTTTCGCAGGCGCAGATAAAGCTCTTAAAGAGCAGCGGAAGACTTGATTGTGAGAGCATAAGGAAGACTCCTTTTACGCTTATGGGACACGGCATCGCAGGGTTCGATCTTTTGGACAGGATCGCGCTTGGTGAAGGATTGGCCGTAGAATCGCCCGAGAGGATCGCTGCTGCCCTTTATCAGGCCTGTATGTATCTTCACGAGGAGACCAAGTCTACGGCACTTGTGCCTCAGGATGTGAGAAAGAGAGCGATTGAATACATTAATGTTCGCGAGACAAAGCTTACTTCGGAACAGTTCTCTGAATTGTTCAGGGAAGCAGCGCAGACCGCGATCGATGATAAGCGCATTGCCATTTACAAGTATGAAGACGGCAAGTGTGTAGCATGCGATGTGGAAGATCCTGATGCTAAGTTTGCCACCATGAGTTATTTCGCGTCTGAGCTCGCCATCGAAAGACGCATCAATGAGATGCTAAAGACTAAGACCGATCCGCCTGCCAGGGATGAGAGTGACAGGATACTTTCTGAAGTCGCTTCTGATCTGGGCATCATACCGGATAAGTCACAGCTCGATGCTCTTTATCTTTGCATGTACAGCCCCGTCAGCATTATTACAGGCGGCCCGGGTACGGGGAAGACCACGATCATGGGTATCCTGGGTGAATACTTCAGGAGAAATAAGATAAGCTGTCTTTTCGCGGCGCCTACGGGAAGAGCTGCCAAGAAGCTCTCGGAGGCCAGCGGCTACGAAGCATTTACCATTCACAGACTTCTCGGAGTAAGAAGGACGATCAATTCCGATGAAGAAGACCTTCTTCCGGATGACAGGGCAGGCCAGTATAACAGTCTCCTTTTTGTCCACGGAAAAGATAATCCTTTGGATTGCCGTGTCATCGTTGTAGATGAGATGTCCATGGTCGATACGATGCTCTTCAGACACTTTCTTGAAGCGACAGCAAAGGGCACATCCGTAATACTTGTCGGAGATCCTGACCAGCTGCCTTCTGTAGGATGCGGCGATGTCTTAAGGGACATCATCTCGTGCAATTCGATCCCGAAGGTAAAGCTTGAAGCTCTGCACAGGCAGTCTGATGACGGCACCATTGCTTCAAATGCAGGACTTATCCTGAACGGCAAAGAGCCTAAGAGCGTGGGTGACGATTTTGAGATCATCAGCTGCAAGACTGAAGAAGAGGCGAGCGAGACGATATCGCGCCTTATTGTAGAGCATATGAAGGAAGATATCATATGCCTTACACCTACCAAGAATGAGAATGTCGCTTTAGGAACGGTTCAGCTTAACAAGATGATCCAGGCTCTTGAGGTAAAGGATGAACTGAAGGTCCTTAAACGTGGCCAGAGCCTTACGCTTCATGTAGGTGACCGCGTAATGCAGAATAAGAATGACTATTCGACGGAATGGCTTGATCCTTTGTCGGGCGAAGTCCAGCAGGGTATCTTCAATGGCGAACTGGGTGTCATAAGTGATATCAATCCTTTGAATTCATCGGTCAGCATTGCTTTTGATGAAGGCAAGATCGTTGAGTATAAGGGAAAGCTTCTTGAGAACATAGAGCTCGCTTATGCGGTCACGGTGCATAAGTCACAGGGCTGTGAATTTGACAGGGTAATTATCGCGCTCGGCAAGATGAATCCGCTGCTTTATAAGCGCAGCCTGCTTTATACAGCGGTGACCAGGGGCAGGATGAATGTCACTATCGTCGAAGTCGAAGGGACTCTTAACAAGTTCCTGAATGCCCCTAAAGATGATGTAAGACAGACCTGCTTAAGAGATCTTCTTAAGACTGTTGACCATCGAAGGAATAAGTAATGGGAGCTGCATCTAAAAACACCATTGATACAGGATTTGTAAATGAGATAAGAGACGCGCTAAAAGGCGCCATTGATCTTATCCTTCCTTACAGATGTGCTGTTTGCGGAGGTATCTCAGATACCGAAGACAGATTTGAAGCCTATAACTCGCTTTATAAGGATCTGTTCGGACAAAGACCGGATCTTCATATCTGCGGTAAATGTCTTTCTTCGCTTAATATTCAGGACGAAGACCGCAGGTGGTTTCTGTGTCTTTCCAATCCGGTCGCCGGTGATCCGTGCCCGGGACTTCCTCTTTATATGCCGTTTGAATACAGGGGGCTGGTTGAGCAAATACTTCCCAAGATAAAGTTTGGCAAAAAATACGAGCTCGCAAGATTTTTCGGATGCGTTCTAGGCTCCGCGATCAAATGCGAAAACATATCGGCAGATCTTATAGTTCCTGTCCCGTTGTCAAGCAGGCGTTTGGAAGAAAGAGGCTTTAATCAGGCCGGGGAGATTGCTTATCCTTTAGCCAGACTAAACGGCATTCCATATGCTGACGACTGTCTCATAAGAGTAAGAGATACGATGCGCCAGTCGGATATATCAGATAAAGGATTGCGTGCCGTTAATGTCTCTAATGCTTTCAGTGTAAGTGAAGACTGGGATGTCACGGGGCTTACGGCTGTGGTTGTAGATGATGTTGCGACAACCGGTTCAACACTTCATGAGGCCGCCATTGCTTTATACAAAGCAGGTGCTTCAAAGGTCCTTTGCGCTGCTTTTGCAGGAAACAGAAGTCTGAAGAACGCCGAGCCGTTCTAAATCAAAAATATTTGCATATTGCACAAAACAACAGATCAAATTTCTGTCGGCTGATTCCCGAGAATCGCAGCCCCTAGTTGTATAATGTATTTGGGATAATAAGAATATAGCGGGGTCAATGGTATGATAAAAGTCAGACCTATTTCTTTTGTTATGGCTTTAATTTTGCTTATAACAATGCTTCCTTCATGTTCGTCAGTAAAGAAAGAGAGCAATGTAGTTAAAGCTGATGATCCATGGTATGAGACGACCAGGTTTAAATTGGAGAAAAATCTCAAGCCGACTGATCAGGAAGCCGATTCTGTACTCTGTGCAGGCGATGACAAATTGTTTTTCGCGTATTGCTACTCCGGTGACATGTGGGGCACCAGCATAACAAAACTTGATACCTATGATTATGACGGCAATCTGATCGGCAGCCGGAAGATCACTTGTCCATCTTTGAACGGTTTTCGTATTGGCAGGATATATTCACTGAGCAGTAATCCGGACGGAAAGACTATCGATGCGATCCTCTATTATCAATCCGACAGTTCGCGTGGCCATGCATTTGCCAAAATCGATATTGAGACCGGAATAGTTTCTGACATTAAAAATGCTTTTGGCGGTGAAGCTGCGAATGGCCCGGGTGACGGAGTTTACACCATTACGAGTATAGGCGATTATCAGATTGCGGAGCTTGGAACTTCCGCTTCAGATATTGGCGGTTATGTTTTGTATCTATACAAGAATACTGAGTTTGTAGCTGTGCTTGATATGTCAACCGTAAATATAATCTATTTGTTCGATGGTTTTTCAATAGATGTGTCTTCTGATTCTCTGTTTGTCGTAGGTTGTGAAAAGGCCGATATCATTACTATGGAATTTGATCTGAGAAACGGGAAGCTTAAGAATAAGAGCGTGTTGCTGGCATCAGACGATAACGAAATAAACTTTGCTGAATTTATAGCAACGGATAAAGGTGAACTGTGCAAGATCGACTCGTTCGGAAACATCTCTAAGGTCGATTTCAGCACTGCGACGGCTAAGACAATAATCGATACAAACTGGTATGCACCACGTTATTCGCTGGTTGAAACTGATGAACGGTTCTATACTTCCAGGGTAATCAGTTGTTCCGAAGAAAGAACGGTCATCTTAGACAGTGAGACGACCATGTATGGAATCGGCGATTTGGAAACGGTACAGTATGCCAGGGTGTTAACAAAGGCAGATAAGAATCCTCACGCGGGAAAGCAGATAATCGAACTTGCATTGCCTCTTGATACAGGACTTACAGAATATCTTGCTCAATCCATTTATGCATTCAACGAGACTGATGAAGAGTATGTCATAAGATTATGGGACAATTATAAGTCAGGATTCAATGTCGGACGGTCTTTAGGCAATATCAACATCGATGACGAGAAAATGTACCAGATGATACAAGACCTGAAGGGCGATGAAGCGCCTGACATTGCCATCGGGATCCAAAATAATTACGCAATGCGAGATGATGTCTTTATGGACCTGTCGGATTTCTTAGAGCCTGAGGTCGCGGAAAAGCAGTATTCCAATGTAATTGAAGCAGGAAGGATCGACGGCAAGCTGTACTTTCTTCCGGTAACTCTCGAAATAGAGGGCCTTGTCACGAATGAGGATCTGATAGGGACGGATTCTGTCGGAATTACTTTTAAAGACTTTGACAAGCTGATAGAAGAAGATATGTACGGCTTTTCTCCATACGATTATCCGTATTCAAATTACAATAACAAACTCTCGTTTTTCCTGTCTTGTATAGATACTAAAGGTGCCATCGACGGCCAGACTATTGAATTCGGCACAGAACAATTCCGTGCTGCGGCTGAATATGCGCGGGTCAACTTCACTTACGATGACGCAAAAAGCATGCCGGAAACTGACTATATGACTGAATTTAACAGGAACAGAGGAGAATGCTACTATGCTAAGATCGATGATTTCCTTGATTTTGTTCACGCATGCTACAGACAGGATGGCCACTACGTCATTATAGGCACTCCTTCCGTTGATGCATCCGGACCGAGATTCAAAGCCCTTGAGACGGTATCTGTATCAGCAACAACAGATGTCACTGACGGCTGCAAAAAGTTTATTAATTTTCTTTTCGCAGGCAGCGCATTCTTATCTGACGATTGTGAGTTCTGGCAGATCGTAACTAATAAGGAGATCATGAACAAAAATGTAGAGACACTTTGCGTTCGCAATAATGAGGCGCAAGAGCTGCTGATAAAGTCAAAAGAAAGCGGTGCTGTAAGAGATACAGCAGGAACGGAAAAGGCCGGAGGCTATAAGTTCGCGACAGAGGATATGTGTGAGAGTTTTATAAATAGTCTGTCGTCTATCTCAACATACTATTACGAGGATAAGAAGATCGTGCAATTTGTTTCCGAAGAACTGGCGCCGTATTATGCAGGCGACCGTTCGCTTGACGATGTCATATTGTACCTGAATGACAGAACAGCAAAATACGTAAGGGAAATGTAGTTTGCGTATTTGCATATAAAAATATTGGGATAATAAGAATTGTATGGGGAGGAAACTATGGGAAAAATCAGATTTTTATCAGCTGTAGTGGCTATCGCCATGCTGATGCCTATGCTGACTTCTTGTAAGTCAGGCAAGATAGGTAAAAAAGTAGTCAAAGAAGATGATCCCTGGTACGAATCGACCAGGTTCGAGCTTTCACAAGACCTGGAACAGTACAACTGTATTGCTGGAGCGTACGAACTGTGTTCAAGCACTGACAAAGTGTTTTACTT
>JAEFBB010000032.1 GCA_016292215.1 Saccharofermentans sp. | reverse complement strand
CCGGCTGCCTTAAGCTTCGCGATCTGCTCGCCTGCGACATTGTCAGAGCTGCCGAGATAATTCTCGAGCATTGCATCCTTCTCTTCTCTAGCTGCCTTAGCAAATAATAAAGCATCCATGATCGGCGTCCTCCGATTTCATAGGTTTTATATATTTTATCAAGAACCTGCCGCAGTAGTAAAGGGTTCGGGCTAGGGGGAGATCAAGCTGCCCCAAGTCACCTCATGGATTTAAGCATATCCAATGTCGATTCATAGCTTTCCATGCCGGCCAGCGGAAGCTCGAGGAGCGATGCCTCAATGCTGCTCTCGTTGATATAGTAGCGGTTGACGACGACAACATTTGCACTGGCTATCAGAGTCTCGATCGCGGTATAGTAGTTTTTCTCGACGATAGGCTGATCGTTCAAATAATACCCGTATTCCATCCTGACATCATCGTAGGAACTGCCCTCGAAAATCACCTCTTCCATGTAGTGGTAATGCTCGATAAGATTCCAGTCGAAGTCATATACATCGGTGTAAACGTTCCATTTGGTCTCGCCGCCGGTGGCAGTCTGGATCACGAAGCCTTCAGGGATCGTGTAGACCAGGAAAGCTCCGCCGTCGCCTGCCTGATAGATGACATTGCTGACTTCGACCAGGCTCACTGCTTCACCTGCATATTCGTTGTAGCCGTATATGTACAGCGTGCCGCTGTAAGAAGGGTCATCCGAGCCCAGGAGGAAATAGAGTTCGGGCACGCCGTCTTTATCGATATCGTAGAGACCGCAGGAATCCATGCCGTAATAATTATCTTCGATTATCTTTATGCCTGACTTGATGCTCTCGGTCTCAAGCAATTCGATGTAAGAATTGATCGCTGCGCTGAAGTAATCTTCAAACTCTGTTTCTGTCGGCTCCGGATAGACGGGATCGCTCGTAACCACTATGTACGGGGATACGTCTGCATATTCGAAAAGCTTGTCGAGGCCGCTGATCTTTGAGATCTTCCATTCGCCGTCAACCAGTTCAAAACCGAGCTTGCCGCTTACTGTTATAGTGTCACCGGAGCTCTTAAGCTTCGAGAGCACATCCGCCACATCCATAGAAGGGTTCGTGTAAACGGTTTGCCAGTCGACCAGCTCATATTCGAATTTCAGCGAGGCTTCCTTGCCGTCGGTCTCGATATCTTCTGCTTCGTAGTTGATCTTTATGGTCGACAGGATATATGCCTCATAGTCATACATTTTCGCGCCCGCATCCACGAATGCGAAAGTCTCCTGCGCATTCTTGTAATCCTTATCGTCTTCGTTCCAGGAAGTCATATCGAGAATGCCGTCAAAATCAGAGCTGCTCAAAGAGGCTTCATATTCCTGCACGACCTCTTCTATCCCGGAAGATGCTTTCTTGTTGTTGCAGGCGCAAGAGCCTGCAGTCATTACGATTGCAAGAATTATTGCAGATGCTTTTCTGAACTTCATTTTGGTTCCTTTCAATCGGGCGGAAAGATTTTCGCGCGGACCTTGCCTCAGATCATCGAGTCTAAAATGCTGTACATTTCGTCAAAAGTTACCATGTCGATCGTCGGTAAATTCCTGAGCGGTGCCTCGACATAGTCATCTTTGATGCCGATACCCCTGAATACAACGCACTGCGTATCGTTAATGTAATTCTTCATGATGTTCGTGAAGTAATCCTCTTCAACTTCCACATAGTTCTCGTAATAGATAGTGCCACTGCTCTCGGGAGAGAAGGCATATACGCGCTTATAAGAAGCAACGGTGTTCCAGTTGAAATCAACGATACGGGTCTCAATGCTGTAGTCCATATCATCGGCAAAAGACAAAGCGAACAAGACCTCACTGGTTGTGTAATAGATCATGACTCCGCCGCCGTCACCTGCCGAATAGATAGCATAAGGAATCGTAAATACGTTGATCGCTTCGTCGGCATACGGGTTATAAGTATAGACGTATAGATCAGCCGCATATATATCCGTATCGGTACCGGCAAAGAAATAAAGCTCCGGGTAGCCGTCCATATTAAGATCGAACAATCCGCAGTACGGCGTATTGTAATGATTCTCGATGTTTCTGATGGCGGCTTCATTCTCAGAGAGCACGGCAATATAATGCTTGATCGCTCTGTAGAAGATTTCATCACTATCCAGCGGATCGATGTCTGTCGATGTCGGAAGCGGCTCAGTATCTGTTATATCACTGGTGTAATCTGTCTCGGGAACATCGATATACGCATATGCGAAGCAGAAATAGAACACATCGCCGAGCTTGTTGATCTTGGTGATCTTCCACTCACCGTCGATTAATTCGAGTTTGATCCTGCCCCTGATCTTTGCCGTGTCATCGCTGTCCTTGAGCTTGTCCAGAAGGTCATCCGGATCACGGGAAACCGAAAAGTATTCTTTCTCCCAATCGACCAGCTCGTACGTAACTTTCACGGAAGCTTTATCGCCTTCGATCTCGATGTCTTCGCTGTCGAAATTGACCTTGATCGTTGAAGCGATGTACCCCTTAAATGACTCCATATCTATCGTGTAATTGGCATCTTCGAAGAGCTGCTCGATATTCGCATAATCATCGTCACCTTCATCCCACGATGCCAGGTCAAGGACGGCATCACCGTCTGTCTCTTGAAGAGCCGCCTCGTATTCTTTCAAGACCTTTTCGATCTCGGATGCAGACTTCTTGTTGCTGTTGCAGGCGCAGACGCTTGCTGTCATTGCGGCGCAAAGTATAACCGCTGTTGCTTTCTTAAACTCCATTTGCTCACCCCGGAAATCAATATAATGTACTGATGTAATTGATCATGTCAGAGCAGATCATGTTGGCATTAACGGGCTTTGCCGAGAGAGGATATTCCGGATCGGTATCCAGGAAGTAGAAGCACTTCGTAAGGATGATAGAAGACTCCTCTGCCAGACCGCTGATGACTTCCTTATAGTGATCGCCTTCAACAGCTGCGTCGTTCTCATAGAAATAGTATGTGAATTTGTCAATATTGTTTACCGGATCAAATTCCCAATATGTCTCGCGCTTGAGTGACGTCTGAAGGTTGAAGCCTGCGTCGTATATATCGGAGATATCAAAGAAATGTCCCTCTTCACCATCGGTATACATAATTACAAAATTGTAGCCGGATACATAGATGACGTAATCACCGCCGCTTTCTGCCTGGAACGTTATCTGAGGCACCTCGACGACAAGATCTACCGTATTGCTTTGACGATTGTACGTATAAATGCAGAACGTGCCTGCAGGAGAGTACTCGTTCCACTCGACTTCCTTGAAGAAATAGAGATCAGGCATACCGTCGGTATTAATATCGTAAAGTCCGCAGGGCTCTCTGTCGAAGTCCAGATGGAAAGCATCGATCGCTTCCTGATTTTCCTGGAGAACTTCGATATATCCGATATACGCAGCCTTGTAATCTTCAGCGGTAAAACCGTAGTCATTTTCAGTCGGTCCGGGATCGGTCGGCTGGATTTCCAGGTTGTACGAAGGAATAACACTAATAAAGCTGAAAAGTTCGTCAAGATTATCGATCTTGGAGATCTGCCAGCCATGATCTTTTGTATTGGTAAATTCGATTCTGCCGGGGATAGTTTTCCTGTCTGATCCGTGTGTGAGATTATGTTTAGCCGCCGCAAAATCCGGTGTGCTCTCATTTACGGCAGATTCCCAATCGCTGATCTGATACGTTGCTTCTACTACTGCTGTGTCCCCGTCAAATTTGATATCGTCATCGTTAAAATGAAATTGGATACTGATAGTTATCGTATAAAAAATTTCAGCGTAGTTCTCACCATACGTTTTCTTCAGATAACCCTGATCCATGTATTGCTGCAATTTTGTATACTCAGGATCGCCCTCGCTCCAAACCGTCTGGCCTACCGCCTGCTTAAAATCTGCCCCCATAAAAGCCGAATTAAAGCTGTACATAGTAAGGTCGATAGCAAGTACAGAACCGGCGTCCTTTTTACATCCTGTAAAGCAACCCAGTAACATTACAACACCGAGAATTACCGCGGTTAATCTCTTAAACTTCATTGTTCCTTCCCTCCAAAAATTTTCGCCGGCCTCCATACAGGAGACCGGCTTTTGTTCCTTAGTTACTTATGTTCATTGAGCTTTGCTATGATGTTCGGAAGCTCTGCATCTACTATGTCGTTATCCAGCTGACAGGTGCCCGCATTGGTGTGTCCGCCTCCGCCATAAGAGAGACAGAGCGCGCCGATGTCAGTCGTGCCGGCCTTGTTGATGATCGACTTACCGATCATGACCGCGGTATTCTGCTTTTGGAATCCCCAAGCAACGTGAACGCTCATCTCGATCTCGGGCCACATTGCGTAGATCATGAATCTGTTGCCGGTGTAGATAGTCTCGAGCGGTCTTAAGTCAAGCACAGCTACCTTGCCTTCGATCTTAACGATCTCCTTGAGCTGCTTCTTGAAAAGCTCCTGCTGCTCGAAATACATCTCCGTGCGCTCCTTGACGTCAGGGAGCTCCAATACTTCCTGTACCGTGTGGTGGGCGCAGTAATCGATGAGCTTCATCATGAGCTGGTAGTTGGAGATCTTAAAGTCGTGGAAACGTCCCAGGCCTGTCCTCGCGTCCATGACAAAATTCATCAGTACCCAACCTGTCGGATGGAGGATCTCATCGACCGTGAAGTCAGCCGAATCGCCCTTGTCGACTGCTGCCATGATCTCTTCGTTTACAGTCTTAAATTTCTCGGCACCACCGTAATAGTTATAAACAACTCTGGCAGCGGACTTCTCGCAAAGGCAGATGAATTTATCACCGTAAAGCTCCATGTTGTTTCTTACGAGCTCACTCTCGTGATGGTCAAAAGCAAGTCCGACTCTCGGATCGAACGGAAGGTTTGTAGTGATGTCATTCTCGTTGATATCGACCTTGCCGTCCTGCACATCCTTAGGATGAACAAACTTGATCTCATCGATCATGTCCAGCTCCTTAAGAAGCATGGCGCATACAAGTCCGTCAAAATCACTTCTGGTAATAAGTCTTTTCTTGTCCATTAGTTCTATTCATCCTTTCCATTGTCCTGCTTGCGAAAACAATAATCTGCCGCAAATAATCTAAATAAAATTTTACAGAAAATCAGGCCAAAATTCAATCATCAGAGCCCGGCGCTACAGCCGTTCTGCCTTTTATTTACGGCATTTCCACCTTGACTGCCGCTTTTGCGCTCGGTATTGTAAAGGTAGTTAAAACAAAGGGATAAACAAATGGATAGATATTTTATAAGAAAGACCGCAGTCGCCTTAACACTCGTGCTCGCCCTCACGTGCCTTTGTTCATGCACTTCCAGAAAGAGAGCCGTGACAGAGGCTGCAGCTGTTTTCGGCGACGCAATAAAGAGCGGTGACGCGCGCGACATGATGCGTCTTACAGAAGACGTGGACCGCGATTTCAGCAAGGTCTTCAAGCAGTACCTCAATGAAGACAATTATTCCGAAGAAGAGAATACTTATGCCGATGCCGTCTTCAAAACGATCGAAGTCGAGGTCATCCCGGATTCCTTCAAAGGCGGGAAGGATTCAGCCACATGCGACATCGAAGTCACCATGGCAGACGTTGCTTCTCTTCAGGGAGGAGATTATGCAGACGTGGAAGCTCTCGCTGAAGCGGTAAAGAAGGCCGGCAAAGTAACATCCGTCATCACATTGGAATTTATAAAGGTCGAGAAAGAATGGAAAGTCACAAACCTGGATGATGATTTCCTGCATCTTTTCGAGTTCCGCAAATCCATGCCCGCGATCGGCAGGTCCGCACTCATCGAGACTGCAAAAAAAGTAGCCGAGTCTGTCGTAACAGATGACGTCAACCTGGTATTAGACGTAGCTTTCCAGGATTCCACTTCCACTTTAAGAGACCATCTCACTTCTCTTTTCTCAACCAAAGATGCACTGACCGAAGAGGACGAACTTTTCCGCGCAGCCATGCTGAACTCGATGTCTTATGAGGTCGACGAATCGACACTTAATATCGAAGGCCCCATCGGCTCTGTCGACATCAAGCTCACGCTTGCCGACTACTCTGCGCTGTCCGGCCAGACCTTCAAGAAGGCGGCAGACATCAAGGTCGCCGTCGCAAACTGCGAGCCGATGACACTGACTTACACATGCGAACTGATCCGCATCGATAATACCTGGTACGTGACAAACTTAGCCTCCGATGACTTCACGAAGTTCGTAAGCTACAAGTTCTTCAAGGTCAACATGAACAAGCTCGAAGGCACCTTCAAGTCAACGCTCGACATCACCGACAAGTTCGTCGCTTACGTCGCTTCCGAGTTCGAAGTCACCATGCCCGATGACCTTCAGGGCACCATCAACATATCGGCAACGCTCACTCTCAAGGACGGCAAATATTCCGTTACCGTCGAGCGCGACGCATTCGTCAGGAACATCAATGCCTACATCGAAAACAACATCGACAAGATCATCATGAAAAAGCTCGGCACCACTTCATCAGTGGCCCTCGACACCCTCGCAAAGCTCGGCGGCTACACTGACTACGCCGACTTAAGGCAGGACATCTTGAATCAGGTAAAAGACAGCGTCAACTCGATCGACACATCAGGCCTCGAGAGCTCCGGCACCTATAAAGTCGAAGACGACAAGATCACTTTCACGTCAGGCAGCGACGTCTTCTACGGCACGGTCGACAGCTTCGGCGCCATCACGGTCACATCGCCGGTCAAAGACGCTGATGCGAAAAAACTCCTGGGTTCTGACAACGTCACGATGGTATTTACGCAGGCGTAAGCGGGCGAGCTTCCACTGCATTTTCAATGTGTAAAATTTGTTGGCCTGAAAGAGGCGTTTTAGGCCAACAAAAAGTTATATTTAGCCAAAAGACAACTTTTTGTTGATGTTTTCAGGCCGTTTCAGGCCAACAAATTTAACACACGCGAATAACGAGTCGCGGAGAGCTTAGAAGTGTTTTCGCCACCACTAAAAAAGGCTGCCCCGCGAGGCAGCCTTCTTAAATCTATTACTCAAAAACTCACTTCTTAATGAGCAGTGACTCACCAGTCATCTCAGCAGGCTGGGGAAGTCCCATGATCTCCAAAAGTGTAGGAGCGATGTCGCAGAGGCGGCCGCCCTCACGGAGTGTGTACTCGGGATCATAGTTGTAGAGGATGAACGGAACGGGATTTGTTGTGTGTGCAGTGTGAGGCTGCATTGTCTCGAGGTTCATCATCTGCTCGGCATTGCCGTGGTCAGCGCAGATGAAGAGAACGCCGTTCATCTTCTTAACTGCTTCAACAGCGCCGCCTACGCAAGCGTCAACTCTCTCGACAGCCTTGATAGCTGCCTCGAGAACGCCTGTGTGGCCGACCATGTCAGGGTTAGCGAAGTTGATGATAACTACATCGTACTTATCAGAGCAGATAGCTGCGTCGAGCTTCTCGGAAACTTCCGGAGCGCTCATCTCAGGCTTAAGGTCGTAAGTAGCAACTGCGGGTGAAGGAACGAGTGTACGGTCCTCATCCTTGTTGGGCTCTTCGATACCGCCGTTGAAGAAGAATGTAACGTGAGCATACTTCTCTGTCTCAGCGATACGGAGCTGCTTGAGGCCGTTTGCTGCGAGATATTCACCAAGAGTGTTCTTGATCTCTTCCTTCTTGAAAGCGACGAACTTGTTAGGAATCAATTCATCGTAATCCTTGAAGCATACATATGTGAGAGGCATGAAGCCGTTAGCACGCTTTAAGTACTTGATGCACTTTGTGTCGGAAGCGTCACCGGGCTGAGCTGCGATGTCCTCATCGGAGAAGCAGAAAGCCTTTGTGATCTCTCTTGCGCGGTCAGGACGGAAGTTGAAGAAGATGATGGAGTCGTTAGGCTTAACGACTGAAACGGGCTTGCCCTCTGCGTCTACGATAACTGTAGGAAGAACGAACTCGTCTGTTACGCCGCCGTCGTAAGAAGCCTGCATAGCAGCAACGGGGTCTGTAGCCTTAACGCCCTCACCAAGAACGAGTGAGTCGTAAGCTGTCTGGATACGGTCCCAGTTGTTGTCTCTGTCCATTGCATAGTAACGGCCGGACATTGAAGCTACCTTACCTACGCCGATCTCAGCCATCTTGTCTACCAATGCCTGGAGGTAATCCTTACCGGATGCCGGAGGTGTGTCACGTCCGTCGAAGAAAGGATGAACATAAACTCTGTCGAAGCCTTCCTTCTTGCAGAGCTCTAAGATTGCGTAGAGGTGTGTGTTGTGTGAGTGAACGCCGCCGTCTGAGAGAAGGCCCCAAACGTGAAGGTCGGAGTTGTTCTCTTTGCAGTTGTTGATAGCGCGGAGGAGGTCCTCATTCTTAAAGAAAACGCCGTCCTCGATATATTTTGTGATGAGCGTCAGATCCTGGTAGATGACTCTTCCGGAACCGATATTCATGTGTCCTACTTCGGAGTTACCCATCTGGCCGTCAGGAAGTCCGACTGCAAGTCCTGATGCGTAACCCTTAACAAAAGGGCACTCTGCCATGAGCTTATCGATAACGGGAGTCTTTGCCATAGCGATTGCGTTGTACTCCTTTGTGTCGGAAAGTCCGAAGCCGTCAAGAACCATAAGTACTACAGGTCTGCGTTTCATATTAAATCTCCTTTTCAAGATGTAGATTATTGTTTGCTGACAAAACGGTTGAGGTCCTTGTCGTATGTGAAGCCCGCATTTTCGAGCGTTCCAAGAATCGCGCCTTCATCCTCGCCAAGCGTCGCAGCAAGCTCTTCCAGGCTCGGGAAATTGTCTCGAAGCTGCGTATTCACATAGCTCAAAAGCATGAACGGATCTTTGGGCAGGGCCATATATATCACCTCTCACTATTTTGACCGGCGATAGTATAACAGATTATTCCCGTGCGTGCGCGAAAATATCTGCCCATTTATTGCGGTTTATTCGGGCTTCCTTTGTGAAGTTTTTTAGACTAACTTTATCGGTTATCCACTTTCTCCGGATACATGTCGTGATGGAACAGCCTGTCCTCAGCGACGCTCTCCCACTTCGTGCCCGGCTTGCCGTAGTTGCAGTACGGATCAATGGAGATGCCTCCCCTCGGTGTGAACTTACCCCAGACCTCAATGTACTTGGGGTCCATGAGCTTGATCAGATCCTTCATGATGATGTTCACGCAGTCCTCGTGGAAGTCGCCGTGATTGCGGAATGAGAACAGGTAGAGCTTTAATGACTTGCTCTCGACCATGCGCTCAGCGGGCACATAAGATATCGTGATCGTCGCGAAATCCGGCTGGCCCGTGATCGGGCAAAGGCTCGTGAATTCGGGGCAGTTGAACTTTACGAAATAATCGTTGTCAGGGTGCTTGTTAACAAATGTCTCGAGTACGGACGGATCGTAATCCATGCTGTACTTCGTGCCGGCAGAACCGAGCTTTGTAAGTCCTTCTTTCTCGCGCATGATATCACCCCTTTATGATGTTGTACTTGATGCCTTCGTCATAGACGTCGATGCCTTCGGCCTTCTTGACGAGCCTTACGACGAGGTATGTAACAGGCGTAAAGATCACTTCGTATCCGACCTTGAAGAGGTACTGGAAAAGGATCATCTGAAGGACGATGGAGTTTTCCATCGTGCCCCAGAAAGCGATAGTGATGAAGATGATAGAGTCCAGGCCCTCGCCTACTACTGTCGAGAGTATCGTGCGTACCCAGAGCTTCTTGCCCTTGGTAGCGACCTTGAGCTTGGACAAAAGGATCGAGTTGGAGAATTCACCGAAGAGGTAGCCCGCAAAAGATGCGACTGCGACTCTCGGAGTCGTGCCCATTACGATCTCGTAAGCGCCCTGGTTTTCCCAGTAGCCCGGATGCGGCAGACCAATCGTCACAAGGTAGATCAGCACTGCAAAAAAGCTGCACGCGAAGCCCAGCCAGATGACCGTCCTTGCCTTCTTAAAGCCGTAGACTTCAGTGAAGACATCGCCGATGATGTATGTCAGCGGGAAAAGGATAACTGCGGCGGGCAATGTGATGCTGTCGGTGACGGCCCACATCTTGCCTGCGATAAGGTTTGAGAGCAGAAGGCATGTTACGAAAACGATGCCGATGCACATAAATAATCTCGATACTGTTTTAGATTCACTCATAAACTTTCTCCAAATAAAAAATGACTCCAAAACAGGAGTCACATTCAATCAAACATGCACTTTGATCAGTGCAATCAAGTTTATGATTCAACGATTGTCCTGGTTTTGTTTTGCGACAGGATGGCACAAACGAACTGTCGGCGCATGATTTAACGCACGGGAAATATATCATCTAATACTCTTTTGGTCAAGCGAAAACTTTACCTTCCGGCAAGTTCCCAGAAAGCAACGGCGCTCGCGGCAGCCGCATTCAGAGAATCGACTTCGTGCGACATCGGGATAATGACCTTGTAATCAGCGTTCTCGCAAGTCTCATCCGTAAGCCCGTTTCCTTCATTGCCGATGAGCACAGCAAGGCGCTCTTCTTCCTTCAGTTCGGAAGCATCAAGCGTTATCGAATCAGGCGCAAGACACATCGCAGCAGACTTATATCCGAGCGAGCGCAAAGTGCCGCAAACATCATCTTTACCGATAAACGTCCACGGCAGCTGGAACATCGTGCCCATGCCTACGCGCATGGCTCTTCTTTCCAACGGATCGCACGTGCCTTCGGTCAATAAAACCGCATCGATATTAAAAGCCGCAGCGCTTCTGAACACAGCGCCTACGTTGGTGGGATTAACGATATTCTCGAGCACCGCGATGCGCGAACGCTCACCTGAAGTGCCCTTCAAAACATCCTCTGCAGAAGGCATCCCGGGCCTTGTCATGCAGCACAGTATTCCGCCTGTTAAGTGATATCCCGTGATAGATTCCATCACGTCAGAAGGCGCGCGGTATACCGGCACTTCGCCAACGCGCGCGAGCAAAGATGCGACCTCTTCCTTATCGAATACGCGCTCATCTGCCAGAACAGATTCCGGCTTCATCCCGCCGTCCAGAGCTCTGCCTATTACCTTGCAGCTCTCAGCGATAAAGACACCGCCGTCGGGGTCTCTGTAATGGCGCAGTTGCGGCTCTGAAGAATTTATATAGACGGTTATCGATATATCGTCAGGGCTGTTGATATCGATTATGTTCATGCGTTGTCCGAAGCGCCTGTCAGCATCTCATAAGTGACGCCGTACTTTTTCGCGATGTCTGCAGCATAAGAAGAACCTTCCGGAGGCGCGACCTCGAGCTTGAACGAGCGCGCGCCGCCTTCGCTCTTAACGATGAGAGACGCGGCCTTTGCAGCGGAATCTTTCGACATCTCGACACAGTCGATACCGAGCTTATGCATGTGCGTGTTGTAGATGGTCCTGACATTCTTGGTAAGGAGCGCCTTGATCGAATCGCACGCGATGTAGTAACCCTCTTCAAATGAAGTAGTGGAGAATGTCTCGTTCATGAGCACGAGGCTCTCGCTCGTGGAGGCAGCGAAGATCTCCTTGAAGCGGACGCACTCTTCGCCCAGACGGCCGAGATCCATCGTCTTGTCCTCGTCTGCCGGGAAGTGTGTGTAGATGCAGTCCGCGGGCGCGAATTCAAAAGAATCTGCAGGCACGTAAGCGCCGCCCTGCGCAAGCGCGAACAGAAGTCCGATGCCCTGCGTGGAAGTGGTCTTGCCGCCTCTGTTGGCACCTGTCAGGATGTAGATGCGGTGATCAAGATCAAAGTCGAGATCGTTGACGACGATTTCTTTCGGATCGCTGAGATTTATCGCGAGCTTGAAGTTATAAAAACCTCTGGCCTTCATGGTGACGTCGCCTGCTGCGACAGCCTTTGCCTTGTTAAGCACAAAGCCCTTTGCTTCGAGCTTTTTAATGAACTCGACAAGCCTTATGTAGTAAACAAATTCAGGGATGATATCAGCGATGATGGAGATCGCCATGTCAGCGTACTTATCGAGCGTTCTTTTGAGATTCTTTACCATCGTATCGAGCATCCTGTTGAGGATGTGATCGAGGTAGAAGGTAGAGCTCGAAGCGCTGTCGCCGGATGCGATCGAAGCGATCGTCTGATTGCGGACGAGGAAGTTGCCGCTCGCAGTGGCAGCCTGGAACTTGGCGAGATTCTCGAACTGCTTCATGAAGCCGCCATCCTTTGACGCGTCGACCTGGCGGTAATGCATGTCGCCGTCCCATTCGTTGCCTTCGTTTATCTTGTCGCCGCCTGCTAAGCTGTCGGCGATATTGCTTACGATATTGGACTTCCTGAAGGGCTTGCTGTTGACCGATACCAGGCCCATGCTGATCGCTTCGAGCCTTGAGTTGAGATTGACGCCGAGCGTAACGCTCTGGATGTCAGATGTCTCCATCGAGAGCTTTTCGAGGTCCTTTTTGAGCTCATGGAAATGTGCGTCCTCATAGACTTCATCAACGTATTCCTTGAAGCCCTTAAGACCTGCGGACTTGATCCTGTCGTCGCTTAAGCATTCCTTGAGCGCGTCGACACAGGTGATGTAGTCGCGGTACTGGTTAAGGCGGTGCATGAGGTACCACAGTCCCTCGATCTCGTCCTTGGACTTTCTGATGGTACCGAAGTTTTTATTGAAGTCGATCTTGTCGAAGAGCTCCTGAAGCTTCTTGCTGAAGTCAGGAAGATTCTTCAAGTCCTCGAAAATATCCTGCCTGTAATTCGTTACCTCGGGATCAGACGTCAGCTGCGAGATAACGTCAGCAATAACAACCTGCTCCTTAGGCTCGGAAGTGATCTCCTTGCAGATCGTATCAAGGCCCAGGTCATGGAATGTACCGGGCTCAAGGTTTTTATAGTTAACTTCTTTGCCTCTCGGGAAAAGAAGACTGAATTTGCGGTCGCTAATCATGAGTGTCGCTCCTTAATCTGAAAACTTAAGGGGTAACGTCAGTCACCCATGCTTCTATAATACTCCTCCAGCCTGGGTTTTGCAGAGAGATAATATCGCTCAAGCCTTTTATCGAAATGCTTTCCCATGCTCTCCATCATGATCCTGTCGGCGTCATCGAAGGAGAACTTGTCCTTATAGACACGCTTACTTACGAGAGCATCGTATACGTCTGCAATCGCCATGATGCGCGCTTCGATAGGGATCTCTTCGCCCTTAAGTCCTTCAGGGTAGCCAGAGCCGTCCCATCTCTCGTGATGGTAGTGGGCGACGTTTACTGCGACCTTGTGGAAGGCTTCATTCTCGGTACCGTCCAAGATCTGATCGACGATGCGCGCTCCCTCAGCTGCATGCTTTTTCATCTCCGCATATTCTTCGGGAGTAAACTTTCCGGGCTTTCTTAATACAGCGTCATCGACTGCGATCTTGCCTAAGTCATGCATCGGCGCAGCCTGGATCATGTTCTTGCAGAACTCGTCCGTCAGGCCCTCTTTGCCGAAGAGGAATCTTATGTTTTTCCTGCCGTCTGCGTTAGCTTCATCCTTGCGGATCTCATCTATAAGCACCTTAACGACATCGCTCGTACGCCTGATGTGGCCGCCCGTGGAATTGTCGCGGCTTTCAACCATAGTTGCCATTCCGAGGATGAGCTTGCTATGCATTACCACGATGTTCTCGGTCTTTTGCGCGACCTCATCTGAGAGCTGATCGTTATAGTTCGCAAGGAGCTTCATGTATTTTCGCGAGTCCGTATCATCAGTCACGAAGAACTGGTAGCCTCTCCTGTGCTTGCCGTCGTAAAGATAACGGATCGTGACGAGATAGATCTTGTCGTTGACCTCGTAGTAGAAATGGTCCTTCGACTCATCCTTCTTGAACTCATCAAGCCACTTGAAGATCGTATTCCTGACTTCCTCGCGCTTGCCCGGATACGTGTCTACCTTGATGTCCTTAAGGAACGGGAAAACCTTCTGCGCGCGCTCATTTGAGCCTAAGTACTTGTCGTCAAAATCGAAAGACATAAAGCCCGTGTCGCCTTTTTTTACAAGCGAATCGACGCCCAGGTCGGTGATCTCATAAAGGCACAGCCTGTGCACGATGATGAGATACATTATTTGCGCGAAAACATAAGAGAACGGCATCGCGTCGATACCGGCAGGAAGCGCTTTTCCCGCGAAATAACTTAAGAACGAGAACGACATCGGGAACATCAAAAGGACGATCGTATTTGTCGATACATCCTTCTTTTTGACCAGACTGTAGACCATCGCGGCAGTGCTTAAGATCACGTATACGGTGATGATCGCATATGTGATGGTGTGCGCGAAGCCGTATGTCTTTTCGAGCATTCCCATACCCTTGTTGATCTCGAATCTTACGGTCTTATAAAATATCTGCGAACTGCCGATCGTAAGAACAAACGAGAAGCTTATTATGCAGACTATTGTGAGCAGCGCATTCATCCACCGCTTCAGCTCAATGTGGCACAGACTCAGGATGCTCTGAGTGATGAAGAGCGTTAAGAAGCACCCTCCGATATATGTAACCTTGGTGGCCGTCAGTGCAGCCTCAAGGTTCCTCGAATGTGCGAGCATCGCATAGCCGAGATTCGCAATCGGAATGATCGCGAAGATCAAAGAGATGTGCACGTCAAAATGCTTGTGCCATATAGCGACATATATCAACGTCAGAAGAACTGACAGACCGAATAATATCTCGTAATAAGCAGTCACTTGTTTGTTCCTTCTTTATCCTTTTAGTCAGATTTTAACACCCTGATTGCCGGGACATAATAAGCGGTTATTAACAGGTTTTCACAGTTTCGTAAACTTTAATCTGTGCATCTGTTTCTGTAACAAAATACCCGTTTATCTTTTTTCTGAATACCGCTGCAAAAATAACTCCTATTACCAGCGCTATCAGGTGGATCACCATGGACGGGATCCCCGTCACACCGGCAATATCAGGTATAAAAGATATAGCTACCGTAGGTATCGCGATCAACATCAGAACGTAGAATGATATCTGTTTAAGCAGCTTGCCGAATCCGTATTTCCTGCCCATAACGAACAGGATATAGACACCGACCGGCATGAATGTGAATGCCAGTCCCGAAGCGCCCGATACTCCGAAGATATCACCGTTTCTCGTGTAGAAATAACCCATGATGAGCGTTGCAATGACGTCAGCCACCCAGGACGCTGCGAACAGCATAAGGAACCTCCTGCTGCCGACCACCTTTTCGACAAGTATCCCGAAAGGAAGTATAAGCAGGATATTATATCCCAGATGTCCAATCGTTAATTGCATTGCAGAATACTGAAAATCTGCCGGCAACAGTTCCTGAGGAGCTCCCTGCAGGAATATATATGTTATCAGCTGCCATGGATACTGCACCGGATACATTAATTTGAATGCAGCATATGTGGAAGGAAACAGCTGCGGGATCGCCGTAATGATTATGCACAGCAGCGCGATCGTTATCGATACTGCAGGCACTTTTTTATTCAGATAGATGTTCCTGATCTTCATTTTCTTAACCCCATTTTGCGGCTTAAATCACCAAGCCGCCGGACCTTTTGGGACCCGGCAGCTTATGGCAATTTCCTATCCTTATCCTTATTCCAGATTCTCCGGGCCGAAGCTCTCAGGTAAGAGCTCTCCCAGGGTGAATTCCTTATAGTCCTGCGCGCTTTTGGCAAGGTAGATCCTGAAGGAGGAATTGCAGAATTCTCTCATCACCTGACGGCATACACCGCAAGGAGCGCAATACTGCAAATCTCCGTCTCTCTTACCGCCCGCGATCGCAATCGCAACAAGATCTTTGTGACCTTCGCTCACAGCCTTAAAGATGGCTGTTCTTTCAGCACATATGGAGGGGCCGAATGCGCTGTTCTCGATGTTGCAGCCTGTGTAAATGCTGCCGTCACTTGTAAGCACTGCGCTTCCTACGAGAAAATCCGAATAAGGAGCATAACTTCCGGACCTCATATCGATCGCCTTTTGGCAGAGATCGGAAATTGCATTATTGTCGATCATTTCTTTTCCTCCTTTTAAGATCTGCCTTGCCGCTTTTTCGAATAAACAGATATTTATCTGTATTCTATACCCTTATTTCGCGCCGGTAAGATTAATTAACTTCGATATTTCCCGCATCGACGGAGACCGTGATGGTGCCTGCGCCGTTGCCATTCTGATGGATCTCTCTTCCCTTCGTCGAACCGACTCTCGAAGACCCTGCATCAACTTCGCAGTTGACCTCGTAATCAGCAAGATTATCAACGCCCTTGATCTCAACATTACCGAAGTTGACATCGATCTCAACATCTTCCATTACCGTATCGTTGATCTCGATATTGCCTGCATCCGTGCTGATATAGACTTTGTTTAATGTCGAATCATTGATGCCGTAGTTGCCTGCATCTACATCGAACTCGACCTTTCTGAAATCGCAGTTGCTGATCTCGATGTTTCCGGCGTCGATGTCACCATAGACATAATCTGCGCTGATACCGTTGAGCTTAATGTTGCCTGCGTCGATATCCATCTCGATGCTGTCGAGGTTTACGTCCTTGCCGATGACGATCTCGAGCTTGGGGCCTGTTGTGGAGTGAATGCCGAAGCTGAATCCCGAGCCCTTCTGTGTAGCAACGAACTTACCGTTATCGCAAGTGATCGCCGGCTTAAGCTTGTCGCTGCCCGTATACTCTACACTGATAAGTCCTGTGCCCTCTGCCGTACGGATGTTGACCTCGCATGCAGACAGCTCGAACTTCATTGATTTTACAGTATCACTCATTTGGTCACCTTCTCCTATCTCATATGTTGTTGCAACTGATTCAGAATTGTCTCTGATCGTGAATACACCGTCTACGATTGTATTAAAGATACTGATTCCGCACATGACCAGTGCGATCACAACAACTGCAACAGCACTGATGATGATGGGAGCCTTGTTGACCTTGCGGTCTGACTTCGGTACGAATTCCTCAGCCATCTTGCCTGACTCATTGAGTTCAAGGAGTCTGTCGTAGCCCTCCATCTTTATGTGTGAAGATGTGATAAGGAATACGCCGAGCGCGATGAAGAAGAAGAACAAAACTGCACCGAAGCTGTCCGGGATGTAAGGAATGCTTCCGATGATCATCGGGTTTACGATGCTTAAGATGCAAAGTCCGATACCGAATGAAGACATAAGGCCGTAGCTTGATTTAAAGCTCCTGCGCTCGGATCTTACATACTCTGCACACTCGATGCTGAGTGAACACTGCTTCTTTCTGACTTCGGAATATTCTTTTTTCTTGTTTGCCGAGATAATGAACAAAATGACTGCTGCCGCAACAGCTAAGAACATAAGGCTTACACCGATCGCACCGACATTTAAGTGAAGCATGTCTGCCAGGATCGTGAATGCGGGTGCAAAGATGCAAAGTCCGATTCCCAAAGGTGCCAGGATCGAACGCTGGCTGTTCATCGTGAGGTAATCCTTAACTCTGTCCATGGAGAGCATCGGCTTATCTTCGTCAGGATTCTCATTGACTGCTTCGGTGATACCCAATGTCTCAGCCAGCTCATCGAGATTGCCGAATTCTGAGATTACGATACCGACTGCTTCGTTCTCTGTCTTACCTTCTTTGATAAGCTCCTCGTACTTGTCTTCCATCATTTCGAGAAGCTCTGATTTGGCTCTTCTGACTTCTTCCGTGTTAGGAAGATTACGGAACATATTGTCCAGATAATTCTTTATAGCGTTCATACAAGTGCCCCCTCATCCGCAATAAACTTTTCAATAACTTCTTTAGTAAGAGTCCACTCTTCTCGCTTTGAACGGTAATGCTCCTTGCCGGTCTCAGTAATGCGGTAGTAGGTCCTCTTCTTTCCGCCTGCCATATCCTCATCAACAAAGGATTCGATAAATCCGTTCTTCTCCATTCTGGTGAAAGCGGAATAAAGTGTTGTTTCCTTGATGATGTACTTTCCTTCGGACAAATTCTTGATCTCCTTTGAGATCTCATATCCGTAAGACGGTCTGGACAGAAGCAGGTACAAAATGATTATGTCGTTATAACCTCTGATGACATCGCTGCTTATCTCTGCCATAATCTATCTCCTTCCGGGAATTGTTACGACTGTCGTTGCTACGATTGACGTTGGTACGTCTGTCATAGTACGTCTGTCGTAGTAAATATAACACCGCCCGAAAAACATGTCAACAACGATTTTGATACTTAACAATTTCTTCAAACATTTCGACCATAAATGATGTGATATTCTTTATTTAATATCACGCGCGAAAAGAGGTACCGCCATGGACATTTATGTAGACATCAAAGCCCTTTCCAGCACTTGCGACGGCTCCCAGGCCAACCCGTTCCGTACGATCTCAGATGCTGCGGCCATCGCCCAGCCCGGCGACACAGTCCATGTGGCACCCGGTGTATATAGAGAGTACGTCTCACCCGCAAACGGCGGCACCGAAGACGCGCGCATCACATACGTAAGCGACGAGCCTTTGGGCGCGACCATCTCCGGCGCAGAGCAGATCACCAACTGGAAGCCCTATGACGATGACGTCTGGGTCTGCCGTGTCGACAACAAGATCTTCGGCGACTACAATCCCTACACGACCTTCTGCTACGGCGACTGGTATTTCGCAGGCAAGAACAGACACGTAGGCTGCGTCTACATCAACGACAGAAGACTCTACGAAGCAGCTTCCATCGATGAAGTCATCAAGGCCCAGGTCTACAAGTGCTCATGGGTTCCCGAAGAATCAAAGTACAAGTGGTACGCGGAAGACGAAGGCACAATGACTGCCATCTACGCAAACTTCGGCGGCCTTGACCCTAACTCCGAAATGACCGAGATCAACGTCAGAAGAATGTGCTTCTTCCCCGCTGAGACAGGCAAGAACTACATAACCGTCCGCGGCTTCAAGATCTGCAAAGCCGCTACCAACTGGGCACCTCCGGCCGCATGGCAGGAAGGCATGATCGGTCCCCACTGGTCAAAGGGCTGGATCATTGAAGACAACGAAGTCTATTTCTCCAAGTGCTCCGGCATCGGCCTCGGAAAGTACTTAGATCCCGAGAACAACCATTACTTCACATATGAGCACCTTAAGAGCCCCACGCAGATGGAGCGTGACGCAGTCTGCCGCGGCCAGTATCACGGCTGGCTCAAGGAAAACATCGGCAGCCACATCATCCGCCGCAACAACATCCACCACTGCGAGCAGGGCGGCATCATCGGCCGTATGGGCGCAGTCTTCTCCACTATCGAAGACAACCACATTCATCACATCAACAACATGATGGAATTGGGCGGGGCCGAAGTCGCAGGCATCAAGCTCCACGCTGCTATCGACGTACTCATGCAGCGCAACCACATCCATCACTGCGTCATGGGCATCTGGACAGACTGGGAAGCTCAGGGCACCCGCATCACCTGCAATCTCCTGCATGACAACCAGCGCCCCGAATATGCAGCTCCCTTGAAGGGCGGAATGGGCAGCGAGGATATTTTCGTTGAGGTCGGCCACGGACCTACCCTGATCGACAACAATATCCTGCTCTCAGACGCTACTCTCCGTATCGCTACCCAGGGTGTCGCAATGGTCCACAACCTCATCTGTGGCGCATTCACATCCGTCGGCGAAGGCACCGACTGGCGCTACACGCCTTACCACTTCCCGCACCGCACAGAAGTCATGGGCTTCATGACGATCCTCCACGGCGACGACAGATTCTATAACAACATCTTCTTCCAGAAGCACCCGAAGGAGTCATTGATCTCCCGCTTCGACGACGGCGAGATCTGGGAAGAAGAGCGCGTCGTTGGCACCCACGTATGGGACCACTATCCCCTCTACGAAGACTGGATCAAGCAGTTCGACATGGAGAGTGACACACCCGACATGATGAAGATCGCCAAAGCCCACTTCGACCACCTTCCCGTCTGGATCGAAGGCAACGCTTACCTCGGTGGCGCACAGCGCTTCTGCAAAGAAAAGAATTACCTCATGGACGAGAAGACCGAAGTCTACGTTAACGTCCGCGAAGACGGCGAAAAGATATTCCTCGAGACCAACCTCGCTGAAGCTGTCGGAAGCTTCACCGCTGATCTCGTAACAACTGACGTTTTAGGCAAAGCATTCGAACCTCAGCAGCGCTTCGAAGACAGAGACGGCAACGACATCATCTTCGATACCGACTACTTCGGTGCAAAGCGTAATGCCATCATACCCGGCCCGTTCGCTTCACTCGATGTCAATGACAAAAACGTAGTACTCTGACATATCACACATAACTTTAAGCGGCTGCCTCACACGAGACAGCCGTTTTTCTTTGGGTAGCACCTTTATCGCTCCGCCGTCAAGGGACGTTTCACTCGCCCTCCAGGCGCCCTTGACCGCTCGCTCAAAGGTGCAGTTTGGTGTTCAAGAGGTGCAGGGCACCTCCATGCATTACCATGCCGGATATACGCACTTTTATTCCTTAATTTTGTGTAGGCTGTTTGCAGGGTTTTGTCAGGTGTTTGTCGCTATTTTTGTATGCTCTTGTTTTAACCTTGTTCTACTTTCAGGTTTTTGTATTAAACCTTTTGTGATTTCTTGTATGTTTTCTGCAGGTTTTTGTCGCATGCGTTGCCAATGCCGGTACCGACAAAAGCACGCAAAGAAACGGCCGGTTTTCATACAAGGTTTAATACAAACGCGACAATTCCGGACAAGGATATAACAAAAGCCCCTAAATTAGATAACAATTACCTCTGAAAAGCCTGCAAATAACCCGCACAAAATTATGGTTTAAAAACACCAATAATCGGCGGCGTTCATCGTCAGATGAGAGTCGGAGAATCCGACTCTTGAATACCAAAAAGCACCTGCAAAGGCGGGCGGTCAATGGTGCAAAAGCAAGGCTCCGCCGTCCATTGACGGCGAAGCCTGCAGGTGCTACTTGATTGATTGTTTTACAGCTTTACTGTGGCGATGAACTTCTCGCCGTCGCTCTTGATGTCGAGCTTATATTTAAGCATCGCGAGGTTGTTGTCTGCGATGGCGAGGCCTAAGCCGGTGCCTTTGCTGCCGCGGGCAAGACTGCCTTTGGAGAATGCCTGCTTCAGGCTCTCGACGTTTTCGAGCTTCTCAGAAGAGATGTTGGAGATAGTAAGGCTGCCGGTATCGTATGCGATGTCGATCGTGGTGCCTTCTTTGCTGTAAAGGACTGCGTTGTTGATGAGGTTGGAGACGGCCTGTTCGAAGAGTTTTTTATCAGTCTTGATCACGACGCTATGCTTTTCGCAATTGATCTTCAAAGAGCGCTCTGTTATGGCGTGTTCGTTGTCAGAGATTATGCCAGAAATAAGCTCGCCGAGGTCTACGTCAGACTTGGTAATCACGGCGGATTTGTTCTCGGATTTGGAGAACGCAAGCATGTCGTCGACCATCTTGTTCATCAGGGCGACTTTCTCTTCGATCTTGCCGGCGTAGTAATCCTGTTTGTCGGTGCCGATGTGGTTTGAAAGATTCTCAGCGTAAGCCGAGATAGCGGCCATCGGGGTCTTTAAGTCGTGGGCCATAGCGTCGATCATCTTGCGCCTGTATTCGAAGATCTCATAGCGCCTGAGCTTTACGTTAAAGCTGATGATCGCAGGAACTAATGCAACGAAGAATGCTGCAATTGCAATCGTGTAGATACCCCACCCGATCTCTTCTTTGCAGTTTTCCATAAAGCTGACGTATTCCAGTTTAGTGAGGAAAATTCTCTCATAAGGCGGGTCTACGCCTTCCAGTTTTATGTCGTATGCATCATCAGGATCTTCGCCTTCAAATCCAGCGAAATAACCATAACTTGACCACAGGTCATCTGCAGCAACAATTACATGGGTATATCCGTCAGTGTTATCAGGTGTGAAATGCACGACAACACCTGTAAGTTCGTAATGTTCATCGCAGATCTCAACTTCGACGGGGATAAACTTTCCGTTGGTGTAATCCGCATAATACTCCGTACAACGGAAATGCAATTCGGGCTTATCGTATAAGAAATCATCACAGTCGTAGACAAAGCTATATCTTGAGACTTCTTCAGTTTTGAATGATTCTACATATTTTTTGTCCGCCAGTTCCAAAAAGCCGATCTGTTCGTTATCAGGACCGCTGCGAAACAACATTATTGCGGTCTCAGAAGCATCTATTACACCGACATCATCAGCCTGATATCTGGCTCTCCTGCCTGTGGAAATATAGTAATTGATTATATAGGTTTTGATCCTGGTACTGACAGGTTCGATATAAGTATTATCCTCACCCCACCTGTCATTCATGATAGAGCTGTATAAATTGTCGTAATAGAAGTAATCTGTATCTTGCACTGCATACTGATATTCAAAAAGAGCCGGCAAAAATACGAATAGCCCTAATACTGTACAAATAATCAGCATTATGAGTGAAGAAACAAGATAATTGATTATGAAAACAGGACGCTTAATAGTTCCTTTGCGCACTTTCATGAGCTTATTCCTCCGTGATACGGTATCCCCTGCCTATCGCCGTCTTGATTTGGCCGGAGGCGCTACCTAAGCTCTCGCGTAATCTTCTGATCGTATTGTCAACGACTCTGTCGCTTACATCCAGATCATCTCCCCATACATGATCCAGAATGGCCTTGCGTGTAAGGACAGCGCCTTTATTCTCGAGCAGATAGACCAGAAGGAAATATTCCCTGGCATTGATAGCAACCTCGCGGCCTTCGACGGTAACAAGCATTGTGTTCTTGTTGAGGGAAATGGTGCCGCACCTTAAGATGTCGCCGGCGTCGCTCTTCTTTGCGCGCTTGAGAAGAGCAAGGCTTTTGGCGTAAAGGTGGCGGAGCGAGAAGGGCTTGACGACGTAATCGTCGCATCCTGTCTCATATCCCTTCAAGATGTTGTTCTCGGAGCCTAGGGCAGTGACGAAGATGATAGGGCAGTCGCTCTTTTCGCGGGCGGCCCTGCAGATATCAAATCCGGATGCCCCGGGAAGCATTATGTCTAGGATCATGAGATCGAAAGATTCGTTTTTGACCTTGGCCAATGCGTCATTTCCGTCAGACGCGGTCACGACATCCCAGAGTCCTGAGCCTTCCTCGCGAAAGAAGTCTCCGGCAGCTTCCAGGAGTTCGGGTGAATCTTCTACGATCAACAATCTGAAAGACATTGCTTCATCCTCCTGGAAACACTATACCCCTTCGATATGTCGCCAATATGTCACGGATAACTGGAAGCGAATTATTTCTTTTTCGCAGATTTGGAAGCTTTCTTGGGAGCGGCTTCTTCAGTGGGAGCTTCTTCGGCAGTAACTTCGTCGGCAGCGTCATCAGACTCTTCGTCTGACTCTTCGGAAGCGGCCCCGTCAGGAGCTTTTCCTTTCTCTGACTTTGAGCCTTTCTTGTCGTCTTTATTGCTCATGAAGCCGTCAAGGATGCCGGATAAGTAGCGGCCGACCATCTTGTCGATCTCGAAAACCTTGATGACCTGGATGATGATGATCGCAAGGACGGGACCCAAAAGGAAGCCGACGGGGCCCCAGACGTAGACACCTGCTGCCATCGCGAGGAGCGTGATGAGCGGGTGCATCTTGAGGGACTTGCCGAGGATCGCGGGCTCGATGAAGCGGCGGATGATCGACATGACGATGAAGCCTGCGACGAGGACGCCTGCGGAGACGTAGTTGCCGTTGCAGATCTGGTAGATGATCATGGGGATCATCGTCGCGCTGATTCCTAAGATAGGCAGGAAGTCGATGAGCGCCGTGATGATACAGAGTACGATGGCGTATTCGTGAAGGCCTGCGACCCAGAATACGATGAGTGATTCGAATGCCGTGATGATGAACAGCGCGAGGTAACCGCCGAGTACGCGGAAGACCATGACTGCGAGTTCATTGAGGAGCGTAAAGATCCTGTTGCGGAATGTCTTGTTCGGCGTGTTCTTAACGTAGAACTTGAGGACCGCGGGAGCGTCGTTGATGAAGTAGAAACCACTTAAGATAACGCAGATTACTACGAAGACGCCGTAAGGGAGGTTGCCTATAAGCTTCCAGATCTTTGAGAAGGCGCCGCTTACGAATGTCGGGATGTTTTTCGCGAGGGTCTGGCCCATGTCGGCGATGCTGCTCTGGACGGAATCCATCATGTCTTCTGTAAGGAAGCCGCCGTTGGATTCGCTGAAACGGTCGAGAATGTGAGTCGAGAACAGCTCAGAGGGCTTGAAAGATTTGGCCGCATCGGCAAGCGTGACGAGCAAACTGTTCGCCTGGTACACGAGGCCGATAAAGGTCAGGACGATTATGATGAATACGAAGATATTTAAGATAACGTAGATGACCAGGGCGGTCTTGGTGTGGGTGGACTTACGTCTGCCGGTGCGGATCTTTTTCGCGTCCTTATCGAAGAGCTTGGACAAAGGCTTTGCGATAATGTCCGACGTCTTTGCCAGAAGGAAGCCGATCAGGAACGGGATCAGTATGATCGCGACGATCTTGCCGACGTAGAGCAGGCCGACGGTGATGCCGACCGCGAGGATAAACTTGAGCATCGACATGACCGATGCTTTGTCTCTGTTGTATCTTTCCAAATCATTCATTTCCTATAATCCTCTTATAATTCCCCTAAATATACCCTGCAGTTATATTCTGGCACCTTTGAAGAGAAGAATCCAGAAGATAACGCAGATAGCGATGCCCAGAACGAGCGTAAGATTGAAGCCTTTATACAATTTATTGGCCTTGCCGCCGTCTTTCTCGGCAGGAAGCCTTGGATCGCCGTAAACATCGTTGCTGTAGGCGTTATGGAACTCGCCCAAAGTCTTGCGGAAGAAAGCGAAAAGTATTACCGCGACGACAATGGCCGGAATGGACGAATAGTAGAACGTGGTCGGTATGTCACTATAGGTCCTTACTGTGGTAAGGTCGATCTCGACGACGACGCTTCCGATAAGGATGCCTGTAAATCTTGCGCCAAGAAGCGCCAGGACAGGTCCGTAGATATTCTCGGTCCTCGATCTGACGATGCAGAGCCACCAGCCGATGATGAGGATGGCGGGAAGATCGATGAAATCAAATGAATAGAGCGCGATGAGAAGCGGGATAACGATGAATGCCCAGCGCTTTCTCTTCTCGTTGAAGCCCTGCCAGACGGCGCCCAGGAAGAAGAATGAGATGCCGAATGCGGGGACTATTGTGTCTATCAAGATGCTCAGGAAAAGCGTCAGCCCGTTGATCTCATCCAGGTGATAGAAAATGGCCGGGAAGATAACGGAGCCGCCGTTCTTAAGCCAGAAAGCAAGCGCGAAATTATGGAATGCGGCCTTTATCAGGTAGAGCGGAGCACCCGACAGGAATGCCAGGATCAGGGCTCCGATGCCGGTGTAGCGGCCGGTGATGTCGAGTCCGCCCTTCTCTGCCATCAGGACTGAAGGTACCAGGAATGCTGCCATTACGAGCAGGAGCACGATGACCGCGCAGCCGATAAGCGATGTCGAAGAGAACGGGAACGCGCCCGCGAACATGAGCTTGGATAAAAAGACTGCGAAGATCAGGCCGCAGGAGCCGAAGAATACGGGATATCCCCAGTTGAAAGGCTTAGGATATTTAAATGCGTGAACCAGGAAGTCTTTAACTGCCTTGAGCACAGCCATCAGAAATACACTCCGAGAAGATTCATAGTATCGAGCATCTTCTCAAAGAAGAAGGGCTCCATGATGGCGAACACTGCGCAGCCCAGCGCGAGGAAAGGTCCGAAAGCCATGTAATCCGGGTCTTCCGCGAAGTGGATGGCGGCCTTCTCACGTTGGATCTTGAGCTTCTCTTTTCTGGGGTCGGGCGAATCGGCGATCCTCTTCTTCTCTGCTGCGATCCTCTTTCTCTTCCTGATAAGGAGCGGGATAGCGAAGATCAAAGCGGAGAAGATAGATACATAGATAAGAACGATCAGACCGTAGCAGCCTGTGATGAGGCCCGTCGCGAAAAGGAGCCACATGTCGCCCATTCCCATGCCTTCGCGGCCCAGGAATGTGATCGATAAGAAACCGATGAGCCAGATGACGCCGCCTCCGATGAGGGAAGCGATGATCTTGTTGAGGACCGGTACGTACCACTTGACGCCGTCAGAGAACCAGACGGAGCCTTCGAAGACGTCGGATAAAACGGACAAAACACCGCAGAACGCGATGTAGATGGTGAACTGGTCAGGGATGATCCTGTTGAGCTTGTCTGCCATCATGACGAGCAGAAGCACGGGGATCACGAGGAAGATCACAGCGAGGTGCATGGGCCTGAAATGACCCTCGATATATGCATTTCTGCAGAAGAAAATGGTGATGCAGTAGCAGGCAACGCAGAAAACAACTGCAATAAGACCTTCCGGAAAAGGTCTCATCCTCTTAGAGGGCCTGTAATCAGGGTCTTGCGGGGTTACCCCGTAATCCTGGAGCCATTTATCGGGAAA
>JAEFBB010000006.1 GCA_016292215.1 Saccharofermentans sp. | reverse complement strand
CTCCTTAGCCTTAGCAACAGCGTCAATTGTATAGAACTTGATGTTGTTGTTAGCGATATATCTCTTCATTGAGCCGGGGAGTCTGTCCTCGAGCTCTTCTCTTGTCCACTGTGTGTTGAGGAGGAATGTTCCGCCGGGCTTGAGTGTGGAGAGCATATCGTACTCATAAACATAAGACTGGTTGTGGCAAGCTACGAAGTCAGCCTTGTTGATGAGGTATGTGGAACGGATAGGTGTTGTACCGAATCTCAAGTCAGAGATCGTGATACCGCCGGACTTCTTGGAGTCATATGAGAAGTATGCCTGAGCATACATGTCAGTATGGTCACCGATGATCTTGATGGAGTTCTTGTTAGCACCGACTGTACCGTCTGCGCCGAGACCCCAGAATCTAGCCTGGACTGTGCCTTCGCCTGCAACTTCGATGGACTCGGAGCAGTCGAGTGAGAGGAAAGTAACGTCATCATCGATACCGATGGTGAATCTTTCCTTAGGCTGATCCTTCTTGAGTTCCTTATAAACAGCGAGTACGCACTCAGGTGTTGTGTCCTTGGAACCCATACCATAACGGCCGCCGATGAGCTTAGGAGCATTCTTGCCGACATAAGCTGCAGCAACGTCAAGGAAGAGAGGCTCTGCATAAGAACCGGGCTCCTTTGTTCTGTCGAGAACTGCGATAGCCTTAACTGTTGAAGGGATTGCCTCGAGGAGCTTCTCAGCAGAGAAAGGACGATAGAGGTGAACCTTAACGAGACCGACCTTTTCGCCGTGAGCGTTGAGGAAGTCGATAACTTCTTCAGCTGTCTCGCAGACAGAACCCATAGCGATGATTACACGGTCAGCATCAGCTGCGCCATAGTAATTGAAGAGCTTGTAGTCTGTGCCGCGGATCTCGTTGATCTTATCCATGTAGTACTGAACCTGGTCAGGTACTGCAAGATAGAACGGGTTGGAAGCTTCTCTGCCCTGGAAGTAGATATCAGGGTTCTGAGCTGTACCACGGAGTGTCGGGTGGTTAGGAGAAAGAGCTCTCTTACGGAAAGCCTTGATTGCATCGTAGTCAACCAAAGATCCGAGTGTGTCGTAGTCGATAACCTCGATCTTCTGGATCTCGTGTGATGTACGGAAACCGTCGAAGAAGTGGAGGAAAGGAACTCTTGTCTTGATTGAAGAAAGGTGAGCAACTGCTGCAAGGTCTGCAACTTCCTGAACGGAGTTAGCGCAGAGCATTGCGAAACCTGTCTGACGGCAAGCGTAAACGTCTGCATGGTCACCGAAAATGTTCAGTGCGTGAGCAGCGAGAGCTCTTGCGGAAACATGGAATACGCAAGGGAGAAGCTCGCCTGCGATCTTGTACATGTTAGGAATCATCAAAAGGAGACCCTGTGATGCGGTATAAGTTGTGGTTAAAGCACCTGTAGCGAGTGAGCCGTGAACAGCACCGGAAGCGCCTCCCTCAGACTCCATCTCGACGATGTTAACCGTCTGTCCGAAAATATTCTTTCTTCCCTGCTGAGCCCATTGATCTGTGTGATCAGCCATAGGGGATGACGGTGTAATAGGGTAAATTGCAGCGTTCTCAGTAAATGCATACGAAGTATACGCAGCAGCCTCGTTACCGTCCATGGTTTTCTTTGTCAGTTCTGCCATAAACATGATCTCCTTTGGAAAATTCTTTGCGAGTTCCCTCACATAAAGAGAGGGTCCTCTAATAATGACTGAATAATTATAAACCCATTTACACAAGAATGGGGACATAAAAGCGAAAAATTATATATTTATTTTTTATTTAAAAGAGCCCTCTTCATATTGAAGAGAGCTCTTATAAGATCTTTAAGTTTTTAAAAGACTAGCCGCCGTTCTGGTTGTTGTCTTCACTGCCGCCTCCGCCTTGATTGGGATCTTCGACCGCCTGTGTCGGTGAATCCGTAGGATTATCCGTTGTCGTCGGGGGTGACGTAGGATTTTCTGTTGTCGTCGGGGGTGACGTAGGATTTTCTGTTGTCGTCGGATCCGTGGTCGGTGAAGGAGTTGTCGATGCTGCCGATACCTCACCGGTCTTTGTATCAAGGACCGCATATGTACCGTCGCCATTGAGGGTTCCTACCGCGATACGCGTACCGAAAGCCTTGTAGGAAGTCGTGTAATACTCCTCGCGCTTGATCTCCTTGTCATCCTTATCGAACCATACCTTGTAGATCCTTGCCGTCTGTCCCTGGTGGGCTGCTCTCAGTGTCTTCTGCTGGCCTGCAGGCATTGTCTTATCTTCGACATACTCGTTAGGGCCTGCACCGGTTGTGCTGATAATGTTTGACTCGAGCTTGATGTACTGTCCGTCAGGCAGCTTCTTGCCGTAGATCTCGGCATAGACCGTGTTGTCCTTGAACCACATGACAACGATTACCTGGAAGTCGGTGTTGTTCTCGAACTTGAAGTCAAGAGCAGGATAGTCAACTGTAGCATCGCATCCTGTAAGAACGTAATCGGAAGGCCATGCGTGGTTGTTACGCTCTACTACCTTAAGATCAGCCTTGGCGACAGCGTTATAAAGTGTCGAGCTTACCTGGCAGATACCGCCGCCAAGTCCCTGCTCGTACTGGCCGCCGAGGATAACGGTAGCTTCTCTGAAGCCTCTTTCATAGGTTCTTACGCCGACTACCTTATTGAATGAGAACTGTTCTCCGGGCTGGAGGATCGTTCCGCTGATATACTTGCATGCCTGTGAGATGTTGTTGTTACGGTTGGTATTGCTCGAGCACTTTGTGGAGAACTCGGAAACAAGACCGAACTGCTCGTTGAGCATCTCTTCGGTAACGTCAGGTGCCTTGAGAACTGTAGGGACCTTGACCATTCCGGAATACTTCTTGGAATCGAAGAGATCCTTTACGCCCTGGATAGCGCCGTCAACGTCAAGAACATAACCCTTCTGTTCCTTGGTGATCGTAAATGTCTTTGTCTCGGGATCGAAGTCTTCGATCGCAGCATCCTTTGTGGTAGCGAACTGGTCGAGAAGAGGATCTAACACTTCGTGGACCTTTTCTGCGATACCGTCGATGTGTACCGAATATGCAGTCTCAAACTCCACGGGAGTGACCTTGAGCTGCTGGATGGCGTTATAGCATGCCGAGAGCTCGTCCGGATCATCGCTCGTAGGTCTGTACAATTTGTATGCTTCGTCAACTACTTCTTTTGCGTTGTACTCGAAAGTAACGTCGGTAAAATCTACCGGGTAGAGCTTGCCTTCCACATTGAGCTTTACGGTTACATCTTCAGGTTCTTCGGGAAGTGAAGCTGAAACGGCCGTATATGCCTCATCCAAAGTCATGCCGCCTACCTCGATGCCGTCGATCTTTGTTCCCTGATAGAACTTGTCGATATTGATCTCAGCGTAAGCGTCTTCGACTTTGATCTTCTGCTGGCTGCCGTCAGCCATCGTTACCATGATCGTCGGCTTGAAGTAACCGATACGGTACAGATAGTAGTGTGCTCCGAGACCGAGAAGCTCAAGCAGCAGGATAACGGAAAGGAGCGGAACAAGGCTCCTTCTCTTCTTCTTGCCCTTGCCCTTTGCCTTTGCAGATCTTACTCCGGATTTTGCAGAGTCTGAACCGCTCTTGGAAGAACTGCTCTTAGATGAGCTGCTCTTTGAAGAACCACTCTTAGATGAGCTGCTCTTTGAAGGACTGCTCTTGCCTGAAGTGCTCTTAGCGGCAACAACTTCGGAGCTGGCCTTAACAGGAGCCTCTATAATGCTGTCTTCATTCTTTTCAACGGAAATGTCGAAAATCTCGTCTGGTGTTTTTGTGGCCAAAGCCTTAGGAGCCTCACTTTCTGAGACTTCCAGCTTCGTAGAATCGCTATTCTCAACGGGTACGAGAGATGTGCTCCTGACTGAGGAACCTCTGCTCGGACTCGGTGCCTGACCGGCTTTTCTCTTCATGTCTATTAAACCCCTTCACTTATTCCCAAGTGTTCTTTTAAAAATCCTACACAATAATAAACTTTGAAACTATAAACTTCAACCGCGACATAGGTACATAATGTCAGAAAATAAAGAATTTTTGTCGTGTCCTTATTGTAAAATCGTTTATAATCCTCGTGGAGTTAATGATGAGCACAGAAAAAACATACAAAGCACTGCTTGCCGCAGACATGGACTGCACGCTTCTTGCCCCCGGCAAAGACGTCCCCGAAGGCAATAAAGAAGCTATCAGGGCACTTAAAGGTGCGGGAGTGGCATTTACGATCGCCACGGGCCGCTCCTCTTTTTTGGTCGGCAAGTTTGCCGAAGACTTGGGAATCGAGGTTCCGGTCATTACGAGCAACGGCGGCTCACTCTTTGATGCGGCAGCAAGAAAGCAGTTTGCTTCAAAAGATTTTGAAGACTCCAAGATCCGTGACCTTTTAAGATATCTTCTGGACAACGACGCAGATGCCACCCTGTATTCCGACGAGGGCATCTTTTTCGCGCCCAATTCATCCCGTAAATTCTTCGTGGAAGGCTATAACGTAGGCGTGGAACCCGCCAAGCAGTCCCCAATAATAGACATCGACAGGAGCTTTCCCGAGCTTAATAAGATCCCGAAGTTTAACAAGATTCTTCTTATCAGGCCCGATAAAAAGATCGTAGACAGGTTCTCTTGTGACCCTGACCTTGAGTTCCTCTCGTCAGGCTTTGATCTTTTCGACGTCATGTGCAGGGACGTGACCAAAGGCAACGCTTTGCTGTCGCTTGCAGAATACCTCGGCATTCCGGCTGAGAATACTTTCGCGATAGGAGACAGCGATAACGACATCTCCATGATCGAGTCTGCCGGATACGGCATCGCTATGGGCAACGCCACGGAAGGCGTTAAGGCTGCCGCTTCATATATCACCGCAAATTATGACAGCCTCGGCTTTGCCAAGGCTGTCTATGAATACATTATTCCGCTGGTAAATTCGTTTTAGTTAAGCTTTGACTTAACGTAGCTCTCTACCTGTCCCTTGATCGTCTCAAAGGACTTCTCTGCGTTTGCCTTATCGGAATCGTAAACGCCCATGTAGATCTTGAGCTTGGGCTCTGTGCCTGAAGGTCTTGCGCATGCCCAGTCGATTCCCTTGTTGCCGCCGAGCTCATAGAGGAGAACGTTGGATTTGGGAAGAGTGATGTCGGAGACCTTTACGCCGTCTTCCGTGAAGTCGTAACGCTTGGATTCCTTGTAATCGCGGACTGCCGTAACTGTAGCGCCGCCAAGGAGGCTCTTGGCCTGTTCAAGGTTCTTGCATTCTGAAAGCTCGTTTCTGAGCTCTACCATGCACTTTCCGATCTTCTCGATGCCCTCTTTGCCCTCGAGCATGCAGCTTATCGTCTGCTCGATACCGTAGCCGTACTTTTCATAGAGGTGGTCAAGTCTGTCAGCCAGTGTCTCACCCTTCTCGAAAGATGCAGCAGCCATGTTGCAGATGAGCATTGCTGCTACAACGGCATCCTTATCACGTACGTCAACGCCTGAGAGATAGCGGTAGCTCTCTTCGAAGCCGAACTGGAAGTGCTTATTGCCGAACTCATCGTCGAGCTTGATCCTCTCGCCGATAAACTTGAAGCCGGTAAGTGTCTCCTGGAGCTCTACGCCATAGTAGTCGCAGATGCTCTTTACGAGCTTGGAAGAAACGATCGTTGTGACCGCGAAAGAATTCTCGGGAAGTGTTCCGAGGTTCTTCTTAGCATCGAGGATGTAATCCAAGAGCATAAGGCCCATCTGGTTGCCGGAGAAGCACTTATACTTAACTTCACCGTTCTCGATGACCTTGGCAGCAGCGCCGATACGGTCAGAGTCAGGGTCTGTGCCGAATACCAGGGAAGCATCGGTCTTCTTGGCAAGCTCGATAGCCATCGAGAGAGCCTCAGGGTTCTCGGGGTTAGGAAGGCTTACCGTAGGGAACGCGCCGTCCGGAAGCTCCTGCTCCTTAACGATGTGGATATTCTTAAAGCCTACTGCCTCAAGGATCCTTCTGACAGGCTTGTTGCCCGAGCCGTGCAGAGGTGTGTAAACGATGCTCATGTCAGCCTGCTTGTCGATAGCCTGCTGGTCAACGACGAGCTTTGTGAGCATGTTTGTGAATGCCTCGTCGATCTCGGGACCAAAGGAAGTAACGAGGCCCTTTGCCTTTGCTTCCTCGAAGTCCATCATCTTGATGGCTCTGATATCTTCGATAGCCTCGATGTTAGCGAGGACTGCATCAGCTGCTTCAGGCGGCACCTGTCCGCCGTCCTCGCCGTAGACCTTGTATCCGTTGTACTTGGAAGGGTTGTGGGATGCAGTGATCATGACACCTGCAAATGCCTTGAAGTATCTGACGGAATATGAAAGTACCGGTACAGGTCTTAATTCGTCAGAGAGCTTGCTGGGGATGCCGTTTGCTGCGAGGACCTGAGCCGTGATCTGTGCGAACTCGGGTGAGAAATGTCTTGAGTCATAGGAGATGACTACGCCTCTCTTAATGGCCTCTTCACCCTCAGAGAGAATGTATTTTGCAAGTCCCTCGGAAGCCTTGGCTACTGTGTAGACGTTCATTCTGTTGGTTCCTGCGCCGAGCACGCCTCTTAAGCCTGCCGTACCGAACTCAAGATCTCTGTAGAATCTGTCTTCGATCTCCTTGGTGTCGTCCTTGATCGCGATCAGTTCATTTCTTGTACCCTCATCGAAAAAAGGATCTGTCGACCAGAGTTCATAAGCTTTCATAAAATCCATGTTCAATACCTCCAAAGCACTTTAACTGTTAATTCCGCAATATAAGATACTCAAAACGTCATTGTTTTTCTTTCATTTTCGTGCGCTTTTTATCAACAAATACGAATGCCGCCAGAAGAACGATGCCTGCGCAGGATACTGCGGCTCCGCCCTTAAGGCCCGGAGCGGTAAAGACGAGCTCTGCGGTGTGGCTGCCTGATCCTGCGTCAAATGAGATGAACGCATTCTGGTAGACCTTGTAATCGCAGGGGCTGCCGTCGATATAAAGCTGCCAGCCTTCTTCAGCGGGGATAGTCGTGATGACTGTCTCGTTTTCTTCAAGTCCGTTTACGTTGAACTTAACGTATCCGTCGTAAGCTTCAGCCATGCTGACCTTTGATGTGTTTACTTCTGCAAGCTGCTCTGAGAACTTTGCCGTATCAAAACTTGCGAATCTTATGTTGAGATATGTAAAGCTCTTATCGCTTGCAAGGAAAGTTACCTTTACGTCTTCGCCTTCCTCAAAGCTTCCGATCCTGAAAACTTGCGAATAATAAGCATCGGAATTGAAGCTGCTTATCTTGATGCCGTTGACAAAGACATCGGCGCCGTCCACGATCCTGCCTGTGACGAGCGAACAGTATATCTCATCTGTCGTGGGAGCCTTGAAGTTATACTCGATAACGATCGGGATCTTCTCATTGGACTTATAAAGGACGGTCTGTTCATCCTTGAGCTCATAGTAGACATTCTTCTCAAGGCCAAAGGGATCTTCGGTAACTGCACGGGAGCGGTACTCGGGATCGTTCTTCCTTATGTAATCCTCGTTGGTGAGATAATCACCGGACTTGAAGGATACGCCATTCTTGATCTCGGGCGCGCCCGTTACGCTCTCGTCGATCTCACAGAAGAAATCTTCTGTGAATGCTTCAGGGAACATTGAGCGGTACCAGTCGTTCTGCAATGCGTAGTAGTTCTTCTCTGACGTGTCTTTTTCGAGCCTGTAGAAATCAAAATCCATGGCGCCCTTATCAGCCGCAAAGCCCAAAGGAAGGACGTCATCGTTGGCGTAGAACTTTAATCCCGCGCCATAGGAATCAGAGCCCTCGAGGCGGTAGATATCGATGTCTCTTTTTGCCGATACGGAAGCGATCGAGAAGAAACAGTCTGTCGAAGGCGCCGTGTAAGAATGTCCTGTCGCGAAGTAATTGTAGTTTGTCTGCATGCCGAGCTGCTTGACGAAGCGCTGCATCGGCTTGTTTGAATTCGAGTTGAAGAAAGACAGTCCGTGGTAATCGCCGTAGAAAGCCTGGCCCTCGTCGATGTAATATTTAAGCGTATATTCGGGGACGCTGTCCGTCTCTGCCCTGAATGTGCCCGTGCTTGCGTTGCGCGCCTTGGCATAATCGCCGAACTGGCTCTCAGCCCTGATTGAATCGCTGTATTCTTCGGCAGGACCTCCGAAAAGTGTCATCGTCTCAATGCCGGATGACAGCATCGGACCTGCGAATACCAGCTCGAAAACAACGATGAACGACATCAGAGGCGATATCATCTTCGGCATGTCGTGGAGCTGCCCGGGCCACTTTTCGATGGAATAGCAGGACAGGAATCCGCAATAGACAAGCGTTAATACGAAGTTATAAACGACTGCCTTGCTCTGGCCCTTGAGCGCGCCGAATGAGCAGTCGATGACGATGAGCGCGAACATGATGAGCATTACCCTGACGATGTCTTTTCTTGCGACTTCCTTGATCTTGAGAAGCACTCTTAATGAGATCATCAGGAACAAAGGCAGGAATACGAATACCTGTCTGTGCCAGAACCAGTTGGGATCGTCAAAGACCTGCCATGCCTTATCGATTACGTAGACCGCGGTCGACAGCAGCACGCCGAGCATAGAGAAAGCGTGGACCTTTCTCTCTCTTCCCTTGAACACCGGGCTGATGAAATAGATGAGCATCAATATGGTCACCGGCAGGCAGATGAAGAGGAACGGATAGTTGCTGATCATGATATCCCTGAAATCCCCGGGCTCACCCAAAAGGAACATATGGATAAGCGTCAGAGGCGAATATGTGATCGCACTGTCACCGCGGGTCAATATTGTCCGGTCAGCATTGCCGATCGTGTCGAGTCCTACAGGCACCAGCAATACTGCAGTAATAAGCGCGGTAAAACCTGCGGTAAGAACATATCTGACGCAGATGCCGGCAGCCTTTTTGATATCAATCTTCAGGACAAACATCCTGATGCACAGATACAGGAAGCATGCGATGCCTGCCATGTATGCGATGTAGTAATTCGTGGCAAAAAGCATCAGCAAAGTAACGATGAGTCCCAGATACTTCTGCTCACTTATAAACTTCTCCGTGAAGAAAAGGATCAGGGGCAGGAGCATATAGCCATCGAGCCACATGATGTGGAAGATATATGCCTGTGAATAGAGCGAAAACGCATAAGCGATTCCGAGAAGGACGGGCCAGTATGACTTCTTATCCTCGATCCTCTTTCCGAGGAAAAGGCTCATGAAGCTTGCTGCAAGACTGAGCTTTAAGATGACGATCGTAATAACCGCTGCGTCGATCTGTGCTTCGTCAACGAAAAGATATATCAGATTGAAAGGGCTTGCGAGGTAATATCCGAAGGTGCTCATGAAGTTCTTTCCGAGACCTAACTGGAATGAATATGTGAGATAAGATCCGACATGCTCCCCGGGCACGCTGTTTAAGTCAGCGAGCTTGTTTTTCAGCAGAGCAAGGAAAGGAGCATACTGGGACTTCAGATCACTTTGAAGGAATGAATACTGGCCCAGAGGATACTTGTTGCAAAGAACCATTGCAGCAAGATAAAGGACCAGTGTTAAAGCGAAAGCAATAAGCGGACGAAGGTCACGTTTTCCGCGCGGCTTCAAAGCAGGCTTAACTGGCTGTTTACTTGACGGTTTTCCTGTCGTTTTGCCTGACGGTTTCTTCGCGGAACCGCCGTCAAGACTTGAGAGTTCTTTCATTATCAGTCTGCCCTTTCTTCGGCTTTTTATTGTAATGATTCAGATTTTTTGATTATAATACAAACAGACTATTTAATCTATTTCGCGACTGCGTCTCGCGGTGCTCGCGCAATTGTCGCAAAACAGATTAAATAGTCTGGGAGAGACCGGCATCACTTAAGTGACTGCTGATGATTTTAAGGAGAGCGTGTTGTGCTGATAAGTCTTATAGTTCCCTGCTATAACGAAGAAGGATCTTTGCCGATCCTTTATGAAGCACTGTGCAATGTCCGCAGGGAAGACACTTCTCCCGACAGATCTTACGAGTTTGTTTTCGTTAACGACGGAAGCCGCGACAAGACAGCGCAGATCATCAAGTCTCTGGCTGAGAGCGACAAGTCCGTTAAATATGTTTTCTTCTCAAGGAATTTCGGTAAGGAAGCTGCAATGTATGCAGGCATGCAGAAGGCAAAAGGCGATTACATCGCCATCCTCGATGCCGACATGCAAGATCCGCCGTCACTTATTCCGCAGATGATACAAGACCTCGACACCGGCGATTACGACATCATCGCCGCAAGAAGAGTCACGCGTAAAGGCGAGCCCATGATCAGGAGCTTCTTCGCGCGCCGCTTCTATAAGATGATCAACCGCATGTGCGATATCGAGATCGCAGACGGCGCAAGAGACTTCAGGCTTATGAGACGCGAAGTCGTCGATGCCATCCTGAGCCTTACCGAGCGCCAGCGTTTCTCAAAGGGTATTTTCGCGTGGGTCGGCTTCAGGACCAAGTGGGTAGAGCATGAGAATGTCGAGCGTGCCGCAGGCGAGACCAAGTGGAGCTTCTGGAAACTCTTCCGCTATGCCGTCGACGGCATCGTATCATTTACGACAGCACCTCTGAGGCTTGCGACATATTCGGGATTCTTCTTTGCTTTCCTCGGATTTGCTTACCTCGTCTACTACTTCATCCGCGCGATCATATTGAGGATCTACAATGAGGTACCTGGTTATCCTTCCCTCTTGTGCTTCATCCTCTTTATCGGCGGTCTTATTCTTATGTGCCTCGGAATCTTAGGCGAATATATCGGAAGAACTTACATCGAGTCTAAGGGCAGGCCGATCTACATCCCTTCCGAAGAGTCTAAAGACTGATCATTTCGCTAAATATCTGTAGAAGAAACTGTCCTCGTAACCTTCCGCAAAGAACTGTTCCTGAATGACTTCGGCATATGAAGCCGTATTGATGTTGCCGAATGAACCGATATCTTCCTTATCGCTCTTATCACCGTTGATAACAGAACCGAATATGATGAAGAGATTCATCAATGTCGGGAACATCATGAGTATTACGGTAAACATGACGGCCGCGGACTTAAGCCAGCCCTTCTTTGTCTTGGGCGTATTCTTCTCATCCATTACATCGCCGACAAGTCCGCTTATCCCGATGCAGAAGAAGAACAATGCGGGCATCGATCCTCTCATCGTAAAATCATTCATCTCGGTGATCCTGTACAAAGGGATTATGAGAAGCGTAACAGCCGCTGCCCAGAAAATGATATTACTTTTCTCGCGCTTATAGAGCATTATTACGAACGGCAGCACTTCCACTGCGACGAATACGATATAAGCGGGAATAAACATCAACGGATTATCGAAGAATTTCCAGGCAACTCCTCTGAAGCCGACTGCTCCGGAATTGGACATGTAGTAACTTCCGAACACTAAAAGCAGCAGGAAGGCTGAAGAGATATTTGCAGGGCTGAATATGTTGGTGACAGTCTTTAATGTCGTAGAGGCCCTGTTCTCTTTTCTAAAGAGTATCGCTGCCACCATGGGCAGGATCCCGAATACGGCCCAGGGCGAATACGCAAAGAGTATTCCTGCGGTAAGGCCGATCGATCGGATGTTCTTTGACATGAGCAAAAGAGCGACTATCAGGAAGCAGGGCACCATCTGGTTATAGACGCTCGCGAGTTCCCTGAAGTTGCTGACATAAGACATTACGGGCACATAGCCTTCAAACCAGCGCCAGCCTCCGTACGGGATGAATGAATAGACGAGATTCGGCAGCACGTCAAGTCCTGAGAAAAATACGAACAAGAAAGGAACGGCAACGGTGAATCTCTTTATGACCGCGCTCGCTGTCATGAAGCAGAGGAAGATGCCGATGGCATTCCAGATCAGAAGGACAAAGTTGCCGAAGCCGAAGCCGAATATCTTTCCTGCGAGAGCTGCGGGCATCCAGTAGATAAAGTAATACGAGAAAGCCCTCTCGCCTGAAGCGATCCCGAAGATCTTGACCACTTCGGGATTTGTCTGTGTCGAATAATTGTAGATGACCGGCCAGTCGTAATCTATGAGGTCTCTTAAGATCGCGCGTCTGAAAGCGTGGTCCTGGAGAGTGTAGATATATTCGCCCGCACCGGAAATAAACGAGAGCAAAAGCGCCGTGACCGCAAATCCCACCAGATAAGACAGCGGAATCTGAAGGCTGTGGTCCTGCCTTATCAGCTTATGTCCGTCCGCATCGTTAAGACAGTCGGAAATGCAGAACATCAGTATTCCCGCAAAGATCACCATAAGCGGGATGCCTACCGGCAGGCGCAGATACCCTAAGAAAAACATAAACAGCGGGATCGTCAGGAAAAGGACTGCTGAAGCGTAAAGCCACGGATAAGGTATCGTGATGATCTTCTTCTCGCGTGAAGACTGTCTTTTGGCACCGACAGCCTTCTGCTTTGATTTGGATACATCCCCTATCTGCTTTACTTCCTTCATTATCCTTGTCCTTCAGTCCCCGCCGTTAAATTGCTTTTTGTTAAACCTTTATCAGAGCTGAACGGTCATGAACTCGATCTGCTGGGGTACTAAAGGTCTGTCGTTATAGTCAGTCCTGACCGAAGCGATCTTATCGACTACCTCGATACCTTCGATGAGCTTGCCGAAAGCGGCATACTGTCCGTCAAGATACGGATAGTCAGCGTGCATGATGAAGAACTGTGAGCCTGCAGAATCAGGATCATTTGCACGTGCCATGGAGAGAACGCCCCTGGTGTGCTTTAAGTCGTTCCTGACGCCGTTAGCGGAGAACTCGCCCTTGATGCAGTAGCCGGGACCGCCCATGCCTGTGCCCTCAGGATCGCCGCCCTGGATCATGAAGTCAGGGATGACTCTGTGGAAGATAAGGCCGTTATAGAAGCCCTTAGCTGCCAGGTCTACGAAGTTCTTTACTGTGATGGGCGCGATATCAGGATAAAGCTCTGCCTTCATAACGCCGCCGTCTTTCATCTGGATCGTAACAATCGGATTTGCCATTTCTATTTCTCCTTATCTTTTTCTGTAAGATCTCAAGATGTCGTCCTTGATCTTCCAGAGCTTAGGTGACAGGTCGACATAGTAGTTGTGAGGATTCTCGAATCTCTTGACGGAATCCCAGAGTGAATCGAGTTCCTTTGTGCAGTAAGCTCTGATCTCGCCGATGGCAGGCTTGTCGTAAACGAGCTTGCCGCCCTTGAAGATCTGGACCATGATCTCTCTTGCCGTATAGTTTTCGAGCACCTTGGACTTCCATGTGTTGTCAGGATCGAAGATCTCATAAGGCTCGCCGTTCGGGATCTCCTCATCAGCGACCATAACGACGTCTGCCAGAGCCTTGCCCGTAGCGTTGTCGTAGAATCTTACGATCTTCTTGCTGCAGGGATTTGTTACCTTGCCGATGGAATCGGAGATCTTCATCTTAGGAATGATCGTACCGTCGTCTGCTTCAACGGCTGCGATCTTGTAAACGCCTCCGAAAACGGGCTCAGCCTTGGATGTGATAAGTCTCTCGCCTACACCGAAAGAATCGATGCATGCGCCCTGGCTGATAAGATCTCTGATGAGATATTCGTCAAGCGCGTTGGATACTGTGATCTTGCAGTCCGTAAGGCCTGCTTCATCGAGCATCTTACGTGCGCTCTGAGTCATGTAAGTAAGGTCGCCGGAGTCGATCCTGATACCCTTGAGTCTCTTGCCCATGGGCTCCAAGACTTCCTTGGCACACTTGATCGCATTCGGAATACCCGAGCGGAGAACGTCGTATGTATCAACGAGCAAAAGTGCTCCGTCAGGATATGCGAGTGAGTATGCCTTGAATGCTTCGAACTCGTTGTCGAAAAGCATTACCCAGGAGTGAGCCATTGTGCCGGAGAGCGGGATATTAAACTGCTGTCCGCAGATAGTGCAGGAAGTGCCTGCAGCGCCTGCAATGTAAGCAGCTCTTGCTCCAAGAACGGAAGCGTCGAAGCCCTGCGCGCGGCGCGCACCGAACTCCATGACAGGTCTGCCCTCGGCAGCCCTTACGATCCTTGCGGTCTTTGTAGCGATAAGCGTCTGGTGGTTGATCGTGCAAAGAAGCGCGGTCTCAAGGAGCTGGGCCTGGATGATGGGTCCTCTTACCTTAACGAGAGGTTCCTTGGGGAATACGACAGTTCCTTCCGGGATAGCCCAGACATCACAAGTGAATTCAAAACCTCTTAAGTAACTGATGAACTCGTCGTTGAAGTGATAGTTATCCTTGAGGAAAGCGAGGTCATCTTCTGAGAACTTAAGGCTTGAGAGGTAGTCTATTACCTGCTCGAGACCTGCCATGACGGCATATCCGCCGTTCTCAGGAATGTTTCTGAAGAACATGTCGAAATAAACGACCTTGTCCCTGTTTCCGCTGTTCAGATAACCGTTTGCCATGGTGAGCTCATAGAAGTCTGTGAGCATGCTCATGTTGGTTCTGTCATTCCACATACCGTAATCCATTACATATTCCTCCTAAAGACCTTAGTCTATTTTACGATTTTGCGATCTCTTTGATCGTCGTTGTGAGACCTGCGATACCCTGCAGATCTGAAGGGATGATGATCTTTGTGGAAGCGCCCTCGCCTACCTTTGCGAGAGTCTCAAGACCCTTGATGGCGATAAGTCCGTCATCAGCGCCTACGTCCTTGATCATCTGAAGACCCTTAGCCGTAGCTTCCTGTACTGCGAGGATAGCCTGAGCCTGACCTTCTGCTTCTTTGATAGCTGCTTCCTTCTTAGCCTCAGCTCTGAGGATAGCGGCTTCCTTCTCACCTTCTGCGACTCTGATAGCAGATTCCTTCTGACCTTCTGCGATGAGGATCTTTTCTCTCTTCTCACGCTCAGCCTTCATCTGCTTCTCCATCGCAGCCTGGATCTCCTTAGGCGGGATGATGTTCTTGAGCTCAACGCGGTTTACCTTGATGCCCCAGGGATCTGTAGCCTCGTCAAGGATCTCTCTCATCCTTGTGTTGATGATGTCTCTTGATGTGAGTGTCTGGTCGAGCTCCAGGTCACCGATGATGTTACGGAGTGTCGTAGCGGAGAGATTCTCGATAGCTACGATAGGACGCTCGATACCGTATGTGTAGAGCTTAGGATCTACGATCTGATAGAAAAGGACCGTATCGATCTGCATCGTAACGTTATCCTTTGTGATAACGGCCTGGGGAGCAAAGTCTGCTACCTTCTCCTTGAGTGAGATCTTCTTTGCGACACGGTCAATGAAAGGCACCTTCATATGGAAGCCTGTCTCCCATGTTGTTCTGTATGTTCCGAGACGCTCGATGATGAACGTTGCTGCCTGCGGAACGATCTTGATGTTCGGAACGATGAGTACAAGCAGTACGATTACTGCGATCGCGATTCCGATAACTGTACCTGTTGATACACCTGCTAATGTAATTGACATAATTCTTTCCTCCCCTGGTTATGCTATCTCGACTACGAGCTTAACACCTTCAATTGCTTTGATCGTGACCTTGATACCTTCTGAGATATCCGTATCGGCCTTAGCGCTCCAGATCTGTCCGTCGACCTTGACCTGGCCTTTGCCCTCGTCCTTATTCAGAGGTACGATCACTATCCCTTCTCTTCCGATCAATCTGTCCGCATTGGTCCTCTGGATGTTCTTCTTGCGAAGCGTTTCGAGCTTCGGCTTGACCCAGATCATGCAAAGAACGAAGCAGACCGCGGACACGGCAGCCATCACTATGATCTGCGAAGCAAGAGAAGCCCCGCAAAGGTCCATGATCATGGCAACGATAGCACCTATCGCGAACCAAAGCGTAGCAAGGCCTGTCGTCGCAGCTTCGATGACCAGCATAATAACAGCTATTACAAGCCATACTATCCACATACTGATGTCAGGCATATACTTAATCCTCCCTATTTTTAATTAATGCGGGTATTCCGGCCCGCATTTGAATAATTATATCACCTCAGGAGTATTTTATTAATATAATGAAAATGGTTAAGAATTCATCCTGAACGTCCGTTTTCGCGGCCACCGGGATGATTTTTAAAGGAAAATTCATCCTGAAAGCAGCATTTCCGGTCTTTAGGATGACTTCCTTACCGGAACATCAGATAAACACTTCTTCAAGCGTCAGTCCCTTGGCAGGCAGTGTCTTGCCCGCAAGGCTTCTGTCACAGTTTGCGATTATATCCTTGACCGCTTCAGGTTCGATCTTGCCCTGGCCAACATAAAGAAGAGTTCCCGCTATGATCCTGACCATGTTATAGAGGAATGCCTCGCCTGATACTTCGATCTCTATCTGACACGGGTCATCGCCTGTCGCGAAAACCTTTACTCCGAATAGCCTTCTGACCGTAGTCTTCTGTGATCCGCCCGTTGCGCAGAAAGCCGCAAAGTCATGCTCGCCCGCGAAGGCTTCTGCTGCAAGCTTCATCTTCTCGATGTCGGGAATAACGGGACAATAGTACGCATTGCGGTCCAGCAAAGGGCTCCTCGTGGGAGATGAATAGATGCGGTAGATGTAGCGCTTGCCCTTGATGTCAAAGCGCGCGGAAAAATCATCGTTCACATAAAACGACTTCTTTACGGCGACATCGTCAGGCAAAAGAGCGTTCATTGCCAGCGGGAATTTATCTTCGGGAATAACAAACGGGACGTCCGCGTGACTTAAGTGACATCTTGCATGTACACCTGCGTCAGTGCGGGAGCACCCCGTAAGTCTGATCTTTGTCTTGTAAAGTTCTTCTAAAGCCTTCTCGAGGACATCCTGAACCGCCCTTGCGTTTTCCTGTGACTGGAATCCTGCAAAATCAGTGCCGTCAAACTCGGTGATGAAGGCTATTCTGGGCATGGCTTGATTACTTGCCGTTCTTGCCGTCGTCAACGCAGGACTTACCCATCATGGCAGCTCCTACGATACCTGCATCGTTGCCCATCTGGGCAAGCTCGATACGGGTCTTAGCGACTCCGGGGCCGAAGTAAGGGCGCGACATGGTCTTTTCGCGCATGGGGATAAGGAGCGGATCGCCTTCGTTGCAGACACCGCCGCCTACTACGAGGATCTCGGGCATGAATGCGTTGATGGCATTTGCGAGACCGTCAGCAAGGTAATCGGTGTAGCTGTCTACTACCTGAGCTGCGACCTTGTCGCCCTGCTTCATGGCGACGAATGCGATCTGGGCATTCCACTCGCCGAAATCTTCCTTGACCTTGTTGAGGAGTGAATCAGGATTTGCTTCAGCAGCTTCTCTTGTCATTCTTGCGAGAGCCGTGGCAGAAGCATACTGCTCAAAGCAGCCCTTTCTTCCGCATCCGCACTGGACGCCGCCTGATACGAGAACGGTGTGGCCGAACTCGGAGCCTGCCTGGTTGAATCCTGAGAAGATCCTTCCGTTAACGATGACGCCTGCGCCTACGCCCGTACCTAACGTGATGGTAACGGAATCCTTAGCGCCCTTTGCAGCGCCTGCAACTGCCTCTGCCATTGCAGCGCAGTTTGCGTCGTTATCGATATATACGGGGAGGTCTACGACTTCCCTGATGAGCTTTCTCATTGGAGCTTTGTTGAAAGGAAGGTTGCTCGAATAAACGAGGAGTCCTTCGTCATTATCGGGAGTTCCGGGAGAACCGATGCCGATGCACAAGGCATCCTTAACCTCGAGACCTGCATCCTTGATGGCATCAACAGCAAGCTGTCCCATGTCGTGGATGATCTCTTCCATAGATCTCTCAGCTCTTGTCTTGATAGACAACTTGTTAAGAAGCTTTCCTTCTCCATCGACAATGCCGGCCTTGATATTAGTGCCGCCCAAGTCGATACCGCAATAATAACCCATTCGCAAACCCAACCTTTCGCTTATAGCTTTTATCAGCAACTAGAATTCTAACACAGCGCAACTTTTATCTCAAAGACAAATCAATGATCACCACGAGCACCGCAAGGAGCGTAAACATGATGCCTGCGAGCACGTCTCTTAGAGTAAGCTTCAGAGGATTGAGCTTGGTCCTGCCCTTGCCGCCGTGATAGCATCTGGCATCCATGGCAACGGCCAGTTCATCCGCGCGCCTGAAGCTCGATACGAACAGCGGGATAAGCACGGTGATATAGCCTTTTACCTTGTTGATAAAGCTTCCCGTATCGTAGTCAGCGCCTCTCGACTGCTGGGCCTTCATGATCTTATCAGTCTCAGATGCAAGCGTGGGAATAAATCTCAGTGCGATCGACATCATCATGGCCATCTCGTGCACAGGGATCTTAATGATCTGCAGCGGCTTAAAGATGCCTTCCAAAGCGTCGCTCATCTTAAGAGGCGTCGTGGTCAGAGTAAGAAGTATGCTCGTGGAGATGATGAGCAGGATCAGTCTTACCGCCATTATCGAAGCGCGCTGCAAGCCGTAACCCGTGATCGTTATGAATTTCCAGGAGAACAATACCTCTCCGTCTTTGATTGTAAGAATATTGATGATGAATATGAACAGAGCGAGCGGAATGATCGGCTTTATAGTCTTCCACAAAATGCCCGGCGTGATCTTGCCCAGGGCAAGCTGAAGGATAATGACTCCCGTCAGCACTCCGATCGTTATGGGCTCTTTGACCATGAATATCGCGACAAGATAGATGAAGTAAAGGATAGTCTTTACTCTCGGATCTGTCTCATGGAGGAAAGAATGGGCAGGATAGTATCTGCCGAGACTGATGTTATTAAGCATCGGCACCTCCCATTCCGCATACTGCCCTTACTATTGCGGCAGCTTCCTTCTCGGGATTGAAGTTGACGCTGTCAAACTTAATTCCGGGGATTTTTTTCTCAAGGCGCGATCTTATAAGCCCCGAAAATCTGGTGATCCTCGGTATCTGTATGCCGAGCTCATAAGCCCTGTTGTTCTCGAAAAGTTCTTCAGGCGTACCGACAGCCTTGATCTTACCGCCGTCGATGACGCAGATCCTGTCGCAGTTTTTTGCCGCCTCATCCATGTTGTGTGACACGAGTACGACAGTGGTGCCGTTGTCGCGGAGATTTCTTATTATCTTGAACATCTCCTGCCTGCCCTTGGGGTCAAGGCCGCTCGCGGGCTCGTCAAGAACAAGTATTCCGGGCTTCATGACAAGGACGCCTGCCATTGCGACACGCCTCTTCTGACCGCCGGATAATTCGAACGGGCTGGAATTCAGTTCTTTATCGGTAAGGCCTACAAGGTATGCTGCTTCCTTAACGCGCACAGCAGCCTCTTCTTTGGAGACCTTCATCTTCTTAAGGCCGTAACCTATGTCTTTGAATACCGTCTCTTCAAAAAGCTGGTACTCCGGATACTGGAAGACAAGTCCGACATTCTGTCTGATCTTCATCGTATCCTTCTTGTTCTTGCAGGAAAGGTCGCCGTCCTTTGTATGGATGATGACGTCACCTTCTTTAGGTCTGAAGATGGCATTCATGTGTGAGATCAATGTGGTCTTGCCGCATCCGCTCTCGCCTACAAGTCCGAGCACTTCGCCTTTTCTGATATCAAGATTGATGTTGTCTATCGCCTTAACGTCACTGCCGTCGTAAGTGTATGACAGGTCCTTAACGGACATGACGGTCTCTTTTTCGCCGTCTTGGGCATTGTTATCTTCAGGAGCTTCCGGGGCTTTGAGACCGGGCTTTGCCAGCATCTTCTCAATAGCGTTAAGAAGCGTCTCATCGCTTTTAAGATCTTCTTTGGTAAGTTCTGAACCCGTAAGCTTTGCTATCTCAAAAGCGAAATTGAATTTAACAGGTCTTTTAAGTCCGTAATCCCAGAGATTATCCAGCATGAATATCTCTTCGGGAGCGCCTTCCAAAACGGCCTTGCCCTTGTCTATGACAATGATCTTATCGCACCTTAAGGCTTCGGTCATGTCGTGGGTGATGGTGATGAGCGTTAAGCCCTTCTCCATGCGCATCTTCTCGACAAGCTCAAGGAAATCATCCCTGCTTGAAGGATCAAGCATCGCCGTCGCTTCATCGAGAATAAGGATGTCAGGCTTCATGGCAAGAGCTCCCGCGATGGCGAGCTTCTGCTTCTGGCCGCCTGATAATGCCGTAGTCTCCCTGTTTCTTAACTCATAGAGACCTACGTCTTTAAGTGCCTGGTCGACACGTTCTCTTAATTCGGGATTGGGTACTCCGAGATTTTCCGGGCCGAAGGCAACATCTTCTTCTACCATAGTGCCTACGATCTGGTTGTCGGGGTTCTGGAAAACTACACAGCAGTGAGATCTTATGTCCCAGAAAAGATCATCGCTGCCGGCATCCTTGCCGAAAATGACCACCTTACCGCTGTCGGGTACTTCGAGGATATCTATGATCTTGGCAAGCGTGGATTTGCCTGAGCCGTTGCTGCCCAGAATAGCCGTGTAAGAACCTCTGGCGATGCTGACATTAATGCCGTCAAGCGCAAGTCTTGACGCTAAGCTGTCATTCTCGTCTGTAATGTCGTATGAGAAACTTACGTCTTTTACGACTATCTTATTCGGGTCTTCCGGCAAGTATATATACCCCGTTTGCTTGATTTTCAGAACAATTTTAATAAGAACGGGGAAAGTTGTAAACCTTTCCCCGTGACTGATTGACAATTGTATTTAATGACTCGGTTTGTGTATATTACACGAACTCCAGGATAGCCATCTCAGCGCCGTCACCACGTCTTGCGCCCAAACGGATGATTCTTGTGTAACCACCGTTTCTGCCTGCATATCTGGGAGCGATGTCATCAAAGATCTTGTTAACAGGATTGATGATGTTGCCCTCTGCATCGTGGCTCTTGTTTACCCACTTGATCATGGCTTTTCTAGCTGCGAGACGTGAAGGATTGTCGACCTGAACTGTCTTTGTCTTAACTTCACGGTCAACTACTTCGTACTTTTCGCCGCTCTTAGCTGTCTTTGTCTTTAAGACCTTCTTGCCCTTACCGTCGAGCTTAGCAGCAGATACTGTGATCTCCTTTGTTGTGAAGTTGTCCTGCTCCTTAACTGCAGAAGCAACAAGCTTCTCAACAATTGCGCTGATCTCCTTAGCGCGGGCAACGGTTGTCTCTACCTTACCGTTTATAACCAATGTTGTGACCTGATTCTTCAGAATAGCGATGCGCTGGTCTGAAGCACGGCCGAATTTTCTGTTAGGCATTTATATATCCTCCAAATAAGCTTAATCTTCTGCTTCTCTCAAGTGCAGACCCATGTCTTCAAGCTTCTCGATGATCTCTTCGAGGGACTTCTTACCAAGGTTTCTTACCTTGATCATCTCGTCCATAGAGCGTGCTACGAGATCACCAACAGTGTTGATCTGTGCTCTCTTGAGACAGTTGTATGTACGTACTGAGAAATCCATATCCTCAATAACACCGGAAAGCTTTGAATCATGCTCGCCGCTCTCTTCGATGTTCTTGAAGCTGGGTGCTGAGTCTGTATCAGCAAGAGCTGTAAAGAACTTGAGGTGCTCGATGAGGCAGTTAGCTGCTGAAGAGAGAGCCTCGTCAACATCGATTGTGCCGTCTGTCCAAACCTCGAGTGTAAGGCTGTCATAGTCTGTTCTTGCGCCTACACGTGTGTTCTCAACCTTGTAGTTAGCCTTCTTAACAGGTGTGAAGATGGAATCGATCGGGATTACACCGATAACCTGCTTAGCGGGCTTGTTCTGCTCTGCTGTATTGTATCCTCTACCCTTGCTGAGAGTGAATTCCATAAATACGTCGTCGCTGCCGTTGAGGTGTGCGATAACGTGATCGGGATTCATGATCTCTACTTCAGGTCCGTGAACGATGTCGCCTGCTGTAAGCTCGCCGGTTCTGCCCTTAGCGACGCTGATGCTGACGATGTTGGACTCATTGTGAAGCTTTGCGCGGATACCCTTGATATTAAGGATAATCTCCGTCATATCCTCGATAATACCCGGAACAGTGGAGAACTCATGCTTAATCTTCTCGATCTTGATAGATGTTACTGCCGCGCCGGAAAGCGAAGAAAGGAGCACTCTGCGGAGAGAATTTCCGAGTGTTGTGCCGAATCCGCGCTCGAGCGGGGCGATGGTATATTTGCCGTATGACTTATCCTCGTTGGTCTCAACGCACTTAACGGTCGGCTGGCTGATTTCCATCATGTTTGTTCCTCCTAGATTATTCTAAAATCTTGCGATCCGGATGTTATTACTTAGAATACAACTCGACGATAGCAACTTCGTTTACAGGTACTTCGATCTGATCTCTTGAAGGCATAGCAAGGATCTTGCCGTTGAGCTTCTCGTTGTCAGACTCAACCCAGGAAGGCTTGCCTCTGGAACCTGTTACTTCGATGATGTCCTTGAATCTCTGGGAAGCCTTAGCCTTCTCCTTGATCTCAACAACATCGCCAACCTTTACCGCATAAGAAGGGATGTTAACGATCTTGCCGTTAACCTTAACTTCTCTGTGGCTTACGATCTGTCTGGCCTCATCTCTTGTACGAGCGAAGCCCATTCTGAATAATACGTTATCAAGTCTTGTCTCAAGAAGGATCATGAGGTTCTCACCGGTTGTACCGTACTTGAGCTTCTGTGCCTTCTCGAAATAGTTTCTGAAGGGCTTCTCAAGAACGCCGTAAATGAACTTAGCCTTCTGCTTTTCCTTAAGCTGCATTCCGTACTCGCTCATCTTACGAGGTCTGGAAGCACCGTGCTTTTTGGATTCTTTCTTCTCTACTCCCAAGTAGGCAGGCTCAATGCCGAGGGCTCTGCACTTCTTGAGGACAGGTGTCATATCTCTAGCCATTGCTATATTCCTCTTTTCTATACTAAGTTTTCTGCCGTCAGAAGATTAAACTCTTCTGCGCTTGGGAGGGCGGCATCCGTTGTGCGGAACCGGTGTTACGTCCTTGATCATTGTGACTCTGAGGCCTGCTGTCTCAAGGGCTCTTACTGCGGACTCACGTCCGGATCCGGGTCCCTTAACATAAACATCAACAGTCTTCATGCCGTGATCACAAGCTGCCTTTGCAGCCTTCTCGGAAGCAACCTGAGCTGCATAGCTCGTGCCCTTACGTGAACCCTTGGCGTCCATACCTGCAGAAGCCCAGGAAATTGTATTTCCCTGCTTGTCGGTAATTGTAATGATTGTATTGTTGAATGTAGCATGAATATGAGCCTGACCGTCTACGACGTTCTTACGCTCACTTCTTCTGGGTCTTAAGCTTTTCTTCTGTGCCATTTTGACTCACCTCACCTTACTTCTTCTTACCAGCAACTGTATGCTTAGGGCCCTTACGGGTACGAGCATTAGTCTTTGTGCGCTGGCCTCTTACAGGGAGTCCCAGTCTGTGGCGACGTCCGCGAAGGCAGCCGATATCAGTAAGTCTCTTGATGTTGGACTGTACTTCTCTCTTAAGGTCACCTTCAACCTTGTAATTGTTCTCGATCTGGTCACGGATCTTCGCAACCTCATCTTCTGTCAAATCCTTAACGCGTGTGTCAGGATTAATGCCTGTGTCGACAATAATCTTGCTTGCACTAGTTCTTCCGATTCCGTAAATGTACGTAAGAGCAATCTCAATTCTCTTATCGTTAGGTAAATCTACGCCGGCTATACGAGCCATTTAATGTACCTCCGTATTGGATAAAGTGGTATTAATCTCTATTTGACACGCGTAAGTCAAGGAACTCCGGGTTAGGGAGCAGCCGCCCTTTCGGTACGGGATATCTAATATGATTACTTATTCTTATAAATGTGCTTTGCGGGAAGGAGCTTTTATCCCGCGGCCTTCGCCATTACCGGAGTACGGGGCTAATTCCGTACATACGAAAGCCCGTCAATTGCATTAACCCTGTCTCTGCTTATGCTTAGGGTCGGAGCAAATGACCATAACCTTACCGTTGCGACGAATGATCTTGCACTTCTCGCACATCGGCTTTACTGACGGTCGTACTTTCATCTTAGTACCTCCTGTTGCTGATATTTTTCCACAACAAATACAGGCGCCTTTTGAGCGCATGCTGAACTATTATAGCAGAATCTATATGGTTTTCAACAAGAAATTTAAAGCACCCCGAAATTTTCCGAGGTGCCCGAAAACAGCTTAAATTGCGGCTTATGCCTTAGGCTTCTTCTCGCCTCTCCAGGTGATCCTGCCGCGTGAAAGATCATATGGCGAAATCTCCATTGTTACCTTGTCGCCCGGAAGAATCTTGATGTAATTCTGTCTAAGCTTGCCGGATAAATGAGCGAGCACGATGTGGCCGCTGTCGAGCTTTACCTTGAACATTGCATTGGGCAATGCTTCATCAACTACTCCCAGTACTTCAATAACATCTTCCTTCGCCATTAATAACCCTCCTCATAATCATAAGTTGTAAGATACGGACCCTCATCCGTAATTAATATCGTATTCTCATAGTGGCTGGCAGGCTTGCCGTCCTGTGTGACTATCGTCCAGCCGTCTCCCAAAAGCTCAATCTCACGTGTACCCAATGTTATCATCGGTTCGATGCAGATTGCCATACCTTTTTTGAGTTTATAGCCGTGGCCCGGTCTTCCGTAGTTAGGAACATCGGGATCCTGGTGCATCGTTGTGCCGATGCCGTGACCCGTGAGCTCTCTTACCACGCCGTAGCCTAAGCCTTCGCAATATTCCTGAACGGCATTTCCGATATCACCGGTCCTCATGCCGACCTTGGCAAACTCCAATCCCTTCCAGAAAGACTTTTCGGTGTGTTCGACAAGAGCCTTTACCTCAGGAGCTACCTCGCCGACCATGTATGTCCTGCATGCATCCGACTGATAGCCTTCAAGAATGGCGCCTACATCAACAGAGATGATATCACCTTCTTTGAGGATTCTCGACTTTCTCGGAATTCCGTGAACGACTTCTTCGTTGACGGAAGCGCAGATCGTTCCGGGGAACGGGGGCTGGCCGTAATTAAGAAAAGAAGGGATCGCGTCATAGCTTCTGATAATGTCATAGCAAAGCTTATCTACATCGTGTGTGGATATGCCGGGCTTGATCTGGTCTCTGCATGCCTTGAAAACGTGCTGCAGGATCTTGCCTGCCGCCTTCATCTTCTCGAATTCTTCATTGGTAAGGATTTCTACCATTTATAATACCTTTTTCTAATTAGAGTCCTAAGTTCTTAAGACCTGCTTCGATAGAAGCGATGCATGTCTCGGAATCGACATTGTTGTTGCCCTCTACGATGATTCCTCTCTCGTTGTAGAAATCGATAAGGGGCTGTGTATTGACTCTGTATGTCTCGAGTCTCTTGGATACTGTCTCCGGATTATCGTCAGATCTCTGGATGACATTGCCGCCGCAAACGTCGCAGATGCCCTCTGCCTTTGTGGGCATGTACTTAACGTTGAAGCTTGCTCCGCACTTCTCGCATACACGTCTTGTAGTAACTCTGTCCATGATGATCTCGTCATCACACTTAACATATACTACTGCGTCGATCTTTGAGCCCTTTGCTTCGAGCATCTTATCAAGAGCCTCAGCCTGGGCGATGTTTCTCGGGAAACCATCAAGGATATAACCCTTCTCGCAGTCGGGGTTGCTCAAACGGTCTTCTACCATTCTGATGGTAACGTCATCGGGAACGAGAGCTCCCTTGTCGATATATGACTTTGCTTCGATTCCAAGGGGGGTGTTCTCCTTGATGTTGTATCTGAACAGATCGCCTGTAGAGATGTGAGCAAGATCGAATTTCTCTCTTAATACTGTTGCTGATGTTCCCTTACCGGAACCGGGTGCTCCTAAAATGATCAGATTCATAAGTGTGCCTCCCTTACTTCTTGGTGTAATTCTTGCGCTTCTTTTCCTTGCCGGCAGCCTTTGCCTTCTCCTGTTCGGTCTTCAGGCTGTTGTCGAGGATGGCCTTCATTTCGATGAAGCCGCCGCCTACGAGAGCGATACCGATACCGCCAAGGCAGACGCCCCTGAATGCAGGGAAATAGTTAACTATCATAGGAATGATGCAGATCAGGATGAGATAAACGCAGTCTGCGATGTTCAGATTTCTGTAAACGTTCATCAGGTACTGTGCTGTGGGCTTACCGGGACGAAGACCCTGGATATAACCGCCGTTTTCTTTGATCTGCTTGGAAATATCGAAAGGATTGAACTGCATGAGCGAGAAAAGGTTCGTAAACATTACGATCAATACTATGAACAAAGGCAGGAATGCGACCTTCTCAACGAAATTCTTGAACCACTCTGCAACGGCGCTGTCCGTACCGGGTACTACCATTGCGACGATGACAGAAGGGATCAGAAGAATTACGAGAGTGTAGATAACAGGTGTTGTTCCGGCCTGGGTTACCTTGAGAGGCAGGACCTGGTTCTGCATGCCGTACTGCTTCATGCCGACTGTTCTCTTGGAGAAGATAATGCGGAGCTTCTTCTCACCAAGGTTCAAAAGGATGACCAGGAAGAGAATGCCGATGCAGAAAAGGCAGCCCATTCCTACGAGGAATACTGCGGGAAGTCTGCCGAGGACAGTGGACTGGTGATAAAGACCGTAGATCTCCTCAGGGATGCTTCTTACGACGCCTGCGACTACGATGATCGTAAGTCCGTTGCCGATGCCCTTGTTGTTGAGGAGCTCGACGCACCATCCGCAGAAAGCGCTTCCGACAGCAACAGCTACACCGCAGAGGACGATGCCGACCCAGAAATTGATCCTGGTCGTGACTGCTCCTGCCATGCCTACGCAGTAAAGGACTGCATAAACGCCTGCAGCGATAAGAGCTGCGATCCTGTTGATCTTTGTAATGAGCTTTGTTCCCTCATCGCCCATCTGTGAAAGATTGCGGAGCTTCGGTACGAGCAGTACTACGAACTGCATAATGATGGAAGCTACGAGGAAAGGATATATTCCGAGGCTGATTATCGAGGCATTCGCGAGAGCCCTTCCCGAGAGGATATTGATGATTCTGCCCATATCACCCCAATCGGCAATCTTAGCTACTGCGACTGCATGATTAAGGCCGGGGATCGGAACGATCGTGAGCAGACTGAGAACGGATAAAATGAGGAAGGTGAACAGTATCTTCTTCCTTATCTCCGGTGTCTTAAAGCTATCACTCAAAGTGCCCATTAATTGACAATCTCCTTAATATATAAATAAAGCGTAAGTATTATAGCGCATCTCAATTGATTTTTCACCGACAATCTCAACAACTTACGGGACTTCTTATGGGGTCACCCTCCGACATATAGCCTTCTGACTCTCTTTCCGACGTCGCAGGTGATCTCGTAATTGATGGTACCCAGGCGTTCAGCGAGCTCATCGGCGGATCTGTCGCTGCCGAATACTGTGACCTTGTCGCCTACCTTGGGCCTTTCTTCAAGAGCTGTCGTATCTACCATGCACATATCCATGCAGATATTGCCAATGATGGGGCACCTCCTGCCTCCGATAATGAGCTCGAAGCCGTTCGAGAGCCTTCTGGACAAGCCGTCAGCATAACCGATGCCTACGGTGGTTACTTCCGTGGGCTTGTCAGCGGTAAAGTGTCTGCCGTAGCTTATCGTGGTGCCGGCAGGTACGGTCTTAACGTGTATGACCTTCGCATACCAGTTCATTACGGGCTTAAGATCGATGTCGGTTACGGGCGCAGGACATCCGGGCGGCATAAGTCCGTACAGGATGATGCCCGCTCTTACCATATCAAGATGCATCCCGGGGAATCTTAAGATGCCCGCGCTGTTGCAGATGTGTCTCTTGGCAAATGTGATGCCTCTGCCCTTAAGCTCATCGATCTGCTTCATGAAGCAGTCGAACTGATATCTGGTGTATTCGTCGTCATCGGTATCTGCCGCAGCGAAATGTGAGAAAACCCCGTAGGGCTCGATGCCGGGCAGCGTGCATGAATTAACTATCTCGTCAGTCTCGGATCCGTCAGTCTTAAAGCCGATCCTTCCCATACCGGTATCGAGCTTTATGTGTATCCTGCACTTCTTGCCTGCCTTGATCGCCTCATCGGACAAAGCTTTTGCTATCTCAAAAGAATAGACTGCCTGCTCCACGTCATACCTGACCGCATCCCTGAATCTGGTGGGATCGGTATATCCCAAGGTCATCATGGGCACGTCGATACCGTGCTTCCTGAGCTCTACGGCCTCATCGATAGTCGCAAGGCAGAGTCCCGCAGCACCCGAATCTATCAGGGTCTTGGCTGTCTCCAGAGCGCCGTGGCCGTATGCGTCGGCTTTTACGACGGCAAGTATGCCGGTGCCCGGAGTGGTAGCTTTCTTGATCTCCTCGAAATTATGCTTCAGGGCATCAAGATCTATCTCCACGCAGGAGCGGTCAAAACTGCTGTTCATGTCAAACGTATTCTCAATCATCATCACAACCCCATCCGGCATCCATGTAGGCTCCCGGCAGATATACCGCAAGATCAGACGGTAACATCGATCTTGTTCCTACTTCATTGGCTGCCGCTTCTCCGGCTTTTGAATGAATATATACTGCAGAGCATGCTGCCTTGTAAGGCTCCATGCCCTGGGCTAAGAGACCTGCAATAAGTCCTGCAAGGACATCTCCGGAGCCGCCCTTTGCAAGCCCGCTGTTTGCAAGATCGTTTACATAGAGCTTTCCGTCAGGAGTGGCTATGTATGTTTTCGCGCCCTTAAGGACCGTAACGCAATTGTTTTCCGCGGAAAACCTGAGCGCCGGATCTCCGGAATTCTCCATGACGCCCTTCTTATCAAGGCCTGTGAGCCTTGCAAACTCTCCGATATGAGGAGTGATTACGGCAGGCACTTCCCTGGCTTTAAGCTTTTCGCAGATCCTAATCAAAGCGTCAGGCTTAAAGGTAAGCGCACCTGCGTCAAGAACGATGGCATCAGCCTTTTCGAGGAAGCGCGCAACAAGAGCCTCAAGATCCTTAAAGCCGGAAGGTATTCCGCAGCCTATGAGGACCGAATCCGAGGTCTTGCAAAGCTCAGTTGCCTTGCGCAACAAAGCGGCTGTACCGTCAGGCCTTTGTGCAAGGAGCGCGCAGGGCTCTGTAACTCTTACCGCATCAAGCGTCTTATCTTCGGAGAAGACCTTAACAAGTCCTGCGCCGGATCTTAAAGCAGCGCCTGTGGCCATTACGGCCGCGCCTGTCATATATTCAGATCCTGCGCAGATAAGCGCAGTACCGAAAGTATTCTTATGCCCGTCTTCAGGTCTTTGGGGCTCAAATCCTGATATCAGTTCTTTGTTAAGCAAGATAGTATCAGCCATTTTTCTCCAAATCTCTGTTGGGCACCAAGTCTTCGTTGCGGATGCTCTTGATGAGGTTGATGTCGAACGGGGTCTCCTGATATACGTAATAGTTGAGCCAGTTCGTATACATCAATGTTGCGGAAGATCTCCATCTGAGCAGGGGTCCCTTATCAGGATCGTCATCGACATAGTAGTTCTTGGGCAGATCAACGTCGCCCAGGCCCGCTGCCATATCTCTCTTGTATTCCCTGTCCAGAGTATCCCTGTCGTACTCTGAGTGGCCTGTGATGAAGAACTGTCTTCCGTGCAGATCGGATACGGCATAGATACCGCACTCTTCAGATTCCGAGAGGATCCTTAAGTCAGATCTTTTCTCGACGTCCTCGCGTCTTACTTCCGTGTAACGGGAATGGGGAACATAGAAGATATCGTCAAAGCCTCTGAAGAGCTTAACGGGTCTTGACCATGTCATGGAGTGCTCGAAAACACCGAAGACCTTCTTGTCCAAAACGATCTTAGGGATGCCGTAGTGATAGTAAAGCCCTGCGAAAGCGCCCCAGCAGAGATGAAGCGTGGAGTAAACGTGCGTCTTGCTCCACTCCATTATCTCGACTAATTCGGGCCAGTAATCTACCTCTTCAAAAGGAAGCTTCTCGATGGGAGCTCCCGTGATGATCATGCCGTCGAAGTATTCTTCGCTGACCTCATCGAAGGTCTTGTAGAACTTCAGAAGATGCTCTGCAGGAGTGTTCTTGGACTGGTGGGTCTTGGTGAACAAGAGCTCGACATCTACCTGGATAGGCGAATTGGACAGGGCCCTTAAGAGCTGTGTCTCAGTCGTCGATTTATCCGGCATGAGATTGAGGATCAGGATCCTGATAGGACGGATGTCCTGGGACAGGGCCCTGTTTTCCTCCATAACGAATATTCTTTCCTGTTCAAGGATATGCCTTGCCGGAAGATTGTTAGCTATTCTGATAGGCATTATATGCCTCCTTATCTAATCGAAAATTACGCTCCGATGAATTCGTTTAATATCGATTCAGCCGGAACCTGCTCGGGGCTTATGACCGGGATCTTGCCTAAGTGTCCCAAAAGCTTATTCGCTTTGACGAGAGCAGAAGAAAGATCCGCAAAAGATTTGCCTGAAGGTGACTTCTCCATGAAGACGGAAGGCTCTATCGAGCCCTTGAGGGCTTTTTCCATGGCCTCCTTGATATCACCCATTGCCATCGGAGCGATTATAAGGCTCTCATAAGCAAGGAATGAATTTACATGATAGTCAGCGCTTGTTAAGTACTCCTCATAGTACTTCTCTTCAGATTTCTGGATCATAGGCCAGTAATCGATAGTGGAAAGCGCATGCGCGCTCCTGTGGCGGTAGTCTCTTACTATCCTTCGAAGGAGTCTTATCTCGTTGCTGTCCATGAGCTTGGAATCGCAGTAAACATTGCCGTAGGGCATGATGAATACTTTCGAGCACTTATCAGCAGGACATTCGCCCGAGATCCTCGGTGACAATCCGTGAAGTCCCTCTACAACGAGGACACCGTCATCTCCCACATAAACAGCATTCTCGGGGTCACCCTCCATCTGCTGTCTGATGTTGAAATCGAAGAAAGGCGGCACAACGGTCTTGCCGTCAAGGAGGTCTTTGATATCCCTCTGGATCCTGTCGACATCCAAAGCGTCGATAGTCTCAAAGTCAGGCCTGCCGTCCTTGTCGCACTTAAGCTCTTTGATGTTGTAATAGTCATCAAGGGATAAGTGGATGGCTTTCCTGCCTCTCTCATTGATCTTCTTGGAAAGCCTCAGAGTGAAGGTTGTCTTGCCGGACGAAGTAGGTCCGGAAACAAATACCGCTCTTTTATTGGGATCAGAGATTATCTCATCGCAGATCGCATCGATCCTGGCGACAAAACTGTCCTCGGAATCTCTGATGAAGCGCGGAAGCCTTACGGCGCCGAGGGATTCCTCGAGCTCTTCAACCGTTATATCGATCTTGTCTCTAAGCTCTGCCATATGGTCTCCTCTAAGCCTCCTTATTTCCTCTGAGGGAAGAACCTCTTGATAATGAACATGTTTACGATCCAATCCCAGACATACTGGACGAGCTTGATAGCCAGATATATGAGGCTGGGGATCACGATCGCAGCCAGTGCGAAAAGTATTACGGTGCCTACTACGTGGACGCCGCCCGCAAGTACTCCCAATACTGTTGAGAACGAACCTGCACTTGCCTGGAATTTCTCAGTGTATTTCTCAAGCGTCTGGTTGAGATAACTGATGAGATAATCCTGGAGATCATCAACCCTTACCGACAGCCTCGGAAGAAGGAGACTTACCGTATAGCTGATGATCAGGTAACATTTGGAAATCTTTACCAATAATATTAATATCTTGCCCCACAAGGGCATTCGGTAATATCTGAAACAAATAAAAGGATTTGCCAGGAACAAAAGAACGAAGACAGCAATATGGATAGGTCCGATGTTGCCGAAGCCTAAAAGGCCCCTGCTCAAAATGTAAATGTAAAGGACTATAGCATCAACAAAGAGGCCATACAGAATAAACAGACCGAAATGCTTACGGTTCTCGTAATCCGTATCGCTCCAAAGTTTACCCAGTAACAATCCTTCCAGATAATCCAAAACTTGCTTCTCCTTCTTAATACGCTCGTACATATTATCGGGCATATTGATAAATTCTATCACATTCAGACAAAACCGACTACAAAGACAAAAAAAGCAGGCCAAATGCCTGCGCACACACTCTCTGAATATCGAACGTCCCTGTTATCTCAGGATAAAACTGCAGCCGGTAGTCTCTTCGATCAAGGTCTTGAGATTCTTCCACTTCTTCGGGAAATGCTGCTCGGCGCCTGACTTGAGTCTTGTCTTGTCCTTGAATTCGACTTCGATCTTCCACTCACCCGGAAGAGATGTCTTGTCGCCGTACTCTTCCGTAAGCCCCATGTTGTAGCCTTCCATCCACTCGAGCATTCCGGACTTCGGGAGTCTGTCCTTTATCAGGGCGAGATTATTCTCGTTGATGGACCTGGTGAAATTATTGTTCCACATGTAATTGTCGCGCCAGGAGATGACCTTGCGTCCGAAATCATACTTCACCGCATATCCCTCGTTTGCAAAGGTCCTTATCTCGACCTCCAAAACAGCTATAGCTCCGTATGCCTTATCCAAGTCCATTACCGCTCCTCATTCTATCGCAACGCCGAAAATGCTTCCGGATGTTGTTCCCACGATGAGCATGCCTTCGTATACGATCGGAGAAGCCTCTATGCAGATACCCGAAGCGGTCTCGTCAGACTTGCCGAGATTCCTCTTGGTCTGGATATATGTGATTCTCCTGTCCTTTTCAGACAGATTCGGATCAGAGTCCGCGCTTATCATGTGGATCTGTCCGATCGAGTCGCAAATTACGATGTATGCATTCTCCTGCGCATCATAGAAATCAACAGGTGAACTGTACGAATAGATGTTCATATTATATTCCCAAACCTGCGTACCCAAGTTCTTGTCGAATGCAACAACTTTATTACCGCTCGCAAGGCCTTTAGTCATACTAAAAGAGAAAATAACAAGATTCGATATCTTGCCCTTGCCGATGATGGGATTTCCGAAGCATCCGCCGCTCTGGTCAGAGTCAGAGACTTCAGCGTTATATGTGTAACAGGATACGGAATTCTGCCATTCCACTTCGCCGGTAAGACCGTTGATCTTATAGACATATGCGGCACCGCAGTATTCGCCCGTTCCGCCCTGGTTATCTACTTCCGTACCGATATATACGTATGGTATTCCGTTCTCTTCGCTGATCACAGGCGTAACATCGGAGTCATCGCCCAAAACCCTTGTCCAGACCATCGTGAGAGAGTTGAGGTCAAGACAGCAGAGGTTCCTGGTGTTGTCCATGAAGTATCCGTAGTTGCCGTATACCGCGATCGAGCTCTCGATGCCCATGTGTGAGCCTACGTTGTCCTCGAAAATATACTTGTAACCCGTAACCTCAGGCGAGACCGATACGGTGCCGGCCGTGGGATTGTAATTGGAATGAAGGTTAAATGTGTAGACGTAGCCGTTCTCACAAGGCCAGATAAGCGTGTCCGTAGCGCCGTCGATGATAGGCGATGAATCGAACGCATTCCAGTTGCTCCTGTAGGCGCCGTCGTCTGAACCGTCATAGTAATAAAGGAGCGATCCGTCGAGGAGCGAATAGACATACATGCCGAAGATCTTTCCGCCGTTGTTGTCGGTCTGGCCGACATAGAGCAGAGGATATCCTCTCGGGTCAAGAGCGGGTGTGCCCTTGATCGATACTCCTACATTGATGGGATCTCTGGTCATGGCGCCGTTCTGGAGATTGAAGAAATAGATCTTGCCGTCCAGAGCCGCAATGATGACTTCGGTAAGTCCCTGCTGCTGTCTGGCAAAATCGTACATGTTCATGTGCTGGCGGACTTCCACCGGCCACTCTACTGCCAGAGGCTGGCCTGTCCATCTTACGCCTGACCATTCGAAATTCTGTGTGGAGGACAAGAGCTTGCCTATGCCGTTGTACTCCCATCTCTCGGTCAGAGCGCCTCTGTAAATATTTGTATATCCGTAGGAAGCACTGTTCCTGAAGTTATTTCCTCTGAATGTGAAGATGCCCGGAAGATCGCCATAGAACAGCGGGTCTGTCATGAAAATGGGATTTTCCCTGGTGTATTCGTCAACGAACTGGCCGTTTACCATGACCGACTCGTTGATCTTGCGCTTAACGGGATTAACGTCGTCTGCGACAACTGCATCGGGATTAATGATAACTGTCGCGCCGGCGGGATAAAGAATAGGATTCTGGTAATCAGCCAGCGGGAGCATCGGTGTGGGTGTAGGTGAAGCAACGGAGATAAAGCCTGACTGGTCTGTCGTATCGATATTGGCGATGGTCTCCTTGACGTTGACCTTCTTAAACCAGACAGCGGCGAGCACTCCGGTAAGGCATACGAACAGCAGAGTAATAATGACCACAAGGGTCATCGTACCTTCGTTGGGATCCCTCGAAGGCTTATAAAATCTGTTATCAGGCTCGATGTATTGATCACCGCGCATCAATAAAACCCCTCTACTTTGTTCCTTTTGCAAAAAGTTAACGCATATTGTAACACGCCCGTAATGTTAACTCAAATTTTTCGGGGTTTTTAGAGGCCGGAAGCCGTATAAAATAAGGGATTTTTGATAATTACTGCAGACTTTTCGCGAATTCTGCGATCTTATCAAGGCGGTGTCTCATGCCGGATTTGCCGATCGGCGGATCCATCATGGCACCTAATTCCGCCAGCGAAGCGCCCGGATTTTCCATATGTGCCCTTGCTGCTTCCCTCAGCTCGGGAGCGAGCTTATTTGCCTTTCCGGACGTCATGACTTTGGCGATCAGCTCGTTTCTGGCAGCAGCTGCTTCAGCCTGGCGCTTGGTGTTGCCTTCATCGCAGTTGACGGCTCTGGTGACCTTGCTGTTGACGTCTTTTCCCGCGCGGATATTCTCGAATTCCATCATCGCCGAAGGACTTCCTATGTAGCTCAGAAAATCGGATACGTCATCGCCGTTCTTGAAGTAAACGGCAAAAGAATCTTTGCGCTCTGCGCGGATATGTTTTATCGAGAGAGCGTTAAGCGCTGAAGATATGACATCTGACGCTTTCTTGTCCTGTACGATGAACTCAATGCGGTAGCTCTTGACCGGATCGGAGCAGTATCCCGAGCTCCAGAATGCGCCTCTCAAAAGGCGTCTGGCGTCTTCGACAGAAAGCGAATCAATGCCCGACAAAAGCTCTTTGCATCTGCCCCAGAGAGCAGTGGGCGTTATGTCGCCCAAAGAGATCTTTCCTTTGGAATAACTGCAGTCTATGCCCTCTTTCCCGAAAAGCTGGACTATAAGCTCAGAAAGCCTTCCGGGGATCTTTATCTCTTTGGCAGGGACTGTCATGTCACCGCCTGTCGCGCTCAGGATAAGACCGCTTAATGCAGTCTGACGCTGCACCGGTTTTTTTACGGCATTGGTCGCAGTCTCGATCTTAACCCTTACGGAGAAGCTGTCTTCCATCAGGAGTCTTCCGCCTTCCTGGTATATCTGTGAGGCTCTTTATCCACGTCCCTGTGATTGGTAATGCACTTTATGCCGCGTTCGGCGAGCATCTTTGCGACAGTCTCTGTGCAGTAAACGGATCTGTGTCTTCCGCCCGTGCAGCCGATGCCGATGTGGACACTGCCCTTTCCTTCCTTCTGATAATAAGGAATTACATAAGCTAAAAGCTCAGAGACCATATAATTAAATTCGGCCGTCTCACTGAAGCCCTCAAGGTATTTCGCGATCTCCTCATCCTTACCCGTCAGGTTACGGAGCGGGAGAAGATAGAAAGGGTTAGGAAGGAATCTTACGTCAAATACATAATCGCAGTCGACGGGCAGACCGTACTTAAATCCGAAGGATTCCACTACTACGAGAATGCTCTGGCTTTCCTCACTCTTGATGATCTCTCCTATCGCATTGCAAAGCTCGGAATCGGTCATAAGGGATGTGTCGATGACGACCGTCGCGATGCCCCTTATGTTCTCGAGCATCTTGCGCTCTTCGGAAAGCGCCTCCGTAAGAGAGCCCTTCTTCTTGGCGAGCGGATGCTTTCTTCTCGTCTGCTGGTATCTGCTGATAAGGACCGGATCGGATGCTTCAAGGAACAAGACTTTATAAGGGCATCCTACTTCCTCATCGATCTCGGCAAGCGCTTCATCAAAGCCGTCGAGATATTCCTGTGATCTGACATCGACTACGAACGCCAGCTTGGGCGTACTGAAGCCTTCGCCGCTCCTTCCCCTGTAAAAGCTCTTTACAAGGTCAGGAAGAACATAAGGCGGCACATTGTCCATGCAGAAATATCCGCAGTCTTCCAAATACCTCACCGCGGCACTTTTTCCGGCGCCGCTCATTCCCGTCAGAAATAAGATTTCCATAACTTATCCTCCGAAGTTACCCACCAGCCGTACTTCTTTTTCGAGCTTTACACCAGAGCTCTCATAAACTTTTTCCACCACATAATCTATAAGTCTCATGACATCGGAAGCCTTTGCCCTGCCTCCGTTATTTACTACAAAACCCGCATGCTTAGGCGACACCTGCGCGCCCGAATCATCAAGGGCAAAACCCTTGAGTCCCGCTTCCTCGATGAGCTTGGCCGCGAAATATCCTTCAGGTCTCTTAAAGGTAGATCCTGCTGAAGGAACATCCAGAGGCTGGCTCGCAGTCCTTCTCGCGCGGAGATCGTCTGTCAGCGCCACTATATCTTCCTTATTACCTTTAGAAAGAATTGCCTGCATCTCCAGGATAACAGCAGTCTTTCCTTCCGAATTAAGCTTCTCGAAAAGGCTCGTCCTGTAGCCGAACTCACACCGGCTGCCGTCTATGGTAAGGATCTGTTCACCATTCCAATAAGTTACCTTGGAAATAAAATCCTTTGTCTCACCGCCGTACGCGCCTGCATTCATGAATACGGCGCCACCGCAGGAACCGGGAATGCCGCATGCAAACTCTGCACCCGTAAGCGACTGCTCAACACAGTAGTTGCCAAACCTTGCGTAAGACAGTCCTGCGCCTGCAGTGACCAATACCCTGCCGTCTTCGAGCTCTTCTGATGTGAGCTTGCCCATGTTCTTGCCGATCCTTATTACAAGACCGTCAAATCCTTCATCGGAGATAAGGCAGTTGGAGCCGTTGCCAAGGACAAATACATTCAGATTCTTGTCGCACGCCCAGTCAAAGAGCCATGCCACTTCATGGCCGTCAGAGGGCTCTGCAAAAAACCTGGCAGGGCCGCCGCATCTGAAGGTTGAATATCCCGCAAGCGGAACGTTTTGCTGAATACCGTTATCAGGCATCTAAAGACTTCCCGGGGAAGACTCTCGATACGAGATCCTGGGCTGCATTGTAGCCCATCTTCTTGACTCTGTAGTTGATCGCAGCAGCCTCAACGATGATCGCGAGGTTACGTCCGGGTCCTACGGGGATCGTAACTGAAGGCACCTGGATGCCTAAGATATCCGTCGTCTCTTCGGTAAGACCTAATCTGTCATAAGTCTTCTTCTCATCCCAGAGCTCCAGGTTGATAACGAAGTCGATATTTTCCTGCTGCTTAACGGCAGATACACCGTAGAGCTCCTTAACGTCTAAGATACCGATACCGCGGATCTCGATGAGGTGCTTGATGACATCGGGAGCTCTTCCCAATAATGTCGTCTCGGACACTTTGCGGATCTCGATCTGGTCGTCGGCGATAAGTCTGTGACCTCTCTTAACGATCTCGAGCGCGGTCTCTGATTTACCTACGCCTGACTCGCCTAAGATAAGGATACCTTCACCGTTTACTTCGACAAGAACGCCGTGCATTGATACACGCGGAGCAAGCTCCATTTTGAGGTACTTAACAAGCTCGGATGAGAAATCCGAAGTAGCCTGGGATGTCCTCAATACCGGAGTCTGGTACTTTCTTGCGCTGTCTAAGATCTCCTTGTGGACCTTATGGTCACGGGTGACGATGAGCGCAGGAATATTCTTTTCGAAGAGCGCGGATACGGACTTGGCTCTCTCTTCGGGAGAGAGATTGTCCAGGTAAGCGTGCTCCATGTTGCCGATCACCTGGATACGGTCAGGACCGAAGTGATCGTAGTAGCCCGCAAGCTGCAGGCCGGGTCTTGTAACGTCCGCTACGCATATCCTGCGCGATTCGATATCGCCTGAATCGTATACGACTTCCAGGTTATACGCTTTGACGATCTCCGATAAAAATACACTCGAAAAAGGCATTGATTCAATTCCTCCTTATATCCCCTGCTGATCAGAATTCTACCTCAACCTCGTGTGTTTTGCCGTCTGTTGCGACAGGAAGGAGCGTGCCTTCTACTGCCTCTCCATCAAGACTTACCTTGATTCCTTCCTTGGAACGGTTGAAACCTTCAGGCTTCTTGATGTGGATGTCATAGTTTGTTCCGGAGATGGATACCTTAACGTCAAGCTTCGTCTCATTCTTTCTGAGAATAGGCTCTACTCTCAGTCCTTCGCTCGTAAACTCAACGCCGAAGCACTGGAAGAGCGACAAGAGGAGCCATGTGGAAGTACCGGACAATGTAGGTCCGATGTTCTCGCCTGATTCGCTGTTGTTGTACTGTGTGCACCATCTCGGGTTTCCGCATGTAACGAAAGGTGACTTCATTGTCGTATAAGGAAGGATCTTGTCGATGATCCAGTAAGCTGTGTCAGAAAGCCTTGCAGCGAGCTCCTTGTCGTTGACGCTCTTTGCAGCCTTGAGCATGGCAGAGCATGCCATCATGTTTGCGTGCTTAAATACGCCGCCGTTCTCACGGTCGCCCGGATAGTAGAGGGCAACGTCGATCTTGGGAGCGATCTTAGGATAGTCTACTGTCGAGCAGAGTCTGAAGCCGTAAGGTGTCTTCAGGTACTTATCGAGAGAGTCGAGCATCTTGGAGATCTCTTCTTCTGATGCGACACCTGCAAGAAGTGACCATGAGAAGCTGTTGAGGAAGTATGCGCCGGGGTGTCCTGCCTCGACTGCAAGTCCGTCGCCCGAAGCTCCGAGATACTTGATCTCAGGCTTATTGCTTCTGTTAAAGAGGACTCTGCAGTAGAAGTCATCTTTCCAGCAGTTCTCGCGGAGCGTTACTGCGAGCTTGTCAGACATAGCCTTCATCTCGTCAGCAGATGCAGCATCTCCGATGTTCTTGAACATGGTCTCAGCACAGTCTACGGCAACCTTAAGAAGGAATCCGTTCATGACTGACTCGGAATACTCAGAATCGAAAGGCTCTTCGCCGTATGCCTTGCCGCTTGCTGCGAGCTGCTCCTGGTATTTAGCGATCTTATCCTTGCCGGAGATACAGTCGGGATCGACTCTTAAGCAGTCGTTCCAGTCGGCACGGTCGATCAAAGGAATGCCGTGCTTACCAACGGAGATCTTGCCGCTGTATGTGATGATCGCCTTGATAGTATCCTTAAGCTTTCTCTTAACGCCTGCATCGGTCTTCTTGACCTTGGTGCCTGCCATTACGAACTCCTCATCGAGGAACGCATAATCGCCTGTAAGGCCAAGGTATCTGTCGAGAGCCTGCAGGAGCCAGAGTCCGTCATCAGACCACCAGCCGGGCTCTTTACCGATCCAGTAGAAATTGTGGTTTGTATATCCGTCTTCATAGACGTTCTCGATCCAGCCTGCGAGCATCTCCTTAACGAAGTCTGTTCTTCCCATGCCTGCGAAATAGTACATGGAAGCGAAGATATCCTGGATCTCTCTGAAGCCGATCTCACGGTAACCCTTCTGTGTCCAGTCCAAAGATCTTGAGACGAATGTCTGATAGAAGACCTGGAAAGGAAGGTTGTTGTTAACGTATGCTTCGAAGTCCTTGTCTTCGTGATTTATCTTCATGTAGCCGGCATACTTCTCTGTGAAGTCGATAACATCCTGAAGGTCCTTCGTAAGATTAGCGCGGTCAGAGATGTAGTTTACGACTGCCTCGATCTCCTTTGCGGGAGTCTCGTCAGGTACGTACTTATCGTTAACGCAGTCGGAAGAAAGACATGTAACGCTGTCTGCTCTAACTGATGCACCTGCCTTGACGGAAAAAGGTATTGATGTGGCAAAGAAGCCCGGGCCCTTTCTCGAAGGCTTGGATGAAAGAGGATAGATAAACTCAGGCTTTTCGAGGCTTCCGGAGCCTGCGAAATCACTGTATCTTGCGCTGTACTGGTCAGGGAAGAAATCGCCGTCATCGGTGTGTACGACTGTCGCATTGAACCTGATCTCATTCTTTGTCCACTTGGGGTTCGGGTCAAAGCTGATCGCGCGGATCTCGTTGTCCTCATTGAAGAAGACATTGGACTCTGCAACTACGGTGGAGAAGATAACGTCCTCGGAAAGAGCGTGTGTCTCATGTGTTCCGAACATGCCTGTTACGACGAGTCTCAAATCCTTATCTTCAGCTGAAGTGTTCTCGATATCGATGAGCTGTGCCTCAGCAGCGACAGGGAGACCTTCTCTCTGGGGAACGATGAAGATAGTTCTCTTGATCTTGAGTCCGCACTCGAGCTCATAGTTGATGATGGTCCTGTTCTGTGAGTGGATCGTGAAGACCTTCTTGAGGCCGTCGGCAATAGCAGCTCCTGACCAGAAGATCTGCTTGCCGTTTTCTACGAGGTAGAACTGACGGTTTGCAGGGAATCCGTTCTCTTCAGGCAGATAGTCCCATCTTGTAGCGAGGACCTGTGTGTCTGCGTGGGATCTGAAAGAGCCGCCGCCCAAACGGTCGACCGCACTCTTAGGTGTGGACTGCAGAGGATAGTCAAAGCCGATCCTGTTACCGATCAGCATGTTTGTGTAGTAGTGAGGTCCGGGTGAAGGAGTGGAAGGATCACACATAAGCTCGCCGTTCGTGGCAAGCTTTCCGCCCCATGAATCCGTACCGTTGATAAGCTCGGCACATCTGTCGAGGATGGCTGCACTGAAGCCTGCGTCCTTAACAAGACCGTCCTTCTCGACGAGGTCCTTGACGCCGTCATCGCACTTGACAAGAAGGATGCTGTATCCCTCGTTAACAGTCTTAGAGAACTGCTCGAAAATGATGTCGTCAGAAGCAAGCAGATTTACTGCCATGCTGTCGAATCTTAAGCCTGATACGCCGATAACAACAGGTGCTTTTCCGAAGCGCACATACTGCGCGGATATGCCTCCGTTAACGATAGTATCGCCGAACTTGTCAATGAGAAGTTCCTTTGCCGGAAGTCTTTCGCCTCTTGCTTTTTCACCGATGTAACCCATGTTGATCCTCCATGAGAATTGAATTTTATTACTGTCTTTATTTCAGCAAGGAACCCCGGGGGTCCAAAAACACACGGGGTCTTGCAAAACTTACTTAATTAACCTGTCGGGGTCAGAACTCAGCCCAACAGCACCTCAACCTTGTGAGTATTGCCGTCGCCTGCTACAGGAACGATGCAGCCTTCGACATCAACGCCGTCAACAGTAAGCTTCTTGACACCCTTGTTAACGTGATCGGGATTCTTGATCGTGATCTCGTATGTGTCGCCTCTGAACTGACGTGTAGCCGTGAAGCCGTCCCAAGCCGCAGGGATGGAAGGATCTACTCTCAGGCCGTCAAACTCAGGCTTAACGCCGAGGATGTACTGGGAGATAGCTACCATGTTCCAAGCAGCCGTACCTGTGAGCCAGGAGTTCTTGCCCTGACCGAAGTTCTTAGCGTCCTTACCGCCGATCATCTGACCGTAAACGTAAGGCTCTGTCTTATGGATATCTGATGTCTCTTCCGTGAAAGCAGGAGCGATCTTTGAGTAGTACTCGAAAGCCTTTTCGCCTCTGCCCGCATAAGCCTCAGCGCAGATGATCCATGCGTTGTTGTGTGTGAAGATACCTGCGTTCTCCTTGTATCCGCCCGGATATGTGGAGATCTCACCGTACTGAATATAGTACTTGGTGAATGCAGGATTGTTGAGAACCAAGCCGTACTCGCAGTTGAGATACTTGTCGATGGCGTTGAGAGTCTTGATGTCAGCTCCCTCTTCCTTACCGATCTCAGACATGACTGCGAAGCCCTGGGGCTCGATGAAGATCTTACCCTCTTCGCATTCCTTGGAGCCCATCTTCTCGCCGTTAGCGTCGTAAGCTCTGAGGAACCAGTCGCCGTCGAATGCGGACTCCATGGTATTCTTCTTCATCTTGTCGATCTCAGCCTGAGCCTTTGCTGCTTCATCAGCCTTGCCCAGGTGCTCTAAGATGCCTACATAAGCAGGACCTGTGTATGTGAAGAGAGCTGCAACGAATACAGATTCGGCGATCTTGGAGTAGCCGCCCTCTGCCTTGAACTTAGGGTTGGTGTATGTCTGGAAAGACTCACCGGGTGTGTCTGAGAAGCATGACAGGTTGATGCAGTCATTCCAGTCAGCACGCATTGCGAGAGGCAGTCCGTGAGGTCCGAGGTTATTAACGATGTGATAGAAAGAAACATCGAGGTGCTCGAGCATTGTGTGCTTGCCTTCCGGATCGTCATCGAAAGGAACGTTAGCATCGAGGATGGACCAGTCGCCTGTCTCCTTGATGTAAGCAGCAACAGAAAGGATCATCCAGAGCGGGTCATCGGAGAAGTCGCCGCCGATATCTGCATTACCCTTCTTTGTGAGAGGCTGGTACTGGTGATAGCATCCGCCGTCAGAAAGCTGTGTGGAAGCGATATCGATGAGTCTTTCTCTTGCACGCTCGGGGATCTGGTGAACGAAGCCGAGGATATCCTGGTTGGAATCTCTGAAGCCCATGCCTCTGCCGATTCCGGATTCGAAGTAGGAAGCAGAACGTGAGAGGTTGAATGTGACCATGCACTGATACTGGTTCCAGATGTTGACCATGCGGTTGACCTTGTCATCAGGTGTATCGACCTTGAAGATCGACAGGAGCTTATCCCATGTGTCCTTAAGCTCTGCAAGACCTGCAGCAACCTTCTCAGGTGTGTTGTACTTGTCGATCATTGCATAAGCCTTTTCCTTATTGAGCACCCACTTCTCTCTTGTGAGGAGGCCCTCAGGCTTCTCTGCTGCGAACTTCTTGTCCTGGGGATTCTCGGCATAACCTAAGATAAAGATCAATGTCTTGGACTCGCCGGGTGCGAGTGTGATCTTCTTGTAGTGTGAAGCAACGGGAGACCAGCCGTCAGCGAAGGAATCGGAAGCCTTGCCTGCCTTAACTGTCTCAGGGTTATCCCAGCCGTTGTAGATGCTTCCCAAGAAAGCATCACGGTCTGTATCGTAACCGTCGATCTCGTCGTTTACTGTATAGAAAGCGTAGTGATTACGTCTGTCTCTGTATTCTGTTACGTGATAGATAGTAGAGCCTTCGATCTCTACACGGCCTGTGGAGAAGTTTCTCTGGAAGTTTGTGCAGTCATCCTGAGCATCCCAAAGGCACCATTCAGCGATGGAGAAGAAGGAGAATTCCTTAGCTTCTGCGCTGTCGTTTGTGAGAACTACCTGCTGTACTTCGCCGTCATAATTCTGGGGAACGAAGAATGTGACTTCAGCCTTAAGACCGTTCTTCTTACCCTTGATGATGGTGTAGCCCATACCGTGGCGGCACTCATACTCATCGAGGTCTGTCTTAACGGGAGACCATCCGGGATTCCAGATCGTGCCGTTGTCATTGATGTAGAAATAACGGCCGCCCATATCAAGCGGAACGTTGTTGTAACGGTAACGTGTGATTCTTCTGAGCCTTGCATCCATGTAGAAGCTGTAGCCGCCTGCTGTGTTGGAGATCAAGGAGAAAAAGCCCTGATTGCCCAGATAGTTGATCCAAGGATAAGGGGTCCTGGGAGTGTTAATGACGTATTCTTTTCGTGAGTCATCGAAATACCCGAATTTCATGTGTTATGCCTCCGTGAGAAAAATATTAAAAGACCCGAATATTATAAACTGTGCCAAAAGTATTTTAAACAAAGTACATATGAACATTCTATGTTTTATGTCGTAAATTTGAGGCACAAAATAGTTTTTAGGCATTTGATACCCAAAATGCTAAAAAGGACCACCTCTTACGAGATGGTCCTTAGTGCTTTTAGTTGTACCTGAAAACTATACCAGGCCCTTTTCGCTCAGCTGGTCCTCAAAGGCTTCAAGAGCGTCCTTGATCTCATCGAAAGATTCCTCGCTGTAGGCGCCTACAACTGCCATGAAGGCTTCGCTGTATTCGGCTTCGTCAACGATGACATTCGATGCATCGGCATTCTTGGCAGAATCTAGCAATACGGGGTAGGGATTCTGGCCGCCAAGCCATTCAAGGCAGAACTTGTCATCAGCTGCAGCTGAAGTCATAAGCTTGATGTTGTTAACGAACTCACCGTTGTTGACCATGTCCTTGAGGTTGTCCTCGTTGATGCAGACTGCTCTGATGATGTCTGCGGACGTAGCCTTCTTATCGCAGTACTTGGATGCCATTACCCATGAACCGCCGCTGTAGTAGCTTACGGGAGCTGTTGTGATTCCCCAGTCACCTGCGGTAGGGTTGACTGCCGTGCCTTCGCCGGGATTGAGCGCCAGCTCGTATTTAGCGAACTGGAGTGAGCCCCAGTAAGAGACGACAGACTTGTTGGACATCTTGTCTTCCCAGGAACCGGACCATCTCTCTGCACGGAATGTGAGATCCTCCTGATAGAGGGTCTTTGCAAAATCAAAGAACCCTTCGAGATTAGGATCTACGTTTACAGTGCCGTCCATGATCCAGCCTGCCTCACGTGTGCTGAGGTAAGCGTCAAATGTCTCTGTATAACCTGCAAGAAGCTTAACATCGCCTTCGGATGCTTCATTGACTGTCCTTGCGGAATCAAGGACTGCATCCCATGTGGCAAACGAAGCTGCGAGCTGGTTAGGATCCTGCGTGCCGAGATACTCTTCAGCAAGAGATCTCTCATAGAAAATACCCGTAGGGCATGCCTTCCAGGCAAGTCCCTTGATAACACTGTCATCGTCTGCCGCGAATCTCAAAGTGTAGTCGAACATATTGGTAAGTTCGGCATAATCGATTCCCAGATCATTCAGAGCGATCGTGTTGTCGGAAGCTAAGTACTTTCTTGCGTATGCCTCATCGCAGGTAAAGATGTCAGGTGCATCAACGCCGTCAGAGAAAACAGCATCGAGCTTCTCCTGATAAGAAACCGAGTCTGTTGTCTCGATAAAGTCGTAATCGTTGGTGGTGATGCCGGCATACTTCTCGGCAAGAGCGGAGAACTCGGCGTTGTAACCGTAGATCATGATCTTACCGTTGTCTTCGTCCGTTACATCCGCTACCGTTCTCTCGACATAGCCCGGAAGGTCTTCCGGTACGGCAGTCGTATCAGTAGCTGATGTGCCGGTCTGCTCGCTTGAAGATGACGGATCGCTGGTATCTGAAGGATCCTGACCTGACTTGTCGCAGGCCGTAATGCTTCCGATGACCATGACTGCCGACACCAACAAAGCAAGAACTTTATTTGTCTTCATCATTCTTTCCTCTCGCATAAAATTTCTTTTATTTCCCCATATGCGTTTTACAACGGAAGCATTTTATACCACAATCCCGGGAAGTTCAATCGCGCCCTTAGGCAACTGTGTGAAGCCGGGGGCGCGATTTTTATGCAAAACTTATAAATTTTATCTGATTTCGATTATCCGAGGAAAACTGACGCTCCGTAGCGGTTGAAGAAATCAGCATATGCATCCATCTCGATGACGCTGCTGTAGATCTGTCCGTCAGCAATGCCGTAGACCATGGCATAGGAATGATTCTGTGTCTCAACAGAAGTAGGTCCTACGAAGATCTTCTCGAATTCATCTGCAGAAGGAGTGGTGACTTCTTCCTCGTCTTCTTCGGTCTCCTCGCCCTGGGCAGGTCTGCTCTTAATGGCATTCTCGAGCTCGGTCCTGAGAGAGTTCTCGAAGTTAACAGGATAATATGTGATCACAGCAGGCGTGATGTACTGGCCGGTCAGCATGTCGAAGCTTGCGAAGTCAACGACCATCGTCTCATCCTCTGCTCTTCCCTCTACCGTGTAGCTCATAAGGACTGAGAATGTACGTCCGTTGGTCATATATTCGAAATCAACATTTACCGCATAAGGTTCTTCGATGACACCATTAAGGGTCAGCTCGGCCTTTGCCTTATCTGCCATTCTCTTGTATGCGCCTTCAGCTTCCTTGTAGAATCCGTCAACGATGAGGTTGATCGCATCTCTGATATTGTCGCTTCCTGCCGAGGTAACCACCATCCTTGTTCCTGCGAATGTCGCGAAAAGCACCTCGTCATCTTCTTCAGAGTGAGAGCTCTCTTCGAACTCCTCGGTCGTTACCTCAAAGTTCTCGGAGAATGAAAGAATATCTACTGAATAATCCGAGAAATCCACACGCTCAGCGGCAGGCGCCTCAGTAGGTGTAGGCGTCGGCGAAGGAGTTGCCGTGCCGGTCGGAACCGGTGTGGTCTCTTCTGCAGAGGACTCTTCTGTCGCAGATATGGGAGCGCTGGTATCTGCCTCGGTAACCGTAGCAGATGTCTCTACCGTGCTCTTGCCGTCAATAGCCCTTCCCAGATCGTTTATTCCCTTATTGAGCTTGTCATAATCAACGGTGCATGCGGCAAGGACCACTGTCACCATCGATGCGGAGATCAGTAAAGCTACGAGCTTATTCCCTTCAATCTTTTTCATGTTATCGCCTCCAAACTCCGGATAAAATCCTTCAAATCTGTTTGCTGTTATGTTTATTACGAACGTTAAGCCTTATACGGCCATTATATCCTAATTCGGTCTTATTCAATCCGGTCTTATTCAGGCAAAATGATCTCGCCTCTGTCTATCGCGACTGATAATACGAGTCCCTTTGCCGAGGTCGATCTTCTTATGACGATCCCTCCCGCCGAGCTTGCGAGGAATGCCAGCGCGGTGGCGGTATCGTTCTTCTTCTCCGGATTAAAAGTCATCGACATGGGCGCGTTAGCGTTAGCGAGCTTATCCGCTTCGTAAGCAATGACCTCCGCATCAAGCTCTCCGGCAATGCCCTTGATGATCGCACTGTCTCTTGCCGTGTACGTAGCGGCCACTTTTGCGACTGCCTTCGGATTCAAAAGGTGGTTTATAAGCGACTTCCTGATGGCAGGGCAGCAGTATCCCGGATCGGTCTTGACCTTGATCTCAATACCAAGGCTTAAGAGCTTGGGCACGAGGATCAGATCCTTAAAGTCTTCGTCGTCGCCTAAATATGTGCATGTGATGAATACGGAAGGCTCATCATTCTTTGCCTTTGAAGCCTTGTACTGCCTGATGAAATCATCCCTTAAGTCGTAAGGATAATTGTGCAGCGAATATGTCATGGGATCGATCACGGGGTCAGCGAAAATGACCGGCAGATCGGTATACACATCTACCTTCCCGCCTGCGCTGATCCTTGCGTTTACCGCTTCAAGGATCTTATCGTCATTGACCGACATGTTGTACTTTGAGATCAGGTTTGTAAGGTCGCCCGTGATCTGGGTCCTGCCTTCAAAGCCCGAGAAGCAGAAAGGCCCCAAAGCCTTTACCACAGCGGAATAGACTTCATCCGTTCCCTTCTCGTAGATCTTGCTTCCTCTTCTGATGACCGCCGCATATCTGCCCTCAGGTGATACTGCGATCACAGGCAGATCTCTTGTCTTATCCGTAACTGTCTCTTCCATCGATATGACCGCAGTCTCAAGAGGAAGGATCATAACGATGGCACAGCTCGTCTCACCTTCAGCCACAACAAAACTGCCGGTGATGAGCTCTGTCCCGGTGACAGATCTTCCGCCGATTTCTTTTATGAGCTTCTGGCCTATCTCCAGCGCATTGGTGGATTTGCCGTAACAGATGACATACATAAGATAAGACCGCCTTCGTGTTATTCTGATATAACATTACCACAATTACTGCTAAAATCAGTTCAAAATAAGTTCGGAGGAAATATACATGAAGATAGTTATTCTGGACGGCTCCGCGGCCAATCCCGGCGACATCACCTGGGGCAGATTAAACGACCTGGGAGAAGTCACCGCATACGACACCACGTCCAAGGACCAGCTGTTGGAAAGGATGCAGGGCGCAGAGTGCGCTATCACGAATAAAGCAGTTTTCGACAAGGATGTTTTCGACAAGCTCCCCGATCTCAAATACATCGGTGTGCTCGCCACGGGATATAATGTTGTCGACTTGGAAGCTGCAAGGCAGCACGGTGTCACGGTCACGAATGTTCCCGAATATGCGACATTTGCAACGGCCCAGATGACCATGGCCCTTCTTCTTGAACTTACCAATCTGGTCGGCCTCCACACCGCTTCCGTTATGAACGGCGACTGGTGCAGGAGCAAGCAGTTCTGCTATTTCAAGGCCCCTCTTACAGAGCTTGCCGGCAAGACGCTTCACATCATCGGTCTGGGCAAGATCGGCAAGCGTGTTGCTGTTATGGCATCAGCATTCGGCATGAATGTTACGGCAACTCCGCACAACACAAATCTGATCGGAACGGATGTCGGGTTTGACGGCATTTCAGTCAAGTGTCTGCCTCTCGAAGAAGGCATTAAGGCAGCTGACGTCGTATCACTTCACTGTCCGCTGACAGAAGATACCCGCGAGATAATCAACAAAGATTCTCTGGCCATGTTTAAGAAGGGCGCGCTCCTCATCAACTGTGCAAGAGGTCCCGTCGTCAACGAGTCTTCTGTAAGAGAAGCTTTGGACAGCGGCGTTCTCGGCGGTTACGGCACAGACGTCGTCTGCGTCGAGCCGATGCTCCCTGAAAATCCTCTGCTCGGCGCTCCCAACTGCGTGATCACACCTCACATCGCCTGGACTCCCGTCGAGACCAGGATCCGCCTGATCGACATGGCGGCTGATAACCTGGAAGCGTTCCTGGCAGGAAAGCCGGTCAACAAGGTCAATTAAGTTTTTGTATTTATTCTCTGAAAATCACTTGCAAAAATACAGAAAACCGCGGTTTTCTGTATTTTTTTGCTCATTTACAAGGCAATAAATACAGAACCGGCAGACTCGGAAAAATCCCCCATAACACGCCGAGGGCTTCCCGTTAAATCGGAAAGCCCTCGACATGGAATAAGGGATAGATTAAGAAAATTGTCTTAGTTAGTTCGTATACGTTATTCCCCCATACGTATACAGCCTGATTTTAACAAGCGGAAGGTCATTGGTCAAACTATTTTTTTGAAGTTTTTAACTGAATTAAAAAACCTGCGGTACAAAATACCGCCAGGACCAGCACTCTTATCAGAGTATAGTTGATCTCAACGTCTCCTCCGAGTATCTGATGCTCGATGATTCCGGCATAATCTCCGGACAAAATTCCCGACCAGAGGACGGGCGCAAGAACGCCTGAGATGACCCTCGCGCCGATGAATGCGGTAAGCAGCGAGATGGTCCATTTCTGGGCGTAATAGACGACTACGCCTATGACCGCGCCCACTGCAAGACCCGAGACACATGTCAGCACAAAACGCGCTCCGCTGTGCTCGATCTTAGAGAACAAAAATCCGAAGTCATCGTAAAACCAGAATGCGCAGACGACAGTGGTAATGGCGATCAGGGCCTTCATGTAAAGCTTGAACGCGAGAATCCCGCAGCCTATCGCAAAGAGCGCGAGCACAATGATCCTTCCGGCCATGCTCCACGGGAATCCGTTGTTTGCCGTGAGGCCTATCAAAAGTTTGCCGAGAACAAAGCCGGCGATTCCTCCGGCAATGCCGAGGCTTAATCTGAAGAGTTTGTAGCCTTCGAAGCACATGAGGCATCCGGCCAAAACTGCTAATACGGTTATTACTATGTCAGACAATTCCCAATATCTCCTTTATCTCTTCTATCCCCGTTGCGCTGCAAAGCTTTACTTTGATCTGCGCGCTTCCCGTAAGGCCCTTGATGTAAAAAGGCATTACGCTTCTGAATTCCCTTACTGCCACTTCTTCCGGCAGATATTTCATCCTTCCTTCGAGCTCGCGCATCAGCATGAGCTTTTTTTCGTCCGCATCAGGATACTTCGGCTCTCCGTTTCCTGCAAGTCCTGCTATGACCTGTTCGAAAACCCAGGGGTTGCCTCTTGCAGCCCTGCCGATCATGATGCCGTCGCATCCCGTCTCTTCTATTATCCTCTTTGCGGAAGCCGTATCACAGATATCACCATTCGCGAAGAACGGGATCTTGTAATCTCTTACCGCTTCCCTCATTACGGCGATCGCCTGGTTGGAGCTCTCACCGTGGTACATCTGCGGTCTGGTCCTGCCGTGCACGCACAGCATATCACATCCCGCGTCGGCCAGAGCCTTGGCAAAATCAGGCTTTCCGTTGTCTTCGGCATTATAGCCCGTGCGCGTCTTTACAGTCACGGGAATATTAGGGCAAACATTTTCCAAAGTCCTCTTGCACGCCTTTACGATCGCTGCAGCCCTGGCGGGGTCCTCCATCAGGGCACTGCCCGAACCGGTCTTTACGACCTTCGGAACGGGGCATCCCATGTTGATGTCGATTATGGAGACTTCCTTAAGGACCGGAGTATCGAGTATCGTCTCTATCGCAGCCTTAAAATCGTCCGGCTCGCTTCCGAAAAGCTGGATCGCGGTGATCCCCTCCTCTTCGGGGGATATCCTCATATAGCGCATGCTCTTGCCTACGCCGTTATACCTTATGGACCTCGCGCTGACGAGCTCTGTCGGACAGTATCCGGCACCCATCTCATTGCAGATGATCCTGAACGGAAGACTGCTTATTCCCGCCATCGGACTTAACGCTATCGGGTTCTTTATTTTTATGTCACCGATCTTTACCGAATTCATCAAAACTCCCAAATTTCGAATTGTTTACATTTGATTTTATATCTTTTCTTGCTTGAAATAATAACAAATCAGGGACAAAATATTATCTGTTAAAGAGGTGCACTATTTATGGATGATTGTCTTGTATACTTTTTCACCGGTTTTTTGGACAGCGGAAAGACGTCCGTTATCTGTTCATGGATCGGCGGCGAGAACTTCAAAAACCGCAAGGTCGTTGTAATCAACACCGAAGAAGGTGAAGAAGAATATATTCAGGAAAACTACGAGGGAGCAAACCCCGTCATCATTAACTGCGATACCGATGATGTCGACAGGGACATGACCTTCGATATCGAGGCAAAATACAAGCCCGGTGTCGTTTTCATCGAGTGGAACGGCTCCGTGTCACCTGCTGAATTTTTCGAGAAGGTCGACGTGCCCGAGAGATGGGCACTGGCAGCAGCCATCGTAGTTATCGACGCTTCGACATACGGCAATTATTTCAGGAACATGCAGACACTGTTTGCCGATTATTTCAGATACGGCGATACGGTCATCTTCAACAGAGTTGACGAAGACAATGACAACCTCCCCAAGCTCAGAGGCTCAGTCAAGGCCGTTAATCCCGGCATGAGCATCAACTTCCTTGGCGAGGACAACAAGATCATAAGGATCGAAGACCATCTTCCCTTCGATCTCAATCAGAGCCCCTGCCACATCGCGGCAGAAGACTTCGGTCTTTTCTACACGGACGCGATGGACAACATGAAGAGATACAACGGCAAGAGGATCAGCCTCATCGGCCAGGCCGTTGTCTTAAGGGAATTCCAGGGACGCGCGTTCGTCCTTCAGAGACAGGCATACACATGCTGCGCAGCTGACATCCAGATGATGGGCGTTCTCTGCTTCTACCAGTACAAGTCGAACTTCCCTGCAGGCCAGTGGCTCAAGGTCACCGGTCAGGTAAGGTATTTCGAAGACGATGACGGACAGGGAGGCAAGATCAATGTGCCCTGCCTTACAGTCGAGGACTACGCCATTACGAGCAAGCCCGACAACGAAGTTATTTATTTCAATTGACAAATAGAAAAGAGGCATTTTTAATGACAAAAGTAGACATCTTCTCAGGATTTCTGGGAGCAGGCAAAACAACACTGATCAAGAAGCTTATCTCTGACGGATACAACGGAGCCAAGCTCGTCCTCATCGAAAACGAGTTCGGCCAGATCGGCATCGACGGCGGCTTCCTCAAGGAGTCCGGCATCAATATCACCGAGATGAATTCCGGCTGCATCTGCTGCAGTCTCGTAGGCGACTTCGGCACGGCTTTGAAGGACGTTATCGATCAGTTCGCTCCTGACAGGATACTCATCGAACCCTCGGGCGTAGGCAAGCTCTCCGACGTAGTCGCAGCAGTTAAGCGCGTCGAAGGCACAGAGATCTGCGGAACAGTCACCGTTATCGATGCTTCCAAGTGCAGGATCTACTTAAAGAACTTCAAGGAGTTCTACGAGAACCAGATCAAGTACGCAGGCACCATCATATTGAGCCGTACGGGCAACATCTCACAGGAAAAGCTCGACCAGGCGATCTCCCTCATCCGCGAGATCAACGATCACTCACAGATCATCACCACACCTTGGGACGAGCTCTCCGGAGTACAGATCCTCAAGGCTATCGAAGAGCCTCTTACGGCAGCCGATATGGCAGCAGCGCTTCTTGAAGCAGAGCAGCACGAATTAGAGCACGCTCACCATCATCACGAGCACGGCGAGGACTGCGAATGCGAAGAGTGCAAGGGTCATCACCATCACGATGATGACGATGATGACGACGAAGACGAACACGAGCATCATCACCACCACGATCACGATGATGACGATGATGACGAAGACGAGCACGAGCATCATCACCACCACGATCACGACGATGACGATGATGATGACGAAGACGAGCACGAGCATCATCACCACCACGATCATGAACACCACCATCATCACCATCACGCAGATGAGGTTTTCGATTCCGTCGGATTCGAGACATCAAAGCGTTTCACAAAAGACGAGATCGAGAATGCTTTGAAGGCATTGGACGACAGCGAGAAGTACGGCATGATCCTCCGCTCAAAGGGTATCGTAGCAGGCGAAGACGGAACATGGATCCACTTCGACTTCGTACCTGAGGAAGCTGAGGTCAGAACAGGTGCATCCGATGTCACGGGCAAGATCGTTGTCATCGGTTCAAAGGTCAACAAGGAAGCAGTTAAAGAGTTATTCGGAATATGATTTCTATGAGCAAAAGAGGATTAAAGATCATCGTTGTAGGCGCCGGCAAAGTCGGTGACACTCTGGTTAACAGGCTTTCGGCCGAAGGTCACGATCTTGTCGTCATCGACAAGAATTTTGACCGCTTAACGGAACTTGCGAATATCTGTGACTGCATGGGCGTAATCGGAAACGGTGCGAGCCATGAAGTCTTAGAGGAAGCAGGCGTATCTTCTGCCGACCTCTTTATCGCAGTTACCGAATCAGATGAGCTTAATCTTCTTTGCTGCACGATCGCCAAGCAGTTCAATAAAAACCTGGCTACGATCGCGCGTGTCAGAAATCCTGACTACGGCAAGGAGATCCCTTACCTGAGATCAAAGCTCAGCCTTGAGATGATCATCAATCCTGAGTATGAGGCCGCTGTCGAAGCAGCGCGCCTGCTCTATCTTCCTGCCGCTATCCTGATCAATTCATTTGCTCACGGCAGCGCGGAGATCGTTAAGATCAAGATCCCGGTAGGCAGCGTTCTTGACGGCAAGACCGTTGCATATCTCGGAAGTAACTATACAAATGACCTCCTGATCGTAGGCGTCGAGCGCGGCGATGAAGTCACCATCCCTAACGGTTCTTTCGAGCTTGCGGCAGGCGATATCATCTCATTTGTTGCGACCCGAAAAGTCTGTCATTCGTTCCTTAAATCTATCGGCTTTAACACGAATTCCGTAAAGAGCACGATCATCATCGGCGGCGGCAAATCCGCTTACTATCTTGCGGACCAGCTGATCAAGACAGGTATCGATGTAAAGATCATCGAGAAGGACGCCCAGCGCTGCGATGAGCTTAGCGAGCTCCTTCCTAAGGCTACGATAATCAACGGCGACGGCATCAATGAAGCTCTCCTCGAAGAGACCGGTATCAGGGATGTCGATTCCGTTGTAGCTCTCACGGGTATCGATGAAGAGAACATCATGCTCTCTTTGTTCGCAAGACAGATCTCAAAGGGCATCAAGTCCGTTACAAAGATCAACAAGATCAGCTTTACGGATGTCATCAACCGTCTCGACTTGGGAAGCGTTATCTATCCCAAGCAGATCACGGCCGAGGCCATCATCACATATGCGCGTGCGAAGAAGGCATCTATCGGAAGCAACATCGAAGTCATGTATCACCTTTTCGATGAAAGAGCGGAAGCTATCGAATTTAAGGTAATGGAGAAGTCCGCACTTACCGACAAAAAGCTCAAAGATCTCAAGCTCAAGCCGAACACCCTCGTGGCCTGCATCAACCGTTTCGGCAAGATCATAATCCCTACAGGTAACGACTTCATCGATGTCGGCGACAGTGTCATGATCGTAACTAAGAATAAGGGCTTTTCAGCTTTGACAGATATCCTAAGATGAACATAAAGATGCTTGTTTACATCCTGGGCAAAGTCCTCCTGATCGAAGGCATGCTTATGCTTTTGCCTGTTGTGTGCGGCATCGCATACAACGAATCAGAGCTCTTCGTCTATCTGATACTTGCAGCCGCTTACATGGGATTTGGATTCCTGATCTCAATGAAAAAGCCCAGGAACATGACCGTATTCATCAAGGACGGCTGTGTCGCTACGGCTCTCTCCTGGCTCGTATTAAGTATCTGCGGATGTATTCCTTTCATCATCACAAAAGAGATTCCCAATTTTACCGACGCCATGTTCGAGACCGCTTCAGGCTTCACCACTACCGGTGCGAGTATCCTTACTAATATCGAAGCAATGTCCCACACATCCTTGCTGTGGCGTTCACTTACACACTGGATCGGCGGTATGGGAGTTCTCGTATTCCTTCTTGCGGTCGTCCCGATGACGGGCGGCTCTAACATGAATCTCATGAGAGCAGAAAGCCCCGGACCTTCTGTCGGCAAGATCGTACCTAAGGTAAGATCCACCGCGAAAATGCTTTACTACATCTATATCGCGATCACGGCATTGGAGATCATCATCCTTGCTGTCTGCGGCATGCCTTTCTTCGACAGCGTCTGCTCTGCATTCGGTACAGCCGGTACGGGAGGCTTCGGCATCAAGAACGACAGCTTCGCTTCATACGCTCCGCACATCCAGTGGATAGTCGCGGTCTTCATGCTCTTATTCGGCGCAAACTTCAATTTCTACTATTACTTTTTGACCAGACAGGGCTCCAAGGCATTCAAGATGAGCGAGATCAAGGTATATCTTGCTGTAGCAGCAGTCGCTACCGGTCTTGTCTGTTTCTCGATCTACGGCATGTACGGCAGCCTCGGCGAATCATTAAGGCATTCGCTTTTCCAGGTAGCCACCACGATGACGACTACCGGTTTTGCAACGACAGACTTTGACCTCTGGCCTGCCCTCGCGAAATTTGTCCTTGTCGCGCTCATGTTCATCGGCGCCTGCGCAAGCTCGACCGGCGGCGGTATCAAGATCTCGAGATTCCAGATCATGTTCAAGGCTTTCAAGCGCGAGATCGGTTCATACATTCATCCGAGAACAGTTAAGAAGATCCGCTTGGACGGTAAGACAGTCGACAGTGATATAGAGCGTTCCGTTGCTCTTTACTTCTTTATTTATCTCATTATCTTTGTAGCATCCATGCTCGTTGTCGCATTCGAGGGACATGACCTTGTTACGGTCTTCACTTCCGTAGCCGCAACGCTCAATAACATCGGACCGGGTCTGTCACTTGTCGGCCCTACGCAGAACTACAGCTTCTTCTCTGATGTCTCCAAGTGGGTCCTGATATTTGACATGATCGCAGGAAGACTCGAGCTCATCCCGGTACTCGTATTCCTTAACCCGTTCACCTATAAGGGAATCATTAAAAAAGCCCCGAAGATTCAGGGCTGATCTCATCTCGAAAATAATGTGCTTTACACCTCGTACGGTGCGGGGTCTACCTTCGTATACCTGATTATCTCTTCCATCCTGGGGCGGTCCAAGTATGCGACAAGAGAGAATGCTTTTCCTGATTTGCCGGCACGTGCGGTACGGCCGATCCTGTGCAGATAAAGCTCGTTCTCTTTAGGAATATCGTAATTAAATATCGCCTCGATATCATCGACATCAATGCCTCTGGCAACAACATCCGTCGCTACGAGCACATCAAATTTGCCTGCCCTGTACTGGTCCATTACCTTATTGCGTACGCTCTGGCTGATGTCGCCGTGAAGGACTTTCGCTGATACGCCTGCCGCAGTCAGCTGCTCTCCGACTTTTGATGTCGTGACCTTCGTATTGCAGAACACGATCACCTTGGTGAGATCCTCTTTGGACATGACCTTGATGATCGTCTTGAGCTTGTCCTTCTCAGGACACTCGATAATAAACTGGTCGATATCAGGATGATCTTCGGCCTTAGGCATTACATCGATCTCAGCGGCATCTCTCATGAACTGCCAGGTGATATCCTGGATCTCTCTGGGCATCGTAGCCGAGAAAAGGGCGATCTGCTTATCCCTCGGGGTAATAGCCATTATCCTTCTGATATCATTGATAAAGCCCATCTTGAGCATCTCGTCTGCCTCATCGAGAACGAGTGTGTAGATCTGTGAGATATCCACCATCTTGCGCTCTACCATATCGAGCAGACGTCCGGGCGTGGCTACGATGACCTGCGGTCTCTTCTGGATCTTCTCTGCCTGGAGACGCATGCTCTGGCCTCCGATGAGAGCCGCGGCTCTGAAGCCCTGGATATATTTGGCGAGACCCTTGAGCTCGGTGGTTATCTGGAGAGCCAGTTCTCTTGTAGGACACAGGATAAGCGCCTGGATGAGCTTGGAATCAAGATTTAAATATTCAAGTATCGGAATACCAAACGCAAAAGTCTTCCCCGTACCCGTTGGAGCCTTAGCTATTACGCTGATGTTGTCCATCATGAGGGGAATCGCTTTTTGCTGTATGGTCGTGGGCCTCTTAACGCCCATCTTCTTTAACGCATTCATGACCTCCGGTGACAGGTCAAGGTCTGCAAATGTCTTTATCTCGTCCATTAGATTCCTTTTTCTTTTCGCTTTTCCGCCAAACTATATCACAGATAGCTTGCAATTTGTGCGTTGAGATGATGGGCAGAAACCACATATTCGAAGTTTGTTTTATAATATGTACATACTATTTTAACTTAAACATCAGCTCATACATTAAGGAGTTTTCATATGGCAAAACGTGTATTTCTTATAGTTGCAGACAGCTTCGGCATCGGTGGCGCGCCTGACGCTGCAAAGTTCGGTGATGAAGGCAGCAACACTTTGGCAGCAGTCCTCTCATATTCAGATAAGCCTTTCCCGAACCTCGCGAAAATGGGGCTTCTCGCGATCGACGGCGAAGACGATCCGAGGATCAAAGCCTATAAGAAAGCCCAGGAATCCATCCCCTCACCGATCGGTTCTTATGCGAGAGTAAGAGAGATCTCCGCAGGCAAGGACTCTACTATAGGCCACTGGGAAATCGCAGGAATAATCTCCGACAAGCCTCAGCCCACTTACCCCGACGGCTTCCCTGACGATGTCATGAGAGAGCTCGAGAAAGCCACGGGAAAAGAATTCCTCTGCAACAAGCCTTACAGCGGAACAGATGTCATCAGGGATTACGGCGAAGAGCACATGAAGACCGGCAAGCTCATCATATACACTTCCGCTGACAGTGTCCTTCAGATAGCCGCGCACGAAGAGATAGTCCCTCTTGAAGAGCTTTACGATATCTGCGCCAAGGCACGATCAGTCATGACGGGCGCTCATGCAGTCGGCAGAGTAATAGCAAGACCTTTTGTCGGCGAGCCAGGCAGCTTCACGAGAACTGCAAACAGGCACGATTTCTCACTTACAGCGCCTTCTTCCACCATGCTCGATCTGCTCAAAGAGGAAGGCTATGATGTGATCTCCGTAGGCAAGATCTATGATCTCTTCGCAGGCAAGGGCCTGACTGAATCCAATCCCACGAAAAGCAACACGGACGGCATAAACAAGACTGTCGAATTCATGGACCGTGACTTTAACGGTCTTTGCTTCGTCAATCTCGTCGACTTTGATATGAAGTACGGACACCGCAATGACATCGAAGGTTATGCCACCGCAATGCACGAATTAGACGATGCGCTCGGCATCATCCTGGATAAGCTCAGAGAAGACGATCTTCTCATGATCACAGCAGATCACGGATGCGATCCTTCCACTCCTTCGACAGATCACTCAAGGGAATGTGTCCCGCTCCTGATCTATGGCGACGGCTACAGGACACCCTGCAACATGGGCGAGCTCACGGGCTTTAACAACATCGCAGGCATTGTCCTCACAGCGCTTATGTCAAGGAATTATAAGATCAGCTTCGAGCCTGAAGCTGACACCAACAAGCCTGATCCTGACAACATCATGAGCTATGTGGATCTTACTAATCTGAAGACAACAGCCACAGAAGAAGACATAAAAGACCTCATCGAAAAGGCGGCTTCCATGGGTACGGCCTCAGTATGCGTCCAGCCCTGTTATGTAAAAGATGCCGTCAGGTTCTCCAAGGGCCGCGTCGCCGTCTGCACCGTCATAGGATTCCCGAACGGCTATTCGACAACAGGCACAAAAGTCTATGAAGCAAAAGAAGCCTGCGACAACGGCGCTTCCGAGATAGACATGGTCATCAACATCAACTTCGTCAAGTCCGGAAGATACGATGAAGTCTCTGATGAGATCCGCCTGATAGCAGAAGCAGTCCACGCCAAGGGGGCTCTGCTCAAGGTCATCATCGAGACCTGCTCGCTGACCGAAGAAGAAAAGATACGCCTGTGCAAGATCGTGACAGAAGCCAGGGCTGACTTTATTAAGACTTCCACGGGCTTTGGCACGGCCGGCGCTACTGTGGAAGACATAATCCTTATGAAGAACAACATAGGTCCCGATGTAAGGATAAAGGCCGCAGGCGGCATCAGGACCGCAGGCTCAGCAAGGGAAATGCTCGATAACGGTGCAATAAGGATCGGTGCGTCCAGGCTCGGAGAATAAATACATATAAAATTTTTGTTCGGTTTTTGGGTTAAAGGCATTTTTAGTCCCATTATTAGAACTTAACCCGTGGTATAGTATGCCCATTAAAGAACATACGATCTTTTTTGGAGGTAATTACTATGTCACCACTCGATATGCTTATCTTTACTTTCTTTATCCTCGTTACCATTAAGGCAGTTACTACAAGCATCGATTACTGGAAGGATGTTGATGATGAGCTGGCCGAAGAGTCCGCTCCCAAGAAGAGCGTCAGACCCGCTGCTTCACTTTCCAGGACAGTCAGGACAGGAAGACCTTCCTCCGTCCGCGTCACGCCCATCAAGCGTGTTAATACCCCGGTGACAGCCTCTGCTTCTCACAATCGTCAGTACCATTTGAAGGATAAGGGTGCAGCTTGACCCGACCAAGACAGCTTTAAGCCCTCAATCCGTCTTTTTCTCCGTACAAGGGCAGCCCCGGTCTTGCTTTATTAACCGTTCTCCACACAACACCTCATATAAAAGCAAGGCCGGGATAACTCCCGGCCATTGGTATTGCTTAAGTTATGCAAGGCTCAGAACGATACCTTGTTCTTACCCTCTCTCTTTGACTTATTGAGCTTTCTTTCAGCCTTGGACAGGAGATCAGATATATCGGGATTGCTGTTGTCGAATACTGCAAGACCTGCTGAGATCGTGACCTTCTCTCTCTTGCCGTCCAGAATGATGGGCTCATTGGAGATCTGCTCTACCAGCTTCTTCGCGATTCCGATAGCAGAGATCTTATCCGTATCAAGGAGCACGATAGCGAATTCGTCGCCGCCTGTCCTGAAGCATGTATCCTCTGTTCTGACATTGGATACGAAGAGCTCTGCAAGGCTTCTTAAGACGATGTCGCCGTTCTGCTGGCCGTGTATATCATTTACGCTGGTCATGTCATCTACGTCTGCAACGAGAAGGGCGAATGTGCTGCCGTCAGTTCTTTTCTCATAGAGGCTGGCATACTTTTCGAGCGTCTCGTAGAAATAACGTCTGTTATAAAGTCCGCTTAAGTCATCGACACGGGCCAGGAGCTCCATCTTGTGATATGAACGCTCGATCTCGAGCTCGAGCTTCTTGATCTCGGTGATATCTCTGCTGATGCCCCATGTGCCGACTATCTCATTGTTTCTGTCATACAGGGGGTACTTGGATGCGATGTAATACTTAACGTCTTCATCATCATTGAAAGACAGCTCTTCTTCGATATTAATGAGCGGCTTGCCTGTCCTCATAATCTCGAGCTCAACCTGTCTTGCCTTCTCGGCAAATTCCTTGGGGAAGAAATCGAAGTCAGATTTGCCGACGAGTTCGTCAGGCTTGATAACGCCCAGCTGATTGGCATGCATATAGTTATTCCAGATGAATTTGGAATCCTTGTCCTTGAAGTAGATCGTGTCCCTGCCGTACTTGCGGATGGTATCGATTACCAGCATGTCGTTGATCTGCATTTGTTCCCAAAAAAACTTATCTGCCATAATATCTCCTCATCAGCATGCCCGGTAACCGAGATTATCAGAACGGCTTGCTCTCTCCTTCTGTAATATTGATGCCTTCAACGATAAAAGCATTGAAATATGTATCGCAATCGAAAGCTGCCGGTGTAAATACTCCGGGCTTTCTCCACTTGTCCTTGCACATGAGCTTAACTCCGGCGATCAGGGCTGAGCCCTTGATATATTCGAAGGCGCTGACATTGTACTTTTCATAAGATTCGTCGTTATCGCCCTTAATGATGTAAGATCTTGTCAGCTCTTTGTCTTCACGCTTGGATATACCGGTAATGTATATCTCGTAGGAAGAAAGGCCGGTAACGGGTTCGTCGTCAGGCTTCTCGGCGCCGATATCAGCCATCTTGGGGAGGATGGCAGCAACGAGATCGACAGGAGCTACTTCCACGTCTCCTACCTTAACCGGAACATTTGACAGAAGTCCCATTGTCTTGAGGAATGCCATCTTCGTCTTAGGCGCTTCGTGTACCTTGGGCGGCTTTCTGCCGAGCTTGAAATATCTGACGTTAACGGCATCAGGGAATTCCTTGATTATGTCGGTAAGAATAGGGCTGGAAGCCAGATAGACCGTGCTTCCTGCAGCTGACTTCGCTTCGATCGACATGGCATCAGCTTCAACGACTTTGCCGCTCTCGATATAAAAGACCTTTCTCTCGGGTTCGGTCTTGATTGCCAGGAGCGGGGGCTTAACATCCTCAGAATACAGTGTGCGGTCGACAGCGTTGTTTCTCTTCTTTTTCTTGCTCTCGCCTGCTACGGCTACGATATCGATCTTCTCGATCTTCTTAAACTGGAACAGGCCCGCGTGCCTGATGATCGTATTGACCACGCCGGGAACGAGTCCTGCGCCGCAGACGGCTGTCTTGCAGTTGTTCTGGAATTCAGAAAACTTCTCGAACTGCTTTGAAAGGAGCGATGTCGCGGAAGGCATGTCCGGCACTCCGAAAAGTGTGTTGTCAATATAGTCAGCCTTTGCCTTAACGGCAAGGTTCATTGCATCGAGAGTGAGCTCTGCAGGAAGGAGATTTACGACAAGATCGGGCGCGATGATCTTGATCATCATCATGGCACGCTCGACGTTGCTTACGTCGATTGCCGAAGTGGTAACCCTGACACCGAGACTTGCAGCCAGATTTTTAAGCTCGTCGCAATCTTCTTTATTACGTGACGCCAAACAAATATCAGAAGCATATTGCTTGTTTTTGCACAAAACAATAAGCAAACGCTTAGCAGTTTCATTACATCCGAGAATCAAGACTCTTTTCATCGATCTTCCCCAATGACCTTTCAAGAATGCTTTATTTATTTTACATAGAAAAACACCAATGAACAACCAAAGAATGAACAAATTTTATTGCTTTTGTGTATATACCTTGCAGCCTTAATTAGCGTAAGATACCCGTGTTCATAATTTTAAGAAAAGGAGTTTCGTTATGAAGACATTTTCCAGAATAACAGCAGGAATCCTTTCTTGTGCTCTTTTGCTCGGAATGACATCTTGCGGTGCAGCTAAGAAGAACCTCAAGATCCTTGACACTGCATATGCTGAAGAAGAATATGCTATGGCTATCAGCAAGGATAACGAAGGTCTCAAGGCAGCTATCGACCAGGCTCTTGCAGAGCTTACAGAAGACGGTACTATCCCTTCTATTATCGAGAAGTACATTCCTTCCGGCGCTACAGTTGAGAAGAAAGAGTCAGTAACATCTGAATATCCTGAATTCACAACAATCGAAGAGGGCAAGCTCATCATGGCTACAAACGCTTTCTTCCAGCCTTATGAGTATCACGAGGGCGATAACATCGTTGGTATCGACCCTGAGATCGCTAAGGCAGTTGCAGACAAGCTCGGTCTCGAGCTCGTTATCGAGGACGTTGAGTTTGACTCCATCATCGCAGGCGTTCAGGCAGGCAAGTACGACATCGGCTGCGCAGGCATGACCATCACAGAAGACAGACTTTTGTCCGTTAACTTCTCTACACCTTATGCTAAGGGCGTTCAGTCCGTAATCGTCGTAGAAGGTTCTGAGATCACAGACGTAGATAAGCTTCTTGACGGCGACTACAAGGTTGGCGTTCAGACAGGTACAACAGGCGACCTCTACATGTCTGAAGATATCGGCGAAGACAGAGTAGAGCGTTTTGCAAAGGGCAACGATGCGATCATCGCACTCCAGTCCGGCAAGATCGATGCTGTTGTCATCGACAATGAGCCTGCTAAGGCTTTCGTAGCAGCTGCAAACAAGTAATCGTTACTTAAATAGCAAGAAAACCAACTAAAGAGCGGAAATATGGTCTGTATTTCCGCTCTTTCATTATTTATAATTAAAGTTACTTTTTCCGAGGGCAAAACACAGAAGTTTGAGGAACATTTAATGAGCAGTCCGGAATCCGTCCAACCGAAGCTGAAAAAATCTAAAATGAGAAAATTCATAAAGCCGCTGATAATTCTCGGCGTCTGTGCGATGGTCGCTGTAACAGTCTATATATTGCTGTTTATGCCTCTTAACAATCCGCCGCTTTGGATAACGTCTCTTCGGGAAGCGTTCTTCTCGAGTGCATTCTATATAGATTTTGAGAACAACTTCATCGCCGAAAAGCGCTACAACTATATCGTCAAAGGTCTCGGCACCACATTCACGGTCACATTCTTTGCCGTGCTTCTGGGTATCGCGCTGGGCGTTATCGTCGCTCTCGTCAGATCTTCTTATGACACCTTAAAGGAAGAGATGAGGGGCGGCTTCGGCAAGGCGCTTCTCTGGTTCTTCTATAAACTCTGCGGAATCTATCTTACGGTCATCAGAGGAACTCCTGTAGTCGTTCAGCTCATGATCATCTACTTCGTTATTTTCGCTTCTTCCAACAACAAGATCCTCGTAGCTGTTCTTGCGTTCGGCATCAACTCGGGCGCGTATGTTGCAGAGATCATCAGAGGCGGAATCATGAGCATCGACAGAGGCCAGTTTGAGGCCGGCCGTTCATTGGGCTTCGGCTATGTCAGGACGATGGCGTTCATCATCATCCCGCAGGCATTCAAGACCGTTCTGCCCGCACTCGCTAACGAATTTATCGTTCTCATCAAGGAGACTTCAGTATCCGGTTATGTCGGACTCCAGGAACTTACCAAAGGCGGAGACATTATCAGATCGAGAACCTATTCCGCATTCATGCCGCTCATTGCAGTAGCGATCATCTATCTCGTGATCGTAATGTTCTTCAGCTGGCTTGTATCGCTGCTCGAAAGGAGGCTCAAGAACAGTGAGCGCTGATAATAATGTGATCATTTCCGTAAAGGATCTGAAGAAATACTATAACGACGGAGAGGTCAAGGCCTTGGACGGTGTCACCACCGATATCAAGAAGGGCGAAGTAGTCGTTGTCATCGGACCTTCGGGTTCGGGCAAATCCACTTTCTTAAGATCTCTCAATCTGCTCGAGCGTCCGACAGGCGGCTCGATCACTTTCGAAGGCAATGACATCATGGCGCCTTCGACGGATATCAACAAGCTCAGACAGAAGATGGGAATGGTGTTCCAGCACTTTAACCTCTTCCCTCACCTCACGATCCTCCGCAACATGACCATAGCTCCCATGAAGCTTAACGGTCTGTCCAAAGAGGATGCTGAGAAAAAGGCTCTTTCTCTTCTTGAGAGAGTAGGTCTGGCAGACCGCGCAAAAGCTTATCCGTCACAGCTCTCGGGCGGCCAGAAGCAGAGGATCGCGATAGTAAGAGCTCTTGCCATGGATCCTGAGGTAATGCTTTTCGACGAGCCTACGAGCGCGTTGGATCCTGAGATGGTAGGCGAAGTTCTCGATGTTATGAAGAACCTCGCAAAGGCAGGCATGACGATGGTCTGCGTCACACACGAGATGGGATTTGCAAGAGAAGTCGGCACTAGAGTCATCTTCATGGATTGCGGAAAGATCATCGAAGAAAACACACCTGAGCAGATCTTTACAAATCCTCAGAATGAAAGACTTAAATCGTTCTTGCAGAAAGTGCTGTAAGCAAAGCTTATTACTCATCAACAGCGGGATTCCCGTTAGCGTAACTTCATAGAAAACCAGAGGGTTATCTGTAGCAAATGCTATAAGGTAACCCTTTTTTCTTTGTGATATAATTGCAGGCGGAACAAATAGGAATTTTTTGATTTACCCACGAAAACAAACCAACTTTTTATTTCATAAGTTATTATCGGGAGGGATTATCTATGTTTTGTGAATCTTGCGGAACGTTTATTCCGGACGGCCAGTCTTTCTGCTCAAACTGCGGAACACCCGCACCTGTTTCTGAAGCGCCTGCTGCAGCACCTGCTCCGGCACCCGCACCTGAAGCACCTGCAGCTCCTGCACCGGCACCTGCACCTGCACCCGCTCCTGCTCCTGCACCGGCACCTGTACCTGTTGCTGTTCCCGTAATGAACCAGCAGCCTCCTATGGCACAGCCGATGGCACCCCAGCAGCCTGTTCCGGTAGCACAGCCTGTTTACCAGCAGCCTGTTTATTCACAGCCCGGATATCCGCAGCCCGTATACCAGCAGCCTGCATATCAGGCACCTGTTTATTCTAAGCCAGCTCCGGTAAGAACCAACGGTCTTGCAAAGGCAGGACTCGTTTTCGGTATCCTTACGCTCTGCTTCAGCTGGCTCCCTGCAGTTAACATTTTAACGGTTCCTGTTTTTGCTCTCTTAGCCCTTATCTTCTGCCCTATCGGAATCGCTAAGAAGAAGTACGGCGGTATGGGCAAAGCTATCGCAGGCCTGATCCTTACAATTCTCGGACTCGCCATCTCGATCGGCATGTATGTTTATTCTTACAACCAGGTCAAGGCAGTTAACAAGCACGCAGACTTCTTTGACGCAATGGAAGCAGCTGCCGAGATGTTTGACGATCTCTTAGATACAAGCAGCACAACACCTTACGCTGATTCCGACGTTGTAGACATCGACACAAACACAGTGATCGAAGCTGATGACTTCTATATTGACGGTGATTTCGCACAGGCTGACGAAGGATGCATCAACGTCTGACAGATACTTACGTAATTAACCTTAAGGCTGTTCCAAACGGGGCAGCCTTTTATTTTGCGAGGCAACTTGATAAAGCAGACAAGAAGTTAAAAATATTTATGTTATAATCAGGAAAAATCATTTGGAGGAGCTGTTTATGTATTGTACTTCGTGCGGATCTTATGTTCCGGATAACCAGGGAATCTGTCCCAACTGCGGCGCTGCCGTAACACCTGCCCAGCCCGTCTATCAGCAGCCTGTATACCAGCAGCCTGCTTATCAGCAGCCGGCATATCATGCGCCCATTTATACACCTGCCGAGGCTCCCAGAAGCAACGGAATGGGTACAGCCGGTATGGTACTCGGCATCGTTTCCACCTGCATCTCATGGATCCCCGGTATAAACGTCATCGTATTTATTACGGGTTTCCTCGGACTCATATTCTCTATTGTCGGTGTTTGCAGAAGAAACGTCAGCGGCAAAGGAAGAGCTATCGCAGGTATTATCCTCAGCGCAATCGCTTTGTTAATAACTTTCGCGATGTATTATTACATTGGCACTAATTATTGATCGCACTAATAATCCGACTAAAAAGAGGTCGTCTATGACGGCCTCTTATTTTTTATCTTCTCTTCCTCAGCGTCTCATCGTAGGAATAATTTTCTTCGATGAAGTCTTCGCCCTTCTGCTCTTCCTTAAATGACAAGCCCGGATATCCTAACTGCCTCAGTGCTTCGTAGATCGCGATGGCACAGGCGTTGCTTAAGTTAAGGCAGCGGCAGTCGGCATTCATCGGTATCCTGAAGCAGCGGTCAAGATTTGCTCTTAATATCTCACCCGGAATGCCTGTGCTCTCCTTGCCGAATATGAGGTATATTTTCGAGCTCCCGGAAGCCTTCTTAAAATCGATATCCGAAGGCGGCACCTTGCCGTACCTAGTCATGAAGAAATACTCGCCGTCGTTCTTTTGGACGAAGTCCTGCCACGAATCGTAGAGCGTGTACTCTGCCCATGTGATGTGGTTGGTCGATGCCCTTCTGAACTCCGGATTGTCGATGTCAAACCCGACAGGTCCTATTATGTGCAGCGTCACGCCTGCCGCAACGCAGGTGCGCATTATGTTGCCTGTGTTCTGAGGGATCTCGGGCTCGAAAAGAACCACATTTATAAGTTCGTCTGCTGAACCGTTCATAGCTTTTGATCAGGCCTTCGCGACTGCGGCCTTGCCTTCGGGAAGCTTTGCTTCTTCGGGTATGGAGAAAGTGATGTACTTGGATTCAGCGGCAGCCTCTGCGATATTGAGCATGTGGTCGCCAAGACGCTCGAAGTCTGTAAGCATCTCTGAATAGATAACACACGCGTCACCGGAGCATACCCCGGACTTGAGTCTCTCGAGCTGGTGCTCTCTGTAGTCTTCGGTCATGTCGTCGATCTTCTGCTCCATCTTGGCCATCCTGATATGGACTGAACCGGGCTTGCTGCCCAGGAGAATGTTATATGCTTCCTTGGTTGTTGCGACCATCTGGCTTACTTCTTCCCTGGCCTTGTCGGAGAGCTTTAAGCCTTTCTTCTCAAGCAGATTGGCGTAGCCTGAGATGTTTGTCGCGTGGTCACCCATTCGTTCGATATTACCCGTGATCTTAAAAAGCGCACTCATCGCGACCGCGTGTTTCTCGGACATGTCGAAAACCATGGCGTGCGAAATATAATACGAGATCTCTTTATTCAGGTAGTCGATATATTCCTCTGTGTCGTTTATCAGATCCTGCGTCTTCTCGTTGTTCTCAAGGACAGCCTCGATGCTTCTCTGGACGTTGTTTCCCGCCATCTCAAGCATTCTGCTGATCTCGCTGCAGAGAGCAGTGATCAGGACTTCAGTACCGATCTGGTTATGGTTGCTGATCATGTTGGGGTTGATGTACTTAAGGCAGAAAACGCTGTCATCCCCGCCCTTTTTGTCAGGCACGATTATCTGTACGAGCTTAACGATGAGCTTGCCGAAAGGAAGCAGTATGATCGTTGAAGCGAGATTGAATACAAGGTGCATGTTAGCGAGCTGTCTTGCTACATCATTAGGAGACATGGCAGCTACCCATTTGGATATAGGGAGCACATAATATGCGGCTGTGAAGATCACTGTACCGATGACGTTAAATGTCATGTGGAGCATACCTGCCCTGGTGGCATTTCTGGAGCCTCCGATAGAAGCGAAAACTGCCGTGACACATGTACCGATGTTAAGACCGAAGATGATGAACATCGCCTGGTCAAGTGTCATGAGGTGTGCACCGGAAGCGGACATCGCCATAGCCTGGAGCATACCGACGCCGGCAGCAGAGCTCTGGATGATGATAACGAAGATGATACCTACAATGATTCCAAGGAAAGGATTGTTGATGGATGACATGATGTCCTTAACAGCATCCAGCTTGCTCAAAGGCTCCATGGAATCCTTCATCAACGTCATTGCAACGAAGATAAAGCCCAATCCCGCAATAGCCTCACCGATGCTCCTAAGCTTCTTGTCCTTTGTCAGAAGGCAGAAGAAAGTACCGAGCAAAGCTATGATCGGAGCTACGGCTCCGACATCGAAAGCGATGATCTGAGCGGTGATATTCGTACCGATATTGGCACCCATTATGACCCACAAAGCCTGGTCGAGGTTCATGAGTCCGGCATTAACGAAGCCTACAGACATAACCGATGTCGCGGTGGATGACTGGATGAGCGCAGTAATGCCTGCACCGACCAGGACGCCCATTATTCTGTTGCCCGTGAGTTTTGCAAGAACACTTTTTAATTTTTCACCTGCGATCGCCTGCAGGCTTCCGCTGGTGATCTTAACGCTATATAAGAATAAGGCCATTCCGGAGCAAAGCCCCAATAACGCCGGCCAAATATCTACCATAAAAACACGCCTCCGATCGGCAATCAAATCAACCCGAATAACACACAACTATAATATTGATGAGGTTATGAGTTTTCAAGGCTTTTGACTAAATATCAAAGTCTTTTTTGGTTATCAGACGGCGTGTTTTACGCGACATATAGACGGGCATCTATATGTGTGATTAGTAGTCTTTTTGCGGAGATGTCCGGCTTATATGCCAACGATCAAATGCTGCTTAAAAACCGTAGCCCGAAGGCTGCTGGCTCTGATACTGCTTTATCGCTTCATCAAGCCTTGCGAGGCATTTTCTCTCATACTCTCTCTCGGTGCCAGTTGAGAATTTATCTATGACTTCATTTGCCTTTTGAGCATATTCCGTTGCCTTCTGAAGATTACGGCAGCAATTAAGCTCGTAGAAAGCCTTGATCCTCATGCCGTTCGAATCGGTATCCTTGGCCAGGAAATCTCCGGCTTTCTGACAGTACTGTGTGGCCAGCACCGGATTTACGCAGTGATACGAATAGTAATATGCGAGAGTTATCACGCAGAAAAGCTCTGCCCTGGTACTCGGATCCGGCTTAAAAATGCTCTCTATCTCGTTTACCGCTTCAGGCATCTTGTCGAACTTATCGCAGCAATCAAGATATTCAAAATATATCGGGAAGTACATTATCTGCTCGGCGTAAGTCACTTTCTTAAAGTTAAGTTCCTTAACGGATTTAAGATTCATCTGTTCAAAAGGCATGTTTGCCCTGATCATGCCGACCGCTTCCTGATAATATGAACCGAGTGAATTCTTATTGTTGATCTTTATTAATACAAAAACAGGGAGCAACAGATAACCTAACGAGAAAACAAACCAGGATGATCCGAATATCCTGATCAAAGAAGATAAAAATTCGTTCCCGATACTATGAGACCAGAATAAGCACCCGGTCAGCACGCCCGCACCGATCAGCAAACCGGTAAAGCCTATGACTAAGAGCATGTTTCTCTCTTTGTCCTTATACTGTTTGGGCGAGAAGCCTTTGCATTTTTCCAGATCATAGACAAGCTCAGCATTAAAACCGATCATCGGCTTATAACCTCTGGACTCCCACTTGCCGCTGTTCTGCTTCTCATATCTGAATCCCAAAAGACCGACCTGTTTGACCTTCGAGCAAAACATCGGAGCATATAACATGTACAGGATCATATTTACAAAGGAGGGAAAAAGGAACGTTATAACAGCCAATAACAAAGCTACCAACGGATTGAGGCTGAAATCAATTAATTCATCTATAAACGGCATCTTTTGTACTCCTGTTCCCCGATTAAAAGTATTATATAAGTATTTTGACACAGCAGTACTAAAACTGACAACACCGAAAGCTTCAGCATAGTATAATTAATCCCATCAACGATCAGGCGGGTCCCCCATGTCGAGCGGCAAAAAGTTCTGGACACTCAGATACATCATCATCAATGCTACTTACTTTGCCGTATATAGCGGCATCCACGCTTACGCGTCCGTTTTCCTGCTCGAAAAGGGTTTCTCCAACACACTGATCGGCATCACATTGGCGCTCGCCAATATCCTGTCAGTCGTATTCCAGCCTATTGTCGCAGGCCTCATCGATAAGCAGGGCAAGCTCACGAACCGCAATGTCTCGATGGCATCTACCGCGCTCCTTCTCATAGGATCGATACTTCTTCTCCTGATCAAGAACGGGGTAGTCGTCATATTCATTATTTTCGCGCTGATATACATGGTGCAGATGGTGTACCAGCCGATCATCACGGCGATGTATTTCGAGTATGAGGCGGCAGGATGCCACATCTACTATGGCCTCGCAAGGGGCCTCGGCTCTTGCGGATTCGCGGTCGTATCATTCTTTACGGGAAGAGCGATCGGATGGTTTGGCGTAAACATCCTCATGATCTTAGACATCATATTCCTCTCAATCGCTCTGGTCGTACTCTACTTCTTCAAAAAGCCCAAGGTCGAAGTGCCTCCTGCTGAGAAGAACGAAGTCGCCCATAATAACCTGTTCAGCTTCATAAAGACATATCCGAGTTTCATGCTGTTCGTGCTTGCGGCAGTCTGTTTCTTTTTCGCGCACAACGCGATCAACGACTACATGATCCAGATAATTACTCCGCTCGGCGGCACTGAAGCCCAGATGGGAATAGCCGTCAGCTGCGCTGCGGTATTGGAGCTCCCTACCATGGCCCTGATCGATAAGATCATGAAGAAGATCTCCGTTAAGAATCTTCTTCTCATCTCCGCTACGGCCTTCATGATAAAGACTCTCCTGATGCTCATCGCACCAAATATGGTCGTGGTCTACATCAGCCAGGCGATGCAGATGCTCGCATATGCTGTCTTCATTCCCGCCGGCGCTTACTTCGTAAATCAGACGATGGCGCGCTTAGACCAGGTCAAAGGCCAGGCCTACATCAACTGTTCCATCACTTTGGGCGGAGTTTTCTCGAGCCTTGTCTGCGGCAGGCTTCTGGACATCAAGGGCCCGCACTTCATGCTGATAGTCAGCCTCGCAGTAACCACCATTGGTCTGGTGATCGCTTTCTTCGCTCTTAAAGTTTGGAGAACAAAAACAGCAGAGGCTAAGGCTTAATTCTTCGCCTTCAGCTCCCTTACCACTTCGAGAACATCCCTGTGCTTGAGCTTTCTGGGCTCAAACTTGATGATGTTATAGACGAGCTGCATTACGAGTCCCGCGCCGAATGTACTTATAAGCGTGCCTATTCCGACAGGGCCTCCCAAAAGATATCCGATAAGAAGGACAACCGCCCAGAGCATAACTTCGACGATGCCTATCGGGATCTTCTTCAGTCTTTTTCCTAAGCCTACGAGCAATGCATCCCTCGGGCCGCACCCCTGCCTGCAGCTCATATAGATCCACATGCCGAGCGCCATAAATACAAAGCCTCCCAGCATGATCGCGATGCCGAGCCAGACGTTATTATTCTCGGGGAAAGGGTTCAGATAATTAAATACCTGAATGAATGTGCCCGTAAGGAACGCGTCGATGATCGTGCCGAAGCCGATCCTCTCTTTAAGCAGGATATCGATAATGAGGACAGTAATCGCGATGAGCGTCATCGAGAAGCCGTAATTAAGAGGCGTGTGTTTTGCGATGCCCATGCCGAGGCAGTCCCACGGAGCAAGCCCGATATTTGCATAAATGGTCAGGTGGACGCCGAACGAGAAAACAATGAGCCCCAATATGATCTTGAGCCATTCTAAAAGGATCTTTGTAAGGGATTTCACGTATGCACCTTAAACGACTTCGCCCTTTGCCTGTCTCTTGGCTCTTCTCTCTTCCCTGCGCTCGAGTCTTCTCATCGCCCTAAGCTTGGCTTCATCCTTATCCCTGAGCATGTAGCCCGCGAAAATAGAGATGGCGCCGAACATTATAAGCAGGATAACGCTGGCAGCGGATGCCATGGCATAGTTATAGGTGCCTCTGAACGCAAGCATGTAGATATACATCATGAGCGTAATGTTCGGATTGCTGTTGTCCCAGAATCCGAAAACATAAGGTACATCGAACATACCAAGGCCGTCCATTATCGTGATGACGGAGATGAAGAACAGAACAGGGCGCATGCCCGGCAGAGTGACCCTGAAAAACGTCTGTATCCGGTTGGCACCGTCCATCTCGGCTGCCTCAAAGACCTCGCCGGGAATAGTGCCCATGCCCGCCACGGCATAGACGAAGATAATACCGAAGTGCATGTAGATGTTGATGACTATGATAAAGAACGGCAGCGTCCATATGAACTCAAAATCTTCAGGCGTAAACCCGAAGCCGTCGATAGCGGAAGCTATGAGAACAAATTCTTCGAGCTTTGCAAAGAATGTGCTGAAAAGCCCTACGAAGAACACACCCATGATGTATCCGGACAAAACCTTAGGCATGAAGAAAGCCGTCTTGAAGAACATCTTGCCCTTGATCTTGTATCTTCTGTCGGTAACTACGGCAGCAAGCCAGAACGCCAGTATCCATTCCGGAACAGCCTCGCAGATCCAGAAGAACAGCGTGTTCTTTAACGCCTTATGAAACATCTGGGACTTAAGGATATATTGGAAATTGAAATACCAGGGCTTGCCCACATCCCAAAGCCATTTGAAATCGGTTTTGGCTGCGCCCTTCAATTCGGTAAATGCGAGAATGACAGTCCTGAACAAAGGATATGCATGGAATAACAAGAACGCGAGAATGAAGGGGATCGAGAAGATGTATCCCCATTTCGCATAACGTCTAGAAAGCGGTTTGTTTTTTCCCATTTATATATCCTGTCTCAAAAGATCGGTATTATTTCTTCTTGTTGTTCTTCTTAGCTTTGTCAGCAGGCTTTGCAGCCTTTGCTTCTTCCTTAGGCTCTGTCTTTGCCTTATCTTCCGGCTTTGACTCAACTGCCTTTGCATCTGCCTTCACGTCTTCAGCCTTATCCCTTGCAATATCTCTGATATCGGCTTTTCCTTCGCCGTCATCAAGCAATGAGATGTATACAGGCTTGACCTTCGGCCTCGGAGGACTGAACAGCTTGTTCTGTACGCTCTCGGTGATCTTCTGTTCGATGACACCGAAGAAGACTGAGAGTATCATGACGGACACGCCGTAGATCAGGAGATTGTTCTTAACATCGCCGACCTTGACCAATACATCCGGGACCTCAATGAACCTGAGCACAGTGAGCGCCGCAAGGTTCATGAGATATGTATGGAGCGAATACTTGCCGAAGAAACCGGTAACAGGATTCTTTACGTGATACTTCATCATGAAGATGAAGATAGTAAAGACAAGGATCAGGAACAGCGGGACCTGGCAGAAGTAAGTGATGATCTTCTTATCGAGTTCATAGCCGTTACCGTCCCACTCTGTCCAATAACCAAAGTGGCTCTGTCCGAAAGATGAGAGCTGGTAGCAGAGCATCGTGATGGCCAAAAGGATATGGAACTTAAGAGCATAAGACTTCTTGAAGAACGCGACGATCTGCTTTTCGTAGTTCGCGAAAATAAGACCCGTAAGGAATGCAGGCGCAGCGTTGACCCACCATTCGCCGTTGAACCAGAAGATCTGCTGGTCCATCCACCATTTGAAGCCGTTCTCGAAAAACGCTTCGTCCGTCCACCATTGGTCAGGACCTGCCCAGTATGCGAAGTGGCCGACGCACATGCCGCCGACACCCATCGCAATGATGAATATGAATATGACCACAAAGCAAACCGGACGGTTCTTGATGAAGCGGAAGCAAAGGAAGAATACGAGATAAAGGATAGCGAGAACTATCGGGAACCACGCAAATCTGTTCATCATCGTAAAGCCCGAGAGGTTTGTGAGCCACTGGACCTTATCGAGAGGATACTTAACGATAAACATCAAGATGCCGTAGATCAGAACGTTAACATAGAAAGGCACTACGATCGACTTAATGATCCTCTTCCTGATAAAGCCCTTGAGATAATCCTTCTTGGCATCGAGACTCTTGATAAGACCGAAGCCCGAGCAGAAGAAAAAGATCGCTACGAAGTAAGCGCCTGCATTTACGAATGCGGAGAGAACGCCTTCCTCCTGGAAGAACGGCTCCTGCGAGATGTGATGGATAATGACTCCGATAGCGGCAAAACCCCTGAGTGACTTCATCACTTCAAGGCTCGTAAAATCATCATTGAATTCATTCTTCTTGCCGAACTTAACGCTCGCGCCCCAGATGAAAAGAATGATGAACGAATAACAAACGATCTGGCTTGCTATCGTCCAGCCGGTCATGCCGCCAAAGAATTCTCCCATATGTACCCCATTAAGAAATTAGTGCATTTTTATGCACCTTAATGGGAATTATAACATATATAATTATTTTTTCTATTTAAGGGGGATGACTATCTTGCCGTTGTTCATGGCGAATGTATATCTTTCGCCTTTTTCCGCACCCGCCAGTTCAACGCCGAAGTAAGCATCATTTATAAAGCCGTAACGGTACTCATTCCAGCTTTTATCTTTCAGATGGATGCTCCAATGTCCCATGCCGTCGTAGTCAGCACTTGTTACTTTAAGTTCCTTTGTCTCCATAAGGTCTTTGCAATTGCCGATCTTCTCCAGCTCTATATCGCTGCTCAGTTCATTTGAATAAGTCATAGGATAGGGGCCGTCCTCATTGGGCTTGTGCTCAGGCTCTATTCCCTCCTTTGCTACAAAGATGTCGCCGTATTCATAATCCCCGGGAGTGTGATACCACACCACCGCCATTATCTCATCACCGTAGAAATATCTGAGCCTGATATTCTCATCACGTTCGCCGGTGGTGCCTATCATAACGTAGTACTTGGTCTCGTTAAAATCCGGCTTTGTCTCAGTGACTTCCGCTTCCTCCGAACGCCTCACCCTCCTGCTCTTTTCTTCCTTGCAGGACGTTGCTGTTACAGTTAAAACCGCTGCCATCATTGCAGCTGATAATATCTTTAAAATCTTCATCTTGATTCCCCCATAATACGGCTCGAGATGCCGTCCCGCGGCTTTTCTGCGGGACAGCTGCTAAATATTTCCAATGTAATCCGGAAGTTTAAGTCTCTTCGGTGTAGCCTTCAGGATAACCTGTCGGATCAGTGCCTATGAAGACGCCGTCATCGGTCTTCGTAAAGTATGCGTAGTAGACATTCTCGTTGAAGGCAGCTCCGCCGCAGGCGATCCTGTAATCACCGGGCGCGAGCTCTCCGAAAGGCGACAGATCGTATGTCATTGTATATTCAGCACCGGCACTGATCTCGTGAAGAAGATCATGTACTGCATAGTCTTCGGAAGGCAAGTAGTACCACTGGCCTTCAAACATTACTTCGAGTCTGTAGTATTCACCAAAGCTCCACGGTTCATCGCTGATATTCGTGAACTTTACCTTTGCCTCATCGCCTTCCACGCGCACGCTTACCAGGATGAACTGCGTGCCGGGTATGTCATTTACCGGCTCGTAAATATATGCTTCGGTAAATCCCGGCGTGGTCGTCGCAGGCAGTTCAGATGTAATGATTTCTTCTTCGGTGAATAACGGTGTCGATGTCGGCAGGTCTTCTGTATCCTTCGGCATGAACCTGACGAACCAAACGACGGCTCCGATAAGAACTATTATCGAAGCGGCTGCTCCGAGGAGCATGCGCTTGTCACCGAGTCTGCTGACTTTCTTATATGTCGCTGCTTCCTCGATATACTTGTCGTCGATGTTTTCGAGGACTTCGAAGAAATCGATCTGTCTCATAATTCGAACCCCCTTTCGATCAGATAATCGCGGAGGTTGTTTCTTATGCGGCGGACGGATACCGAGATGTTGTTCTCGCTCGTGCCCATCCTTAATGCGATCGACTTCACGTCATCGGCATACCAGTAGCGGCGCACGAACATTACTCTCTTCTCGACAGAAAGCGTTGCGAGAAAATCGTTGACAGCTGCTGTCAGTTCAGAGCGGATAGCTTCCTCTTCAGGATCTTTCTCGCCCGATACGATCTCGCGCACTTCATCAAGCACGACGGTCATTTCATTGCCGCCGCGCTTTTCTGCGTTATTCAGCTTATATCGGTTCAGCGAGATATTCCTTGTGATCTTGCCGATGAAGGCCGAGAAGATCGAAGGTCTCTTAGGCGGGATGGATTCCCACACCTTAACGTATGTGTCGTTGACACACTCTTCTGAATCTTCACGGCTATAGAGAATGTTGTTTGCGATCGCAAAGCAGTATTTGCCGTACTTTTTCGACGTCTCTTCTATCGCAGCTTCATCTCTGTCCCAGTATAAGCGGATAATATTCTCGTCTTCCATAAGAGCATCCTCCTTTACTTATACTGACAACTTTTAAAGACAAATCTGACAGCAGATTTATAATTTTTTCGCTTAGCCTGTGGTAACTAATACACCCTCAGTCTGAAGGTAGTCATTCTGAAGGCACCATTCTCCGAATTTCTCGAAAACGTCATTGCCGAATAACTCCTTAATGGCAGTGGCAAATTTATTGACCTCTTCTTCACTGTATTCCATTCTGTCATAGTTGATGCCCATCTCTATGATCTTATCGTTCAGCATTTTATATGTATCGCTGCCGTTAAGTTCATACAGGTACATAAAGAGATATTTGCCATATGTATACTGCGCGCCTCTCTCAGCTGAGGACAGGGTCATATAATCTTCAATGAAGATCCTTTCCGCATTCTCTGAGTTAACCTTTTCCGGAAGCGAATAGTCATAAAGATTACGTCTTTCCTGAGCCACGGCTATGGACGGATATTCATCGGCAAGCGCTTCGATTACAGAATACCCCATGTATTCGGCAATTCCTTCGGTCATGATCTCCGTCGTCCTGTGATTCCTCTCGGTAATAACATGCGTAAGCTCATGGGCGATATCGGTATAATCAAGATAATCGTTTATGTAAGACGGGTTATCCCTGTAATAAGGAACGGAATTTAATATTTCTTCTGAGAACATCTCATACATTACGATGACCGCGCCTTCACTTGTTGCGGAAGATATCCAGCCCTCAGGCTTGTCATCAGCCATTATGAAGATCGGGATCTTGGTGCCGACCCCCACGTTATACCACGGATAATCTCCGTCAAAATATATAGATATGTCAATCATACAATCGCAGTATTCATATGTGTCAGGACAGGAAGACAATCCCAATTCTTTTTCAAGCTCATCAATGATCGCATCAACATTTACCTGGAAATCGCCGGGCAGGTCTATGCCCTTATCTATGAAAAGAACATACTTCTCAGACTCAAGGTAGCAATAATCAGTCGAAACAAAATGGTGCTCTTCTATGCCGTCGAGCTTTACCTCTTCATAAGGAAGTTCATTAGGCGCTTTTACACAAAAGCCCTCATCTATTTCACCTTCGATCTGGACTTCTTCAGAAGTAGTTGTTGTGGGATCCTCCCAGATCGTCGCTTCACCGGCAGTCTGAAGACATCCCGTCAACATAGTTGTCGTAGCCAGCAAAGCCGCGCCGACGGCATATAAAGGCTTCTTTGTGTTGGTCTTAGGCTCTATTTTCATAAACTTTCTCCAATCCGTGAATTTGATTATACCGTGACGGGAAAATCTCAATCTTCCACTACATCATATCCTATACTGGTGACCGTGTTCAGTGTGATGTTGCTGATAAACGGATATCCGTAAATGTAGTCTGCGATCTCTTCGAGCTCTTCATAAGTCTTGTCTTCCTTAAACTCGATCTGGAAGTCGCTCGTGATCTCGGTATAACCGACTATCTCGGCTCCGACTTCTTCACAGACCTTTTCCATCTCTTCCTTTGGAGTTCCGATATTACAGCTGATCAGAAGCTGGTTTTTAACGGCTGATAAACCGTCATATTCGACGATATCATCCACAGTTGCCTCTTTATAATACATTTCACCGAGATCAGCTAATGTTTCACGGCTATAGTCTGTATCTGATGTATCTGAAGTCTCCGTTGTTGTCGTAACTGTAGTCGTCGGGTCTTCATCGGTCTCGGTAAATGCCACCGTGAGATCACCGCTGTATTGGATATTGCTGTCTTTTTCTTTATTCGAACAGCCTGAAAGAACCGTTGCGGCTGCAAGCAATGCAGCAACGGCAGCATAAGCAGGTTTCTCCGAGTTGTGCTTAGCTTCTATCTTCATGATAACCCCCTCCTCATGAATAAATATCTATACCATCAATACAGATGAGAGGCCGGAATTGTTGCAAAAAGGATCAGAATCCGAGATTGTCGTTTACGAGGATAACCTTGATCCTTCCTTCGTGTCTCGAAAATCTTGTGATGAGGATCTGACAGCAGATCGTATCGGGCGACTTGCAGTTAAAGCAGGTGCCCTTCTTGGAGCACGGAGTCTCAAGCCCGAAACGCTGCGTGTTGATCGGAGCTGCGACATTTCTCGCGCGCTTCATCGCCGAATCGATATCGTTGCAGACCTTGTTCATTCCGACGATAAACAGAACGTGCTTAGGGCCCTGGGCGATCGCCGATACTCTGTTGGCGTTGCCGTCGATATTAACAAGGATGCCGTCGTCAGTCATGGCATTGCAGCTCGAGAGGAAGAAATCGGCATCGTAAGCCATGAGCATCGCCTGCCTCTTATCCTCATAAGCATCGCGGTCTATGAAATTATAGTTGCCCGCCTTAAGCGCTCCGGACAAGCCGATCTCATGAACGCTCATGCCGCCGCCCATCGAGATGGAACTGCCCTCGGGGATCAGGTCCAGCGCTATCTTCAGAGCTTCTTCCTTGCTTGCGGCATAGTAGCCTTCCATGTTGCGTGACTTAAGACCTGCGATAGTCTTCTGTGCCAGAAGTTCATTTCTTTTAATGATGTTTGCGTCCATAGATCTGTCCTCTCTTTATTTAATGATTTCCGCCAATATTTTACCGAGTTCGCGCTGTCCGTCTGCATCGAGATGAACGCCATCCACATCGCTCGCCCTGACGTATTTCGCAGCATCTACGAATGTGCAGTTATACATATCTGCGAGCTGTTTGTACCAGGGAGATAATTCCTCCGTCAGCTTCTTCGCATTCTCAAATCCGAAGCTGTCACCGAGCCAGGATTCCTTGATGGCATCAGAAAAGTGCGGCGGTGATACAAGAATGACCTTGATCTTATCCTGGCATCTGAAACGGTTATATGCCTGGATCTTCTCGAGCATGATCTGCATCTCGCCCGCAATATCCATCGAAGAATAAGAGAACTTCCTCTTGCAGTCGTTGGACCCGAGCATGATGATCACAAAGTCCAAAGGCGTATGGCTCTCAAGGCAGGGACCGATATAAGCAAGGCCGTTCTTCTCGCCTTCTGCAGGATCTTCGGTCGCGATCGTCCTGCCATTCTGGCCTTCCTCGATCACCCTGTATTCGTCGCCCAAAATCTTCTGCATGACGCAAGGCCAGCGGCTGTCTTCTTCAAACCTTATGCGGTTTGCAGGATCGTAGCCCCAGGTAAGTGAATCACCAAAGCAAAGAATTCTTTTCATGTTCGCACCGCCCGAAAAATAATCTTACGAATACTATATAACAAAAAACGACCGGACTGTTGAGGTATGTGTTTTCTGCTCCAACGGATAAAAAACGGATTATCACTGTATTTATCCGTAGTTTTCCGGCGTTTTTGGCCTCAGTTGCTCATTATTACGGATAAAACGGCACAAATTACAGTTTTTATCCGTAAACATTAACCATCATGGTACCTTTTCGATTAAAAACTACAGATAAAAAGGGCTGTTTTCGCGATTTTATCCGTAGGCAAATCCCGAAAACAAAAAACGACCGGACTTCACGTCCGGTCGTCTATATTTTGGCGGAGAAGGAGGGATTCGAACCCTCGAAACCCTTTTGGGGTTTACACGATTTCCAGTCGTGCGCCCTCGACCAGGCTAGGCGACTTCTCCATAATCCTTGCTATAAGGACCAAAATGCTCAATGATTGTATAATCTTTATATACCTTTGTCAACATTCAAAGGCATATCTGCCCTGAGGTTTTATTGTCAAGGCATTATTACTGTGTTATACTTCATAGGCTTTGATATGCCCCCATAGCTCAGTAGGTAGAGCGCATCCATGGTAAGGATGAGGTCTCCGGTTCAAGCCCGGATGGAGGCTCCAGGTGAGAATTAAGAAACACCCTGCTGTGTACGGACAGTCCTCGGCGCTTGAGGCGCCTGCGGAACTAACAGCAGGGTGTTTCTTATATTTTCAGTGTTTGCTAATCAGATATACATCATCACCACGCCTGCGACCAAAGACGCCAGGCAGGTGCCGATAGCAACGATCAAGAGTGACCTCTCAAAGAATCCCAGGATCAGTGATACACCGAATCCGATAAGAGCCGTAATGAACGAGCCCGTCGCGTAAAGGATCGCGGGGAACGTCATTGCGGACAGGACCGTGTACGGGATGTAATCGAAGAAGGCCTTGACGGAAGGCTTTTCGAGCTTTTTGCGGAACAAGACGAAGGGGATCATGCGCACGAGATATGTCGTGAGCGCCATGACGATAAGGAGCGGGATAAATACGCTGCCGTCGAGCTTGCCGCTTGTGGTGTCGGCCGTGGCCGCAGCTTGCGCAGGCTTGTAACCCGGCGCAAAGATCACAACGAGCGCTATGAGGATAAGGCCTGCGATTATCGCGAACACAGTGCCTGCCTTGCCTGAAAGGAGCTTTCTGACAAAAACGGCGATCAGGGCTGCAACGACTGCTGCGATGATTATCGCAAAGCCGGCCGTGACATGCTCGGACAGGAAGGGCACATAGAAGAACAGGCAGGATATTATGCACGCCAGAAGCGAGCCGTAGAGTATGACCTTGTCGTGCTTTGCTTTCGGCAGGACGATCGACACGAACATTCCGTAGATGCCGATGGCAAGGGCGTTCGTTAGGAAGTCCGGGAAAACCTGGCCCAGAAGAGCGCCTATCACGGTGCCTGCCACCCAGCCGATTACCGGGAGGATCGTAAGTCCGAAGAAATACCTGGCGCCGAATTCGTGCTTCTTGCTTACCGCAACGCCGAAGATCTCATCGGTGATGCCGTATGCTAAAAGTATCCTCAAAAGAGGAGTCATTGTCTTGTCAGCCTTCTGCGACAGGGCGATTCCCATCAGTGAATAACGGAGATTTATGACTATCTGCGAGATTATCATCGCAAGGATGCCGCCTGCGCCCACCATTATGCCGAGACCGGCTACCTGTCCCGCGGATGTGATGTTGGTCAGCGAGATTATCGCGGCCTGGAGCCACGAGAGGCCCTTGGATACGCAGAGGATTCCGAACGTGAAAGAGACAGACAGATATCCTAAACCAATGGGGAGACCGTCTTTGACGCCCTCCCCTAATGTGTATCCTGTAAACTCTGTCTCTGTTGAAGATTTAGGCATAAAGTGCTCTTATCTCATCGAAAGTAAGGTAGATATCAAGACTTGCCTTGGCTTCCTCGATAGCCGGATCACTGAGATCTGCGATCTTAGTAACTGTCTGGGCTTCGCTGTCGACTTTGTAGAGTGTGCCCTCAGCGATGTAATACTTATCAACGGGATCAAATGTACCGTCATTGTAGATCGTAGTGCGCGCGATAAAAACAGCGTCGCCCATGTTAAAGTACTCATCGACCTGCATGCCGTTGCTGAGAGTCTTCTCCATCTGGAGGACCTCAAACTTATTGTCATTGGTAAGAGTGTATTTGCAGATTGCAGATACGCCTCCGGGCGTAGCACCTTCTGTCTCCTTAGAAGTGGTCTCGCCCAGGTGATCCTTCATGAACTTATTCAGTTCGAGGTTGTAGTCGTTGATCTTCTTATCCAAAACCGAAAATGAGTACGGGCCGTCTTCTACTGACTCTGCACCTGATGAAGATGTGCCTGTCTCATCTGAAGATAACTTCTTTGAGCATGCCGTACCGGCTAAGACTAACGATAAAGCAAGTCCTAACGCGATCAAGTTTTTCCTAAATCCCATTTTCATGTTCAGCTCCTTTTTAAGCTCGATCTGTTCTCTACGCCGATAGATTATAGCACATGGGCGCTTGTCTTTCTTGTCACGCTCTTTTTATATAAAACAGATTTGTGTTATATTCAATTTTAATAGTACTTATATAGAAAGGGGACGCGCATGAAGGCTTCGAAGCTTAAGGCAACCGGTGCTTTGGTATTAGCGGCAGCAATGCTTTTCACAGGCTGCTCGAAAGTAAAAGAAGAACCGCCTGTCGAACTGGCTTCATTAAAGGTCGCCGATGAGACATCCTTCTACGCCGCCCTTTCCGGGATAGACATCGCAGAATCCGACACCAACGTTATGGAGAACACCGCGTTCAAGTTCACAAACAGCGACGCGCAGTTCGAAGTCATAATCAGCATCGACACGAAGTCTGACATCGGCAACGTCTACAGTTATACGCGCTGCAAAGACGAGACTACCGCAAGGGCTTTGTTTGACTATTATTTCTACACATATTCCTCCGTGCTGGAATCAGAGAATTTCGCGGGCGCCAAGGGCTACAAGATCCTTGAAAATCACGCTTATCTGCTTATCAGCGGCGTCTGCGACAACATGCCTTATCACGATGCGCTCTATCTTTTGGGCGACACGGTCGTCGTCGCTTTTGAAGGCGCCGGCGATCCCGCCAACAAGAAAGAGATAGATACATTCCTGGAATCGCTCGGGTATCCTGCACCATAACACTTAAAAGCGTCTCTTATGAGGCGCCTTTTTCGTGTGTTTCGCGGCAGTGACGAAAAGTGACACGTATTGATGCTGAAACGTGTCACTTCCCGCCAATATCTGCCGAAGTGACGAA
>JAEFBB010000062.1 GCA_016292215.1 Saccharofermentans sp. | reverse complement strand
TTACAAAAATAAGTATTCAGCTTGCATCTCCTGAGGTTATCAAGAGCTGGTCACACGGCGAAGTAAAGAAGCCTGAGACCATCAACTATCGTACTCAGAGACCTGAGGTCGACGGTCTTTTCTGCGAGAAGATCTTCGGACCTACAAAGTCTTGGGAATGCCGCTGCGGTAAGTACAAGAAGATCAGATTCAAGGGCATGATCTGCGACAAGTGCGGAGTCGAAGTCACAAAGAACACAGTTCGCCGTGAGAGACTCGGACACATCCAGCTTGCTACACCTGTATCTCACATCTGGTACTTCAAGACACAGCCTTCAAAGATCGGCACACTGCTTGATCTCACAGTTAAGCAGCTCGAGAGCGTACTTTATTATTCAAAGTACATCGTAATCGATCCCGGCAACAGTGTTGAGACAGGACTTAATAAGTACGACATCATTACTGAAGATATCTTCAAGAATGTAAAAGAGAAGTGCGGCAAGGATTCTTTCGTTGCAAAGATGGGTGCCGAGGCTATCAAGGAACTCTTGGCTGAGATCAACATCGATGAGATCATTGCTCAGCTCCAGGAAGAGAAGGTCGGTTCCGTAAGCACACAGAAGAGACTCAAGATCAACAAGAGACTCGAGATCGCTGAAGCTTTCAAGGCTTCCGGCAACAAGCCCGAGTGGATGATCCTTGACGTTATTCCGGTACTTCCTCCGGAACTCCGTCCTATGGTACCTCTCGATGGCGGCCGTTATGCTACATCAGATCTTAACGATCTTTACCGAAGAGTTATCGGCAGAAACAACCGTCTTAAGAAGCTCCTCGACTTAGGCGCACCTGAGATCATCGTTAGAAACGAGAAGAGAATGCTCCAGGAAGCTGTTGACGCATTGATCGACAATGGCCGTCACGGTACACCTGTTAAGGGTTCCACATCTGCTACGAGCAACAGACAGCTCAAGTCCTTGTCCGACATGCTCAAGGGTAAGCAGGGCCGTTTCAGACAGAACCTCTTGGGTAAGCGTGTAGACTACTCCGGACGTTCAGTTATCATCGTCGGACCTGAGCTTAAGATGCATCAGTGCGGTCTCCCTAAGGAGATGGCATTAGAGCTCTTCAAGCCCTTCGTAATCAAGAAGCTCGTTGAGATCAACGACAAGCTCAATATCAAGACAGCCAGAAGACAGGTAGACGCAAGAGTTCCTGAAGTATGGGATATCCTCGAAGAGATCATTCAGGACCATCCGGTACTTTTGAACCGTGCTCCTACACTCCACAGACTTTCTATCCAGGCATTTGAGCCTGTACTCGTAGAAGGCCGTGCTATCAAGCTCCACCCGCTCGTCTGCACAGGCTTTAACGCAGACTTCGACGGAGACCAGATGGCTGTACACGTACCGCTTTCTGCAGAGGCTCAGGCAGAGGCCAGATTCCTCATGCTTTCTACAAACAACCTCTTGAAGCCTCAGGACGGTAAGCCGGTTACAGTTCCTACACAGGATATGATCCTCGGCTGCTACTACCTCACAATGGAAGTAGAGAACGATAAGGGTGAGGGTATGGTATTCTCCTCTATCGACGAGGCTCAGATGGCATATGACGAGCACCAGATCACGCTCCACAGCATGATCAAGGTCCGTATCTCCAGAGAGATCAACGGTAAGGTTGAGACAGGTCTTGTCGAATCCACATTCGGAAGATTCATCTTCAACCAGATCGTTCCTCAGGATCTCGGTTTTGTTGACAGAACAAAGCCTGAGAACCACTTAAAGCTCGAGATCGATTTCCCCAGACTTGCTGAACAGAAGGCTAAGGCTGCTGCAGCAAAGGAGAAGAATCCTGATGCTGAATCCAAGTTCGAGTTCGCTCTTGGTAAGAAGAAGCTCGAGAAGATCATCGCTAAGTGCATTGCTACACACGGCCTCGAGAGAACAACGATCTTCCTCGATGACGTTAAGGCAATGGGTTACAGATTCTCTACGATCTCCGGTATCTCCATCGGTATCGAAGACATGATCATCCCTGACATCAAGGATAAGATGATCGCTGAAGGTGACGAGAGAGTCGAAGAGATCAACGAAGCAGCTGAAGAAGGATTCTTCACAGAGACAGAGCGTCACAACGAAGTTACTAAGGTTTGGTCTGAGACTACAAACAACATCACAAAGGCGCTCATGGACAACCTCGACATCTACAACCCGATCAGAATGATGGCTGACTCCGGTGCCCGTGGTTCCAACAACCAGATCAAGCAGCTCGCAGGTATGCGTGGACTTATGCAGGATACGACCGGTAACACCATCGAGATCCCGATCAAGTCCAACCTCCGTGAAGGTATGAACGTGCTCGAGTTCTTCATCTCCTCACACGGTGCCCGTAAGGCCCTCTCCGATACAGCTCTTAAGACAGCTGAGTCAGGTTACCTTACAAGACGTCTCGTTGACGTTGCCCAGGCAGTTGTTGTTACTGAGGAAGACTGCGGTACTGATGACTTCACATGGGTCAAGGAGATCACAGAGGTTTCCAACAAGCACACCAATGTCATCAAGTCTCTTAACGACCGTCTCTATGGCCGTTATGCAGCTGAAGACATCATCAACTATCAGACAGGCGAAGTTATCGTTAAGAAGAACGAGCTTATCGATGCTCTCAAGGCAGAGGAAATCTGCAAGTCAGTAGAGCTCGCTAAGAATGAAGCTAATGAAGCAAGACAGGCTGTTAAGGATTCCGTCAAGATCAAGGGCGCTGAGACACCTGAGAAGCTTGCAGAGCGCGAAAAGAAGGTTGCTGCAAAGGTTGCTGAGGCAGAAGCTGCAGGCAAGATCCTTTCCAGACAGCAGATCGAAGACCTTGGCAAGCTCAAGATCAGATCAGTATTTGACTGCCGCTCCAGAAGAGGCGTCTGCTCCAAGTGCTACGGTATCAACCTCGCTACAGGCCGTCCTGTTGCAGTTGGTGAAGCTGTCGGTATCATCGCAGCTCAGTCAATCGGTGAGCCTGGTACACAGCTTACGATGAGAACGTTCCACTCCGGTGGTATCGCTGCTTCCGGTGAAGATATCACACAGGGTCTCCCTCGTGTTACCGAGATCTTCGAAGCAAGAGATCCTAAGGGCCACGGTATCATCTCTTCCGTTCCTGGTTCTGTTAAGATCGTTGAGAACGAGAAGACAAAGCAGAAGACAATCGTTGTAACTCCTGTTTACGATGAGGGTGTTGAGCCGATCAGAGATGCTAAGGGCAACCCGATCGAGAAGATGGAATACAAGGTTCCTTCACACGCAACACTCACAGTTACTGACGGTCAGGTAATCGAAGCCGGCGACCAGATCATCGACGGTAAGATCGATCCTAAGGAGATCCTCAGAGTTAAGGATATCCGTGCCGTTCAGAAGTACATCATCTCTGAGATCACAAAGGTTTACTACACAGGTGGTGGTGTAAACATCAACGATAAGCACATCGAGATCATCACAAAGCAGATGATGAGAAGAGTCCAGATCGACGATCCGGGTGATACAGGCTTCATGACAGGTACAACTGTTGACTGGTATAACTTCATCTCCAGGAACAGAGACTGTGAAGAGCAGGGCAAGAGACCCGCTAACGGCAAGACGATCCTCCTCGGTATCGCTAAGGCCGCAAGCGCTTCCGACTCCTTCATGTCAGCTGCATCCTTCCAGGAGACAGCAAAGGTACTTACAGATGCTGTTATCAAGGGCAAGGTCGATCCGCTCATCGGTATCAAGGAGAACGTCATCATCGGTGCGCTCATCCCTGCAGGTACCGGTATCAAGGCTCACAGCGACATCACAGCTGTTCCTGTTATCAAGGCAAACAGCAAGCTCATCACAGGTCACGAGTATGGTGAATCCGAGAGTGATACAGAGCTCTTCGCTAACGATTACCTTGATCAGATCCAGGCCCGCAATGAGCTCCTGGACGAGCAGGACCGCTTAGAGTCACAGCTCGAGGCTGACGGTCTTAAGGAGAAGAAGTAATAAGTAATTACTTTGTCCCGTAATTGTAAACCAACTGCGGGTCCCGAAAGTTTATAATGACGCCGGAGGGGTATACTCCTCCGGCGTTTTTGTATGCAAAACACGGGTGTTTTTAAGCAAAACGATGGCTCCAAGCCTGAGAATTGCCACAAAATGACCTAAATGCAGATAGTATAATTATAAAGAAGTATTATTTTCGAGCGCGGAGATATATGAAGAAGATAGTTTTTAAACATAACAGGAAGCAGCATATACTTACTATTGCTACGGGCATTTTTGTTGCTCTTCCGATGATATGCTTCCCTTTGGGTCTTCACGAGGGCATGACTCCCAATCTTGTTGTAGCACGTGCATATAATAATGCTTTCGGAACACAGACTATTGACAGCGGCGAAGTCGTTCTTGAGGACTGGGCTCTTGTAGACAGTGTCGATCAGCTCGTCAGTGCAGATTATGGTGAAGAACCCGGAGATGTTGAACCCGGTGAGACACCTGATGCTACAAAGACTGAGCAGGGATCCGGTACATCAACATATTCAGATATTCCGAGCTTCGTCGTAAGCCAGCAGTATGACAGTTCCAATCTTCCTATCGAACTTCTGGACCCCTCATGCTTTGCACCCGACAATTCCACTTATTACGTAAGAGCTAACCAGTCTATACTTAAAGAGGATCCTAATATGGATTCCAAGACTCTGGTATCTCTTCACGTAGGTCAGGAAGTTACAAGAACCGGTGTCGGCGATACATGGTCAAGGATCAAGACTGAAGCCGGCAAGGAAGGATTCGTCCTCACAAATTCAATTCAGGATACAATGGTCTCTGTCAAGGTTGACAGAACTGTCTGGGTAGATACGGGCAGCCTCGTCGTAAGAGCTGAGCCTTCCACCACGGCAGAACAGGTTGCAGTCGTTAACCAGGACGCAAAGCTCTACTGCAGCGCGATCGTTGGTGATAAATGGTACAAGGTAAAGACTACAGGCGGCAAGACAGGATATGTTTACAAGTCTTATACGACAACGAATCCTCCGCCGACGCCCACACCTACTCCTACGCCCAAGCCGACGACAAAGCCTTCAAAGAGCTCCGGCGGTACAAAGTACGGCAACACCAAGAAGCTCCCTAAGATCAGCGGTAAGAACGGCGACAGTATCGTAGCAATCGCAGAATCCATGCTTGGCGTTAAGTACAAATTCGGCGGCGCATCATCCAAGGGTATCGACTGTTCCGGTCTCGTATTGTACTGCTATGCACAGGTAGGTGTCTCAGTACCTCATGGTGCTACGTCGATTATGAATAAATCAGGCGTCAAGGTTCCCAGAAGCGATCTTAAACCGGGTGACGTCATCTGCTATGACTACGGAAGCTACTGCGGACACGTTGCGATCTATGTCGGTGACGGACAGGTAATCCACGCATCGGCAACCCGAGGCAAAGTAGTTTACGGTAAGCTCGACATGATGAAGATCAAAGCGATAAAGAGAATTATCCAGTAAATAACGAAGGCGGTCAGTTGACCGCCTTTATCATTTTAAACATCATAAAGGTAACTTTACAGCCACCTTTTTTACCTTTGTCTGTTGGACTTGAATGTGCCTATGATTTACAATTCTTATGTAATGGATATTTCCTTAAGGAGTTAATAGATAATGGCTGAAAGAACACTTTACGGATTTTTGGACG
>JAEFBB010000031.1 GCA_016292215.1 Saccharofermentans sp. | reverse complement strand
ATCTTTTTAAGATCCTTGATACGGGTCTGATCTCGCCTGACAAACCGACTTCACCGAGTATCAGGGTATTGGGCTTAACGCTGACGCCTCTTGCAGAAGAGACTGTTGCCATGCATACGGCAAGATCAGTAGCGGGATCTGATACCTTGAGACCTCCGATGACATTTACAAAGCAATCCTTGGATGTGAGACCTAACTGGAGGAGCTTCTCGCAGACAGCGAGGAGCATGAGGACTCTGCCGCGCTCGGGGCCTGATGTCATCCTCTGGGGATTGGGATAAACGCTCTCGGTGCAGAGAGCCTGCACTTCGATGGTGAGCGCGTCATTGCCTTCGAGAGTGGAAGTAAGGACTGATCCGGGGCTGTTCAAGGGCCTTCCTGCGACGAGAAGAGCCTTGGAGCTGTCTACTGGAATGAGCCCTGTCTCGCCCATCTCAAAGAAACATATCTCATTGGATCTTCCGAATCTGTTCTTCGCAGATCTTATGATGCGGTATCCGCCTGTAGCATCGCCCTCAAAGCCCAGCACTGTATCGACCATATGCTCGATCGTCTTAGGACCTGCGATGGAGCCGTCCTTGGCGATATGGCCGACCATGATGATGGTTATATTATTTGTCTTTGCGATCCTGATGAGGCCTGCGGCAACTTCGCGGATCTGCGCTACGCCGCCGGGTGTTCCCGCGACTTGTTCTGAGTAAAGTGTCTGGATGGAATCGATGATCGCGAGGCAGGGCTTGTGTGTCTTAAGCTGCTCTGCGATAGCCTCGAATCTGGTCTCTCCGCAGATCAGGATGTCCCTCTTGATCTTAAGTCTTGAAGCGCGCATGCCGATCTGTGCAGGGGATTCCTCACCTGAGATATAGAGGATCTCACCCTCTGCCTTATATGAATCCGCGAGCTGCATAAGGATCGTGGATTTACCGATGCCGGGTTCGCCCGCGACGAGCGTGACGGAGCCTTCGGTGATGCCGCCGCCAAATAAAGTATCAAGGCTCTCGATGCCGGTCGAATGCCTGATGTAATTCTCTTTACCTGCCTCGCTGAGTCTTACGGTAACTGCAGAATCTGTCCATGAATACTGGTTGGCAGTAAGTGCGGGAGGATCAGTCTTAGCCTTAGCGGGTGCCTTCTCTGAGGGCGCTTCGACGAAGGTATTGAACATGCCGCAAGAGGGGCACTTGCCCATCCAGCCGGATGTCTCGTAACCGCATTCCTTACAGAAAAATGTAGTCTTCTTAGCCATAGTCTTATCCGTCCATATCTTTATTACTTGCATTATAACAAAGGTCTACTCCTATTAATGGGACAAGATGCATATTGAGAAAATATTGAGACCGGTCTCAATATTTAGTGATATCGGTTGCACGGGTGTGCTAATAGTGTTAGCGTTTTCTTATTCCGGCGATTTGATAAGGACACTTTATGCATCACAATTTCCTGTTTGATTTAGACCAGACTTTACTCGATTTCCATGCGTCAGAACGCAAGGCGCTGGAGATCGTTATTACGGCTTCAGGTCTGAAGTTTACCGAAGAAACATATAAACTTTTCAAAGAGAAAAACAAGTCGCTCTGGCTGGAACTTGAGAGGGGATCATTATCAAGGCAAGAACTTTTCAAAAAGCGTTTTGAGTATATTTTCGAGAATTGTGAAGGCGATCACTCTAAGCTTGATCCTTTGAAGATCAATGATGAATTCATCTTCACGATGTCCCGAAACGGTGTGCTTATGGAAGGTGCTCTCGAGTTCATTCAAAGACTAAAAAACGAGATAAAGGATGCACGCATTTTCATTGCTTCAAACGGTGCTACCATCAATGCCGAAGGCAGGATCAAGTCTACCGGTTTAGAGAAATATATTGAGAAGATCTATGTAAGCGAATGGATGGGTGTTGCAAAGCCTTCTCCTGAGTTTTTCGATATGTGCCTTGAAGGAGTCGGTGAGCCGAAAGATACATGCATCATGATCGGTGATTCACTGACGTCTGATATGCTCGGCGCGAAAAAAGCCTCTCTTACTTCTGTGTGGTTTATGCCTCAGGGAGATATCGAAGCTTCGATGAAAGAATACGACATTGATTATTTTGCTTCTTCTTTTGATGAACTTTTCGAAGTGCTGAAGAAATGGTCAGAGGCTTCCTGAAATCCGTAATTCTAATTGAAAAAAATAAGGTGCCCTGCTATTTAAGCAGGACACCTTAAAATTTTGGTTTTGATAACTATTACAGTGTCTTAAAGAACTCGCAAGCCTTCAAAGTATTCTCGTAAGAACCGAAAGCAGTGAGACGGAAGTAGCCTGCGCCGTTCTCGCCGAATCCTTCGCCCGGCGTGCCGACGATGCCGAAGCGTTCGAGGATCATGTCGAAGAACTCCCAGCCGCCCATGTTATCAGGACACTTGAGCCAGATATAAGGTGAGTTTACGCCGCCTGTGAAGTAGATGCCCTTCTCGGTAAATACCTCAGCAAGTGCTGCTGCGTTGCGCTTGTAGTAAGCGATGTTAGCTTTGCAGTCTTCGAGGCCCTGACCGGAGAGGGAAGCTGCAGCGCCTTTCTGTGTGACATAGGATACGCCGTTGAACTTGGTTGCCTGGCGTCTTGCCCAGAACTTTGAGAGCTTGATACCGTCAGATTCCAAAGAGTCGGGAACGATCGTCCAGCCGCATCTTACGCCTGTAAAGCCTGCGAACTTGGAGAATGAAGATACCTCGATGGCGCAGAGATCGGCGCCGGGGATTTCGTAGATCGTGTGGGGCTTGTCCTCTGAGATGAATGCTTCGTATGCGGCATCGAAAATGATCAATGATCCTGTGTTGAGCGCGAAGTCTACCCAGGCCTTAAGGCCTTCGTAGCCGTAAACTGCACCTGTCGGATTGTTGGGTGAGCAGATGTAGATGACGGAAGGCTCAATGTCTGTGTCAGCAGGAGGGAGAGGAAGGAAGTCATTCTCCTTGGAGCCTTCGACAAATGATACCTGTCTGCCGTTCATGAGGTTGGAGTCGACATAGACGGGATATACGGGATCGGGAATGATTACCGGGTTGTCTCCAAGGACGTCAGGGAGATTGCCCAGGTCGCTCTTGGCGCCGTCGGAGACATATACAGTCTCAGGTGCAACATTAACGCCGAGTTCCTTGTAATGATTGGAAATAGCGTTTCTTAAAAACTCATAACCGTATTCCGGCGGATAACCCTTGAATGTGTCCTTGACAGACATCTCTTTTACGGCTTCTTCCATAGCGGAAGTGATCGATTCAGGGAGGGGAAGGGTGACGTCACCGATGCCCATTCTGATGATCTCACGGTCAGGGTTCTCTTCCTGGAACTTTCTGACGCGCTTGGCGATATCAGAGAAGAGGTAGGTTTCTTTTACGTCCAGAAAATGGTTGTTGAGTTTGATATCCATGGTCTTTACCTCGGGTCTTAAGAAATTATGCGAACATTTTAACACGGAGGAAAAACAGCGAAGAAAAAAGTTTTTCGGGCATATGCACAAAAGAATGACTGATACCGCAGGTTTGCACTAAAAAGTTTTTTACATAGCGGTGTATAATGAACTTTGGGTCTAGGGACATTGTGATTTACGGAGATCGAAATGGAGAGCCATTGGAGCGTTTTTTATCCTGAGAAATACTCAAATCCGAAGACAGATTCGGATGAGACTCTTTATATGCGCATGAGGCGCGTATGCCTTGCCAATCCCGCGAGGATCGCGATTGAATACGGAACGACCAAGTTCACGTTTGCTTATTTTCTCGATAAGATCGAAGAAGCTGCCCTGACCTGGAAAAAGCTCGGAGTGCAAAAGGGCGATGTGGTATTGATCGCCATGGGCAACAACCCCATCAACATAATATGTGTCTATGCTCTGGATAAGTTAGGCGCAACGGCGGCTCTGGCTGTCCCGAATCTTGCGACGGAATATTTTGCCGGCTATGCGCAGTGCGTCAAAGCGAAGTTCTGCGTAATGAGCTGCAACCAGTATATGAACTATTCGTCTGTCCTTGACCAGACCGGTATCAAGACTGTCGTTATCGGCAAGTACAGCGGGACAGCGGTGGGACTGACAAAGTTCTCCGTCCGCTTCTATCCGCTTTACAGCTATGATACGCCCAAGCCGAAAAACGTACCCAAAGGAATAAAACTTTTTTACTGGGAAGAGCTTGCTGCCGCACCGAAGGATCCTGCCGAACAGGAAGACCAGGGCTATGACCGCGATAACACCAGGACGGCACTGTATCTGTTCCCGAGCGCCTCGACAGACTGCAAAGCGACCGGGCTGACTGCCAGGAGCATGAATATCTCCGCGAATCTGACAGAGATGGTATTCAAGGCTGACGAGGATATGACGGGCGTTCCCATGAGGACGTTGTGCCTTAATGAGTGCTGCTTTGCGTTCGGATTCGTCGTGGGCATCCATAATGTGTTGTGCTGCGCGCAGACTGTTACGATGTTCACCTGGTATGATTCCGACAAGATCTTTTTCGCGATGCGCAAATACAGACCTGACGTGATCCTCGGATACAGCAGCACGATCGCCTCGATCAACAAAGCGGGCAATACAGGCGTATTAAGGACTGTTAACCGCATCATCGTAGGCGGCGGACTTCTTACGAGCAGCCAGAAGGCAACGCTGTTTGAGAACGCACAGGGTCCCGGAAGAAAACTTGCCGTCTGCTCCATTACGGGCTGCGACGAGATACTGGCTTATGCATACGGACCTTCTGATCTCAACAGCGACAGGCTTATCGGATTCCCGCTGCCGGGAGTCATCATGCGAATAGTAAATAAAGACACCGGTCTCGATGTTCCCGAAGGCGCTGAAGGCGAGATCGCCGTGTGCACACCGATCACTGCATCGGATGATGTAAATCAGCTTCCCGTGGAAAATTACAGGAAACTTTTGGACGGAAGGATCTGGTTCTTTACCGGTATGATCGGCAAGCAGGACGGCAATAAGATGTTCTATCTCGTCGGCAAGAAATCGAGAGAAGTGAGGATCAACAGCTACCCCGTCTATCCTGACCAGGTCGATGAGGCTGTTCAGATGACTGAAGGCGTAGTGGAATCCTGTTCGGTAATCATCGAGAACCCTGAAGGTCCTGTCCTGATCACGGCTGTCGTTCCGGAAGAAGAGTACTTCTACGATAACAACCTGATGGAAGACTTAAGAGACCGGATCAAATCCGAATGCGAGATGACGCTCCATGAAGCGATGAGACCTTCTGAGGTAATATTCTTAGTGTCTTTGCCGAGAGATTCCAAAGGCGGTAAAGACTACGAAGCAGTTAAAGAGAAAGTAACTCTGATGCAGGATGAGGAAACCACAGAGGACGAAGTCCTTGAGTCAGAGGAAACTGAATAAATCCGGAATAAAGGAAAAAGATTAAAGGAGTAAAGGATGAAAAAGATTACGACTAAGTTTTGGGCTCTTTTGTGCACGGCGGCATTGCTTCTGTCAATGACTGCCTGCGGGGCAGGCGGCACTCGCGCCACCATGAACACCGATCATACCGGTGGCGACCGCAAACATGAAGCCGGAGAAGTTTCTGATCCGACAGACCCGACTGATCCTACTGATCCGACAGATCCTACCGATCCTACCGATCCTACGGATCCGCCCGGATACAACGGCGGAACTATCGTTACTTCGGATACGCTCACGTATCCGGATCATGTTGCGACTGTAGAAGAGATCCATCCTTATCACGCGCCGGGAAGTCTTAAGGGGAGTGATGCGACCAACAGGCTTTCTGAGGTCGAGATGGATATTCTTCATCATTCGATCACGAGTTATGCAGACATCGAGATCCTTTTCGAGAATCCTGAGAAATTCGGATTCGAGATCAAGGATATTACATGGGGAGATTTTATATCAATCGACCAGTACGATGAGGAAAAGGCATACTATCAGGACCAGCTTAATAAGCTCCTTGAGATCGATTACAACTCGCTTAATGATGATGACAGACTGTGCTACGACAAGATTGTTTATGACTGCGAAGAGTCGGTTTATTGCTTCTCTTACACCGCGTTCGAATACTACACGATGCTCTTCAATTACCTCACCGGACCTCAGTGTGAGATCCTGTTTGTCATGGATGTTTATTCGTTTGACACGGTACAGGATGCGGAGAATTATATCCTCTTGTGCAAGGATATCGACAGGTATTACGACTGCATGTGCGAATATGAGGAGGCGAGAGCTTCTCTGGGCTTCGCGTCATCTGATAACAGCTACGAGGAGGCCGCGAAATCATTCGATAATCTGGTAGTGCAGAAGGATGACTGCTTCCTCTATCAGTCGTTTGAAGAAAGGCTTGATAACATCAAGGGACTGTCCTCTTCTGATAAGGACAGGCTTATCTCCGAGCATGAGAAGGTCATGAAGGAAGTCGTTTTCCCCGAGTTCCAGGAATGTGCCGACCGCATGAGAGCTCTTAAAGGATCAGGCGGCTGTGATGCGGGCCTTTCTGCTTATAAGGGCGGAGATGCTTATTATGCAGTGCTTACAAGACATTTGACCAATAATGGCACAACCGTCGAGGACAGCATCGCTGCGTTGGATAAGAAGATAAATGACGTTTATGACGAGTACATGACCACAGCATCTTCGGGCTTCGGATGGTATACGGAGTACATGGGACACGATTACACAAAGGGTGATCTCAATGCCAATCTCGATTATCTTTACGATACGGTCAAGGCGGATTTCCCCTCGATTCCTTCCCACAGTTATTACACGATGGAGGTTCCCGAAGAGTTCCAGGAGAACTTCTCGCCGGCAGCTTATCTTGGCTATCATCTCGATAATTTTGACTCAAATCTCCTGATCGTAAATACCGCCGGAGAAGAAAAGGATTTCGGCGTTACGGTCGCTCACGAAGCTTATCCGGGACACATGTTCGAGTCGATCTATACGAGGACCAAATCATCTCATCCGTATATGTATCTGACCGAGTCTACGGGCTATCTCGAAGGCTGGGCTACATATGTCCAATACTACTCGATGAAATATTTTACGGGAAACGGCGTCACTGATGCGATGATCCTCGTTAAGGATGAGGATATGCTTGGCACTCTCGTAAGCACCAGGGTAGACTACGGAATCAATGTTGAGAACTGGTCTTTGAAAGACTGCGTTGACTATTTACAGTCATACGGATTCCCCGTCGACGAAGATTCATTCTCCAGGTTCTATACGCTTCTCGTCACTGACCCGGGATACTACGCGAAGTACGGCATGGGATATCTTTGGACACAGACGATCATGGATAATCTGCATGCAAATCATCCGAACGCAACGGATAAAGATATCCACACAGCTTATCTCAACGCCCTTACCGGAACGTTCGAACAGATCGAGCAATATGCGGACAAACAGTTAAATTAAGGCTGTTGCCACAGAATTACACCAAAGACCCCGCGGGCGGAAAATGCCTGCGGGGCCTTATTTTATTGGGTTTGAGGCGAAAATTACTTTTTGATTAAATTTATTATTATTTATTTGAGAATATAGGCGTTATGTTATAATTATCGTGAATATTTATACGGAGGACGGCTTCATGGCTACCTTAACAAGGCTTGCTAGCACGCTCACAGCGCGCTATTTCCCTTCCGGTTCGCTCACTGACGCATTCTATCTTGATGGAAGGCTTTGCGGTAAGAGAGAGACCAGACAGGCCGATATCACTATCGACAAAGATGAGAGAGGCTTTTTCTTCTCACTTTTCACGCACCCCACGATCGAAGGATTTGAACCCGGTACCATTCCGCCGTTCGAGCCCCAACTCCGCGGTCTTTGCAACGAAGTAAAGAATTCGCACAAAGAGATCGATGCGATGATCGAGAGATTCCTGTCTACTGCAGTTGAAGTTGCAGGAACGACGAAGCTTGTCGATAATGAGACGAGAGATCCTTATTTCACCGGTGTTATCGTAAGAGACTCCGAGGCATTCGCTGTTACTATCGGCGGCGGTCTCGCATTCCTCTACAGAGACGACACCATTTTCCCTCTGACAGATGCAGGCATCCCGATGGAGCCCATCGACGCTTACGGCAACAGAGTAGGTGATTTCCAGTATTACTGCTCGTCCAAGACAGCCAATGCCCTCTGGTCTAATTTCTTTACGCTCGCACCTGACGACTGCGTCATCCTTTGCAACAAGGCTATCTATGATGCACTCGGCCAGAGAGAAATATTGAGGATCCTCACAGACGCTGAAGACCAGTGTGATGCTGCAGGCCTCATCCTTACACAGGCTTCTGCAAGAATGCCCAACACTCCTATGCAGATCTCCATCTCTTTCGTAGAGAGCGTCACAAAAGAGGAGAAGAAGGGCCTGTTCGGCAAGAAGAAAAAGAACAAGGACTTCGAGATCGAGACACATGAGCTCTTAGAGTCCACTGTAGAAGGCGGCGAAGTAGGCGCTGCTGCAAAGGCTATCGCAGATGCAGGCTTTGTAAGCCTCACACCCGATGCTCCTTTGGCAGTTCCCGTCGCTCCTGATTCAACACCTTCCGACGGAAGCTTACAGTTCGGCGACAAGGCAGGACAGCCCGATGCACAGAAGGTTCCTGATGCTGCTCCCGAATTCCCTGTTACAAATGACACACCCGAAGAGGTCTCTGCTGAAGAAGCTATGAAGAAGATCTTCGGTGATATGCAGAAGTCAGCACAGAGCGATTCTGAAGCCGTATCCAAGGCTGAAGCAGCAGCTATCGCTGATTCTCCGTTCGTATTCGAGATCAACAGCTCAAGCACAGAAGCACCTGATCCGGTAGACGTTAAGCCTGCTGAGCCTGATGATGCTCCTGCAATGGAGACTGTCTCAACGATCGAGTTTACACCTGATGCTGATGATTCTCCTACGAAGCCGGTATCTGACATCAATTCTCTCCTGTTCACATCAGCAGGATCCGGAATTCTTGCTAAGGCTATCGCTGAGTCCAACAAGGAGAAAGAGAAGGAAGCTGCAAAGGAGACAACGATCTCCGATCTTAAGGAAGAGCCTGAGATCCCCGTGATCCCGGTAGTTCCCGCAGTTCCCGAAGTCCCGGTTATTCCGGCAGTCGAGGCAGCACCTGTCATTCCCGCAGCTCCGGCAGCTGTTCCGCCTGCACCCGCAGTCGTTAACAAGCCCGAAGAAATCGTTTTCGCGCCCGGCGAAGTAATCGCAGACGCAGGCGTATCCGACAAGCCGGTAGAAGTAGATGACACATTCGATCCTTATGGCAAGACAAGCGCACAGGAGCTCAAGAATACTCCTCCGATCGTTTTCGGCGATGACGGTCTTGCTCCCAAGGAAGAGCCCACACCTTCAGAAGAGGTCTCCTCTATTCCTGTTCCCGAATATGAGATCAATGAAGACAAGCCCGAACTGAAGGAAGAAGATAAGCTTAATGTTGATTTCCCTGAGACAGGCAAGCAGGAAGCAGCAGCTCCCGCTCCCGCAGTCCGGGAGACAGTAGTTGAAGAACCTGTTCCTGTCGTAGCTCAGGATGATATCGTCCTTCCTTTCGGAAGCCCGACGTTCGTTACAGGCGCTGAGGATAGTGCACAGGTCAAGGCTGACGATATTCCCCAGATGCCGCTCTACGATTCGGACAACTACAATAATCCTGTCAACGCAGTAGGCTCAGAGCAGAATATCTCACAGCCTTACAACAATGCGTCCTTCTATGGTGACTATACAGGTGCCGAGGCACAGGCCGAAGTACCGCCTTATCAGCCTTACGGCGCTGAAGCTTTCTCCACGGCAGACCAGAGCAGCTTCGGCACATACGGCAATCAGACTGTTGATATGCAGGGAGGTGTACCTATGGATAACAACGGATATCCCGGTTTCGGCACTGGTGAGAACGGATACGTTCCGGGCTACGATCAGGCGCCTCAGGGTGGCTTTGATGGTTTCTCCGGAACCGGATACGAAGGCGATTCCCAGTTCTATCAGCCTGATGCACCGCAGCAGGATGCTTATACAGATTACGCGGCAGCCCAGCCTCAGGAAGGCGCTTACGGCGAAGAGTTCGTACAGCCCCAGGCTTCCGCTTCATCTTCCGCATCACTGGATGACGAGTGGTTCAACAACATTCTCGGCGTTGACGATAACGGTCAGACATTCGGCGGAGACGCAGGCTACGGATTTAATCCTGCAGGCGATGCACAGCCCGTAATGCCCGATGCACAGCAGCAGGCCCAGTACACTAACCCCGGCCAGACTTCTTACAGACCTTCAGGTTCAGGCCCGAACAATTCCGGCAGACCTACAGGCAGCGGTCCCCGTACAAGCAGTTCTGCAGGCAAGGGCGGCTCAGGCGGCGGAAAGAAGATGAAGCTCAACCGCAACGGTTATATGTTCATCGCATTCCTCGCTATCCTTTTGATCTGCCTTATCATTGTCATCGCATTGATCGCAAGAGGCTGCAGCAAGAAGAAGACAGATCCTACAGATACATCCGTAACTGTTGATACATCAGAATCCACATCCGAGACAACAATGCCTTCGACAGAAGCTACATTGCCGGATCCTTCCGCTCCTATCGGATACTTCTACTTCTCTGATTACACAGGCTACAGAACATGGTGGGATGTATTCTATTATGTTTACAACATCAAGATCGATAACAACAACGACCCGAGAATCGCGAAGATCCTCGAGTACAACAAGCTCGATCCTTCTATATACAAGGGTCCTAACAGCGGAGACCAGCTCCTCCTGCCTCCTCCGGGAGTATTGTCAGGAGCAATCGAGGTAACATGGAATGCAGGCAGCGGCACGACAGGTGAGACGACACAGGCTCCTGCAGAGACCACCTCAGCAGGTGAGATCACAAGTACGATCCACATCACCTGATACCTCAAGCGAAAATCAGATTAGGCAATAGAGACCGCCTGCTGTAGTTTTAACGGCAGGCGGCTCTTTTTTTGGCTAATTAGTCAAGTAAGTTTATTACAAAAAGTAACATTTGAAGTATATAATTCTATTGCTCTTAAAATATACGCGCGAAAAGAGGGTTTTTATCATGCATAAGAAACTGTTTATCCCCGGACCTATCGAGGTTACGCAGGATGTGCTGGAGAAGATGTCCACACCCATGATCGGACACAGGACCAAGGAAATGTCCGCTCTTCAGCAGTCAATCTCCGAAAAGCTCCAGAAGGTAATGATGACTAACAACACTATCGTTTTGTCAACGTCATCAGGCAGTGGTCTTATGGAAGGTGCCGTAAGAAGCTTTACAAAAACCAGAGCAGCCGTTTTCTCAATCGGCGCATTCGGTAAGAGATGGCACAAGATGTGCACATCCAACGGCATCGCAGCTGATCTTTTCGAGTCAGAGCTCGGCCAGCCCACAACTCCCGAGATGATCGAAGAGGCTCTTTCCACAGGCAAGTATGACCTCATCACGATCACACAGAACGAGACATCAACAGGTATCCATAATCCCATGGATAAGCTTGCTGAGGTATATAAGAAGTATCCCGACGTTATCGTATGCGTTGACGCAGTCTCATCAATGGCAGGTGACTATATCCCCGTAGATGAGCTCGGTATCGACGTATGCATCACTTCAACACAGAAGTGCCTGGGTCTGCCTCCGGGAATGGCTATCGCTTCAGTATCCGACAAGGCCATCAAGAAGGCTGAGACTGTAGAGAACAGAGGCCTTTACTTCGACTATCTTGAGCTCGTTAAGTTCGTTAAGGAGAAGCCCTATCAGTATCCTTCAACACCTTCCGAGTCTCATATGTTTGCTTTGGATTACCAGCTCGACAAGATCCTCGCAGAGGGCGTCGAGAACAGATATCAGAAGCACTGCAAGCTCGCTAAGATCGCTCAGGACTGGGCAAGAGAGAATTGCGCTCTTTACTCCAATCCCGAGAACCTTTCTGTTACCGTTACCTGCGTAACAAATACTACAGGCATCGCTACATCAGACCTCATCAAGGCCATGGGCGAGAAGGGTTACCTCATGAGCAACGGTTACGGTCCTTTGAAGGACAAGACCTTCAGAATCGCTCACATGGGTGATCTTACTGAAGAAGAGCTTAAGGCATATCTCAAAGATCTTGAAGAGACGATCGCAGAACTTAAGGCTAAGGCATAATTAATTACGGGGGAATATAAACATGAAGATCCTTATCACAGAGAGCATCGCAGAAGAGAGTGTTCAGTACTTAAGAGACAGAGGCTATGAAGTAGAAGAATACTTAGGCCATTCTCAGGAAGAGATCGAACAGCACATCAAAGGCTTTGACGCTATCATCGTAAGATCAGCTACAAAGATCAACGAGACTCTTTTAGATAACGCAGACTGCCTCAAGGCTGTCGGCAGAGCAGGTACCGGTATCGACAACATCGACGTTAAGGCCTGCACAGAGCACGGAGTTATCGCGCTCAACACACCTACTGCTAACAACATGGCAGCAGGCGAGCTCGCAGTAGGTCATGCTTTCTCCATCTTCCGTAACCTCTGCACAGCTAACGAAGGCGTTCACAACGGCGACTTCAGACGCGGCAACTGGGTAGGAATCGAGCTCGAAGGCAAGACAGCAGGCGTTATCGGATTGGGCCGTATCGGTTCCATCGTTTCCAGAAAGCTCAAGGGCGTAGGAATGAACGTAATCGCTTACGATCCTTATGTACCCCAGGAGAAGTTCGACAAGCTCGGAGTTACAAGATGCAAGACTCTTGACGAGATGCTTCCTCAGTGCGACCTCATCACACTTCATACTCCTAAGACAAAGGAAACATACGGTATCCTTTCCAAGGAGCAGCTCTATAAGTGCAAGAGAGGCGTCAGGATCGTTAATGCGGCAAGAGGCGGTCTCGTAAACGAGCAGGATCTCGCTGATGCTTTGGCTGAAGGCCAGGTCGCAGCAGCTGCTATCGACGTATTCGACAAGGAGCCTTCTTACAACAAGGCACCCGGCGAGCAGGAGTACGATAATGTTCTCCTCCACGCTCCTCACTGCTATATCACTCCTCACCTCGGAGCTTCCACAGTCGAAGCTACTGCAAAGGTTGGTCAGGGCATCGTTGAGCTCATCGACGGCGCTTTGAAGGGTGAGCTCGTTGCAGCCATCAATATGCCACAGTTCTCCGGAAGCATCGACGACATCAAGCCTTACTGCTCACTCGCAGAGAAGATCGGCCGTATGTATTTCCAGGCTGAAGCAACACCTATCACAAAGGTAGAAGTAAGATACAGAGGCGAGCTTGCTGAGAGCTCCGGCACAGGCATCATCACACTTTCACTTATGATGGGTCTTTTGAAGGGTATGGGCAATGATCACGTATCTTACGTAAATGCACAGGAGTGCATGGCTGAGACAGGAATCGAAGTCGTAGAGACAAAGACAGAGTCCATCCAGAAGTACAACAACCTCATCAATGTTAAGTTCTTCACAGAGGACGGCAGAGAGCTTAAGATCAACGGCACAGTTTTCGAGCCCGATACGGAGGTCATCGTATCTTTCTTCGGTTACGAGATGAACTGCCCGCTGTCTTCCACAGTTCTTGCTCTTAAGAACAACGATGTTCCCGGCGTTATCGGAAGGATCGCTACTATCCTTGGTAAGCACAACATCAACATCGTCTCCATGCATTGGGGAAGAAAGAACCAGGACGGTACGGACAACCCGCACGCCCAGGCTTTCGTTGCTGTTGAGCAGCCTGTATCCCAGGAGATCATCGATGAGCTTACAGCAGCTGAGGGCGTCCTCAAAGTATCGCTCTTAGAGCTCGCTTAATAGAAGTTGTAATTCAGAGTTTCAGACCGTAGGGGTTTTTGCCGGTGAGATACCATTATTCGAGAAAAGAAGGTTGGCTGGGAAATCCCTGCGGTCTTGTTTATTTCAAAGATAAGTATCATCTGTTCTTCCAGCTCAATCCGTATCTTCCGAGATACGGCCTGATGCATTGGGGCCACGCTGTATCAGACGACCTCATTACATGGGAAGAATGCCCCGTCGCGATAAGCCCGGAAGATGAGATGAACTGCAATTCCGGCTCTGCAATAACTAATGACGGCAGGATATGGCTCTTTTATAACGCTACGACTCCTGACGGCAGTGAGTCTATAAGAGCGGCCTATTCGGAAGATACGGTCACATTTACAAGAGCGGATAAAAAGCCCCTGGTACAGGCGCCTTACGATTCTTCATATAAGTTCAGGGAGCCGTTTGTATTTAAGTACAGAAAAGAGTTCCGCATGATCGTCGGCGCAGGCAAAGACGGCGTTGCCAAGGTCCTGCAGTATAAGTCGGAAGACCTGGTCAACTGGACTTACATGGGCGAGATCTTATCCGACGGAAGATTCGGAAGCGTCATAGAAGTTCCCCAGATCATCGAAGCAGACGGCAAGTGGATATTCATCATACAAAGCGAAAAGCATGTGCCTACGAAGGTGCTCTTTGCAGTGGGAAAATATAATGGCGAAGAATTCGTTTTCGATGACGACAAAGAGCCGTTTAAGCCGGTCGACATAAGCAATGACTTCTTAAATCCGATCACCTGTGAAGACGAAGAGGGAAGGAAGATCCTCATGGCGTGGATGTTCTCGATGAAGATGAATTCTTCTGTCATCAGCGCGCCCAGGGAACTGGCGGTCACAGGCAAAGGCGAAGTGTGCCTCCTGCCCGTAAAAGAGCTTAAGAACAGGCTTATCAAGGAGAGCAGGTTCGTCAGCTATGCTTCAGGAAGATTAAGAGTCCAGTTCGAAGGCAGAACATTATTCGATAAAGCATACAGGGAATGCCCTGAGATCAGGGTACTCGAAGATGTCGGCACGGTAGAGGTATTCCTCGACGGCGGCAAAGAAATGATCTCGATGTTTGTCTGCTAAAGCCCATGACCAGGATATTAGAGCAGGGACAAGGATATCAGATCCTTTATAAAGAAAGAGGCGAAGACAGCGAGAAGATCGCTCCTTCGGGCTTGTCCGCGCTATACAGGCTCGATGTGCCTGTGCCCGGAATAATCGCAGCGGCAGATTCCGGCAAAAGGATCCGCATATTAGATAAGAAGTATTTTCTCGTATGCCAGGGGAGATTTGATGAGGAAGAAGGCGTGATGGAAGATCTTCTTTTCCACGACTCAAGGAGCAACCGCACATTTCCCGTAAAGCGCATGAGAAAGGGCGTCAAAGAAGCCCGCTTAAGCTATAAGGTCTTATCTTATAACGAAGAAAATGACACGTCATTTGTATCGGTCATGCTCGATACCGGCCGCACTCACCAGATAAGGACACAGTTCGCTTCGAGAAAGCATCCTCTTGCAGGAGACGGCAAATACGGAAGCAGGATCAAGTGTCCCGTGGCACTTGTAATGGCCGAACTCACTTACGATGAAGGTGAGGGCACAAAGCCCTCTTCCGTAAAGACCGATCCCAAAGAAGAACTTCCCTTTATCTGATACGGGATATCCTTTTAATTTCCGGCAGAAGCAGTATTTATGTCCGCAGGTCTTACTTTGTAGACTGTGAGGTCTTCATTCTGGAAGACTACCTGTCCGAGCTGCGAGATGGTATAGGAATTATCGTAAGCGTAATTGAAACGCTCCATGTCACCGATGACGATATATTCGATCTTGTACCTGTTGATTACCGACTGTACTTCTGCAGTATTCTGGCTCTGATATATGATGTCGATATCCCTGTGGCGCGGTGTTATATAGAGCTTCCATACGTCCCTTTCAGGATCGGCAACCAGAATGTCGGAATCTTTATCAACTATTCCGTGATAACGCCAGAGCCATTCGTGAGTCTGCCAGCCGAAGACCGTAGGAAGTCCGGTGTAGGCGGAAACGATGCAGCTGTCGGTATAGCTGTCACCATAAGACTCGCAGATAACAGGGCTGCCCTCTACGCATGAATTGAACCATTCTGCGCAAGCCAGGTAAGGCGAGAGATTGCCCGCGTAATTATCGCTCATACGGAAACTCGTGTAATTCCCGATGTATGCCGTACCGTCTAAAGTCTTATATTTCTTGGGACTGAAGTCATCGCCGCAGCGCTGCTTAAGTGAAGCCATCGTATAGTGAGCGGGGACGAACAACATCAGCGTGAAAAGAAGTGCGACGGCAAAAAGGGCGGTGGAATATTTACCCTTCTTATTTACGAACCAATAGAGCCTGATGATGGCATAGATCATCGTAAGAGACAGGATGATGAACGCTGCGAAAGTAAACTTGAACATCGTGTTCGAACGCAGATATCCGCCTGTGTAGATGTCTCTTACATAGAAGATCTCGGGAGCTGCAAGGAGCATGATCCCGACGATCGTCATGCCGCAGACGAAGATATCGATTACATTGCGCTCAGCGAAAAACTGCTGGACAGGATTTGTGTATTCGTTTTCCCTGCCGATGACTTCAGGCGAATCATTCTTAGCAACTGCCTTTTTCTTTGCCTTGACGGAAGAGATGTATCTGAAGTTCTTTCTGCTGAATACAACGAGCATGAAGAAGACACTGATGATGACGTGTGTTCCCCACAGGATAAAGAGCTGGTAAAGCGGTGAACGGTTCTTGACCGCACCGAGCGAATTGGAGATCATGTCGAAGTTCGTGTTGAATGTAAGCGCCGTGAAAGACGCGAAAGTGAACACAAAACTCATCTGGAAAGATGTTCTCGGAAGTGCCGAAGGGCTTACCACGCAGAACATGAAAGAAGCGATCATGAGCAATGCTTCGAGCGCGAAAAGCCCCACGGGATTCTCGCCCTGCGAAAGGTAGATCAAAAGGATACCGCCCACATTTGCGATGAACACCAGAGCGCCTATGAATGTCGTAAACTTGGGCGATCTTACCGTGTTCAAAAGGAATGATCCCATTGAGAAGAATATGAAGTAGATAAGGAAATCCCAGTAGTTCGTCATCTGGGCGCATCCCAACAAGATGGCACAGAGGGCGAGCTCCAATGTGACGGAGGACTTCAGCTCGGGAAGAAGTCTGCTCTTGCCTTCGCCTGTGCCGAGATTGTCGATCGAATGACGGACAGCGATCTCCTCCTGAGAAGGAAGCTTTACCCTGCTTACCAGTGACAGAATGATCGCAGCGATAAGAAGAACGATCATCATCGAGATGACGTGCGCGTGAAGATCTCCTACCAGGTATGAGTAGAAGGGGAATTCTTCAATCGTATAATCGCCGCCGTTAGTGGTGAGCTCAGGGTTCCAGCCGATGTATCTGGTGCTGTCGGGATAGAAGTAATTATCCGTTCTTCCTACGTCGATGCCCCATTTCCTGAATGTGGAAAGAAGGCTGTTGCCGACGCTTTCCTGATCATAGAAGAAAGAATGTGAGTTGCCCCAGATCGATACTGCAAGACCTGATGCGATACCTGCAACGTATTTGATGAGCTTATTGTCATTAAAGCCCTTTTCGACAGCTGCTTCGACAAGGAATTTGCCGATCGAGAAGCTCATTGCGAAAGGAATCGCGGTGGCAGAGCACATCGCAAGATTGTATCCGATGCCGCTCTTGATACCGGTAAGCTTTACCATGACAGACCAGATGTACTGTCCGAAGTAGTAATAATTGATCGAATAGCCTGAAAGCCACGGGTCTTTTGCAGGGAGCTCGCCGTTCCTTAACATGGACATCATGAAGCCGTAGTCCATGTATTTTTCCTGGCCGTTGATATCAGGCAGGAAGCCTTTGAAATAGCACATCAGGAAGAAGATGATGAGGAACAGGAATTCTTCCGCAACAATGGCTTCGACGAAGCCTTTGGTCTCCAGCTTCTTGATGAGTGTTTTTCTGAATGTCTTAGGAGCATAGCAGCATACACCGACGATAACGGCAGACAGGACGATACAGATGAGATTGATCTTAAATATCTTCAGATGTCCTAATGTCCATAAGACCAGACAGGTGAAGATGAGTCCCATCGGCTGCGAAAGGAAAAATCCGCCGGAGGAAAAATTCTCCCAGAGCCTTATGGCCAGAGGAAGAGTTAAGAGTCCGAATAACAAAAGGACGACAGCCCACCACAAGCAGCAGGATGCGTCGCCGGTACCCATAGTGAATGCACCGAGGATAAAAGTTAAGACGAACGGTACAAACAGCAGCAGAAAACGCATAGGAGACGTAGTCTCAAAAAGCGATGAAACGGATTTGTTCATGACAGAACTCCTTCAAGAGTTTCTTTTGACATCTCATCCTGGGCATTAAGCTCAGTTACCGGAGCGGGATTGGAAGTCCTTATAAGTGATTCCTCATAAGACTTGATGATCTCGGAACTGATCCTTCCTGCCAGAGCTACGACAGAATCCATGTGATTCTCTGGGGTGTCGTTTGTAGCATACTTTGTAAGACCTGTTGAACATACGTAAAGGTTTTCGCAAGGGTTCGTAAGGTCGATCTCAGGATATTGAGCAGTCAAAGCATAGCGCGTTTTTGTAAGGCGCCAGGATTTGATATCGGATTTGCGAAGTGAAGGGTAGAGCTTGCGGAGACCTGCGAAATACTTGAGCATGATCTCGGCATCAGAGTCGATCCAGAGAGCATCCGTGATCGAACAAGAGCCTACGAGATATACTACGAATCCGCCGTAGCCTCTCTCGCCGAAAGCACTTGTGTGATTGATTATCGCCTTAAAGGGAAGATCGGAATCCTTCGGAGGAACCTGATAGAACATCTGTGATATCTCATGCTTCATTACCATCATGGCTGTGATCTTCGCGCTGTAGGTAACGTTCATCAGGATATCCCTGTCATCCATCGCGATGGGAAGTCCGTGACTTACATTGATAAATGTTCTGCATGATCCCGTGAAAACAACATAAGCGCTGTCTATCACGACTCTTGTCGAGTTTGAGAGGATGCAGCTCGTGCGGTACATGCCGCTGCCGAGTCTTGCGATCTCGGCAACAGTGGTCGAATAATAAATGTGACCGCCGTTATCGGTGATCTCCTGCATAAGGCTGGAGATGAGGCATGCAAATCCGCCGTCATAGTAACCGACTTTGCGGTGCGATGCTTTGCCTGACCATGCTGAATCAAACCACTTGATCTTATCTTCGACTCCCATTTCCTTTGATAAGGCAAGGAGGGATTTGTCGCTCTTTCTCAAGTGGTGGGGAAGGAGCTCTAAATACTCTCTTCCGATCCTCGTGTATGCGAGAAGTCCGCCGGGAGAAGCAAGCTCTTCGACGATGGTAACATTGAAGCCGGCCTTTGCCAGCTTCATGCCGCATGTAAGACCCGACAATCCGGATCCTATTATGCAGACAGTTTTGCTCTCATCTAAAAACTCGTTCTCGGGATCTGTCATTCGATCTTCTTAGCCTCAAGATAAAATCTCTTCTCAAAAGCTTCTCCCATGGAGAAAGTCTTTCTCGGGAAGACACCTTCCTTCTCGACTGTGCCGAAGAAAGTGTCCTTGCTGATAGCAGGAACGAGGATGCCCGTATTGCCTGCAGAAGCAAGCTTTCTTACGGAATCCTCACCATGGATGTAATCGCATTCAAGTCCCAAGCTGTCTATCATCATCTGAACAGAACCGACAGCGAGAGTATGCGGCGGATCAGCAAGTGATACCTTAACGTCTTCAGCGCCTTCTGTTACGACAACGAAAGTCTGCTTGCCGTCATCAGCTACATTAAGTTCGATGCCGTTATCCTTGAAATATTCCTTTGCTTTGGCGATGAACTCTTCGCCGCTGCAGTTAAATACGACTCTGTGAATAGGCTCAAAATCAAGGCCCTTGTCGTGGATGTTGACGATCTCGGCAAGCGCATACCTTGCGGGATGGCTGAGCTTTTCTTCATCTGAAAGTTTTTCTCTGATGTTTTCCCAGTGAGCTTTAGCGGAAGCCAGGGAGTGGTTGCCGTCGCCTACGAGGAACAACAGACCGTCGCTGTTTCTTGATTTGAGAGTGGAAAGTCCTGTAACTATTGATTCTGCGATTGCAGATCCGTCAGGAATGAATGTGCCCTTGATGTGGCCTGAACCGAGCATAAGATCTGTGTCATACAAAGGAGCAAGACCTTCAGCTTCGGCCATGTCAAAAGCCTTCTCGATCGTAAGGCCCTCAGGGTCATCGATGAGGATCATGATATGAGGAAGCTCAAGGGGAGAATTTGCCCTGATCCTGACTCTCGGAGGGATCCTTGAGAGGACCGTTCCTTCGGTGGCCCTGCAGATGTTCTTGTTGCCGGGCTCGAAGCTGTAGCCTTCAAGATCGATAGCAGCCATAAGGCCTCTTCTCGAAGGATGAAGCTCGGTGGATCTGTCTGTAAGGATAAAGCCTGTTCCGAGGCCTTTTAATATGCCTTCATCAAGATATTTTCTTGCTGTCTTGGCAATGGATCCGAGCTTTTCTGTCTCTTTGTCAGTTCCTAAGTATACTTCGGGAAGGACGAGATTTAATGTGGACGGAGCATCTCCGACTTCTTTCTCGCAGTTCTCCCAATACTCGGGCTCTGATGTATATTGGTCGCAGGCGATTACTGCCCATTTCTTAAAGTCTGTTCCTTGCTGCGGAATGAGGATATCCGGTACCGCAAAACCGAGATCATTAACGGTTCTCAATTCTTTTACCCCACCTAATCGAATAAAGTGCCTTCCATTCTATCACGGTCTGCCTCTGTTTTGGGGATAAAATAAGGCTTTTTTACATTTTTCGAAGCTTCGAAAAAATGTTCTTGGGGATAATCCTTGTAAACTCGGGAAAAGTCTTCCGGCAAACGCATTTCCGCTTAACTTAAAGTACTTATAATGGTACTATAAATCTATCGAAAAATACCGGAGGCAGACTTATGGCAAACAGTGAATTATCAAAGCTCAAGATTTTGTTCATTTACGATTATTTCAAGAACCGGGTCAGTGCCGAGGGCGGCAAGGAGACGGTCTCAGTGGGTGAGCTTATCTCTTATCTCGAGAAGAAGACCGGCACTACTTTCGAGCGCAAGTCGATATATGCCGACATCAGCAAGATCAATGAATATGTCCAGAAATCCGGTATGACAAATGATTCAAACTGGATCTACACCGAAGGCAAGAAATACAGGAGAAACGACCTTAAAAACGAGATCCTGATCGATGAAGCAAGGCTCATTGTCGATGCGATCAGCACGACTACATTCGTTGATTCCGAGCTCTGCAATAAGATCATCGAGATGTTCCCCACATATTTCCCTGAAGGCTATCAGAACAGGGCGCTTTATCCTCACTATGAGAAGGTAAACAGTAAGAGCATTTTCCTTTTAAACAACATCAGAAGCGGAATCGAATCCAAGAGCGCGCTGAAGATCAGTTACGGATATATGCTCGGAAGCAGCCTTACTGAGAAGACGGATAAGATCGTCTCGCCGATGGCGCTGGACTGGGAGAACAACTGCTATTACCTCATTGCCATCGATAACGAAGAAGCTAAGGATCTTGAAAGAGACCACGCTCTGTCCAAGGCTTTAAGGCGCTACAGGGTAGACCGTATTGCCACCATATCTCTGCTTGGCGGCAAGCAGCCCTACATCAATTACAAAAACGAGAGAATGAAGAATCAGGAGCTCAAGGACTTCATCAACAATTCGCTCTCGGCATACTCGAGCAGCAGGATGATCCAGCTCGGCATTACGATTACCGGCAAGACGAGAAAAGACGTGCTCAAGGCATACGGAGCGTTCACGTCCAAAGTCAACGACAAGGTCAGGATCGCCGATGATACCAAGCTCGACAAGGGAATCCTTAAGATCAGCGTAACGACAGGTCTGGCTCCGACGCTTTATACGGATCTTTTCGAGCTGTCTACCTTTGAGAACGTAAATATCGAGATCGATAATAAGGAAGTGTGCAAAGAATACGCCGAGTACATAAAGAAGGCAGCCAAGGCCGCAAAACTTGCCAAGCTCTGATCCAAACCTGATTGCAAAGAGAAATTAAACGATTTATAATTTCTAAGTTTTATTTTTATTAAGGAGCAGCATCGCCGATGAGACAATTTACTTCAAAAGAACTTCGTAAGACCTGGAAGGAATTCTATATTGAGAGAGGTCATGTTGATGTAGGTGCCGTATCATTAGTATCTGACGGTTCAACAGGAGTTTTATTCAACGTTGCAGGTATGCAGCCCCTGATGCCTTACCTTCTCGGAGAAAAGCACCCTCTGGGAACAAGGCTTTGCAATGTACAGGGATGTGTCCGTACAAACGATATCGATTCAGTAGGCGACAGAAGCCACGTCACATTCTTTGAGATGATGGGCAGCTGGAGCCTTGGAGACTATTTCAAGGAAGAAAGATGCAAGTGGAGTTACGAGCTCCTGACTGACGTTTTCGGCTTCGACAAGGACCACCTCGCTGCAACAGTATTTGCAGGCGACGAGAATGCTCCGAGAGACGAGGAAGGCGCTCAGTTCAGAATCGCTTCCGGCTTCAAGCCTGAGAACATCTACTATCTCGGTGCAGACGACAACTGGTGGGGACTTGAATACGGTCCCTGCGGTCCTGACAGCGAGATGTTTTATATCGCTGATGTTCCTGACTGCGGTCCTGACTGCGGCCCGGGATGCTCATGCGGCAAGTATACGGAGATCGGCAATGACGTTTTCATGCAGTATGAGAAGCACCAGGACGGTCACCTCACACCCTTAAAGCAGAAGAACGTTGATACGGGCTGGGGTCTCGAGAGAATCCTCGCTTTCCTTAACGGAACAAAGGACGTTTACCAGACAGACCTTTTCACAGACGCCATCGCATTCATCGAGAACGCTTCAGGCGTCAAGTACAATTCAGACGAGAAGCTTACAAGGTCCATGAGAGTCCTTGCAGACCATATCCGTACGAGCGTTATGCTCATCGGCGACGCTGCTAAGCTCGTTCCTTCAAATGCAGGCGCAGGCTATGTTTTGAGACGTCTCATCAGACGTGCCGTAAGACATGCAAGAACACTCGGTATGTCCACAGAGCAGATCCTGGGTCTTGCAAAGATCTACATCGACAGCGTTTACGATGACAGCTATCCGCTCCTCACAAAGAACCGTGATTTCATCCTGGGCGAGCTCGACAAGGAGATCGCAAGATTTGAGAGCACACTTGAGAACGGCATCAAGGAATTCAAGAAGATCCTCGCTGAGAAGTCCGCTTCCGGCCAGATCGACGGCGAGTCCGCTTTCTATCTCTACGATACATTCGGATTCCCGATCGAGCTCACAGTCGAGATGGCTTCAGAAGAAGGCCTCACAGTTGATGAAGAGGGCTTCAAGGCTGCTATGGAAGCACAGAAGCAGCGTGCAAGAGAAGCTACTCTCAAGAACGCTTCCGATCTCGCTCTCGGCACAAAGGATCTTCCTGCTGAGATAGTATCTGATGACAAGCAGACAGACTTCGTAGGCTACGAGCAGCTCGGCACAGAAGCTGTGCTCCTTCACCTTATCAAGGCTGACGCAGAAGGTAATCTCAAGATCGCTGAGGAAGCTTCCGAGGGTGATGACGTTATCGCTGTTTTCGATAAGACTTCCCTCTACGCTACGATGGGCGGTCAGATCCACGACGAAGGTGTTATCACAGGCGACGGATTCGAGGCTAAGGTCATCTCCGTTGATAAGGATAAGTCCGGAAAGTATCTGCACGCTTTGAAGATCACTTCAGGCACTGTTAAGCAGGGCGCTAAGGTTACTATCACAACTGATAAGGCTGAAAGACTTGCCATTGCAAGAAACCACACAGCTACACACATCTTGCTCTCAGCTCTCCAGAAGGTCTTGGGACCTCAGGTAGAGCAGGCAGGTTCTTATGTCGGCAGCGACAGATTAAGATTCGACTTCAACCACTTCCAGGCAATGACAGCTGAGGAGATCGCTAAGGTAGAAGAGATGGTCAATGACGTTGTCCTTCAGGGACTTCCTGTTGAGACTAAGGTATTGGGCATCGAAGAAGCTAAGAAGCTCGGCGCTACTGCTATCTTCGGCGAGAAGTACGGCGAAGTCGTAAGAGTCGTTGCAGTAGGTGATTTCAGTGATCCTTTCGATCTCGAGTTCTGCGGAGGTACACACCTTACAAACAGCGCACAGATCGGCCAGTTCAGGATCGTATCCGAAGCCGGTATCGCAGCAGGCATCAGAAGAATCGAAGCTGTTACGGGTACAAGATGCTATGAGATGAACAAGGCTGACAGAAGCCTCATCAACGATGCGGCAGCAGCTCTTAAGGCACCTAAGGATAAGATCGTTGAGAGGATCGAATCCCTCCACGCAGAAGTTAAGTCTCTCGAAAAAGAATTAGCTGACATCGAGAAGGCTAAGGCAGGCTCATTTGCTGACAGCGCAATCTCCGGTGCCAAGGATATCGGCGGCGTTAAGGCAGTCATCGCAGAATGCGACGCAGCTGACGCAGCAGCTCTGAGAGACACGGCTGACAAGATCAGAGACAAGCTCGAATGCGGCGTGGTATTCCTCGCTGCAAACGGCGGCGACAAGCTCCTTTTCACGGCTATGGCTACCAAGTCTGCTAACGATAAGGGCGCTCACTGCGGAAACATCATCAAGGAAGCTGCAAAGGTCGCAGGCGGTGGCGGCGGCGGACGTCCCGACATGGCTCAGGCCGGCGGTAAGGACGTATCCAAGCTCGCTGACGCACTCGCTAAGGCAGAGGAAGTTCTGGCTTCACAGGTTAACGGTTAAAGGAGAAAAGCTATGTGCTTATTTTGTGATATAGTTGCGGGCAAGATCCCGTCAAACAAGGTTTATGAGAATGACTATGTTCTTTGCTTCAACGACATTAATCCCGTAACACCGGTTCATGTTCTCGTTGTTCCGAAGAAGCATTTCGATAACATCAACGAGCTGGCGGCAGATCCCGAGGGTGCTCTGTATTCTGCAGAGATCACAAAGGCTATCGCTGAAGTTGCCAGGATCAAGGGCATCAGCGAAGGCTTCAGAACAATCAATAACTGCGGCGAAGACGGCGGCCAGTCTGTAATGCACGTTCATTTCCACGTGCTCGGCGGCACAAAATTTACAGAGAAGATCGTCTGATAACCTATGGCTAGAATGAGAACTAAGCGCAATATTCCTGCGCGCATGGAAAAGTGTCATGAGCGCTGGTTTGACGCGCCCATGCTTAACCGCGGAAAGTGGAGAGAAGCCTGCGGCGTCTCTGAAGATACTCCCATCTGGCTTGAGATCGGCTGCGGCAAGGGCAAGTTCTGTGCCGAGATGGCATTAAGACACCCCGAAGTCCTTTATATCGCCATGGAGAGGGATGCTTCCGTTACTCTTGCGGCGATAGAGAAGGCACACGAATTAGAGATCCCGAATCTCTTCTTTATCAGGGGCGATGCAGGAATCATTGAGAACTATTTCGCTGAAGACGAAGTAGACCGCATTTTCCTCAACTTCTCAGACCCGTGGACAAGGCAGAATAAGCCCAAAAGGCGCCTGACTTACAGGGATTTCCTCAATAAGTACAAGGTCATGATGAAGCAGGGCGGAGCGGTCGAATTTAAGACCGACAATGACGATCTTTTCGATTTCTCGCTTGGCGAATTCGAACAGACGGGCTTCACCCTGACGCAGGTCACAAGAGACCTTCATAACAGCGAATGGAATGAGGAGAATATCCGCACGGAGTTCGAGCAGAAGTTCGCTGACCAGGGCATCACGATCAAGAGAGTCGTAGCTAATCTTTAAGGAAAGGCAGTTTTCTGATGGAACTGAATAAATGTCCCAACTGCTCCGGCAAGCTTGTGCTTGCGGCCAATAGAAAAAGACTCATCTGCTCTTATTGCGGCAGTGAGTTCCCTCTCGACGAGACAACAAAGCAGGAGATAGGTGACCAGCCCGTAAATAACGACTGGTTCATTTACGACTGGAACTACGAAAAACTCATGGAGAATCCCGCCTGCAAAGCGGTCGTTACTTCTTTTGTCAGAAGCCTTAACGAATATGAGACTTCCAAGGACCTCGAGAAATACATCAGAGACTATCTCATGAATTTCGAGGAGGTTTCCGCCATCGGTATCCGTGAAGATAAGATGCAGGGAATAGAGAGGCGCTTTGCGGGAAGCTTTCTTCCCGATGAGAGGATCATCATCTTTAACGACAACGGCATCTTTGTCCATGGCAAGACCGGAACGCTTGTTACGACAAAGCGCACATTTTTCATCGAAGCAAGGGCTCATAAGGAGATCATGCACACCGCGATCCCCTATATCAATTTCGGTTTTTCCTTAGGAATTCCCGATGTTAAGCTCGGCGAGCTGTATGCCCACAATATCGGTTCGTTCAATTCCCATTACGATCTCATGGGCTCTGTCGCAGCGCTTATCGTCAAGCTTGCTTTCGAGCAGAATCCCGACAGGCCGAAGATCAGGTTGACAGACAGTCTGAAATAACCGATTTACCTCACGGTTTCGCGCGAAAAAAGGGCCAAAAATACTCTTTGAAAGTCAAACAAAAATCGTTTGAGGAAAAAAAGGGGCAATCTGCCCTTTTTTTATTTAAATTTACATTTATATGACAAAAATAATATGGCAAACCCCTTTTTAGTGGAGTAGAATTCTTACGGTGCAAACCATTAGGCACTATTAAAGTTTAATAATCCCGGTTCAGGGAATTTAGGAGGAATTCAATATGGCAGTAAAAGTTGCGATTAACGGTTTCGGTCGTATCGGTCGTCTTGCTTTCAGACAGATGTTCGGCGCTGAGGGTTATGAGATTGTAGCTATCAACGATCTTACAAAGCCTTCCATGCTCGCTCACCTTCTCAAGTATGACACAGCTCAGGGCGGATATGCTGGTGTATTCGGCGAGAATAAGCACACAGTATCTTCTGATGACGAAGCTAACACAATCACAGTTGACGGCAAGTTGCTTAAGATCTACAAGGAACCCGATGCAAACAATTGTCCTTGGGGCGAGCTCGGTGTTGACGTAGTTCTCGAGTGCTCCGGTTTCTACACAT
>JAEFBB010000030.1 GCA_016292215.1 Saccharofermentans sp. | reverse complement strand
TCATGTCCGCTCCAATCCGCAGACGACAATCGATACGTTAACTCTAACAGAAGCCATTGCAACAGTAAACTAGACTTTTTAGGTGATTTTCAGTTGTCAAAGTACAGGTTTAATTTTTCATTCTAGGAATCTTGTGATTATACATTACACGATAAGGTGTCCGTTAAAAATGCCTTGTTAGCAGAGCTGACTCAAAAAACTGGCCATCAGTTTCCAAGAGTAAAACCAGATGTAAAAGTATCTTGTATATCATTCTTCAAAATAACTATAGTTCTTTAAGCAGTCACTGTATTTTTTGTACAGTCCAATAAACAATTCATCAATCGATACTAATACAGTGAACCAAAAAAAGTAGTTTCTAGATAAATCATTCTCATTTCTTAGACCGTCTAGTTCCGGCAAGTTTTGTTGATAAGAAAGGGTATTATGAGCTATCCTATTTCTATTTCTATATATTTCATCTTTGTAACGCTTTTCAAGATTCTCCCCTAACATCTTGGCTTTTTTTGCTTTCGGGTCAGGCAAAACAAAGAACTGATGCAAAAACTCATTGTCACAATTCAAGAATTCATCATATTCTCTTTGTCTACAGTGAATAACCTTTGTATTGTTAAGCAACAGTTTGACCGCATCCTTGGGTTTTATTATTATCTCATTTTGCAAATCAGTAATAACATCTCTGGTATCTCTCCCTAAATATCTAGCTATCTCACTTATCAAAGCATTATATACACTATTTTTTGATTCATAATTTGAATATGTTCCCCTATTCTTTACTTCATCTACAAAAGTTATTCTATAATCATATCCGTTGGTCGCCAGTTCCCAATCGATACATTTCATCTTTTGTTCTTGAAACCCCGTCATCTTTGTGAACGTCGCTTGTAAAACATAATCCCACAGAGGATATGTCTCTATACCATCATTTATACCAGAAGTAGCTGTAATCATCTCTTCAAGAACCGTTGTTAACGGAGTCAAAATAAAAGCTTCATGCTTACTCATGCTTCAAACTCCTTACAAACATTAATAGATTCCTGGATCCTAAGCTTCAAATGTTTTAATGCACTGGGGTTTTTATAATGCAATGGATTTCCTTTATACTTTTCTATCAACGCATTAATTCTTTTTTTTAAATCCTCGTAACCATCACTCTTCATTTCTTTATCTCTAAAAATTGTTGTATATATGATTCCAAACATATAAGCATCCATGTTAATAATGGAATCATAGTTCTGAATTAACTTCATTCCTTCGATGACATTCGTTAGCTTCTGTACCCTAGATCCGTATTCTAAACCATTTATTATGCTTGACAGCTTCGCAAACTCTTTTGTTTCTTTATCATCAACAACTGCATAAATGAAGTTTTCGTAATATCTTTCCATATTTTTTGTAAAACCACGAGCCACTTTTTCTGAATCATTATTCTTGGCGTATTGGGAAAGCATTGACAAATATCTTACAAAATCCATTTTCCCATCATTTTTTACAGTGATTTTCTTCGTAAACTCAGGGGAGAACAAGCCAACCATATCACTATTCAAATAATACAAAGCGGCTCTGCTCTCCAAAGGAAGCAGTTTTTTTCCTTCAATATTGATACTTCTAAACACCTTCGAATAGAACTTTTGTTGTTCTCGTCCGTCAACTGACGCAGGTACTATAAACGAGAATCCCAAAAAACTATTCTCAAATGAAGCCTCATCTATAGATGAAGGCATATCCTCATAACCTGCAGCTATAGCGGCATCATGTATTTCTAACCGCTCTCGCAAGTTTTTTTCTTTTATCAATTTCAGCAGGTGAGTAAAATTCCAATCAATAAAATCTATATCGTCCTCATTTTCATCATCATTTTCATTGGCCAGTTTTATCTCTTCAGGGTTCACTTTGTACAGGTCTCTCTTTGGAAAGACTTTTAAATAATGTAGCAAAAGACTAGTCAATCTCTGCTGGCCATCAAGTATCAGATTTTGCTTACTTCCACTCTCGACAAAGCTGCCAATCGTAACCGGTGGAACAAACTGATTATCTATAAGTGAGTCAACCAACGATTGTGACTGATCCTTATCCCAGACGAAATAACGTTGATACCCTGGTAATATAATGTTTTCTGTTAGTATCAGATCAATCCAATGTTTTAATGTATATTCCCCATAATATACTTTGTTTTTATCTGCCATAACCTCATGCCAATTGCATCTAAAGCAACTCTTCTCCTCTTTATTTTCTCATCATTATCCTTTGTGAATAATTTGGTCTGTCAATTATAACTTCATCCATGTCAAGCTTTTCTATTAGTGCTAATAAATTAGCGAGCATTTGTTTCACATCGCGCCTATAGGGTTTTGGATCTGTTATCAACGCATTGTGCAATTTCTCCGTAATATTTCCAAAATACAAGCAACCGTCATTCTCTTTTAGAACGTTTAAAAGCCACAGGTATGCATTGCTCCATCTGAAAGCTTCCTTTAATGCTCCCAAATCCCCAGTGTATGTTACGTCGAGAAATGAAAAATACTCATTTTCCGTTAATGAAAAGTTCTCTGGAAGCTCATAAGAGAACAACGTATCTATTTTGGGATTAAATCGGTTTATTATCTCCTGGTTCCATTTATGGCTTTTTTGCTTTTCCCCTTGTTCTACAGATGAAATCTGCCCATTCATAGCATCAAGCAGAGAACGGTCAACCCTGATGGCATCTCTAAACAAACGATCTATCTTAACTAAATCACCTTGTTCAACATCCACAAAAGTAGCCATTTCCATATTTCCAGCTCCGCCTACATTTAAGCCAGAATTAGTTGCATTCGCGCTACCGATTAGACCGCGCTTATTATCCACTATGTACGTCTTAGCATGTAAATCAAAGCGTATAAATACATCCCAACCGTTTTGCAAGCCAAATTCTAAGATATCAAAATCAGTGCTGCCCTTCAGGACGTCATCCATCCTAAAGCGCACCAGTAATCTCCTTTGGCTTACGCTCTGCTTAATAACTGCGTTTAACTGCTGAAAAGTATGCTTCTTACAGTATGCCGTGATTATTTGAACAGAGTCCGAGGCATGTCCGAGTTCTTCTATCACAGCATTCATTATTTCATTTGAAAACAGAATAGCCATAAAATCACCTTCTTATGAATTTCGAGGGTTTAACTGCTCAGAAATATAGTTGTTTAATCTGTTATACCATGCTGTCATCAAGCGGTCGTTCTCTGCAGGCTGATAAGCATCAGTTTTTCTGACAGATTGAAGCAGAGATGCCAAAAACAATTCAAAAGTGGTCTTTACTTCCGCATTTGTATATATCTTACTCAAAAAAGAAGTATAGAACTTATGGCTAGTATTGATTGTAATAACCGTAGTTTTAAGCACCGGCTTATAATCAAATGCCGGACTTCTTTCACCTTTATCCGCGTAAACAAAGTTTACAGAATTGTTTATAAAAGCTATGCCTTCTTCGTCTGTCGGATTATCATAACCTAAGCCTTTCAGTTCTTCTTTTCCTGTAGCTGCAGCTTCCTCAGTAGTAGGTTCATCCTGCTCCTCTTCGTTATCATCCTCAACATCTGAAGTAGCCGGATCATTTTCAACAGTATTAATAATGTCCGTACTAGGGCTTACATTATCATCAAAGGTACGTGTCTTGCTTCTAGTCTCTTCGTTTTGAGCGTACATAGCCTTTATCGTACCGACAATTGTTTCCTGTAGCTGCTCCCAAATTGGAGGAATATCAACTTCATCCGGATCAAGATCCTCTACATCCACTTTTTTAAGTTCTACATATTGTTTGTTGTTTGCAACGCCGAACACCTCGTCCAGCTCAGGGTCAAATATAATCTCACATCCCCACCATCTGTGCTGTGGTTCATTAACAACGTTGTAAAAATCGAACCTTCTGAAATCTATCTCTCTTCGTGCTCTAACTACAGAAATACCTTCAAGCTTAGCCGCATGTTTTCCAAGCGCATAATTTCCTGGATTATAGCCCTTCGGAAAGGCAGTCTCATCATAAAACTTATCTTTTACTATAGAAAAGCGAACCAACACTGATCCTGTCACTTTTTCGCCGTTTTTGTTAATATATTTAATTGGAACAATCTCTTCTCCTGTGCATGTTCCTTTTGCAGTATATAACTCAAACGGTGCTTCCAAATTGCTTCTCTGTCCCGGCTTAAACACTGATTTAGGATCGCTCGGATCACAAAGAACACAGTTATCGGTCATAAGGAAAAGAGGATCGTTCGGTGCAATATCAATGGCCGCATCCGGGTTTTCATCACATATCACCTTTATCTTACTAACTCCATCATGGATAAAATATCTGAATTTCTGCCCCAAAGCAAATTCCAATCTCTCAGTTAACGGGCCTCGTGTTTTCGGGCTAATTCGATCGCATCTTTTCCAAATAACAAGCGTTCCAGAGTGAGAAAAATCGTACTGCTCAGTGAGTGTATTATATCTAATATAGTTGGCATAAGGCTCTGGAATACTCTCGTTAAAAGGATCATCAATTTGAGTTTGCACGCCCTCCTTAACCTTGTTGATATCAAGGTAAACCTTTAAAGCGTTTTCAACTCCGTTCTGCCATGAGTATACTTCTATCTCGGGACATGCATACAAAGAAGCTTGGGGAAGACCAACACCAAATCTCCCCATACCTTTCCTTGCTTGTCTCGTTGAAGATCCAATTCCGAGGCAGCTCCCCAAAATAGCGGCATTCATTCCATCGCCATTATCAAGAAAACCTATTTCGGAGACTACTTTTCTACCTGATGCAGCAATGTCTTCCCTCAAAATCACGAACACATTTTTAGCATTAGCTTCAATAGAATTATCAATTATTTCTGAGACCGCACTTTCAATGTTTTTATACCCCGTGTTTCTAAGTGCATCACCCATGTTTTGAATATCAACTATACTTGCTGGCATTTTACCTTATCCTCCTATATTCTCCAGTAATCATTGAAATGTGAAAAAGCAGTTTCATTATCAAATGCTTGAAGATTATCATCGACATCAATCAATAAACACTCTTCATTTCCGCCCATCATCGGGCCTCTCAACCCTCTGCCTAGCATCTGGCTATATAAAACTATCGATTTCGTTGGTCTTGTTATAAAAACACATTTTATGTTTTTTGAATCAAATCCAGTTGTTAACACTTCATAGTTTATTATGATATCAACGCCGGAGTCCCTATCCTTAAATGTATCGATGCTCTTTTTTCGATCCATCGCTTCCATTTCTCCGAGGACTAAACTATTTGGTATTTCCTCAAGTGTCAGCATGGATGATAGCATCTTAGCGTGTTCAACCGAACAAGCAAACACAATAGTTGGAATCTTCTTCAAATGTAATTCTCGAAGTTTTTGCATTATAGCAAGATTTCTCTCTTTATTCCTTGCTAGAACCTTCAGCTGATCTGAAGTATATTCCCGGTCATCAAAGCCCAAATCTCGCAATGCACTGCTCAGCACTCTAAGATCAGCATCCGTGAACTCAGTCTGATATTTCAAGCGTTCCGGGCGCATTTTTGCAAGAATTCTTCTATCTTGAAAATACTTAATTACATTTGTTTCTGATGCAGTATTTAATGCCCGCAATCTACCAAGGTTCATCTGATTTAGCGTATCCGAATCAATATAAATCAGTTTTCCTCCAAACATATTTGTAAGAAGATTATTATCATATGACGCCTCAGTAGTTCTTCCAGGTGTGGCTGTCAAACCAAGCAACGCTCTATTTTCGAAGCCTGCCGGTTTGCGCATCAAAGCTTCTATTACTCTTTGAGTCTGTGGTGCGGCAGCCTTATGAGCTTCATCGAAGACAACAAGTCGGCAATCTTTTTTTAGCCGTTCAAACAGCTCCGGCTTATTATCTGCTATAGTCATTAACTTAGATAACCCACAAAAAACTATCCCATTAAGTGGTTCATCTGTATTTGTTATGTTCTTGCTCCCCCACAGTTTATATGCGTTTATCTCACCTTCCCCAAGATGCGTCCATACACTTTCGAAAGTATCGTACGCCTGTTGCAATAGTTCTATAGTATGCGCAACCCATATTACTAAGCCCTTTCCTTTAAGCGTAAAGTTTATGTAACTTGTGATAATGTGCATGGAAGTCTTTGTTTTTCCAGTACCGGTGGGCATATGTACCAACATTCTTTCAAGCATTCGCCCAGAATTTAGATTATTCAGGACTCTCTGCTTTATATAGTATTGGTAATCCAAGAGCTCATAGAATTGCTCTTCCGGCCCAACAATTTCATTTTTAATAACCGTATCGTCTTTTTCCTTGTCGAAGACGCTTTCGGGGACTCCCCATAATTTCAAGAGATATGCGCTTACAGCGTTTTTATTCCATGGTTTATTGGCTACTATTTCGATAACCTTCAGCGGATCATTCTCGTTTTTTTCTGCCCCGCGTAAACAGTTATCCCGTATCTGCATAATCTCAGCAGGCTTCATACATTGAAGAATATCTTTCCTGAACTGCGAATTTCTCAGAATATTGGTACCATGAAGTGAGATGATCATACTGACCATACGTTGCTTGGTGAGCATCGTATCACCATTGGGTAGCCATTCAATTATTAAATCCACGATGTCATGCCCCAAATACTCTCTCAAATCCGACTGGCTGAGTTCTACCATGTAATCTACAAAACTACTCATACGCAATCTCCTTTAGTGCATCTATTAATTGATCAATTTCTTCTGTAGTAGTGAATTGGCTAATTCCTATCCGTACAGTGCCTAATGAATTCTCATCTCGGAGATATTTATGGATATAAGGTGCGCAATGATATCCTGTTCGAACAGCAATGTTATAATCAGAATCCAATATTGCTCCTATATCCTCCGACGAATACCCTCCAACCACAAATGAAATAACTCCAATGTGATTATCTAGATTGCCCGGAACAAATACCTTGACTCCTTCTATTTCCTTCAGTCTTTTTATGGCATAATTAGAAATTTCCTTTTCATGCGCATAGCAGTTTTCTTGCCGCAACACTTTTAAAGCAGCATTCAAACCAGCCACAGCGGTTATATTATGACTAGCTGGCTCATACCGATTATCCCCCGCTGAAGGCATGCTCAAGTTTAATGAATCGCTTCCTGTTCCTCCTGCAAGGAACACATCCAGTTCGACTCCGGATACGTTTATAAAGCCACCAATACCTATAGGGCCATAAATTGTTTTGTGGCCCGCAAAAGCTATGATATCGGCGCTTATCTGATCTGCTCTTATTTCTACCAAGCCCATAGATTGAGCAGTATCCAAAATAGTTACACACCCGTACTTTTTTGCCTCCTCAAAAATCTTCTTGATTGGCAAAATATAACCCGTCACATTGCTTACGTGTATGCAGAACACCGCATCGGGCTTATCTTTAATAAATTCATAAGACAGCTTATCAAAATCAATCTCAAGCTTGTCATCTAAAGGCATTTCTTTTATATGCCAATTCTTTGTTTTTGCAACGTCATGCAGTGTTCTGGCAACAGCATTATGTTCATACGGAGATACATAAACAACAGCATTATCCCTAAGATGTATCCCATGAATTATCTGGTTCATTGCTATTGTCACTGAAGGGGAAAAAATGACAGTAGAAGAAGCATCCGCATGCACCAGATCTCGCAGTTTGCTTTTGGTTTCAGTGATCAACCGACTCGCCTGCTGCGCAAGGCCGTATGACCCTCTACCCGCATTCACTGCTCCATTTCTATTCATTTGATCCATCGCAACGTACACTTCCTCCGGTTTGGGGAATGTCGTAGCGGCATTATCCAAATAAATCATCCTTCAATCCCTACTTTATTATTTTTTCTATCATCTCTAGGAGAATTGAAACCCTATCGTTTACACTAATGTCATCGTATTCGTCTAAAGCTTCTTCAATGATGTTTCTCAGGACACTTCCGGTGCTCTCGTCTGCATGACTGTACAGCTTGCTTATCTGCTCGCCATTTCGTCCCCTAAAGCTTAGTGTCAATTCACCGATGGAACCATCATCTCTTATGGCTTCGATTTCTTGCTTCACTTTAAGCAAACTTGATGAAAAATCCTCAATCGCTCCACTATTCCAGTTTTCTACGTATACATCAGTGACAGCCTTTACTACTTTTTTGGCCATTTCTTGATTGTTATTATAGGCATCGAGCGATTCAAGCAATGACATAAGATTTGTCATTCTTCCATCATAAAGCCCTTGTTTTGAACGTTTGCTCTGTTTCTCATACCATTCTTTTAGCGTAAAGAATAATTCCTGCTTCTTCTTCTTGTCCCACAAAGAATAAATCTGATCAACTGCCTCATCCATAATCCAGTCATAGTAATCATCATAATATGTTTTACAGTCATCTATGACTTTGTAAGTTTCTTCTAATGATTTGTCGCCAAAAGAATTAGGGAATATCACAAAAAGAATCTCAAACGGGTTAAACTCGACCTTTTGAATCGCTTTTTTAATTTCCTGCATCGCCCGATTTATCTGTGGATTTTTCACATAACGGTCCAAATCTACAGCATTACGCGAAACTTGCGGTAATGCTCGGAACCAACGTTGCATACAGATAAAGATATCCTTGATTCGGTTTGTTGATAGGTTTCTGTTATCTCCAACCTGAAACAGTTCATTGAGTGCACTTATATACTTTTCTTTTTCTATATCCTCTTTGGAGACATAAACAGAATAGTCTTCCGGCTGTTCGCACATATTTACAATAATGTCTGGCGTGAGTTGCAGTTCTTTATCCGCAAAATAAATGATTATATCCTCTCGTCTTTCTGAAAGAACATGGGCAAGATAAAATGGCATCACTCCAAGACGCATGCCATACGGTGCGTTCTTTAACTTATTTATAAGTGTCGATATGGGTTGCTTTTTATCAGAACAACTATCAACATACGAATTAATCTCTTCAATTATTTCGCTTAATCCACCACGGCATTCTCTATTAACGATTCCCGTCACGCAGAAAAGTGCTCTATAAATAGATGCTTCTTGGTTAGTGCCCTCATAGTAATCAGGAGTGTCTTGATGTGCCATAATCGTTTGAATAATGCTCAATCTCGACTTCTTCGTTTGCGAAGATCCTATTACTGAACGGTTAACCATTTCATTATTAATTTGCGGTGTTCTTACATATACAGCTTCACACGATTTGTTAACAGCAGTCTCTACATTACCCACTTTGGCATTCTTAACTTTTCCATTTTCAAAGAAAAGAACCAACGTGTCTGGATCATCCTCGTAAACATCAGCCAAAACCCTTTCAAGTTCTACACTCAGATCCTCAACCAAAAGCGGTAATTCTCTCTTCAGAATTGCATTGTCACTGGTAAAAGTCTGATTAGCTTTAAGTTCCTGAATAATCTCATAGTCTCTTAACTGCTTTTGTGCACCAAGCTTCTTTTTGGGACACACCACTACAAGCCTAGGATCATTTAGCATAAGTAAGTGCTTTTTAATCTGATCCTGCTTTATATTGCTAAAGCTGAACAGAGTTATTACCTTTCCATCTCCAGAACAATCACTCATAATTGCATCGGCAGAATTTATATTTACAAAGTCTTCTGCCAGCATAAATTCGTGATTAAAAAATCGAGTCATCGAATTAAGCGTATTATATCTGCGAGGAACAATATGATACCTTCCTGTTATCTCGAGAAGCGCTTTGGGATAATCTACATTTTCGCCCTTTATCTCTCTCTGACGTTTTATTTCTGCTTTTAATTCCGATCCAGCTCTAGTTTTAAATACATAAGAACCTGTCGCATTCTTACGATAAATGAATCCTTTTTCATTCAGTTCATTGATTGCTTGTATCGAATCTCCGACCACCCCAAAAAGGCTCAGAGACAAATATGTCTGTGATGCCGGAATCTCATCTTCTTTATTAACAATTAGGATGATGGCCAATGCTTTTACTAATTTCTTCTGATCATCAGTAGTCGCCCTTTCGAGAGCGTACTCAGAACTGAGCCAAATATTATGAATAAACTCATTCGCAACATCTTTTTTAAACAAAGGACTGAAATAGTCATATATCAAATCAGCCCCTATGCTCCAGGCCCCATCTGGAGTATGTTCGGAAACAAATCGCGCCATACTATTGGGCTCGTCATTTGAGATAAATGTAAATAAAGTTCTTTCGTTCTGAGCCACCTTCTCGCTGACATTCAAAAGAAGGTATGCAGCTATTGGATTAAGCGGATAGCACCCCTTTAGCACAATGCTGTCAAACTCATTAAGGAGAAAATTACTTTTAAAAGCAGGAAGTTGATAGAATTCATTCAGTGCATTATCGCTAATGAACTGAGTGCACTGCTGCGTCAGTTCCAGCTGCTTGTAATCCTTAACGATGGCATTTTTTATCAACTCATAATTATTCTTTGACGAAGTAATGAAATACTTTTCAATAATTCGACCTTCAATACCTGTAAAGGAGTTAATGATGTCTTGCGACAAATACTTCCCATATTCTTTAATGCTTTTATGAGCCACCATTGTGAAGAATATTTGCGAATTTCCAGAATCTGTTGCAAGCTCACAAATATCCTGGATCAATCTCATATTTGCTCCGGCTGCAAAGCCGTCCTGACTCTCAATAAACTTACTAAACTCGTCAAAGACAATATAAATACCGCTGTATCCATACTCTTCAACAAGTTTCTCACTCGTGCTTTTATATAATGGCAACACCTCAGAAACCGCTAACGGATTAAACTCGCTACCGGCAGTAATCTTGGGATATACTGTTTTGAAAACCTGTAATGCTTCCTTTGAATATAACTTTAAGTCTGTTTTTAGTTTTGAAATAGAAAGCCCGTAATTACTAATCTCTCGCTTGAAATTTTTGTATGTTTCAGGATAATCATTAGCCCATTCTTCTATCCTAGACAAAGCAATCGAATAGTACGTATCTGGACACAGTTCCGCAAGGCCGTCTCGCTTCAAAGCATCATTCAAACCACACAAAAAACCTTGATTAAGATCGCCCGTCGTATCCGTGATAAGTACAGGTAAAAACTTTTTGTCACTCCAAACTTTCTTGATATCTGCAACTATAGTCTTACCCAACTCATCATCTGAGCCTATTTTCTCAATAAGGTTATTGATTATTTTCTTGTTTTCTGCCGTTCTGGGCATCGATAACACAGCAAGAAGAACAAGCAACAAATGTGACTTTCCCTTTCCATAAGGTCCCACCAGTAAAGTTGCCTGCTCTCTATTATCCAAAACAGCAGACAAATAATCATCCATGAAAGTCAGCGAAGACTTTGTTGGTATATATGAATTGATTTTATCCGCACTATTCAGATTCAGATAAAGATTTATAGCGGTTCTAAAACTACTATTAAATCCAATTATTTCTGATAACGAATTAACATTTCCCATTATTTCACCTGCTAGTTATTAATATAGTAATCTTCAATAATCTGCATGGGTGGAACATGTCTTAATAAATAAATCATGTCTAACCCCGCCGTTCTATCAACACGTATATACCCCTCCGCATCTAAACGGTCAAAATACTCATTTGCCATTACTCCGGAAAGGTTATAGATTTTAGCAAGCCCATTCTCGCCCCAAATAACCTGATCAATGGAAATACTCTCTGCTTCGCTTAGTTTTTCAACCAACTCGAATAAAACAATCATCTCAGAAAAGCTTTTCTTGTTTGGCTTATTCTTAATGTACCTTCCTTCGATTTTTCTTACTAAAGTCAAACGCGCAAATGGAGAAACGCTTTTATCTTCCGGATCTGTCTTTTCCTTGTCCTTGCCATACATGTTCAAAATCGCATCTACATCATTAGCAACGGATTTTTCTGAAAAAGTCTGATTGCCAGCATATTTTCTGATTTCCCTCTGAATAATGCTTGTTATCTCATTTTTATCTAACTCGTCAGCATCACACTGATTGAAATACATATACCAACTAGTCGCATCTTCCTTATTCTTCGCGATTTTAGAATGAAGCACCCACAGTGTAAAATCCTTTTCAAGATATGGATCGTGTTCGGCAACAATCCGGCCCAAATCTGAGAGCTCACTTCCAGTAGCATTTGTTAAACCGAAAACCTTCATCCAATACCGCAGCGATTTGACCATATTACTTCCGATACCCAAGATATCAGTAGAGTCTTTCCTCGTAAATAAATCTGGTTTTCCAGGAAGTTCAATCAGTGCTTTGTTTATCCATCCCTCACGGACAGTAAACTTTTCATGGCCTTGTAGCCTTATTTTCACTTTTTCACTAGCCATCTCATGTCCTCTTAATGCCTAATACTTTTCTCATATAACAACCTGCATCAAAATGTCCTACGCACTCTGTGCAGCGCCTACACTTTTCATCATTTATTGTATACGTGACATTCCCTCTGCCATCGTCTTTAACACTAATTGCATCGTATTTGCATACACTTTCACACGCCTTACAGCCAATACACATTTGATACTTAGTCAGCTGGCACTGAATCTTACCCTCAGCAACTGATATCGTTTTTGCCCCTGCTATATGAATATCCTTAATAGTTACTTTCAATTTTGTATTGCCAATACGACCTTGCAAAATCAAGACTACCTTTCCAGCTTTGTTTAGTACATAGACTTCTCCTAGTCTCTTATTTCCAAGTTCTTTATTGAGGTATCCAAAAGGTTTAAAGAGTTCATATAGTTCTTCGGTTATCGGTCTCTGTAAATCATAATTAAAAGCATTTTCATCCGTGGCGCATGGTTCAAACGATACAATGGAGGTCTGCGCTGCAGCCAATCCGTTACCACCTTGCCGAGCTTTCCAGCCACCTTCATCGATATAATTTTCAGGATCAGGCTTACCTATCTGCTTAGCAAAATCTATCAAGAGATTGTGCCAATGTTCATATTGTTCATACATATGAATTTTGGCCAAAAACTCCGACCACCCCCCATTGTTTGGGCAGCACCAGCATCCAACTCGAGTCCATCCGAGACGATAAGCTTCGTTAAAATCTATTCCGGTGGTCAAAATATAAAGCCATACGTCGTAGTCAATCCAATCTATGATTGGAGAGAAGACTGTTTGCTTTGAAATTTTAGGGCTTTGGCTTTCGCGCTCATATTTGCTACGGCTTGCCGATTCGTTATGCCTTATTCCCTGAAAGCTTAAAATATTAGTCTTATTCTTAAATGCTGATGATATAGTCTTCTGTATTGCACCCGTCTTAAATACAGTACAACACCAGCGCATCACTCTACTTGGAGGTCCAATTACCTGGCATAAATCTTCAAAGTTTTTCTCTCGATTTTTGGCAACAAGGACTTTTACGCCATTAGCCTCGTTATCAATTTCTTTTCTATTAAATCTCTTTTTATACTCAAGAGTAAAAGGGAACTCCAACGTTGTGTCTCCAAAAACATGAAGGATGTTGTTAGATCCCAATGCTGTTCTTACGATATGCGAAGTAACAGTCGAATCTTTTCCTCCACTAAAGGAAACCATCATATCTTCAAGCTCATATCTTCCTTTATATGCCTGAACTGCTCTTGTTGCTTCTTCTGTAATTTCATTAAAGCGCGCTTTGTTCGCTTCAATAAACAACTTTTTGTATTCGTCAAAATACTCATAGGTTATCTTTTCGGCAACAGAATAATACTTATCTCTTATCCCCTTTAAGTCTAATAAAGATTTCTTGTTAAGCTGGGAAACAGATATCTTAACTTTTTTCCCGTTAACAATATAAGCATTACTTGCATACCAAACAGAATCCCGCTGATATTTAAAGGGATCTCCAGACTCAATAATCGAAAACAAAACATTTTCTTCTGGAAATACCGGACGTACATCTGTAGCTAAATATTCACCTTTACTCCCACAAACCGGACACGTGCTCTCGTACACCGGAACATTACACGTCTTACACCAATATATTGTTGAAGACATTTGCGTGATATGTCCGCACTTGGGATTAATGCAACGTTCACTGTTCATGATTACATTGCATTTAGGACATATACGTTCAATCATTCTTATCCTCTTCTTCCTCTTTATCAATTCTTTCAAAGCTCATAATGTCCCCAATATTGCATCCGAGGAATGCACAGATTTTTTCAAGCGTATCAATGGACACGCTCTCACCTTTGCCCATCTTTGCCATCGTGGCAGAACTTATATTTAACTCAGCCGCAAGATCCTTTCTGTACATATTCTTGTCAATAAGGATTTTCCATAAACCATTGTAAGAAATTGCCATTCTATCTGCCTTTCAGTCGCGCTTCTGGTCCAAAGACCGGTTACAATAATCCACCTACAAGGATACCACAGTAGCTTGCAAATGTCACGGACAATCTTTAGAAATCAAAAGTTCGGCTTTAGTGATAGAAAACGATGATTTTAAAGTCAAAAGTTCTGTTTTACATTTTCTTCACGTGCTCATACTCCACTACACTCTCTATAAAACTGACAAGTCAAACAACACTGACCGCAGCGCTTCTCCTTAATCCTTTTCTTTCGTTGGAGCCAGTAAATGATCCTTCTCATCTTCTTCTCCCTCCGCTGTTATTCATCTTCATCAGTTCTGCAAGTACCGCGAACGGAAAAATCAAAATACAAAGAATTACCATAACCTACATCTCCTCTCTTAGTGCCAATTCTGATTAGCTGACTATACATTAACTCATAAGGTGTCCATTAAAAACGCCTGCTAAAAGAACATTTTTTCGAAATCAAAAAAAGCGACAACCATTGCATTTTCTGCAACAGTTGCCACTCGTCGTTTTTCGTATTTACTTCATTGTCTCCAGAACGGTTCTCGCCCGTTCTTTCATTTCCTCAGCCACTTCTTCCGGGCCGACAATCTGAACGTCCTTCCCTAGGCCGAAGATCCAGCCGAAGAACTGCGGGCTGATGTAAACATCCACATTCAGTTCGCTATGCTTTTCATCGATGGGCCGGAAAGTGATATCCTTGCCGAAGCGATCGATGAAGACACCGGCCATTTTGTTGTGAAGGTGGATCTTCACTCTTTTCTTTTCGCCGCCGTACATTCCGAAGGTTGCTTTGGAATATGCAGCCATATCCAGATCCTTCGCCTCCTCAGCACCCTCTCTTTTCTCATTGGTCGCATGGGGCTTCAGCATCTTATCGACGCGGTAGTGTTTGATGGTTTTGCTGTAATCATCATAGCCCACCATGTAGTAATACTCATCATCCCAGGTCAGGGCCCAGGGGCTTACTACGAACCATTCCCCTTTGTTGAGAATGTACTGTGACTTGTCCGGCTGCCAGCTGAAATACCGGAACTTGATCTTCTTGTTATGCTCAATGGCATTGTGAATCTCATCCACACTGTAGTAGATACTTTCGTTCATGGTCTTGATCCTACCATGAACAAAAACCTGTCGTTGGATCTGATTGGCCTGGTACTCACTGACGAAGCTTTTGATCTTCTTGATGAGTTCACGGGATTTCCGTTCTGTAATGAACTTCGCACACTGGATTGCATCGATCAGGAGCTTTACCTCTGCCAGTTCGAACTCTCTGACGCCCACATGGTAGTAGGTCTCTCTCCCAATCTGCTCTTTAATGACTTCGATACCAAACTTCTCCATATCCTGAAAATCGGTGTAGATGCTTTTGCGTTCAGCAGTCACACCGTACTTATCCAGTTCCTCGAGAATCTGGTTAAGGGTAAGGGAATGCTCGTCATCTGTTTTCTCCAGCATGACCTGCATAAGGTACGTAAATTTGAACTTTTGATTCGTTCCTCGGGACATGGCACCCACCTCCGTTCTGTTTTCATACAATAAGATTATCCCATTACTATGGGCATAAGTCCAAACATTTTTAAAAAAGAATGGATTTTTATTGGACAGCTTGCCCTTTAGCTGTTCGCTAATTGGCAAGCAATGCATAGTGGATCCACTTATGCCATTTTGCTTGTTGGAGGCTATCGCCCCAATCCCCAGAACTGACACTTAGCGTGTCAGGCGGCGCACCGAAAAACGGTGCTAAATAAATAAAGCGGGGAACCCATTTTACTGAGTTCCCCGTATCTTATCTCGACAGGTGTCTCTCCCTGTCTCGCTTGCGATGTATTTCGGATTCGTCCCTGTTCAGGAATTCATCCACGTTGTGTTTTGCCATGGTAAGCTTCTTCATCTCATCTCTGATCTGGCGATATTCAGCGTAGGCCTGCTTCTTATCTGCCAGGACTCTGGCATATTCCTCATTTAGTTCTTTCACCTTCGGAAGCTTCCTGCCCTTCGGCTCTTCCTCCTGATAAGCCTTGAATGCATCTCTTGCAGCTTTGCGAAGCGTCAGTTCCTCCCGGTGTTCTTCAAAGAACTTTTTACTGTACCGGCTTTTCTTATAAGCCTCATAAACATCAGCGGTCTTGGCGTAGTTGATGATGTGAGTCCGAAGCGCAGCGATCTCGGTCAGGCGCTTTTCGTCTGCCTTCATCCGGTCGCTGAGTTCGTTAAATCTCCCTACTACCGACTTGGTCCGTTCTGCCAAAGTGTCATAATCACGGATCCCGTGTTCATGGAGATACAGCAGAGTCTGCGCCATCTGCTTTACGTTAAAGACTTTGGCCCAGTTCTCATACCCGGCGCCTTTTCCTTCAGAGATCTTCTTCTGAATATCGATCAGCATATCAAAATCTCTTTCGGTCTTTCCGAAGGTTCTGGTCGGATCCTCCGCCTCGAAGTACTGCCTCAGTTCCCGTTCGGTGTAACCCTCGCCTAGGGAGTCAAAGCGGATAAAGCGTTCATGGTCATTCCCACGGACTGCCGTATGACGCCCGCGCTTGATCTGATATTCTTCTTCCTCCAGGAACAGCAGGAACTCTTCATAGTTGGCAGGTCTCCGTTCCAGTGCGTCGTCAATAGCCTCGCGAAGTTCGGTTCGGTAACTTTTCCGCTTATCGTACCCGGTGTATTTTTCTCTTTCGTGATAAGGTCTGGGCTTGATAACCGACATGCCGTGCTCTAAGCAGAGCTGATCGTTTATCCTTTGAACCACAAAGTAGGAACCCCAGAAATTCCGGAACTTCCTCGTACAGTCGAGGTCCGTGGAATTCCAGATAATGTGATTGTGGATATGAGCTTTATCCGTGTGGGTCGCCACGATAAAAGCGTGATTTCCCTTGGTCAGCTTCATGGCCAGCTCGTAGCCGATCTCATTTGCCTCCTCCGGGGTGATCTCCCCTGGTTTAAAGGATTGCCGCAGCTGGTAAGCGATGATATCGCCCTTGGGAGCCCTGCCGGTGATCCTGAAGTATTCCCGTTTTGAGAGCATGAACTCCTCTTCGGCAATCTCGGGAGTGCAGGCATAGGAACTGACGTATTCGCCGTCCTCAGTCTTTTCTCCGTTTTCCGCATATTCGATTCTGTTAGTCAGGCACTGTTTCACACTCAGGCCTTTGTTCACATGCATGGGAATGATCCTTGTAGCAGCCATGCTCTCACCTCCTTCCTAGATCCCCGACAATTTGTCCAGGATCTGTTTTAGTACTTTCCATAGTTCTTCCTGTCTGGCCTTCACATCTTTGATGTCTTCCGCATAGATGCTGCCGGTCTCGTTTGCTTTCTTTGCATACTGGTTCAGGTTGTTGCCGGAGATCCGAAGGAGGCGGATCGCCTCCTTCACATCCGAAAGGTCCAGCCGTACCACATATCCTTCGATCGCCATCTTCCTCATATAGGCAGCCACGCTGCTGATCCCGGCATCTTCCATTTTGCGTCTGATGAGTTCTTCCTCTTCGGGGTTTACCCGGAAGTGGACATTGTGTTTTCTTTTTGCCATTTAGCATCTCTCCATTTCGCAGACCTGACGGGGACGCCTGCCCTTTTCTTCCTCCAGGATCTTCACACAGTCCCTGAGCTTTTTAAGGACAGACTCTCTTGCGTGCTGCGAGGTTGCTTCGGTTTCCGCCGGGATCCGGTAATTCGGCAGGTTGTTGATAATGCCGTCGAAGCTGTTATCATTCTGCTCCACCATATCCTCGATCCCCCGCATCTGGCTGCCGAGGGCTCTTGGATCCGTGCCGAATTCATTTCGCACTTTATACTCGATAAGGGCAAATACATAACTCGGCATCACTCTGGTTTCCCGCTCCCAGTCCTGCATGGTGCGGTAGGGAATTCCCAGATACTCCGAAAACTCCATGCGGTTCATTCCCGTGGACTCGCGGAGCTCAATAAAACGTTCCCCGATGCTTCTTCCTTCTGCGTCCATTGTCTGATCTCTCATGGGAGACACGCTGTGAGGATGGCCTCTCACAGCGTCCCACTTTTCGATCGGTTGTCCTTTTCTTTCTTCTGCCATACCTTACCTCCTAGCGCTCCACATGGCGCTTCTTGTCGAACTCCAGACCAAACTGAGGGTAACCGGAGTCATTTACTTCCATCGTCACAAAGCAGTCGTAAGTCTTTCCGGTCTTTGCGGATTTGCATCCCTTGAGTTTCGCTTTTTTCTTCGAAAGAAGCTGCTCTGCCACAGACCTGGTGATCTTCTTTGACATGCTTTCAAAAAAGCGGTTCTCTTTCCAAAGAGCAAACTTGCACTCGTTACTCTCGCAAAAGAAGCCCTTGCTCTTTTCGATCACGCTCTTCCCACAGCAGGGACAAATACCCACAGGCTCATACATGGATTGCATCCTGTTTTGAGATTCGGAGATGTCCCGGTTTTCTTCGATGAGGTTCTGTATGTATTCCGTAATCTCTCCAAGGAACTGATCTGCCTGATACTGCTCCCGTTCGATCTCGAGAAGTTTTCGCTCCCATTCCGCTGTCATGGACGCGGACTGAATGGACTCCGGCACGATGCCTATCAGTGCTTCTCCCTTACGGGTTGGCATCAGATATTTGGTCTTCTTGTCGCCCTTTCTTTCGATGAAACCGATACGAACCAGCTTTTCGATGATGCTTGCTCTAGTGGCCGGAGTTCCGAGGCCTTTACGTTCTGCTTCATCCGGAATCTCATCACTGCCTGCATTCTCCATAGCGGAAAGCAAAGTGTCTTCCGTGTAGGCTTTGGGCGGAGTGGTCTTTCCTGCTTTCACGCCTGCCTGGCCAAAGCTGATCTCTTCGCCGGTATCGAATTCTGCAGAAAGAACAAGCCCCGAATCATCGGAGCCTGTCTTTTTCTTCTCAAGAACCTTTGCAACATCCTTCCAGCCGGGATCGACCACAGCCTTTCCTTTTGCTGTAAATACCTCGCCTGCGCATTCACCTTCCAGTACAGCCTCAGCGTAAACGCAAGGGGCCGAAACGGCCTCTAAGAGTCTTACAGCGATCAGCCGAAGGATGGCCTGTTCTCCTGAAGGGAGCGATGCGATATCTGCCTTTCCCGCGGTTACCGTGGGGATGATGGCATGGTGGTCCGTTACCTTCCTGCTGTTGATAACGTAGCGGAAGTTCGTCTCCTCCGTAGGCTTGCAGCCCGAGACTTTCTCCGCATTTTCCAGAAAGAGCGGAAGGCTCGCTTCCATGTCATCCGTAAGGTATCTGCTGTCGGTCCTGGGGTAGGTGACCAGCTTCTTTTCATACAGGGACTGTGTATAGTCCAGGGTCTGCTGCGCAGTAAACCCGTACTTCTTGTTGGCCTCTCTCTGCAGGGTAGTCAGATCAAAAAGCGCCGGAGCCTTCTCCTGCTTTTCCTTTTTCTCCGCCTTGGTGATGGTGACTTTCCCTGAAAGCATGCACTTTTCAAGAAGGGCTTTTGCCTCCTCCCGGTCCTTGAACTTCTTACTGACAAGGTCCCCTGCTTCCGTCCGCAGGATCAACGTAAAGATGTCTTCCGGGGTAAAGGCCTTGATGTCCTTATCCCTCTGCACCACGAGCGCCAGAGTAGGCGTCATGACGCGGCCCACGTTCAGGATCTGACCGTAAACGGTGGTATAAAGCCTGGTGGCATTGATCCCCACCAGCCAGTCCGCACGCTCTCTGCAGAGGGCTGCTTCATACAGGGAATCGTATTTCTCTCCGCTCTCCAAATGCTCGAATCCGCTTCGGATGGCTTCGTCCTCCATGGAGGAAATCCAAAGCCGCATCATCTTCTTGTTGCAGCCTGCTTCTTCATATACCAGGCGGAAGATCAGCTCTCCTTCCCGTCCTGCATCACAGGCATTTACAACTGCATCCACATCACTGCGGTGCATGAGATCCTTTAAGATCCTGAACTGCTTCTTTGTGGCGGATGCCACCTGATACTGGTAATTCTCCGGAATGATAGGAAGGTCTTCCCGCTTCCAGATCTCATATTTGCCGTCATAGCTCTCAGGCTCTGCCAGTTCCACCAGGTGCCCAACGCACCAGCTGACAAGATAATCATCACTTTCGAGGTAACCATCCTGTCTGCCGGTGCAGTCAAGAACCTTAGCGATGGACTGAGCGACTGAAGGCTTTTCAGCGATAACCAAACGCTTCATCCATGTCCTCCTTAAATCGCTTCCTGAAGATCCTTCTTGGGAGTCTTCTTGGGTGCCAGTTTTGCTTTTGCAGCTTTCTTCTTTTCCGCTTCAAGCTTTGCCTTTACGGAAGGCTTTTTCTCAGATTTCTTTTCCGCAGCCTTCTCGGGTTTCTTCGCAGGAGCCTGTTCCTGAGCAGGTGGCTCTGCTGTGATCTGAATGGGTCTCTCCGTCTGGTACGTGGAAAAATCAACCGGAGGCTCGATTTTGATAAAGCCGATGGTATCGGCCCCCGGATTATCGAAAGGGAGCTCTTCTCCGTGTGCATCGATAAACTGATCCACTTCCTTTACAGCGGCTCTAGCCTGCACCTTTTCATCGATCTTTGTGATAAGCTCCGATGCGGTCCTGCGGATAGTATCAAGAGATGCCTTCAGTTCCGGAACCTCCTTGTCCGCTGACCAGGTGGCCACGTAAGCAAAAGAATAGTCGGAAGTGTCAATGCCGTAATGCTGGCAGACCACGTAAGCTACCGATTCTGCCTCAGTCTCCTTCTGGTTCTTGGACTTTACCTCGCCGGAAGCATTCTGTGCCTCTCTGGAATGGAGCGCCTGATGGGATGCCTCATGGAGCAGAGTCTTCACCGTCTGTGCCTGGCTCATGCCCTCCTGCACCACGATGCGGTCTTCCTCCAGGTGGTAATATCCCTTGGCACCGGACTCGATGTTCTCGAAGCTGATGGGCACAGGGACCACTTCCTTGATCGCCTCCAAAAGGGTCTCATACCCTTCCACACTTCCGGTAAGTTCTGCGATTCCCACAGTGGGAACCGGCTCACCTTCCGTCTGACTGATATCGAAAGTGCTGACCGGCTTAAAGGCATTTACCGTGATCTCCACGGTTTCTTTTACAGGCTCGCCGTCCTTATCCAGGATCGTTCGACCACTGGCATCGGTCTTATCCTGTTCCTTCTGCATCTTATAAGGTGCGGGAGCCAGGATACGGATACCCTTCTCCCCTTTTCTGACAAAGCGGTTGATGTCCTTCCATCCGCCAAAGGACTGACACATGGTTGCATCCGGTCTCTGCAGCATGATCAGGATCTGATTGTTCACGGAATACCTGGGAAGCTTCGCGCAGAAGTTCAGGTAGTTCTTGTATCCGTCAGTTGTAAAGATATCCTTGACGCCTTTCTCAAGTTTGGTAGTGATCTCTTCCATCTCGGCCTTGCGGGCTTCCGCTGCAGCCTTAGGATCAAAATTACTGTTTTCGTATGCCATTTTGCCCCTCCTTTTATGCACTCGCCTCGGCACCTGACTTCGCAGAATTTACTTTTTCTTTCATCTGCGAAAGCCTGCCAAGGACCGACTTCTGACTCTTAACAGAAGGGACAGGCTTTTCGGCCTGCCCCTTTGATGCATATTTTGCATATTCCAAATATCTCGATTTTCTCGCCATACTATTCCTCCTCATCCTCATCCGGACCTTCCTCAGATTCCTCGTCAAAGTCGATCTCACGAGGCTTTGCAGCGTTCTCACGCTTTTCCGCTTCCATGATCTCTTCCACTTCCTCCTGAAGACCTTCGATGTAGTTTTCCTCGTCCTCGTTGTAGTCGGCATCAGGATCTACATGAGTTTCCTGCTTAGGCTTTTTGTTCTTAAGCTTAGTGAAGTAAATATAGGCTCCCGCGCCTCCAAGGCCTAGGATCACCAAAATGACTAACCCTCCGCCGGAACTCTTCTTTTTCTCTTTTTCCTCTGCAGGCTCCTCTGCTTCGGGTTCCTCCGTAGGCTCCGGTTCCTCGGTTACTGCAGGATCTTCTTTTGCACCCTTCGCAGCGATATACTCATTCACCGCATCCTCATCCATGAGCGCAAGGAGATCCGCTTCATCCACCTGATTCAAAAAGTGAACGGTTTCGTTCCCCTTATCATCCCTGTCAATGATGATGTAAAAGTAATTTCCGGACTTGCTGGTGACTGTGATGAACTGCTTCCCTGCTTTGCTGGGTGCACCGTAATCATCCACCAGGTTCATATTGCCATCGGGAGTCAAAGGCCCCATGGGCTCTTCCGGCTCCGGGGTGGGCGTAGGCACAGGGTCGGGAGTCGGCTCCTGCGTAACCTCAGGATCGTTCACTGTCTCGGACTTGTCCTCTCCACAGCAGCACTTATAGTCGAACTTGCAAAGGTCGCATTCCGGGTTGATATGATCCTCGGTGCACTTCTCCTCGCAGCAACAGTCATACCCGCCTGCATATGCGGTCATGGGTGTCACCCCAAACAAAAAAGCCGTAACAAAAGTCACGGCCGCAATCGCTCTTCCATGTATTCTGTTATTCATTCTCTTCATCGGTAAAATCCTCCGTCTCTTCGTCTTTGTCCTCTTCGGGTTCCTCATAATCGTCGGAATCCAGCATCAGTTCAGGCTTTCCTGCCTGGCCTGCAGTCACCAGCTTCAAGAACTCAGCCAGCTGCTCAGGGCTCAAGTTCACCGCCTTCACATCGGCGATGATCTGGGAATGCTCTGCTCGAAGCAGCTTATCTTCAGCCATCTTGAGTCTTGCCTTGTCATCCTCGATCTTCTTTTTGCAACGCTTCACTTCCGCGCGAAGCTTATCCAAATTTTCGTACATACGCTCCTCCTTTTTAATCGAAAATCTCGGGCTTATTGCCCTTGAGGCTTAGGATGATGCCGTATCGTTCCAGCTGTTCATCCGTCAGCCCTGCCGCACTCACAGCAGCGGATATTCCGCCGTTTGTGAGTTTTGTTTTCAAGATGTGATACTCGTATTCCACTTCCACCTCGTAGGACTCATACACTTCATAAGGCACCTGCACGGTGTAGGTGTACTCTTCGAGTTGTCCGTTTACCATGCGGTATCCGGTCCGCTCCTCCTCCCGGTAATATGTTACGTAGTGCCACCTTGTCTCTGTCCTGGTGCGGATCTCCGTCACAGGGGTCTTTGTTAACGTATACTGGGCATCAAAAATGGTCTCCAGCATGGATTGCACCTCTGCCTCGGTATAGTCCTCGTACAGCACGGTAAGTAACGATGCAAGTTCGAAAGGATCGTGCTCAATATCCGCCAGGTCATACTGATATTCGTCATATCCCGGGTAATCCCGCTCGATATTATTGATCTCGGTTAAAAGTTCCTCCTCCATCGCTTTGTAATCTCCTTCGACTGCAACAATATCCGCATCTTCCGCTGTATAGCTGGTGCTGATGACCACGTTCTGGCCACCGCCCGCAAACATGGCGCAGGAACTTAAGCCCCCCGCGATCATAAAGATCAAAAGCAGTAACACCCCTGCGATGATGAGCCCTAACGGGTGCTCCTCAAAGAATTCCGCGATGGCCTCAGCAAGCTTTCCTGCCATATCCTCCGCTTTATCCACGAAGCGTTTTGAAATGCTTCCTGCGGAATGTGCCGTATCCACTGCCCGGTCTCTGAAAGCTTCCCTTTGGATCTCTTTCTTCATGAGTGTCTTCTGGGCCTCATGCTTTGTGGCTGTCTCACTTTTTGCGACTACCTCTCCTTTCGCCTTTTGGGTTTGGTTTGACGAATGAAGATTACCGCCGTAACCGGCTTTTTTCTTCACTTCGGCAGCCTTTGCCTTGATGCTGTAATATCCTCCTTCCACAGCGGTTATCCCGGCATTTACCGCATCGGCTCCTGCATTCTCATCCTCGTTCGCCTCTGCAAACTTACGTCTCACCTCCCCGGAGAGGACTGCGTTTTTGTACGCAGCCTTTCTCCCCTGTGCGTGAAGCTTTGCCGTTTTCTTTGCCTCTGCCTTTGTGACGGAAGTATCTGCCTTACCGGTGCGGAATTTCGCTCTCATGGCCTTTGCCTGAGAGGTTTCGTTTTTCAACTTATCACCGTGTTTCTTCATTCTTTGCCTCCGTGATCTCGGACAGCTTCGTGGTCATGATCCGATAGAGTTCAATGTCCGTAGGGAATCTGTCCACAAAAGGTAAGATGACATTGCCGTAAAAAATAAGCCCTTCACCGGCTCCAGAGTGCGTTACATAGGAAAGCTGATGAGGACTGATATTGAGCTGTCTTGCCAGGATCTGTCTGTCGCCCACTGCCTGATTGAGCATGTAGATGAAGTCGGAGTTTTCAAAGATGTTCTCCACTTCCTTGGATGCCAGAAGATCCTTTACGTTCTGAGTGATGCCGGTTGGAATGCCGCCCCACTTACGGAATCTCTTCCAGATCTCAACCGTATAGGCCGCTGTCTGATCTTCACGGAGCAGAAGGTGCATCTCGTCCATGTAGTACCTGGTGGATCTGCCCTGTGCGCGGTTGGCGGTTACCCTGCCCCACACCTGATCCTGAACAACAAGCATTCCGATCTTCTTAAGCTGCTTGCCGAGCTCCTTGATGTCATAGCAGACAAGGCGGTTGGTGATATCCACATTGGTCCTGTGATTAAACACGTTCAAGGAACCGGAAACATAGATCTCAAGCGCAGTTGCTACATGCCTTGCCTCCGGCTCGTCCTGCTTTAAGAGCTCGTTGTACAGATCCTCCAGAAGAGGCATCTTCTCCGGCACCGGATCTTCAAAATACTTCTGATAGATCTTGTGGATGCAGCGGTCGATGACCGTCTTCTCGACAGGCTTAAGGCCTTCCTTCCCGCCTACGATCAGCTCGCAGAGGGACAGGATAAAATCCGCCTTCAAAGCGATGGGATTGTCATCGTCCGAGTAGTTCATGTTGATGTCCATAGGGTTGATGTACTGGGTACTGGTGGGACTAATCTTAATGACCTGCCCGTGGAAGCGCTCCACAAGCGGGCTGTACTCGGACTCGGGATCCGAGATGATCACGTCATCGTCCGTCACCAGAAACGCATTGGCGATCTCCCTCTTTGCCGCAAAAGACTTACCGGAACCGGGAGTACCAAGGATCAATCCGTTGGGGTTTTTCAGCGCCTTTCTGTCCACCATGATGAGGTTGTTGGAAAGCGCATTTAAGCCGTAATACAAAGCTTCATCCCCGGTCTGGAAGAGCTCCTGGGTGGTAAAAGGAACAAAGATTGCCGTGCTGGATGTGGTCATTCCCCTGTGAATGTCCACAAGATTCTGCGCTAACGGCAAGGAACTCATAAGTCCCTGCTCCTGCTGGAAATCCAGACGTACCAGGTTGCAGTTATGCTTCTGTGCGATGGACTTTGCCTGGAACACATTGTTCTCAAGTTCCTGCTCCGTGCGGCCGGTATTCATAATGAGAAAGGTAAGCAAAAACATTCTCTCATTCTGGCTCTGAAGTTCCTTCAGGAGGGCCTTGGCGTCCTTACCGTAAGTTGCAAGATCCGAAGGAATGATATCCATGTCATATCCGGCACGTACTGCCTTTTTCTGCTCCTCGATCTTGCTGCGGTCCAGCTCTGTGATGGTGTGCTTTACCGTTTTAATGGCTTCATTCTGATCCACCGACTGCACATGCATGGTAACGATCAGGCTGGACTCCATGTTGAGGAAGTCCGCAAGCATCCTGTCGGAGATGTCCGAAGCATCGATGGACAAGAAACTCATGGCTCCGTACAGATCTCCCATCATAAACTTCTTCCCATTGGGAAATGCAAAGCTGCTGGGTGCGATAAAGTCCTTTACCGAAAGCCCGGTCTCCACAAGATACTTCCAATCAAAGCTGAACTTATCATGTCCTCCCATGTGGAACTGCTGATGCATAAGTGCCAGCCTCTCCCTGCCGTTTAAGACTCTCGCCTGTACACCGATACGTTTAAAGTTGTTCAAAAGATCCGTCTCGATATGACTGATCCTTGGCTTTGCCGCTCTCATGGAATCCGCATGGATCCCGAAAGTCAGATACTTTGTTTTGGTAAGTCCGTTATTCCCGGCTTCCATCTGGTGAAAGAGCATGTTGCTGTATTCATCCCTGACGCCGTTAAACTCATCCTTCTGATGAGGTATTGCGATACTGCTTCTGAAATCCTCCACATCCGTTGCCATGTTCATGAAGGACAGTTCAAAATGCACGGAGCTGTCAAAGAAGTTCAGAAATGCACACCACTCCTCGAAAATCTCCGTCTTATCCTCCTGAAGCGCCAGCTGATAGTTGATATCCTGAAACTGGATCGTCTTGGTGTAATAGTCGCTTCCCACTCTGCAGATGCCATCCTGGAACATTCTCTCAAAGGGAATGGACTGCTGAGCGGTTCTGGGGATTCCGTCATCCTGCTTTGCACGCTCGATGATCTCTCTCACTTCTTTCTTCTCCGCGGCTGTCAGGTTAGCGGGTATATGATAGTCCTTTTTTTCTTTTTTCCTGAAAATACTCATCAAAATCGATCTCCTCCTTCCCTTTTCGATTTCTCTCCGGCGTCATGCACCGGTTGTAAAGATAAATGTCCATGATCGCTTCGTTCGCTTCTTCGCATCTGCGGAGAACGTCGTAATAGTTATTTGTTTTGTACGGCCTCTCTTTGGGCCGAATAAAGATTGCCTCGATCATGTGACCGAGGATCACTTCCAGGTGCTGTCCGTTCCGTTCGTACATCGCCAGGAAAAAGAATGGCATCATGATGACCATCATTCCTATGGCTGCCGTACTTGTGGCAGCGATCTGCTTGATCAAAAAGAAGGACGGCACCCCGAGGAGCGCCGCCACACCAAAGCAGATCAGCTGTCTTTTCGTCAGATTGAACATCACCTTGCTTTTTACCTTCGTAAGATCACGAGGTACTG
>JAEFBB010000061.1 GCA_016292215.1 Saccharofermentans sp. | reverse complement strand
GGTGAGGTCTGCATGGCCGCGGTCGAATCGGAAACACCCAAGTATGCCGTCGCCGAAGCCCGCGAGATCTTAAAGGAATCCCCTGACAGGATCGCGCCTTTTATGCCTTCGGACGAAGTCAGCGGAGGACTGCCTTTCGCGTGCCTGTCCTATGAAGCCCAGCTTAAGTTCAAGCAGGAGCGTGTCCGTGAGTGTTTATTGAGGATCGGAGGATTCGATCCGGAACTTCTCGAAAAGGTAATGAAGCCGGTAATGGCCGCCGACAGTCCATTCAGATACAGAAACCACATGCAGTATGCGGTAAGAGACGGCAGGATAGGCCTTCTCTGCGCGGGGTCCGGTGAGCTCGGCGGTTACGACGGAGAGCTCATCGAATATGAGATCTTCGGGAAGATAAAAGACAGCATCGAAGAGGTTTTCGATCGCGCGCCGACAAGACTTTTCGATGGGCTGGTATTAAGGGGCTCATTAAGGACAAAACAAGTCTTAGCCGAGCTCGTAAGTCCTTCTGACTCGCCGCATGAGGTCGTCATCAGGGATGCCAAAAATTACATAGACAGCACAGGTCTTTCGGGCGTGATAAAGGACGTCTGTGAAGGTGACGGTTATAAGCTAAACGGCCTGCTTTTCAGGATCAGCCCGGGAAAAGTTTCCAAGAGGACTAGATCAGGTTTCAGGGCGGTCATAGAAGGCGTGGATTACTACGATGAAGAATTCTGTGGAAGGAAGTTCAGGATCAAGGCCGGATCGTTCTTCCAGGTGAATACGGAGCAGGCCGAAAAGCTTGCGAATAAGGCATCTGAAGCCTGCAGCGGAGCCGGCGTGATATATGACCTTTACTGCGGCTGCGGAACGCTGGGTCTGGCAGTCAAGCAAAAGGGTCAGAAGCTCCTTGGAATAGAGGTCGTTCCTGAAGCGATAGCTTCCGCAAAGATCAACAGGTCGCTTTCTTTGAACGAGCAGGAAGCTTCTGAGTGCGAATTCATCTGCAAGGATGTGCTCAAGGCTGATTTTGCACAGCTCATAAAGAGCGGGAAGATCATGCCTCCGGATTGCATAATCATCGACCCTCCGAGAAAGGGCCTCGATATCGGTGTGGTTAAGAAAATTGAAGAACTCGGCGCACCTGAGATCTGCTATATCTCATGCGATCCGGCGACACTTGCAAGAGACCTTAAGATGCTCGCCAAAACGCATGAGATACAAGAAGTCACGCCTGTCGATCTTTTCCCGAATGCGGCACATATAGAGACGGTAGTCCTTCTTTCCAAGGGAATCGATATATCTGCAGGAAAACTGCGTGTGGAGATGTCTGTAGAGGACATGGATCTTTCTGATGCTCATGGGAAAACCTCGTATGGTGAGATTAAAAAGCATGTAAAAGATAAGACCGGGTTAAATGTAACGAGTTTGAATATTGCACAAGTTAAAGGCAAATACGGAATGATCGAGCGAGGACTGTGCTGAATGAAAGACAATAAGTTTTTTAGAAAAGCAGTATCGGTTGTAATGATGCTTTCACTGTTGCTTCCGATTGCATCGTGCGGACATCAACCTAAGAAGAGTACGAAGATTATCGCTGAAGATGATCCGTGGTTTAACACCAATATAATTGAGGTTGATACCGGTGTTGAAGCAGGAAGAAATACCGTTTGGCCTAATTCTTACTATGCCGGTTCGGATGAGAATTATTACGTTATCTTTTCGAGCGGTAAATATGAGGCCCCTAATGATGAGCTCGAAGGTTTGAGCTGGGCAGAACAAGAAGAAAAATATGGATATCGGCTGGTTTCAGTTGTAGACCGTAAAACTAACAAAACCATAAATATCATTGATGTTAAGAAGGATTTCACAGATATTAATGTCGAATCACATGTTGATAATGTTTATTATTCTGAGGGCAAGATAACTGTAAATACCAATTTCAAAGAAAGAGATTATGATCCATTAACAGGCAAACTTTTGGAAACACGGGATAGAAGAGAAACTACCGAAGATTTTTCTTCAAGCTTTTATATGATTGGAGAGTATGATGTTGAGTTAATAATGTACCAGTCGCAAAATATGCGGGAACATGCTGACATCAATGTCAAAACGCCTGACGGGAAATCCTATACTACTGAAATAAAAGAAGAGTATAAGGATGTATATGTATATGCTGTGCTGGAACTTAATGATACAAAGGTGTTGCTTCCGGCCACGATTAATGATTATGAAAACGTTTATTATGAGTTGGATCTTTCCACTAACGAACTGATTGAAGCAGATCCCAAAGAATATGCATGGATGGAAGAGGTAGCATTCTCTTGGTGCAAACCGGGATCTGATGGGATGGTTTATTATCCGACTCAGCATGGGATTTCAAGAATAAATGCAGAGACGAAAACATTAGAGGAAGTATTTAGTTATGATTGGTGTGGACTCAATAAAGGTCTTGTGGTGTTTCCCGGTTTTGATTTGATCGAGTGCTCGGAAAATCATTTTGTTCTTTGCGGTATATATGATTCATCAAATATATATTCCGGAAAGAAAGCAGATAAGATACATTTAATTGAACTTGACAGAGCAGATAAAAATCCTAATGCCGGGAAAACTGTACTTGAGTTATTTGATCCGGATGACGGATGGGTTGATGTAAATACCGGTAAGGCGATCTCTGTGTTTAATGAGACCAATAGTAAATACTTCATAGAAGTCACTGACCGTTATAATCGGGGGGATTATTTTGATTACTCTTCAGGCGATGATAATAACGAGGACACTTGGGAACTGGCAGGAATCAACGGTCGTGCTGAGTTTAGTAACCAACTTGCTGTAGATATTATGAATAACGAAGGACCTGACATTTTGATGAATGTCAGTGGTTATGGACAACTAAATAATTCGAATTATCTTGCCGATCTTACGCCGTATGTTAAAAAAGATATTGATAAGTACTATGAAAACATAATTGAAGGTTCAAAAACCGACGGAGCAATTTACCAGCTTCCTATCAGTTTTGCGCTGGAAGGAGTACTGACTAAAACGGAGAATGTCGGGAGTTCCGGAAAAGGTTTCACATTTGAAGAATATGAAAAGTTTGTAGATGAGGTTGCTAATGGAAGCGATCCTATATTTTTAGGGCAGGCAACTTACTTTTCTAAACTTTTTGGCAGTATGAATGATAAGTTCATCGTTAATGGGAGGGTTGATCTGTCAGGACCTGAATTTGCACAAATGGCTGATTTTGTCAAAGACAATGTCAGAGAGAAAGGGACATCTTGGAATGCTCAGTATACTGAAAGAACTCCGGGAGCTGAATATACAGAAAACTGTTATGGAATAGGAGGATATTTCACTTCGGGAATGAGCATAGCTCCATGGGGCAACGGTGTGACTTTAGCCGGTATTCCTTCAATTGACGGAAGGGGCCCAAGATTCAAGCCTGTTTGCTCGGTTGCTATTTCTGCTCAGGCTGATAATGTTGATGCTTGTGGTGAATTTGTAAAAATCCTGCTGTCAGAAGAAGTTCAGGCAGATATAGCAATGAATGATTGTTTTGTAATCAATAGAGAGGCGTTCAGAAAAGCAGGAGACGCAGCTATTGATTATTACAATAATGGTGGCAGTGCTTTTTCGGGTGGAACTGGTGGCAGCAGTGGCGGTTTGAGAAGGCAGTTTTCAATAGAGGATGTTGATTTTGTGGAAGGAATAATACTCAGCTGCTCAAGATCGTGTTCCGATGATGCTTCCATAAGTATCATCTTGATAGAAGAGATGCCGGCATATTTTCTGGGACAAAAGGATCTTGATGCGGTAGTTAAAATTGCTCAGGACAGGATTCAGAAGGTTTTGGATGAGCGAGGATAGACGACTAACATTTCAACAGCAGATTGTATTAAATTGGGTTCATCTGTTTTAAGAAAACACTTTAAACCGGTCAGGTTCTTTGAGGAGGGCTTTAATGAGACTCGGAACATCATCACCGTTACGACACAATACACCTGAAGAATGGGCGGAAAACCAGGTCAGGCTGGGCTGCAGATGTGTAAATTTCCCGCTCAATTGTGAAGATCCCGAAGATAAGATAACCGCTTACCGCGATGCGGCAGTTAAGTATGACCTTCTGATCGCGGAAGTCGGCATATGGAGAAATGCGCTTGCATCTGATAGGGATGAGCGCAGAAAGAACATGGATTACTGCATCGGCCAGTTAAGGCTCGCGGATTTTCTTGGCGCGCGCTGCGCCGTAAATGTGGCGGGCGCTTTCGGTCCCAGGTGGGACGGGCATTACAGGGAGAACTTCACTGAGAATGCCTGGAAAGAGACTGTCTCCATGGTCAGGGAGATAATCGATACCGCTGATGTGAAGAACACGTATTTCACGCTCGAGCCGATGCCATGGATGATCCCGACAGGCCCCAAGGAATACCTTAAGCTGATCGATATGGTGGAAAGGGACAGGTTCGCCGTGCATATGGACATCATCAACATGACCAATTCGGCGGAGAGATATTTCAATCCCGAAGAGTTTGTAGATGAGGTCGCAGAGACGCTTGGCGGCAAGATCAGGAGCTGCCACATCAAGGACGTGCATCTGGCAGAAGAATACACTTTCAGGCTTGAAGAATGCGCGCCCGGGCAGGGTGAATTCCCGCTGAGATATTACGCGCAGAAAATGAGTTCTTTAGACCCTGACATGCCGGTAATCTTAGAGCACCTTAATACCGACGAAGAATACATCAGATACATGGGTTACCTGAAGGAGGAATTGAATGGAATACAGTAGAATTTCCGACGCGAATGTCATCACACAGAAGTACATGGATTCGATCCTCATCGAGGAGAAGATAATCGATTCTGTCGTCGCAGACACCACTACGGAATTCCTTGGCGGGACCTTCAGCATGCCTGTCATGATGCCCGCTTTCTCGCATCTTAAGAGCTTTAACGGCAGGGATTTGACGGGCCTAGAAGAGTATTCCATAGCCGCGAAGAATGCGAACATCCTAAACTTCGTCGGCATGATGGAAAACGACATGTTCGATAAGATCATTGCTGCCGGCGCGAAAACAGTCCGCATCGTTAAGCCTTACGACGACAATGCCAAAGTAAGAGACCAGATGAAGTACGCTGAATCAGCCGGTGCTTTTGCCATCGGAATGGACATAGATCACATTTTCGGAGAGACCGGAACAGATATCTGCGTAGGCGAGAAGATGGCCGTGCAGACCGCTGACATGCTGCGTTCTTATGTGGAGTCGACCAGGCTCCCGTTCATAGTAAAGGGTGTTTTAAGCGCGCGCGATGCAGTTACCTGCGCTCAGATCGGAGTCAAAGCAATAATCGTGAGTCACCACCACGGAAGGATGCCCTATGCGGTGCCGCCAATGATGGTCCTGCCGGAGATCAGGGAAGCTCTTGAAGGCAGGGACGTAAAGATTATCGTAGACTGCGGCATCGAGAGCGGTGCGGATGTCTATAAGGCTTTGGCACTCGGCGCAGATGCCTGCGCGGTAGGAAGATCGATGCTGCCCTCGCTTGAAAAGGACGGCTCTGCAGGCGTCGAGGCTTTCCTTACCAAGGTTAAGAACGAACTGAGATTTATCATGAGCAACACAGGCTTTGCGAAGGTGTCAGACATTGACGATTCTGCACTGTGGTTCACATAAAGGAGCATCTGATATGGCTGAGAAATTTCTGGCCCTGATGGCAGATCTTGATGACAATACCCAGGAGATAATGTCCGGGTGGTATAAGACCTTAACGGGCGCGGGATTTAAAGGTGTGCAGACACCTGATCTTCCGTATCACATCACTATGGCTATCCTGCCTCTCGAAATGGAAGATGAGGCAGTCGCAAGAATGCAGAAGGTCGCATCAGACTTTACTGAGTTTCCAGTGCATTTGAGCCATATGGGAATGTTTGCGGGAGGAAGGGTGCTATTCGCAGGGCCCGAAAGAGACAGCATGCTCAACGCTTTCCATGAGGCATTGGAATTTGACGTACCCCAGCCTCATCCGTGGACGCCGCACTCGACGATAATAATCGATGAGCCTGAGACCATTCAGGCCGCTCTACCC
>JAEFBB010000029.1 GCA_016292215.1 Saccharofermentans sp. | reverse complement strand
AATCTGCGGCGAGCACGGCGGCGACCCGACATCCGTAGAGTTCTGCGATGAGATCGGCCTCGACTACGTATCCTGCTCACCTTTCCGTGTACCGATCGCAAGACTTGCTGCTGCACAGGCTGCAATCAAGCACAGAAAGTAATAGTTTAATAAACTGATCAATGAATGCCCGGAGCGATTGCTTCGGGCATTTTTATTGGATTTGGAATGTAATGATAAAATTAGTGATAACTCAACCGTCTTTGCAGACCATGCTTTCTTGAACTGATTTTTAGCATCGCGGCCTTATGCAGTTAACGCGCATGCCGCAAGCTTTATTCCGCCTCATCAATAAACACCACGCTGTACATATCCTTTATCGCAACTGCCTCGCCATCGGTGAATACGATGGCGTTTTTATACTGATCGATCGTCCTTGCGTTGCCAATCTTGGACGCGTATCTGCCGCCGTCTTTTTTCTTGTCCGGGATGAAATATGTGACTCGTATCTTCGGGCGTTCAGGAAGCCTTTCTGTGAGCTCTCCGAGCTGCCGGTTTAACTCTGCTATCTCATCTTCTAACATCTCGCGTCTTGCGTCAGTTAATCGCGCTGTCTCTTCGACCGCATCCTCATAACCGACGAGCGCTGCAAAAGGTGAGAACTGCGCAGCCCTGTCGTGCATCGACATGGGCGGAAGATCGATATACTGCGGCCTGTTAAGATTGATTATGTCGTCGTACTTGCTCATGCTTTGTGTCCGCCTATCTGGCCGTTGCGCTCCATCGCCGTGCCGCCTTTGCTGAGGTTCTTGGCTTTGACGACGGCGTTCTTGCCATACTTGTGCTTAATCTCGAGCATCGCTTCCTGAAGCGCGCGTTCCTTGGCGAGCTTCTCGTCCTGCTCCGTCGAATCCTCATCTTCCTTGCCCAGATCGAAGATGCTCATCTGCTCGTGCTTCTCGAGCTTCGGAAGATCTTCTTCGCTTATGACATTGCAAGCTGCGATCCCTAATCTGCGGCTCAAAAGATCAGGGTCTGCGATGGCTTCAAAAAGCTTCATTACGGCTTCTGTGATCAGCTTCGTTGATGAAGTGTGCTTTTCCAGATTGATCGTGCCGTGCGCGTGTTTTGGCACCTCTCTGCCGTAGTAATCCGTGACGACTTCACCGGTGTATTTGCCGCTTGCAAGGCTTTCCCGGTCGTAGCCGATCGTGAGCACTATCTGGTTCGTGACGATGCCTTTCTCGACCAGGTCAAGTGATAAAGTATCTGCCATCTCCCAGACGATGAGCTTCGTCGTCTCATAGTCCGTGGGTTCCTTCAGGACCTGCCCTGTCGACGTACTGTTGTTGTCCGGTTCGTAAGCCTTAACATCCTTTATCGTCGTCGGCTCGATGCCCCATGCGTGGTCGACAAGAAGCTCTGTGTTCTTGCCCAGGAGCTTATAGAGCTGGCCTAAGCTCTGCCTGTTAAGAGAGCACCTAGCGATGTCGCCCATCGTGTAAAGTCCTATCTTCGCGATCCTTGAAGCCGTGCCCCTGCCGACGCGCCAGAAATCGGTTAGTGGAGTGTGCTCCCACAAAAGCTCTTTGTATTTCTGCTCATCAATCTCCGCGATCCTCACGCCGTCCTTGTCAGCAGGAATGTGCTTTGCCACGATGTCCATCGCGACCTTGCATAGGAACATATTAGGACCGATCCCTGCTGTCGCTGTTATGCCCGTGGTGTGCAGCACGTCCTTTATCAGCATGCGCGTGAAATCGTGCGCATTAAGGTGGTAGATGTCCAGGTAACTTGTCGCGTCAATGAATACCTCATCGATCGAGTAGGCGAAAATATCCTCCGGCGCCACGTACTTTAAGTAAATGCCGTAGATCTGCGAACTGACCTTCATGTAATGCGCCATCTGCGGCGGTGCAGTTATGTAGTCGACTTCGAGCTCCGGATGGCGCTCTAATTCAAAGCTCCAGATGCTCTTGCCCGTAAGCCTTCTGCCCGGAGCCTTATACCGCCTGTCGTTATTGATCTGTTCGACCTTCTGTACTACTTCGAACAGTCTTGCCCTGCCGGGTATGCCGTATGCCTTAAGTGAAGGCGAGACCGCAAGACAAATAGTTTTCTCGGTCCTCGTGGGGTCAGCAACGACGAGATTGGTCTGCAAAGGGTCAAGCTTACGCTCTACGCACTCAACGCTTGCGTAGAAAGATTTGAGATCGATCGCCACGTAGATCCTGTCCATCAGCCTTCGCCTTTTCTTACTTGTTATAACTAAAGTCTATCAGAATCCAAGATCGGTTATTGGGACAGTTTTTTGGTTTCTTAGAATGTTTTCGATCACCGGTAAATCCAGGGTCAGGCATAAGCATCGAAAACCGCATGCGGATGTTATAATCTCCGTATGAGAAAAAATACCGCAACCTTTGCCTTGAATTGATCGGTCAGATCCGGTCCCCCGATCATTATATCGATGTAGCTCACGAAGGCATGCTGGGACTTTATGACAGCTTAGACTGAAAAGGAATTATGCAATATGCCTGATTACGATGTGAAGAAGGATCGCAGATATCTGGATGTGCTTTGTTTTCCGGGAGGCAAAGTAATCTTGCATGGTTACTATGATTACAATTATTCGTTTTGTTATTTAGAAACTGATATTGCAAGATATGCGGATCTTTCTGATCTGATCGACAAGATCTTTTTCGGTGATTGGGAGCAAGTTTATCCTTTCCCGGGATTCGCTTATGATGTTCCGGCATACCGCCTGGATTACTTCCTTAATGACGGCAAGATAACTCAGTATTCTTCAAGTATTATTTTTGAATCTATGGGCGCATTAGCAAATGACGGAACAGCCGGCAAAGTCATTGATAAAGCCATAAAAGATGTATATGCGGAAAAAGTTGAATACGATGAGGATCAGGTCAGAGCAAAGCTTATTGATATGAAGAAGCAAATTGCCGAAAGTGAGGATCTGCTTTTCGAGCAGAAAGTATTACCTATAGAACGCGAACTTTCAAAAATGCAGTATCTGGTATTCGGCAGCGAAAATATCAGAGAATTATATGCGGAATGCCGGGTGCTTGCCGGAAACAAGTATAGTGCATATATGACGTTGGTTAAATAATCCGGGGAAAACTAACCAAGCAAATGACAGGGGTCTATATGTCTGAACAGAAGAGACAACTAAGCAAGTTGTGTTTGGCTGGATTCATTCTTTTGGTTCTGGCTCCGATATTGCTGTTATTAATCCTGAACTTTGGCGGGCGGCTTGGCGGTACGCTTCGCGATAATTTGTCCATAGTTATATTATAATGCCAATAGGGTGATCACGAATTTCTTCGAGCGCAACGGGACATCATCCGCGGGATAAATAAGAGGAATGATATGGGGAAAAATCGAATAATCAAAAATGCCATTTTGGCCGTCATAATGGCTGTGCTTTTGCTTTGTGTCTGCAGCTGCAGTCTGAAAAAACTTTCATTGAGAGTACAGGTTAACCGGTATTGTCAGGATAAGTACGGGATTACGTCCGAGGTAACTGACATTAAGAGAAACGTAGGTCTCTGGGGCGTTACAGGTTCATACGAGATTAAAGCTAACGACGGGGTTAAGGAGTTCGATGTTCTCGTAACAAAAGACGGCGAGATTACCGACAACTACGAAGCGGATCTCATAGATGAAGCATTAAGAGACTGGGTTAACTCATATGAACCCGGAGCTGCATATGTGCATCTGATGTTCGGCATGTACGGAGCAGACGAAAAGTTCACCGGCGATATAGTATCCTTCTTAAGGGCTCACGGTGAGATGAACAGATACACATTTGCCTATGTGGATCACAGCTTTAAAACAAAGGACGATGCGTGGTTCTTGTCAGAGCTTTATGATAATGACCTTATCTACGACTGCTTTTTACTTAACTGTCCTGACGCAGAATCGGCAAAGATAGTCTATGACAAGTTTAGTCCTGCTAATATAGAGGTAGAGTATTATTCACCTTACATTACGGACAGTCTTGTAATCGATTATAACGGGGAAGCAGAATACAACAGCCATGAACTCGAAAACGTTGACGGCATCAGTTTTTGCTGGCTCGAATATCCGAACTATGTATATATTGATGAACCTACCTGTTCGGTTAAGCTCAGTGATGATAATTCCCTGTCAAAGATATGCCCGACATATGAAGTGGATGCAGAAATGGATGAAGATGACAGAAGAGTTATGGTGGTATTCATTCCTCTTGACATGATCGAGGGCGATCTCAAGATCAGCTTTACCGACAGTATGGGTTTGCAAAGATTCGTTGTCAGCAATGCTGATTTCGGAACAAATGGCATTACGTATTACAGTTACGGTGTGTTCGGTGACTATGCTGTTGCTGTAATCAATATCCATTCGGGTATAAACTATTTCACGATTGATAAACCGGGTTAAGTAAAGTTTGATAACATGATGAGGGTAAAAAAAATAAAATACAAAAAATTTTCTCGAATGACCTTGGTGAGTGCTTGATTATGGATTGGCTCAATACTTACGGCTGGTATTTTTTGATCGTTGCGATGGCAGGAGACCTCATCGTTTCATTTGTGTTGTCCCTGTTTTATAAAGGATACAAGAGCCTTAAGATGTCCATAAGCGCTCTGGGAAATCCTTCAAGCCCTGTCAGGATACCGTTCAATATATGGATGCTTATCGAAGGCGTGTTATTCCTTATATCACTCCCTGCGGTCTGTAGTTATTTCCATCCGGTATCAGGCGGGATCACTGTCGTCATGCTGGTATTCATCGCCGTTTTCGCGGTCGGCTCATGCATCTTAACGTGCTTTTTCAGTGTCAATGAATCTAAGGACGTTGTGACTGTCGCATCGAAAATACATGGCGCAGGTTCTGTCATAGGTTTTATGCTTTTCCTGTTTGTGCCGCTCCTGGTTGCGATACTGTCATTCAAGAATCAGAATACTGCAACGGGAGTGGTAAGCATTGTCAGCTTTGTTCTTGCGCTGGTGTTTTTCGCGCTGTTCGTAATGTCGGACAAACCGGAATTTAAGAAGACGGTCATAAACAACGAAGGTCTTTGGCAAAGGCTTAACCTGGTATTTATGTACTTGCCGTTGGCTATAGTCGCGGTTAATAATATTGCAGGGTAATAGTGAATTTGAAGAGGTGAGATCATGAGTAAAACGATAATCACAGTCCAGCATACTGAATCGGAGCACCACCTTAACAGGCATGCGGGTGCCTGGGGCAACTGGTCTCTGACAGAAAAAGGAAGACAGCAGGCTTTTGAGATCGGTAAATGGCTCTTAACAGAGGGCTGTGATGACGGATACGTCATGTACTGCTCAGATTTGGCCCGTGCCGCGCAGACGGCAGAGGAGATGAATAAGACGCTTCATATCACACCAAAGGTCTCAGAGCTCATCAGAGAGGTGAATGCGGGCGAGGGCAACGGCAAGCCTTGGGACTGGTATGACGAGCATAAGATACCATCAAACGGATACGATCCTGATTACAGACCTTTCCCTGATGCCGAGTCTGACAGAGACCTGTGGAAGAGAATTGAGCCTTTTTGCAAGCAGCTTCTTGAGAGCCCTGATGAGAAGATCCTTGTCGTATCGCACGGATGCACGTTGAGCTTTTTGCAGGCTATGCTGATGAAATTTAAGTTCGAAGATTTCACTGGTGCCAGATTCAACGGCAAGTCCGGATCGATCTCGAAGTTCACGATCGGATCTGACGGTAGGATCACTGCAAACTATATTAATTACAGACTGTGGGACTAATTTTTTAAGTCCGGGATAAACTTTTTTTGGTTTATTGCCAAGGGTTCTTTAAAATATGTTGTCTGACGGTGAATGATATAATACCCGTATGACTGAAAACGGCGTTAACACAGATAAGATATTTGACGGCAGCGGAATCGTTATAGGCAGGGGCGCACAGGCTGATGTATACAGCTTTCATGGCTATGCCTATAAAGTCTATAAGCCTGCGTATCCCGTGGAATGGATCGAATTCGAGAAAAGGCAGCAGTCGGAGGTGAACCGTGCCGGCCTTTCGCCCGTAAGGTATTACGACACGGAAGATCCGCATATCGTTAAGATGGATCTGATCGAAGGCGTCACTCTCGAAAAGAAGATGTTCGAAGGCTTTAGCGGAGGCTTTGATCTTCTTGCAAAGATGTTCCGCAAAGTGCATCAGGCTGATCCTTCTGATGTACAGATGCCTCGTCTGATAGACACTGCAGGCATCGGATTGAGCGAAGAAGACAAGAATAAGATACTTCCGATAATAGAACGCCTGTCATCCTCACTTGAGAACCGCATCTGCCATCTGGATATGCATTTTCTGAATGTCATGTTGCCGAAGGACGGATCTGAACCGGTCATCATCGACTGGATCAATTCGAGGATCGCTCCGGCCGTGTTTGACTATGCCAGGACCTATGTGGTGCTCAAAGAATGTGCTCCCGAAGTGCTCGGCTTTTATGAAAGCGCAGTAGCCTCTGACATAGCAGCTTTGGGAATCACCGATAAAGATTTTGACGATGCGGTAACTGTATGTACGGTTATAAGGAACAGAGAGAAAAATACATAAGCCCAAGAGGTCTGTATGAAAGAAGAATTCATCACACTTAACGAATCATATCTGCCGGAAGTCGAGAGCATATACACATTATAAGTTTTGAACTGTTAAAACACTATTATTTAGTCACAATATTTCAATCATGAATTTCCCAGATTTGCTTTGTATCATATAGAGTCCTTTTTCCAAAGATGAAGTATCAAGATAGAAATATCCTTTCTCCGTAGGTGTTACCGGAATTGCAACATCATATTGATTTGCAAAGTTTTTCGTTTCATTGTAATACTCATTCGGATTCGATTTAAAGCTGTAAAATGCATCGCTCATAATTACAGTTTTGCTCTGTAAATCTGTTCCTTCATAATAATCAATTACTATTGTGTCATTGTATGAGTTGCTTAGAAGTGTACAATTTGATTCATTAAACACTAATTTCAAATTCATTGATGCTAATGCATCGTTACAATCAATGATATACTGTGCGTTTTGAAAAATGTTTATTCCATTAATAGAATTGATTCTCCTAATATCATAATGATAATCTGTTCCCTGGCTTCTCATATCACGCACTAACCACATACTTGACGTATCGGTAACGTTACCATAGCCGATAATATTGCAAGCTCTGGCATAAATCATTCCGTTTCTTGAGAGATCTGTACCTTCAGAACCAACTAGAATAAGACTTTCTCCCGCACTTAACTGAACAGGATGAGCTTCGCTGAAAATATACCACGAGCCTTGTTCTTTATAATCATAATACGCACTTTTATCCCAGTCATTCTTAACACCATCAATGAGTTTGTATTGATCAATTCTCATTCCAGAAGATGGAAACTCATCCCATTTGTCATTAACAATGTCAGTAAGAGTTTTCATATCTGTCCTTAATATGAATATCCCATTCAGATGATCGATATCATCTATAGAGTAATCATAACTTTCATAGTAATCTGTTTCTTCTTGACCAATACCACTATTTGCAGGTGTTTCTACATAATTATCACTGTTGTTTTTGGGGGCCTTTTTGAAGATTGATAATAGAGTGATTAAAACTAAAAGAACCAGGCTGGCAGCAACACAAGTAACAATTAGATTTTTCTTTTTTGTAGTGGATGATTTGACAGAAGAATCGCTATCTCGCAATTCCTTTTTTACAGATGAAATTGAATTTATTTTAGGAGAATCTGTTCGGGCAGATTCCGGCTCGCGATGAACTGTAACAACGGGGCTTTCTTTCAAACCCTTAACTGGCTTAATATAGGTAGTGCTAGTTGAGCTTGCATCGTTAGTATTAATAGAATCATTAGTTGTTAGTGCAGGTTCAATTGAAGTTGGTGCGGTAGTCTTACCGCTATCTAATGAATCATCAAGGCTTCCGGCTTGAGAAAACCAATTGTCAGACATATTTCATATCCTCCTCAATAATGATTTTGCATTTCTGCATGATTACAAGTCTCCAGGACGGAAGAACAGGTTCTCTTTAGTTGTTGAGTTCTCAATAACAGTTTTTTTATCAGCGACAACTTCATGTTTAGGGGTAGGAGTGTTTCTATGAGTTTTATCGGAAACGGAATCGATAGCAGTTCCAATTCCGCGTAATGAATTATAGACCTCCATTGCCGTCGGTCTTTTTTCCGGATCATTATCCAACATTTTAGTAAGTAACTTTCGAATATCATCGGGAAGTGTACTGGATACTTTGAGAATATCGCCCTTTGCGGCAGCTTCACCGGAATACGAACTTACTTTAGTATTAAATTCCGGAAGATTACCGTAAAAATACTGATGGAAAAGTACGCCAAGTGCAAATATGTCCATTTTGCAAGTCAACTTAACTTCTTCTCCCCAAATGCTTTTGCAAGCCTCTGGTGAGAAATAATGGAAATCGCCAACAATGGTTTCACCTGGTCCTGGGGGGGCTGATTCCAAAAAACCACTGTCAAAGTCTATAATTTTGGCAGTAGTATATCCTTTACTCGTTTTCATAAATAGAATATTATCCGGTTTTAAGTCAGCATGAATAAGGTGCCCTTTGTGTAAACTCGCTACTCCATGAGCTATGATCGCACAAAGACGTCTAATCTCACCAAGGGGAAGCTTTGCGACATCATCAACACCCCAGTTTAATGAATTAATCTTCCGCATTGAAATGTAGTATTTTGACTCAATACGAAAGAATTCTTCCACTCGTACAGCATTTCCATCGGAATTCTCATTTAATTTTTGGTAGAGAGCTTTTTTCCGTTGCTCGAAAAGCTCGCAAGCCTTGATTTTCTTTGCTAAACGTTCAGGGCTTGAAACAGTATCGTTTGCGGGATATTTCTGATCAACAAACTCTTTAACAAAGTAATCTTTACCATCCTTCTTAGCAAACCCCCACACAGAGTATCCTGCGTTTTGATTTGTTAAGGAACCTATTAAGTTGTAATTGCCCAACTTCTCCATTATGACAGACCATCCTTTACGTATCTCATGTAATTGTCACGGTACGAATTCCAAAGTTCAAAACGACTATCACGATCCTCAACTGGAATTTTTGATACCGGAAGAAGATAGTATGTCTCAATATAATTTAGTCTTTCGATAAAACATTTTTGGATAGTCGAATAGCTCCCATAGCCATATGCGGCCAAGCATAAAGTATGGTCATCTCCCGCTACAGAACTTATAACATCAGCCAATTTGTTTTCCCATTCTGCAACACATTTTGATTTCAATAGAGTTTCAAGCAATACACCCTCGAACTCCATAGGCGTAGAAAGATAACCAAAGCATCCATCAGTTGCACAGAATACAACAAAAGGTTCTTTCATCCTAATTGTTTTACAATGCAAATCTATAGGTCTGTCACTACAGAGAATATTCTTAAGAATTCCATCCTCATATATGTTCATCATGGGATCAGTAACAGTAGTATCATCTACAGTGAGTTGAGCAAGTCCCAGGGAGTCCATAATGTACACTCTAGAGTCGCCAGCCCAGATTGCTGTGACAACCATAGAACCATCTGTGTCTTGCTGTATCACAGCTACAGCTGCCGTACTAGGTAGAGTTCTGACGCTTGAGCCTTTGATTTGAAAACCTGTTGTGTCTTTTGGAGGTCCAAATTCGATCAATCTCTTTTCCGTTTGAGGGGCAAAAACTTCTTTTGTTATACTGGTCGCACTCTGGTTGCACGGAAAATGCTTGCGGAACAGATCATAGAAAGAACCGGCACATAAACGAGATGCCATGTAAGCTTCAGTATGTCCAGAGTAATAATCGTGCTTTTTGGCACCAGCCCCGCCACATCCGTCAAATGCCCCAAGCATTCCGGCAGTGTCACAGAAACTGTAGCAATAGCTATCCTCTCCATGTCTGGGGATCTTATCCCTGCAAAATGACAATACAAAGTCAAGTGACAGACCACTTTGCATAAAAATCTAACCTCATCTCAATTTGTGTTGCTTTTCAGTGATATCTGAAACATAAATCGCAATTGATTCGATCAGATTATACGGAGTTTGCAATCAGATTCAGAATTTCATTGTAGTTCTGATCGGCTAAGCCATTTCCGGCTGCAGAAGGAATGTGCCATGTGAGGTTCCAATTATCGGAAATATATTTCCAGTTGCCCTTATCAGGTGCAAATATAACCAAGCGCTTTTCATTCTGCTTCATTAAAGAGGGATCATCCCACCAATCACTTAATTCACCAAGATTTTTTGGCATGCCTTTGGGGTAAAACTTTGATCTGCTGCCATAGCCCATTACGTGAGTGTCAGCATCTGTCCAAACAACAATAACCTGACGCTTTTTAGCACCTTCTGCTGTCCACTTGGATTTAATGGCATAAGCCAGTGCTTCTAGACCATCCTCAGGAATATCTCCACCGCCTTGAGCGTGGATGCTATTTATACAAGCTTCAAACTCTGTAGCCTGCTGGGGAAGTTGAAAGAAATCTGTAACCATCATAGCGTGTTCCCCATCAGCAAGATAATCACGAAAAGCAACGACTCTGACACGAAGCTGACGAACCTTCTTGCCCTTTTCCGACATGATGTTATTAAAATCACCATAGAAGTTAATTGCGTTCCTTTTTACCATGTTGATGATCTTAGTTTGAGAACCAGATGTGTCCTCCATACTTGCAGTTGCATCAATGCAAAAAACCATATCAACCGTATAGTCCATTGACTGACCGTAACTACCCTGTGTAATTGCCATTTTTTGTTTCCTCCTGTGCTATAGAATTAATTGATATATTTTTCTTAGTTCTTCGTCTCACTACTTTAGATATCTTCAAATATGATTCTAAAAGAATCCTTGTCGCTATCTGTCCGGTTTATTTCACAACGAAATTCGAGTTGTCCTTCGTTTTTTTCGATCATCTCCTGCAGCCATTCTTCATTGATAGTCACAACGGTCTTTCTTTTAGAATCTTTTTGCTGATAAGCATCTTTAGGAAGAGCTTTCCACTCTGAATCTTCTCCAAGACGATACTGCCATTCGGATATTTCTGTTTTTTCGAATGAATAGGCTGAAGATTTTACCTTCGAACGATTGCTCTTACCAAGAGCAATAACAAGCACAACAATAACAGACAATAAAAGAACAATGATTATTCCAGCGGCGGTCAAAACTTTAAAGCCCAAAGGTAATCGTTTTTTGTTCTTTTTGCCGTCGGTTACTGCCTCCAGAGTCGGCTGAACCTCTACTTGCATCAACGGATATGATTCACTGTTTTTCTTTGCATTGGGTACGAGATCATAGAAACCTCCGCAATCAGAAAGAGCAGGCACGTCTCTTCCACAGCGTTTGCACTTGGTATCAGAAGATAACAAATCGCCCCCACACCATTTACAGAACATAAGCTCTTACTCCTTTCTAATTACAAATCTCGTCTGCAGATATTACAAACCTTAGCCTCTAAACTGTTTTCTCCATCACAAAAAGGGCAAAGGCGCTTTTCCTTTATTTCTCTGAAAGCATAGATTGTTGTTTTAGAAGAACTAGATTTTTCTTCGGTTATGATATGAGTATTTGTTTTTGAATCCCTTTCTTCAGAAATCTTCGTATACTCATTTTCTTTGTCTTGACGAGCGGGAACATAAAACAACAAAGCCATCAATCCAATGAAACCTATAAAAATGAGAATAATGACAGTTAAAGAATCCATACAATTTTCTTCCTTACTATTATGTGCCTTCAACAAATATCAAATCACGTCTGCATATATTACAAACTTTTGCCTCTATGCTGTTTTCACCATCGCAGTAGGGACAACAGCGATTTATATTGTTTTCTTTGAATGCATAAATTACTTTCTGAGAAGCATTTGACTTAGTTTCTCGGGGCTTGCTATATGCAACGCTTTTTGTGGTGCTTGTTGCTTTTGTAGTGTCAGGGAGAGTACTTGTATGACTGCTTTTATCTATTGTGCGAGTTAACGTTGAAACGAATAAAAAAACCCCAAAGACAATTAAAGCAGCCACAACAATTGCTCCGACAAAGATATCAACAAGATCACTTTCGGGCATATATTTATTTCTCCTTCGACATGTAGGAATGGATAATTAGATAAATACCCGCAGCCAATAGCAATATTCCGCCAGCCATCAACAGATAACTAATGAACAATTCAAATCCGTTTTCGCGGTAGAGCTGATACCATGCCTTGAATTCATTATGGATAGCCAATCCGATAAAAAACAATGGCACAGCTCCGCAAATCAAACCAATACCGATTTTCCTTTTCGAGGTCACTGTGTGCTCTTTGCTTTTCGCATAAAATGAAGCGTTCGCAGTCATTTTATCTTTGCCTACTTCATTATCCTCATGTATGTGTTCGATAGCTTTAGAATCTATAGGTTCTTCTTCGCGACGAACAGGAGTCATAGATACATCCTTCAAACCCTTAACTGGTTTAAAAAAATCTGCATCGTTAGGACTGCTAACATTAGATTCGATTGAAGTCGTGGTAGGAACTGTATTGCTGTCCGGGGAGTTATCTAGGTTTCCGCCTTGAGCAAACCATTTTTCTTCAGACATCATTGATTTACTTGGCCTCCAATAAAAAAAGTGCGGCAACCAAAGCTACCGCACCGAAAATCGTCAGCCTCGATTGCTGCGACACAATTCTACCCAATCGGAATAGATTAGAGACCAACGTTTTTGCAAACGTCAGCCGATTGGGTAAATTAAATTGTGTCGCGATTTCATTATAGCGCAAAGAACCATTACATAAAATAATAAATACAAAAACTATATATGGATTTAGTGCTTAGAATGGTGCGTGTGATGTCCTCAACAGAAAGTTCTCGGAGGCTTTCGTTAATGGAGTGATTTGCATTTATATAATGAGATACACAGTTTTTGATTAATCAATTGTCTAAGGTATAATCATAAAATGATAAAATTATGATAAAGTTCTGAGAGGTGATTATATGATCCAGATTAGACCTGTTTCCGATTTAAGAAATAAATTCACTGATATAGAGAAGTGTGTTCAGAGCGGTGAGCCTGTATATCTTACCAAGAACGGTTATGGTTCAATGGTCGTCCTGAGCATAGAGACATATTCCAGGCTTGTTGAATCTGATGAATACATAATGGATGTTGCGGATGCTGTAGCTGAGTCAACTGAAGCAAGACTGAGTCACGATCAGGTTTTCGGGTCAATGCGGAGAAAGTTAAATGCGTAAAAAGAAATATGAGTTGCGTTATCTCCCGTTATTCTTTGAAGAACTTGATCATGGTGTCTCATATATAGCTTTTACGCTTGGGAATACAGTTGCTGCTAACAGATTGCTGGATGAAGTTGAAGCGGCAATCCTTAAACGCCTGGAAGACGGGCCAGATTCTTTTGAACAGGTGTTTTCGCGAAAAGAGAGAAAGGCGCCGTATTACCGCATTTATGTAATGAATTATGTTATTTACTATGTTGTATTGGAAGAGCGCGTTAAAAAGATCATGGAAGTAAGACGATTTCTTCATGCGAGAGAAGATCGTGATTACGCTATGGCTATCGAAAGGAAATAATAACAACGGATTAGGGTTTATGGAAGAATTCATCATACTTAACGAATCATATTTACCCGAAGTCGAGAGCATATACAAAAGGGCTTTCGGAAAAGAACCATGGAATGATGACTGGAGTGACAGCGCGCAGTTGTCTGAATACATCAAGGAAGTTGCGGGCGGTCATAACAGCCTGAATTACGGCCTTCTGATCGACGGCAGACTTGTTGCTGCAGCGCTCGGCTCTATCCGTCATTGGTGGGAAGGAACGAACTATAATCTTGGGGAATTGTGCGTTGATCCGGTTTATCAGGGACAGGGGATCGGCACGCGTTTTATGCAGCTGATCGAGGATGATGTCAGGGCAAAAGGATTAAGCGGAATATTCCTTCAGACTGACAGCGACAAGCCGTCTTATAATTTCTACACTAAGAACGGATTCGGCGAACTGGGCAAGCATGTGAGCTTTTATAAGAGTGTAAAGAAATGAGTAAATACAAGCTGCTTTTAACTGATCTCGATCACACTTTGCTTAGGACTGACGGCAGTGTTTCGGAGTACACGCTTGACGTGCTCTCAAAGTGCAGGAAGTCAGGTGTTCTTTTCGCGATTGCGACAGCAAGGTATTGGATCGGTGCAGAGCGCTACATCAATCTTCTGAAGCCCGATTATGAGATCACGACCGATGGTACACTTATACATTCAAACGGCGAATGCATTTACAGTTTTGAATTTACTGCCGGGGAGACGAATCTCATCGTCCAAGAGCTCCTTAAAGCCGTGCCTGATGCTGAGATAACGGTCGCAGAAGGAAAGACTGTATATTGGAACAGCAAGCATATTGCCGAGTCGGAAAAGCTTTATAAAGCGGTATACTGCGAATACGATAAGCCTTTGGAGTGCAGGGCAAATAAGATCGTCGCAGCGCTCGAAGATGAAGCTCTGGCCCGCAAGATTGCAGATACAGCTCACTGTAAGCTCCAGTGTTTCAGAGGCGAGAACTGGTATGCATTCCTGCCTTTGGGATCAGGCAAGATAGAAGCGATCAAAGCTTTGTCGGAGAAGAGCGGCATCTGTCTTGAAGATACCGCGGCATTCGGTGATGACAAAAACGATATTGATATGCTTAAGATGTGCGACAAAGGCATTGCAGTGTCTAACGCTATTAAAGAAGTGATCGATATAGCTGATGAAGTTACACTTTCTAACGACGAAGACGGTGTGGCGAAGTGGATAGAAAAGAATGTGCTTGGAGATATTAATGGATAAGGTTTTTGAATCTGAAAACATCATATATGTAAGGCCGTCATTTGATCTGGTTCCCGATTATCTTGAGATGGTTAATGACATCGAGAATGTTGCGAAGTTTATAGGCGACAGACGTGAGCCGTTGACCGAAGAACAGGAGATCGATTACATCAAAGACAAGATGGATAATAAAGCAACGATGTTCTCGATGCTGGAGAAAACTACGGGTAAATTCATAGGCAACGTTGAGTTCTTTAACCGTGTTTTCGAAGAGGCGGAATGGGGTATAGTCATTACAGCATCGATGCAGAATAAAGGCTATGGAAAGGAAGCACTCAAAAGATCCGTTGAGTACGGATTTAATGAGCTCGGACTTACCAGGATCTACCTTGGTGTTTATGCTGATAATCCGCGCGCGATACATGTTTATGAGAGCTGCGGCTTTAAGGAATACGACCGCAACGATGTAGATGTATTTATGGAGATAAACAAGGAGACATAATATGTGTTTGATCTGTGACAGGATCGCGATGATAAAGAGCGGCAACAATCCGTATTTCGTTAAAGAGCTTGATACCGGTTATGTAGTGATCGGCGATAACCAGCACTTCTACGGATACTCTTTATTCTTGTATAAGAACCACGATTATACTGAGCTCTACCAGCTCGAAAAGAATGAGAGACTGCGATTCATGGAAGAGATGTCCATCGTTGCTGAAGCAACTGCAAAAGCGTTCGGTCCTGAGAAGATGAATTACGAGCTTTTGGGTATGGGCGACGCTCATCTTCACTGGCACCTTTATCCGAGAAGAAAAGGCGACCTTGAAAACTATGGACACAACGGGGTAGGACCTGTATGGTGGTATCCTATGGAGAAGTTATACAGTGACGACAACAGACCTTCAACTGAAGAGCTTGAAGGGATGAAGAACAAGCTCCTTACAGAGCTTGAAAAGCTTATATAGATGTCTGTCTATGCGAGGTAAAAATGGACGAGAGAATTGCAAAACAGATAGCATTTGCCTTGGAACTTGATAAGGAAAAGAGCGTATTCAGACAGACGCATTTATCAGGTCACGGCAGGAATGAGAATGATGCGGAACACGCGTGGCATATGGCGATAATGGCATATCTTCTCAAAGAGTATTCCAATGAGCCTGTCGATATAGCACGGGTAATGATAATGTGTCTGATACACGATGTCGTCGAGATCGATGCCGGTGATACCTATGCCTATGATTCCGAGGGCCTTGCTACACAGAAAGCAAGAGAAGATGCTGCAAAAGAGAGAATATTCTCGCTGCTTCCTGAAGATCAGAAAGAAGAGTTCACTGCTATTTTCGATGAGTTCGAAGCTAACGAGACACCCGAAGCGAAGTTTGCACACAGCATGGATAACTTCCAGCCGTTGATACTTAACAACAGCAACGGCGGCGGTGACTGGAAAGAGCACAGCGTGACTGCCAAAAAGGTTTACGGCAGACAGTCCAAGACTAAAGAAGGCTCTGAGAAATTATACGAGATAACTGATAAGATAATTCAGGAGAATATCAGGAAGGGAAGCCTGCCTGAGGGGTAAAAGGAATTATAAAGATGAAAAAAGGATTAGTAATGGAAGGCGGGTCCATGCGCGGACTTTTTACGGCCGGAGTGATCGACGTCTTCTTAGAGAACAATATCGAATTCGACGGCTCGGTAGGCGTATCTGCAGGCGCCGCATTCGGATGCAATTACAAGTCGAGGCAGAACGGCAGAGTGCTGCGCTACACCAAGCGCTACTGCAACTACTGGAAGTTCTGCAGCTTCAGGTCGTGGCTCGTTACGGGTGATATTTTCGGAGCCAAGTTCTGCTACTACGATATCCCTATGGAGCTTGATGTCTTTGACGGTGAGACTTTCATGAATAACCCTATGGATTTCTATCTGGTCGCGACTGACATCAGCACAGGGAGGCCCGTCTATCATAAGATGGACGATTACAGGGGCGATAACATCGATTGGCTCAGAGCATCTGCTTCGATGCCCGGCCTTTCAAGGCCGGTAAAGATCGGCGATTCTAAATATCTGGACGGCGGCACGGCTGATTCGATACCTCTGGAGTTCCTTCAGAAAAAAGGCTATGAGAGAAATGTCGTTATACTGACGCAGCCTGAAGGCTTTGTTAAAGAGCCTCTGAAGGCCCTTCCTCTGCTAAGACTGGTAACTCATAAGTATCCTGCCATAGCAAAGGCTCTGGAGGCACGTCCTGCGATGTATAACGCTCAGACGGCATATGTTAAGGAGTGCGAAGATAAAGGCTCTGTGCTCGTCATAAGGCCTTCTGAGCCGCTCAACATCAAGTCGAAGGTAAAAGACCCTAATGAGCTCCAGCGCGTTTACGATCTGGGCAGGAAAGCGGCTGAAGCAAAGCTTGAAGAACTGAAGGCTTTTTTGGCTGTCTGAGGCATGGAATTTAAGCAGAAGGCTGTAGATGACGAACTTGTTTTCGTATATATGGAGAAGATATAAATGAGCAATCCCTGGGAAGACATATCGCTTTCTGATTATGAGAATCACATGAGCCTTGATTCTGTTAAGCAGCTTCAGGCAATGAATATCATAATGAAGAAGCAGTTCGTGGCATATCCTGTCGATACGGCTATGGTATTGGGTATAGCCGGCGGCAACGGCCTTGAACATGTCTCTAAGGACAAGTATAAGACTGTCTACGGTGTCGATATCAATGCTGATTATCTGAAGGCCGTAGAAGCGCGCTACGGCGCTCTGGAGGGCGTTCTCGAGTGTATTAAGGCAGATATCATTAACGAATCCGGCAAGCTCCCTGAGGCTCAGCTTGTGATCGCAAATCTGCTTGTCGAATACATCGGTTATGAAGCATTCATGATGGCAATGATGCGGGTCCGCCCGCAGTATATCTCATGTGTTATTCAAATAAATATAGATGAGCATCAATGGGTCTCGGACTCGCCTTATCTTCACGCATTTGACAGGCTTGATGAAGTTCATTGCCAGATGGAAGATGAAGCTTTGACCAGGGCGATGAAAGAGACCGGCTACCAAAAGATATTGAGCGAGTCTTATCCGCTCCCGAACGGAAAGGCCTTGCTCAGATTGGATTTTGAATTGGAGAAATAATATGTTTGAAAGTGAATATGCAAAAAGTGAATACATAGAGAAAGATAACGTTGTCCTTCATGTATGGAAAAAGGAAGCGCATTTTGATGATTACCGCGATCCCGTAAAAGCTTCTCTTGAAATGCTCAGAGAGCACAAGAACAGCATCTTTATCGTTGATGCGAGAAACGGTTTTGAAGATGTAAAAGAGGACGTTGAATGGGGCTTTGAATGGTTCCTTCCCGAGCTTAAAAAGACCGGCTGCAAGGTGTGGGGATTTATTCTCCCGGAGGTCTCTGACATCGAAGGCGAGATCGATCTTTGGACGAGGGAAGTTGAGAAGAATTTCAGAGTTATCCGCGCCGTATCTTATGATGAGATCGTTGCTCTTGCTAAGTCAGAATCACTGACAGTAAGAAGAATAGAAGACAGCGACGCGAAGGCAGTTTCTGACCTTATCAGGAAGACCATCAGCATTTCAAATAAGAAGGATTATCCCGAAGATATTATGGATCAGCTGATCGAATCCGAGACACCTGAGCATGTGCTTCAGATGGCCGGCTGGACGCATTTTTATGTTGTTCTTGAAAACGATAATATCATCGGTTGCGGAGCCATCGGACCGTTCTGGGGCAAGGAAGATGAGAGCAGTCTTTTTACGATCTTCGTAGATCCTGACAAGCAGGGGAAAGGTATAGGAAGACTCATCATGAACACGCTTGAGAATGACGAGTATTTCCTGCGTGCCAGGCGCATAGAGATACCGGCATCAATTACCGGCGTGCCTTTTTATCTTAAAATGGGATATCACTATAAGGACGGCATATCAGAGCCTGACGAAGAACACCTTATCAGGATGGAGAAGAACAGGTAAGAACAATTACTTTTTGTTCTCCAGGTATTCCGCATAAGCTTTATCTATATGCACCTTGAACGCATCGTAATCTTCCCAACGGAAAGGGAAGCCGTATAGCTCTGCATTAAGGTTTTCCTTTGCGAATTTGCGGACCTCATCTTCGTATGAATCTTTGAAGTATCCGATAACAAAAGCACGGGCCTTTTTCTTGACCGAATCTTCCATGAAATATCCGTCGTATGATTCCAGATAATCAGTAGGAAGCTTTTCGCGGCGCTTGATACGGGATACATATTCTTTATCTTCCCGGGCTTCGTCTTCATCGAAGTCTTTGGTCGGCTGATAGAGGTTATTCTCAATGATCCACATAAGAAGATATGCGAAGTCATCGTAAGAATACTGCCAGATGACAGACACATCTTCTTTTGTGAGATCCTTTTCCTTCTTGCCTGTATGACTGCAGTAAAGCTCACGCGCCATATCGTATGTATAGCCCTTGTTTTTGTATAACGGATCTGCAAAGACGGTGGCAGAAGCTAAACGACTTTTCTCCAACTCAATACGGCGCTCGACCTTTTTATTCTCTCTTAACAGACTAATCGCGAATACTTCAGTACAAGCAGCGAAAAACAAAGCTACACAAAGCAATGCAAATCCTGCTTTGGTCATCCCATATACACCGCCTGCAATGATCCCTGCGGTAATGATATGGAAGATAACAGAAACGACAATGTTCCTTTTGATCTGGGTTCTCAGCTTTCTGATCTCTGCAGGCTCCTGCACAGATGCCGCTGAAGATTGATCGTTCTTTGCCACGTGTTACTTCTCCAGATACAGTAATCCGAATGTGCCGTTGCCGCAGTTAACTGAGATGGCAGGGGAGGCCTGCTTGAAGTAGATCTCATCGAACTTCATCTTCTTCTCGATCTGTGCCTTGATCCAGTCTGCTTCGCTCTTTGTAATGCCTACATAGGTTACGAAGAGCATTCTCGTATCGATGGCTGAACCTGCTGCAAGAATGGAATTGATGTAATTCCTCCATGCGCTCTCGCGTGAACCGAAGTAGGTCATACCGATGCCCATCTTGCCCTTCTTGAGCTTAAGTACGGGCCTTCCCATGAGTGACTTGACCATATTGGCTGTGCCGTTCGTGACCTGCCCTGCACGTGCGAGGAAATCAAGGTTGTCAACGATAAAGCTGGTGTGGATCTTCTTCTTGAGTTTCTCGAGAGTCTGGATGATCTCTTCAGCGCTCTTGCCTTCTTCAGCCATACGGCAGGCTTCAAGAACCATGATTCCCTGGCCGCTGGACAGGTGCGCGGAATCGACAACGAAAACATTGTCGAATGCTTTTGACGCATCCATAGCCGGCTGGAATCCGCTGTTCTCGACTTTGCTGGAGATCGAGATGTGGATTACGTTATTTGCGTTAGTGAGCTGCTTAGCGAAGAATTCCTCAGCTTCTTTGATGGTAGGACCGACAGGCTTTGCAGCATGCTTAGCGTCTTCCATATACTTCAGGACGCCGAGAGTCTCTATTTCTTTGCCGTCCTTAAAGATTCCCTCTGCCGTTCTTACCTTGTGAGGCAGGATCGCAATGCCGTACTTCTTGATCAGTTCGCCCGGAAGATCGGCAACGCTCTCTGTAGTAATGACAACACTCTTACGCTGCTTGTTGGCGTTCATCCAGGAGATCGTCTCTTCAGCGAGATCGGTCCTGGATCCTGTGATGTGGACGAGTTCTTTGGGCAGGAGGGAATATAGCTCATTCTCGAGTTCCTCACCGCTTACAGGCTTCGGCAGATAACCGTCAAAATTCTCGCGTGCGTAGAGTGCTCTGTTTTCTTCGTCCGCATTGGCCGTAAGGATTACGATGCTCGTATCTCTGCATCTTCCGCCTGTCTGTTCCTTGATCTTGCGGCGGCATTCGATACCGTCCATCTCAGGCATAAGGTGGTCCATAAAGATGACATCGTATCTGATGTTGAGAGTTTTTCGAAGTGCCTCGGCACCGCTCGTAACAGCATCGATCCTTACCTTTGTGTCACGGAGAAGCTTGGATACGACCATGAGGTTAGCCTCGTTATCGTCGACAACAAGGATCCTTGCGTCAGGTGCTTCGAACTTCGGAATGTAATCTGACTTGTTGCGCTTGCCGGCCTTGGCGAAATCGTATTCACCGACCCTGCCTTCGCGCTCAACTCTCTGGGGGATCTCGATGATGAATGTAGAGCCCTTGGTATAGACGCTGTTGACCGTGACTTTACCGCCCATGAGATCAACAAGCTGCTTAACGATGGAAAGGCCTAAGCCGGTACCTTCGATGTGTTTTGTGACTTTCTCGTCGACACGCTTGAATGCAGAGAAAAGATAGGGGATATCCTCGGGCTTGATTCCGATACCGGTATCAGTAACCGTGTAGATCATGTTGCAGACCTTATCCTCTTTCATCTCGCTCTGTACAGTAAGAGATACTGTGCCTTCCTTCGTGTACTTGATCGCATTGTTGATAACGTTGATCAGGATCTGCTTTACTCTGACTTCGTCACCGATGAGCTCTGCAGGGATCTCAGGAGATACGTCAATGTGGAAGTCGAGCTTCTTTTCTTTAGCTCTGATCCACAGCATTCCGACGATGTCAGAGAGCATGTTGCCGGTGTGGTACGGAGCGTAGAGAAGCTGCATACGTCCTGACTGGAACTTGGACATATCGAGGATGTCGTTGATGAGGTTGAGGAGGAGCTTACCGGCAGCTTTGATGTTGGCTGCGTCTTCTGCTACTTCTTCACTGACATCTTCTCTTAAGATCATCTCATTAAGACCGATGATCGTATTGATAGGTGTTCTGATCTCGTGGCTCATGTTCGAGAAGAAACTGTTCTGAGCCTTGTTGAGCATCTCGATCTCGCTGTGCTGTTTAGCCGCAGTGTCGAGCTGTTCATGAAGCCTGTATCTCGTGTAGAGCATTGTAACGCCCATTGCGATCTGGAAGACTGAGAAAACGATGAAGTTGCCGAAGCCTACGGTATTCTCATCCAAGCCGTAGTTAGGGGCTACATAGAATAAAGTGAGCATTCCCACATTGGATGCAAATGCGATGAACAAGTAGGCTATAGGACTGAGATAAACGCTTAAAGGAACTATGAGCGAGACCGTCATGAAGATAGTCGCGTCAAGCTCAACGCGGATCACCAGATTTACGAATGCGAGTGCGATCGCCCATGCGTACATGATCATGGCCATGCATACATTCGTTACGCTTATTATCTTGTATCTCTTATCAAAGTCCTGTACTGCGTATCTTGCAAGTGCGCACCAGAAAATGACTACTACGTAAAGGACAATGTAGCAGATGCGGTGATAGAAAGCCGTCGTGCCGAAGTAGCTTGGTGTGGTAAATGTCAGCACCATGAAGATCACGCACATGATAAATGAGATCATGAGCATGACATGGGTCGGCTTTGTCGATCCGAGGTATGCAAGCTTGATAGCCTCACGGCTGTTTTTGGAGGGCCTGAAAAGATATTTTAATAAACTTCTCATCTTTCATATCCTCCTTCGTCTTCGGGCTCGAACTCAAAGACTTCATCGTCATCGTCAGAACCCGCATTTAGTTTTTCCTTGATCTCTGCAGCATACCTGGAGTAATCCATAAGCACCTGTTCGTGATTCTCGGTAATGAAGCCGGCTTTCTGCTCTTTGGCAGCCATCTCGAGTGCTTTCGCTTCTTCGGAGAGATCCATGATGCCGATCATCTTCGAAGTGCTCTTGAGAGCATGAACGATTATCTCGTAATTGTGCCAGTCATGTTCGTGGAAGAATTTCTTAAGTGAAGGGATCTTCTCAGAGGTCTCATTGGCGAACTGGAGCAGAAGTGATTTATAAAATTCCTGATCGCCTACGCAGTACTTGAGGCCTGCATCAGTATCGATTCCGATCTTTTTGAGCTGCGCGAAAACATCCTCATCGCTGAGTTTTTCTTCCACCTTAACTTCTTCCGGCTCGGGCGCTTCCTCGATGCTGATATCAGCGTATTTTTCTTCATATGTGATAGCGGATTTAGGCAATACCTGCTTCAACACACGCTCGAGTTCTTCTATCTCAACAGGCTTGCTGACGAAGCCGTCGAAGCCTTCCGCGAGGAACATCTGCTTAGCCGAGCTCATCGCATTTGCGGTAAGTGCAACGATCGGTATTGAACCGTTCAGTCCGGATACATCGGTCCTTATTCTCTTCATTGCTTCGACACCGTCCATGCCGCCCATCATGTGGTCCATGAAAATGATATCGAAGACTTTCTCACGGCAGATATCGATGGATTCCTGACCGGAAGTTGCAGTAACGACTTTCATGCCGTAGCGTCTGAAGATGCTCTTAGCCACGACGAGGTTCATGGACTCATCGTCGACTACGAGAGCTCTTACGCCGTTGCATCTGAGCTTCTTATCAGCTTCCTTCTTATCGTCGATCGTGGAGTTTAAGATGGATACTACAGGGAAGCAGTAGAAGGGCTTTTCGAGCACTCTGACTCTGGTGTTCCTCGGGAGTACGATATCTTCGTTCGCAACGACTGCGACGACCATGTCCTTCGCAAGCTTTTCGATCAGCTCTACGTTGTCGTTATATTCATCTTCACCTATGAAGAGGTGAGTCAGGCTGATCGAATCCTGCAGAAGCTTTAAGTTATCGGCATTATTAACGCGGTGCATCTGGACGCCGAGCCCCTTAACGATATTGAGTACCATTGCGTTGTAGTAATCTCTGACTGCAGGATTCGGATACTTCTCGAAATGCAGATATGCGCCAAGGCAGAGCTGGTCAGGATGAGCTACCGACATGCAGCTCGTGGTATCAACGACCTTCTGGGGAAGACTTACGTGGACCGTAGTTCCTTCGTCAGGCTTACTCTCGATGGTCATGAAGCCGCCGAGGAGAGAGACAAATCCCGAAGTGATAGCAAGACCTAAGCCTAAGCCGCCGCCCATTCTGGATCGTCCGGAATCTGCCTGGTAGAAGCTGTCATAGACTCTCTCGAGTTCATATTCGGACATACCGATACCCGTGTCGGTTACTTCGATGCAGAGATTAACGCCGTATTCCTGTTCTTCTGTCGTGATCCTTACATATACGCCGCCTTTCTGCGTGTACTTGAGACCATTGGAGATCAGTGCCTTAAGGATCTTCTTGAGCTTGGAGACGTCTGAATTCATTACCGCAGGGATAGAAGGATCTACGTCTATGATGAGCTCTACGTTCTTGGATTTGTATTGCTTTATTTCAATAACAAGATCGTGAAGGAGAGAAGAGATCATATAGTCTTCGTTATTCCTTACAGCCTTCTTACGGTCAATCTCGGAATAGTCGAGGATATCGCTGATCTGCTCTGCGACTTTGCGTCCTGCGCTTCTTACGTTGATCATCTCATCAGTTACTTCTTTGTCGATGGACTTCTCGATGCAGATACTCGTAAGACCTATGATCGCATTAACCGGTGTTCTGATCTCGTGAGAAACATTGGCAAGAAAGTCGTTAAGACGTTCGGTAGCTTCCGTAAGCTGTGTGACTTCTTCCTTCGACTGATCGAGGATCTCGACCCATCTCTCGATGATCTTTTTCGCAAACTGGCCGACGAATAATACCATGAAGTAGTGAAGTACGGTCCTGCTGATGACGAGCGCGTCAAACTCATCGCCGTTTATGATGCTCATTACTATGCCGTAAGTCATCGTGATAAGGAATGTGAACTGGCACAGCGTGATGAGGCTGCGCTTACCTGTCATGGTATAAATGACTATTACTGCGCACATGACTAACGCGAGGTCGAACGTGCTCGTAAGATGCGTGCCGTAGAAGAAATACGTGCACATCATGAGTATGGAGTATACCCAGATACGCACAAAGTCAGGCGTGTCGTGCTTTAAGTGGAGCACCCAGCATACAATGTTGCTCGCTATGATCAGGAAGATCATCCATGTCTCCCAGCCCATGAGCAGCGACTCGGCAATAAGGATGCCTGAGAAGATCGTGTAGCTGATAAGAAGCGTCAGGTGTGAGGTTTGGAATAATTCTTTGCAATCTTTTGTGTTAGTCATGCATCTTGTACCTCAGGCTTTAATTTGTGTCTTCGTTAATTATCGCGATCATGATGTCTGCAAACTTCGGATCAAACTGTCCGCCGCTGCAGTTCTTCAGCTCGTCTATTATCTCTTCCTTCGACAGACGCGCGCGGTAGCTTCTGTCGCTCGACATCGCATCGTATGCATCGGCAACAGCGATAATGCGTGCTTCTTCGGGGATGTCTTCCCCCTTAAGACCTGAAGGATATCCGGCTCCGTCGAATCTCTCGTGATGGCACTTTGCCACTTCGGCAAGCTTGGGATTTTCTTCTATGCTCTTGAGGATCGCATAACCCTTAAGGGAGTGCTTTTTTATGATCTCGAATTCTTCTTCGTCAAGTTTGCCGGGCTTATTGAGGATGCCGTCGGGAATGCCTATCTTGCCTGCATCGTGCAGCAAGCCCATGAAGTATATCTCGTCCTGTCTGGCAGGGGTATATCCGGCTCTCTTTGCGATCATCTTGGAGTATTCCGCGACACGGTTTGAATGACCTTTGGCGTAGATATCTTTTGTATCGACAGCTGCAGCGAGAGACTGGACAACACGGATAAAGAGGTTCTTGTTTTCTCTCGTTTTCTGTTCGACTTCGAAATACAGCTGCTTCTGGAGTCTTACCAGCTCGATGATGTGATCTACACGAAGGAGCAGGACTTCGGGAACGAACGGCTTACGGATAAAATCCATCGCTCCTAAAGACAGTCCTGTCTTCTCGGCACCGGCGCTCTCATCTGCAGTAAGGAAAACTACGGGCAGGCGCGCAACAGAAGTATCCTTGGCGCGGAGCCTTTTCAGTGTCTCATAGCCGTCAAGACCGGGCATCATGACATCGAGAAGGATAAGATCAGGAAGCTCTGTTTCTTTGTCGAGATAATCGAGCAGGGCTTCACCCGATCTGAGAGCGGTAGCTTCGATGCCTGCGGACTTAAGTATCTTATTCGCGATCTGGAGATTGATCTCATCGTCATCAACTACAACGACGTGCTTGTCTTTCTCAAGCTTTACCTGTTCTGCGTTATTGCTGATGAATTCGGTGACATAGGTGATCTCCAGATCGTCTGCGTGCTTCTTCTTCCATCCGTTTATGATGTGGTCAGCGACCTTCTGTACGGAATCTTCTCTGATGTCTGTGAGGAAAACGAAGTAGTGGTTCTTGTTGTTCCTCATAAAGATATCTGACTTGCGGAGCGATTCTCTGATATGTGTTCCGAATTCATCGACGCTGTCGGCAAAACTGCCTTCGCTCACACCTGCGGAAGGCGCCAGGGTAAAAAGTATCTTGCATGCGTTTATGTGATGTCTTATTGCATATCTGATGATGTAGCGGTAAACGTGGGAGAATGCGTCTCTGTCGAGCTGGAGCGCGACGTTCTGGATGGAGCGTTCGCCAAGTATCTCGGATATTGCCCTGATATCAATCTCTGTATTGTCGCTGTCTTCAAAGACGTCCTCGTTGTAAAGCTCGTAACCGTGCTTGCCGTTCTTCTTGACGTTGTACAGTGATTTGTCGGCGAGCTTAAGCAGGGAATTATAGTCGTTGCCGAATCTGGGGACGAAGATACCGCCTATCGAAATACCGAGCGGGATCCCCATATCTTCACCCATCAGATCCTTTGCTGTTCTGACGAGATCTTCGTTGAGCCTTACGGTAATGTCTCTGACTTTTTCTTCCGTAGTGACACCCATCGCGAAAGCGGTAAACTCATCGCCGCCAATACGTCCGCATTTGCTGCCTGCAGGCATTGTCTTGCGGAGAAGATCAGCAAATCCGATGAGCACTTTATCGCCCATCTCGTGACCGTAGAGATCGTTAACGAGTTTAAATGAATCGAGGTCGATCATCATAAGGCAGCCTGTCTGGTCAGAGCACGTCTTGGACAATTCTACGCCTGTTGCTGCCTTGTTGAGAAAACCGGTAAGTTTATCTGTAGAAGCTTCACTCTTAAGGCTCTGCATCTCCTGGCTGTTGGACATGATGTTGCCGATTCGTCTTAAGAGAACGTCAGGATTAAAAGGTTTACGAATAAAATCGGAAACGCCGACTTCGAATCCGCGCGTTTCCGTATCAACATCTTCATCAGCTGTAAGGAAGATGACCGGCGTTTTCATGAGACCTTTCCTGGTCTCAAGCTCACGCAATTTGACGAGAGTCTCGAAGCCGTCCATCTCCGGCATCATGATATCCAGAAGGACGAGATCAGGCATTCCGTTGCCGTCTATGTATTCGAGAAAAGATTTACCGGATTTGAGCGCCGTAACGCGCATATTGTTCTTGCTTAAGATGTGACCTGCGATCTTGAGATTCGCGGTGTCATCATCAACGACAATTATCCATTTAGCCATAAAAATTACCCCGTGAAGCAGCACATGGAATCATTGTATCACGGAATCTTTGTCTCTTTAATATAAATATTTTTTATTTATTTTTGACTTTTTTACCTGAAAGAGTCCAATTATGCCTGCTGGCGGCACAGGTAGTATGTCTGGCCGTTCTTTTCGCAGTAGATGCTCATCTCATAGTAAGAATTCACATAGAACGTGAAGCAGGGGCGGTTCGCCTCGGCATAGCTGGTTCCGGCGCAGAAAACGTTCTCTTTGTAGTAGAAACTGTCGTTCTCGCTGAAGTCTATCATCGGAATATTGGTATAGAAGGTGTTGCCTTTTCCGTTTTGGCCCTGCTCGAGCCTGTAGTAAAACGTACCGGACTTCCATTCTCCGAAGAAATACTTATCTGCGACCTTGCTGTTCTTGAAGATCACATATCCGACATCGGGAACGTCATAATACCCGAACGCGTCGATAAGATATGATTCGTAATCGCTGCTGAGGGATGCGAGATTAAGATCATTGCATACCGCCCTGTAAGAAGTTGCATTGGAATATTCGGAGACCATATCGAAATACTCTGCAGCTGCCTCAAAATCACCATCGTAATAAAGGTTTTCACCTTCTTTAAAGATCATCCGGGCCACGTCTTCGTAAAGGCTTATAGTCTTGTCGTTATAGTCCTTGACCGTCTCTATGATCTCTGATGCCTTTTTGTAATTGCCCATGTACGCATAGTAAAGCGCGACACCTGCACGGCTCTCGACATAGGAATCAAAAGCCTCCTCGCAGCCCTGGTCATAGACGGCCTGAAGCTCGTTGCTTATAGCTAAGATCCTGTCGCTGGAATAATCTTTGTACAGAGCCAGTTCGCTTGCAGCCAGGTGATAACGGGCGTCAAGCTCGATCTTTTTCCCGAGCTCCGTATCGTAGCCTGATACCTGATATCCCCAGTCTAATTCTTCGTTGAAATTATCATTTCTCACGAGCTTATCTGCATGCTTCCCGCT
>JAEFBB010000028.1 GCA_016292215.1 Saccharofermentans sp. | reverse complement strand
GATAAGATCCTCGTCATGAGGGACGGAAGGATAGAAGAGCAGGGAACTTTCGATGAGCTGATGGCAATGAAGAAATATTTCCACGCGCTTTATATGGTTAAAGCTGTATAGCAGAAATATTTTGACGTTCAAACAAATACTAATTCTACTACAAATTCAATGACATAAATTTAATATTTTTTCAGGAAATTACACAAATTGTGAAATATTTATTTATGTAGTATTAAAATCTTGTTATTCGTAAAATAGCATTAATTTCTTATAGGAGGTTGATAATATATGAAAAGAATTATCACGTTGTTACTGTTGGCCGTTATGACTTTGACGTTGTTTGCGGGTTGTACTAAAAAAACCACTACAAAAACAACAGAGTATGTTTCTACCAGTACTTACTGCAAGTACACTTTCAAAGTTAATCAAAATGCTGTAGCCAATCATAAAAACCAGGTCACCATTAGAAATAATTACAGTGGTTCTGACGAATTGTACTTCAATGATCTTTATCTCAAAATTCAGGGCGATAACGGAAAGGTCTTGCTTACAAAGAATAAAGGTGCAATCAGCATTTCCGGCAAGGGAATACCTACAAATACTGCAATGAAGGTTCCAAATAATACGGCTTACATTACTGGTGGTAGTTTTGGAAACGCTAAAGTTTATCTTACTAATACAAAGATCACTATTAACAGTTTGCCTACTTCTAAGAACAGCACAGGAACTGCTACAGTATCTGCTACTTGGTGGAACTAATGAAAAAAATATTCAGTACTGTACTAATAATTTGCTTAGTGATTATTACTTGTACCAGTTGTAATAAAAGCAAGAACATCTTTAAAAATGGTACATATGTTAGTGTTGAAGATTCAGATAAATACGTAACTATTAAAGATAATATGATCACTCTTGATAATCCCAAATTTGGTGATGATATTAACGATACGTATCATACGATAGTCTATTTTCATCGATATATGGACTATTGCGATCAAGGTCTTATTCCAACACAAGAAGATGAAGACGCTTTAAAGAAGGATATACCGGATTTCAATCCTGATGATTATATTGGTAAAACATATACTCTTGATTTCATGAATGAAGAAACCTATGTAAAGGGTGATGTTTGCGATATAATGCTTTGGTATAACGATGAGCCTATTGAGATACTTAGTGGCGAGTTAAATCTTGAAACAGGAATCTTGACTATAGGCGGAGCAGATTACAAATTGGAAAAGCATTAATAATTGTGAGTATTTTATCATGCAGAAATCTTGTTAAAGAATACGCTGTCGGGAGTGAGCAATTTACAGCTCTCGATAAAGTCAGTATTGAAATTGATAAAGGCGAATATCTTGCCGTTACCGGTGAATCCGGTAGCGGCAAGACTACTTTATTAAATTTGCTTGGACTTATAGATAAACCTACGTCCGGAGAAATAATAATAAAAGGCAAGAATGTTCTGGCAGATGTTAAAGATCCTTCATCATTAAGAAATACTTTTTTCGGATATGTTTTTCAGAATTTCTATCTCGAACCTAATTACACGGCTTTTTACAATATCGAGATTCCCATGATTATATCCGGAATTCCGGCAAAAGAACGCAAGCCACGAGTTGATGAAGCATTAAAAATAGTTGGTCTAATAAATAAAGCTGACGTAAAGTGTGGAAAGCTTTCAGGTGGTGAAAAGCAACGTATTTGCATTGCTAGAGCAATAATCAATGAACCGACTGTTGTTTTAGCTGATGAACCTTGTGGTAATCTTGATTCCGCAAATACAGAATCTATCATGAATCTTTTCGATGAATTAAACAAATCCGGAACTACAATCATATTAGTCACTCATAGTCATGAGGAAGCGCTCAGGGCTAATAAAATGATCAAGATGAAAGACGGTAAGATCATTGAGATTGAGTCGAATTAGATTAGTTTTTAGTGAATTCAAAATTGAACAATTATTCTGTTCAGTATTGGTTTTGATTTCTTTACCAGTTTTCATGTGCTTTATCGGCATTTTTGATATAGCTTCAGGAATTGATTCCAGATTATATGATTTCAGTGTTAAGACCGGTGTTGCAACTGTGTCTGTAATGGGTAATGACCTTTTCGATTTTATAGATGAATCTGATTATGAAGCGTATAGGGTTAATTGCTATGTCGATTACAGCGTTCTAGGAGTTGATTCTTATTATTTCGACAATAACTCTGGTAATAATACCTATTTGTATGGATCTGCCCAGTATTTGTTCAAAAGCGGTAATTATGAATTATCTAGAATGAATGAAAACATAATAACTGGCGACAAATACGAGCTATCTGATAATAATTCATACTGTATTTGGCTTTCAGAACTAAGTTCTGAATATATAGGTGCAAAATGTGGAGATACGGTATCAATATGCACAGAAGATACTACGATCGAGGCTGTTGTAAAAGGTATTTACGGCACGAACAATAAGTCTAGCGATACAGATATTAAGTTATCTGACTTTTATCTTAGCGCTGCCTTTTTTCCATACTTTTTTGTGATAGATAATCAGCTTGAAATAATTATTCCAAGTTTAAACTTGAGATCTCAGAATGAGATGACAGAGTATTTTTTTAATAATGGTTATCAGGTTATACCATCAGACTCATTCTCATCCTTGTTGACTATTAAACTTGCTATTTATTTAATTTGTATGTTTTCAGGCATAATTGTATTTAGCCTTATGCTCTCGATGACAAAGCTATACTGCAACAGAAGAAAGAGTTTTTATTCAATTTCAAGACTTTTAGGATTAAGCAAAAAACAAGTAACCTTTAATATATTTGTTTATTTGCAGATTCTATATTCTATTTCTTTTATCATAGCGCTCCCGTTCACGCCTTTATTATTTGATAGAGTTGCTGAATTAATAACTAAACTATTAGGAGACTATTCTTTTACGATTAAACTTGCTGACTACAGCAACATCATAGCTTATTTGCTGTTTACTATTATTAATAGCTTGGCTGTTATCATCAATTCAAAAGCAATTAGGAAAGATGATATTGCTGATAACATAAAAATGGGAGCAGAAGGCTGATGAGATTATTGGATTGTCTGAATTTTGCTTTAACGGATTTAAAATTTAAGTATAGAAACACTATACGTACCATTTTGTGTTTTTGTTTGCTTCAATTCATGATTATCGTTTGGATTTTGATTACTTTAGTGCTTCCCAGAATGAATACAAACACCTCAAAAGCCATGGAAGCTTCAAAGTATTTAATTGCTTATGCAGATTTAACTGAAACTGGTGAAATCAATGAAAAGTCTGAAGGATGGATATTAAGAAATTACTTGTGTGATAGAAAATACATAGGTATTGATAATCCTATGATAAACATGGTTGATCTTGTTCAATATGCAGAACAGGAAGATCGATGGAAGTTTGTTAACTGTGACTGGCTGGAAATTACTGTCAGGCAGGATGATGAATCTTTATCCTTTACAGGTTCAGATTCCAGTAATATGGAATTCATCGCTGTTGCATGCGGTAGTAAAGACTTTTATTCATCTAATGAATACAGTGTATATCTCAATGATTTCGAAGATCCTTATACTAATGCCATGATTTATGGTTCACCCGAACTTAGCGAAAAAGATTTGATTCTTCCTGACATCATATTGAAAACCATTGTTAATGATGAATCTGTATGGCCTGAACTGATTGGCAAAAAAATCAGCATCAGTTGTGAAGGAATTACATTATTTGAAGACTATACTTTGAAAGGCATATATGATTATCGTTTATATTATGATCTTGATTCTGAAGAATACGGGTTAACCGCTACTGATTTTCAATACCCGGTATATTTCAGATGTGATTATTCTGACCTGACTAAATATGGAATTGATGGTTACAACTTGATCTTTTATTGCAATAGTGATGTCAATTACGAAACTGTCTGTGAAGATGTTACAAAAGCAGGATTCAAAAACGTTATGATAAATGATGAAGGATTATTCTCCGTATATGAAGAAAAAGTAATAACCAGTGCCGAGAAAATAATCAATGAATTATTATACAGTTTAGGCGCAGTCATTTCTGTCGCCGTACTCTTTTATTTGGTAACAACTGTTTATGTTGAGAAGAAAAACAAATCCGGTTATGTTGGAATACTACATGCACTTGGAATGAACAACAAAAACACGGTTCAAGTTACCTGTATTCAACAGTTCTTTATTTCTATAGGCGCTGTTATACCATCATTCATATTATCCGGAGTTGTCATGATTATATTAAATCATATCCTTAACTTTGCGATTGGACTATCGTTAAATATATCGGTATTTGATTTTCTCATCGCTGTGATTGCAGCAATATCCTTTACAGTTGTTATTGGTTTACTCTTATATCTTCCGATGATGATCTCTTACGGCCGCAAAAGTGCTGCTGAGCTCATGCAGGTATGATTATTCAGAAAATACGGAGATTTTTAAGGGGCATTGTAATAACTGATTCGGCAAAAGGCATATTGGTTGTCAAGTGGGATATCGACAGCTTTGAAAGGGCTTATAACGATAAGCTCAGCGAATATACTGATGTGCTCCCAATCTCGCAGTTTTACGATGTCAATTGTCCTGACAAAAAGAAAAAGAGAAGCATCAGGGAATCGATAGAGCTCCTTGGCCGTGAAAAGGAGCTGTCCCACTATAAAATACATAATATTTGAAGATTTTAATCGGCATCTGGTGCTGCAGGAAAAAGGTGCCGGTAAAACTCAGTGTGAAAGCTGTTGCCGGCACTGCTATAGGGTGCACTTGTAATCTTAGTTGCTTATAAAGGAAAGCCTGCTCTGTTCTGATATGCTTCCCCTGGAAGGGCAAGCTTTTTGTTAAGAATTCTCACTTTATTTAGGATTGACGGCAGGTTTTTGATATTTCAGGCATAAAGTGTCTGAATCTGTCAGAAAACTATGCGATATAATGGGGATTGTGAATTAGGCTCGTTTGAGCCGGGAGGTATGTAAATGAAGAAGTTTTTGAAAGGATTTTTCAAGGCAATACTCGTCATATTGATCATCCTGATCGTGCTTATGGGCGCTCTTTTGATCTGGCTCTCAGCTGTTGAGTATAAGCCTGAAGATCAGGAGGCAGTTAATGTCGAGGTTTTGAGTCACAACACTAAGCAGCTTGCTGTTGGTGATTCGGTCAACATCGTCGCATGGAATATCGGATACGGCGCTTTGGGTGACAATGCCGATTTCTTTATGGACGGCGGTAAGATGGTCTACTCGGCTGACGAAGCAAGAGTTAAGGCAAACATGGACGCTATCGCAAGTGAAGTATCTGCTCAGAATGCTGACATCATCATGTTCCAGGAGATCGACTTAGACAGCAGCAGAAGCTACCACATCGACCAGACAACTTACTTTGACGGCATGGGCTACAACAACATGGCATTTGCCAACAACTTTAAGGTAGCTTATTTCCCGTTCCCGATCCCGCCTTACGGCAAGATCGATTCAGGTATCGCTACATATTCCAAATATGCTACAAACTCTGCTACAAGAGTACAGCTCCCTTGTCCGTTCTCATGGCCGGTAAGAACGATCAATCTCAAGAGATGTCTTCTTATCACAAGAATTCCCGTTGAAGGCGGTAAGGAGCTCGTAATCGTAAATCTTCACCTCGAGGCATACGATGAAGGTGAGGGTAAGGCAGCACAGGCTAAGATGCTTATGGACATCCTGAATGAAGAAGTGGCAAAGGGCAATTATGTTATTGCCGGCGGTGACTTCAACCAGAGCTTCTCCAACGTCCAGAATCCTTACAAGGTATATCCCGAGCAGTGGCAGCCTGCAGCTATGGATGTAAGTCCGTACGAGAATGACTGGCAGTTTGTCATGACAAATGAAGTGCCTACATGCAGATCGCTTTATGCGCCTTTGGCAGGAAGCGCTCCTGACTCTCTGCAGTTCTATATGATCGATGGTTTTATCCTCTCGAAAAATATCACGATCAATTCTTATGAGATCGAAGATCTCGGATTCGCTAACAGCGACCACAATCCGCAGATCCTGAACATTACTCTTAACTGATGATTTATCTGCCGTAAAAGGGCAGTGATTGCAGAAAAATGAAGACCAACAAAAAGCCTCCCTAACAGATAGGGAGGCTTTTTGCGTGCTTCACTTTATGGATAAGAGGTTTATGATGTCTGATCACCCTTAAGACAGGCCCATAATCTCTAATCTATTAAGTTGTCCGTACCTTAATCAGCTGAGCTGCTTCTCAACTTCAGAATTAAGGAACTCTACAGAGCTGTTGTGCAATGTTACTGAATCAGCGGCTCTCTTAGCTTTGTTAAGATATGTGCCGATGCCGATTACGAGAACACTTGCAAGAATTACGATGATGGCAATGACAAGAACCATCTCTACGAGCGTAAAGCCTCTGCGTGTCTTTCCAATTTTTCTCATAATGCTGCCTCCCCGAATTTGATTAGCATCTTATGAAACAAATATATCATAATCTGTTCACAATGTGTTCATATTTTTCATAATTTCTTCCGATTTGTGCTTGTAGACAATAGACCGCCGCGGTTTTTGTGCATGTTGTAGCAAAAAAGCCCGAATACCCGTGTTTTCGGGCATGTACAAGGATTATGATACATCTCACGGAGGTTTTAATCTGCCAAAATCAAATAAAATAACAATGAATCTATAATGAACGTAAAAGGCAATTCAGTTTACAAATTGTTAATAAATGTTAACGAATCTCTCTTAAAAGTACAGATTGTCAAAGCCGGCAAAACAATGTATACTTTCAAAGTTCGATTCTGGATGCTTAGCTCAGCTGGCTAGAGTACCTGCTTGACGTGCAGGGGGTCACAGGTTCGAGTCCTGTAGCATCCACCATTACTGAGACGGCCGGATATTTTTCCGGCCGTTTTATGTGCTCTCAGAATAAGCGGGTAAATACGGGTAAATATATTTATGTATAATATTTCTTAAGTTATGGGGACTGATCTGCGGTGAGCAGATGCTTAATTATGGGGAATAAAACATGAAAGGTTTACTTAGAGGAATAGGATATTTTCTGCTGTATGTAGTATTTACGGTAGTCGTGCAGGTCGTGCTGTCTATGCTGATAGTCCAGTTCGCTGTAGGCAAGGGAATCACCGATCAGGGTCTGATAGAAGATTTTGCAAACAACAATATGCTTGGCATGACTGTTGTTTCGGGCCTGCTTACGATCGTATTCTTATACCTGATATTTAAGATCCCTAAGAAAAACATCAGAAAAGAATGGAAGCTGAACAGCTTTGAGGCTAAGGATCTTTTCAAAGGCTGCCTGCTGTTATTCTCATTATCGAGTGCATTCTCTCTTTTAACACTAAATGCAAATATCGAGAATGCCAGAATAATAGCGCTCTCGTCGCTGTACTACTCGAAGCTGTTCCCCTATCTCGGAACAATACTTATGATCCTCAATCTTCTCGTTTTAGCGCCTTTGGCAGAAGAGATTGCTTTAAGGGGAATCGTTTATACACGCATCGAAAAGACAAACAAGCCAATTGTCGCGATAATAGTAAGTGCTGTCCTTTTCGGATTGATGCATCTGATGGCAGGAGGGATCATCCTGGTCTTGGGCGCCGTGATAATGGGTCTGGGCTTCGGATTGCTGCTTCATAAATACAAGTCTCTCCAGCTCTGCGTGATCGCGCATATCTGTGCTAATCTGCCGGACTTCATTTATTCCCAAGAACGCTTTACGTCACAGGGGCTTGTTATTGGTCTTATAGCTGCATTCTGCGTTATTGCAGCGGCATCTTTTATCTGGATCTTAAAGGGCAAAAGAGAATCGCAAAAGGCATGAACAACCTGAATGGTATAATTTATCAGTAATATCTTTGCTTAACTGAATGTGAATAATTGCAAGGAGCGCTCTGTGGAATTAAAGACCAAAAGCAAAAGACCCGGTATGGATTGCTCAATAGATGTTTTCTTTGAGAAGGGGAAGGGCTTTTCTGCTTATTTGAATGACAGAAATACTTATAAGGCGGTTCTCGTCAAAACCGGTTCTTTTGTCATAGATGAAGATGGTGAATACAGAGTAGTAACTGCGCCTGCGGGAATACTTATTAACGAGAAAGCTGATTTCAAGGTTGTCTCTGAGAACAATATCACTACAGCCACGACTTATTTCAAGCCGACTTTTATCCGCGAGGAATTCACTTTCGAGGCGATCAATTCACGAAAATACGATAAGTTTTACACCACCGTAACTGAGGGTGAAGACCGGCTCAAAGCGATCGGAGGAGACGTAAGATTTGAAGATTGTTTCCCGGAATCCGTATACCAGGAATATCTCTATCTGACAGAGTTCTATAGCCGTGGAAGAGATGTGGTTTACTATTCTCTGACGGCGCAGGAATATGATTCGATGAACCGCCTTGCCGAAAGTGTCAGATATGATCTCTATGAACAGCCGGACAACTTCTGGATACTTCGCGTCAGGTATTTTCTGCTGTCGATGCTCTTCGCTGCAACAGCGGATTTCTACATCAATTGGAGACAATACGAACTGTACAAAGATCCGCTTGTAGCCCGTGTGGCAAGTTATTTCTGGAATCACCTGGGCGACGAGATTACTTTAGACAGCGTCCTCAAACGTTTCTCGGTAAATAAGAATACGTTGAACGATGCTTTTAACAAAGAATTCTCAATGTCCTGCATGGCATATCTCGAGAAGCAGAGAGTTGATCAGGCGAAGAAATATTTGCAGTTCGGAAATGAATCTGTCAGCGAGATAAGCCAGATCTGCGGTTACAGTGAGACCGGATATTTCTCCAAAGTGTTCAAAAAACACACCGGCCAGTCACCGTCCGAATACCGCAGTCAGATGAAGAGTTTGTGCTGATATTACCTGAATTTGTGCCGATATTACATTCGCAAATGCTTTGAAAAATATAACATTTAACTACAAAGCATTTGGAGGAGTAAGGCATGAAAAAAGCATTCAGATATGCAGCAACTATACTCGCAGCAGCATTACTATTCAGCGGATGCAACGCGGGAAATACTGCTTTTGAACCCCAGCACAAAACTGAGACAGAAACTGTAAATGTTACTGATGGCATCTTCCCGCAGGTCATCGAGAAGAGCACTACTTATGTGCAGAATGAGAGCGAAGGTGCATGGGCAGAAGAGTCTTCTGAGATAACCAATTGGGACATAGCAGACGGCTTTGACGTACAGGATACCATCTGGGTCGTAAAGACAAATGATGCGACTACATTAGGCAGCATTCTCGATGAGACATATAAGGGATTGTCAGCTGCTTTGTATATCCGCTTCGGTACGGATCTTAATGATATCCAGAAGACGATAACAAAGATCGATGACACGAATTCGAGACTCGATCTGACACTCAACATGACGGGAGATATCGTATTTAACTGCAGCGGAAATGCTTTTAATTTCTATGACGTTCCGATCAAGAGCGCTGGCGTTACGGCAGACGGCGCGACAGCTATGACGGTTGACTTAGGCAATGGCATGGCAGGCGATATCATCATTCCTGCAAGCGTTCAGAAATGTGATCCCGAGGAGTTTATGAGGGAGCAGTCGGCTACATATTTTGACGCTTCTTTTGACGGCATTCCCACATTCGAAGTAACGTCTTCCAATCTGAATAATTGTGTTTGGGATTCAAAGATTTCCAATACCAGCTACGGCGAAAATATCTCGCCTGAACTTAAATGGTCACCTGTTGAAGGCGCTGCGAGTTATGCGGTCTTCATGATAGACAGCAACTGGCTTCATATGGATGTATTCACGACAGAGACTTCTCTTGCTGAAGGCTCGGTCGGAAGAGGCGACAGAGGCGCGCAGTTTGTGGGACCGTATCCTCCAAAGGGTACTACACATACATACTCTGTTTTTGTTTTCGCCTTAAAGGATGAGCCGGGTCAGATACCGTTCGTATTTGATGGCGGCGGCAACAGTATCTTCAAGATCTTTGATGCTCTTGATACTGATGCGAACGGTAATGAAGGAAACGTTCTGGCATACGGAAGGTTAGACGGAAACTTCACGATGAAGTGATCCGAAAAACAAAAAACATAAGCTAAAAAGAGGTTGCCTCAGACTTAATGAGGCAGCCTTTTTTATACTATAATGAATTAACTGTTGAAGGGAGAAAAACGTCACGGTAATATGAAGATGCTGTCAGGCGCTTCCGGCAGGGGCGCCTTTTTTTGTTTTGATGTAAAGATTCTGTTTCTATAACTCACAAAATATTAATAGTTTCATTATAGGAATATTCATTTTTATCTGTGAAAATATAGATAACAGATAAAACAAAAAGTCCTTTTGAGCCGGGAAAAACAAGATGGATGCTACTGCTGACAACAAGAAAATTGAAAAGAGCAATGCGGTCACTTTAAAGACCGTAATGCGCTTCCTGGTCAATAACGCTCCGGAATTTACCGTTGCCGTTATGGCTTTTGTTCATGCGGTATTGCTGATCTTGTTTTTGATAGCGGATGTAACTCCTCTCGCGATCTTTAATGTAATCAGTGTCATTGTCTATGCGCTCTGCATGGCTTTGTGCAGATTCGGCTATAATCTTCCGGTCTATGCGGGCATAATTCTCGAAGTAAATATTTACACAGTCGTTTCCACTTACTATGTCGGACTGCGTTGCGGAACGTACTGCTTCCTGTTCTCGATCGTGCCGATCATGATCTACTTCGGAAGCAAGCTTTTTAAGGGCAATAGAAGATGGAGCTTGGTCTTGATGCTCGCTTTGAACTTCATAACATTCGTTGTTGTATATTCCGTTTTCTACAGCATCCCGCCGGTCTACAACGTATCTTCCGTAATGACTCTGGTGCTGGTTATCTTCTCTGCTTTTGCAATGGTCTTCTCGCTTATCTTCTATAACACGATCTACATCTTCTCGAGCGAAGATGCAGTGGTCAATCTCGAAGAGAAAAATAAGCAGCTGTCGGCAGATGCTCACGAAGATGCATTGACAAGTCTTCTGAACCGTAGAGGATTCCTGCCGCTTGTAAAGTCTCTCATGAACGGCAATTACACGCAGTTCTGCATCGCGTTCTGTGACCTCGATGACTTCAAGCGCGTTAACGATTCCTACGGCCATGATGCTGGCGACGAAGTCCTGAAGCACACTACAATGATTATCAGGGAAGAGCTCCCCGGTTGTGATGTGTGCAGATGGGGCGGTGAAGAATTCGTAATCCTCATGAAAGATATGAATCTTGTTGCTGCTAAGGGAAAAGTCGAGAGGCTCAGAAAGACCGTTGAATCCAATCCGACAGCCTTCTTCGGCAAGCAGATCTTCGTAACACTCACCATCGGTCTCGAAGAATACAAAGAGGCATACACCGAGCCCGAGGAAGTGATCAAGAAGGCTGACGAGCGTATGTACTACGGCAAACAGCACGGTAAGAATATCCTCGTTTTTGAAGATAACAATGATGAGGACTGAACATAATTGAGCCTTATTACAGGAAGCCGCTTCTTAGAGAGGCGGCTTCTTTATTGGAAATAATATTTCTTATGTGGTAACTTTGTATAACTATGGCAATAGATAAGAGCAAGACAGATCTCATAAAAGCAAAGTATGAAGAGCTGACCGGTACTTTAAGCGATCCGGCGGTAGCTTCACGCCCCGAAGAATACACCAAGTATTCCAAAGAACTCGCTGCGCTTAACCCACAGGTCGAAGCGATCAGGAATTACGAAGCTTGCGAGAAAGAGATCGAAGGCATAATCACTCTCCTTGAGAGCGGTGACTTGGGCGGCGATGATGAGATGAGAAGTCTTGCAAATGCCGAACTTGCGGATGCCAAGGACAGGCTTGCGGATCTTGAGAAAGAACTCATGATCTATCTGACTCCGGGCGATCCGAGAGATTCGAGATCGGTAATCCTTGAGATCAGAGCAGGCGCAGGCGGTGAGGAATCCGCGCTCTTCGCGGGAGATCTTTTCAAGATGTATAAGGGTTATGCGGCTCTGAAAGGCTTTGACGTCAGTATCGTTGATGAGAGCCCCACTGAGCTCGGAGGCTATAAGGAGATCGTTGCCGAGATCGACGGTCCCAGAGTATATTCGAGAATGAAGTTCGAGAGCGGAGTCCACAGGGTGCAGAGAGTCCCTGTCACCGAATCAGGCGGCAGGATCCACACATCGACTGCTACTGTCGCAGTCCTTCCTAAAGCTGAACCGACTGACGTAGAGATCAATCCCAACGACCTTAAGATCGACAGGTTCAGGGCTTCCGGCGCTGGCGGACAGCACATCAACAAGACGTCTTCCGCCATCAGGATCACGCACCTGCCTACGGGTATGGTCGTTACTTGTCAGGACGAGAGATCCCAGATCCAGAACAAAGAGAAAGCCATGGCTGTCCTGCAGAGCCGTCTGTGGGAGATCGCCCACCAGGCCGACGTCGACAGGAATAATGATGAGAGAAAATCCCAGGTAGGCACAGGCGACAGATCCGAGAGGATCCGCACATACAATTATCACCAGGGCAGAGTGACAGACCACAGGATCGGGCTTACACTCTATAAGCTTGATGCTGTCCTTGCAGGAGATCTTGATGAGATCGTCGACGCATTGACCCTGGCCCAGGCAGCAGATAAAGCAAGCAACACCGAAGAGTGATCTTTAAGAGGTATATATGGAACGCGCGAAAATATATAAAAAGACATTACTTATAGATGCAAGTGACGATCAGGCCATTAAGGATGCCGCTGAGCACTTAAGAAACGGTGAAGTCATCGGATTTCCGACGGAGACTGTTTACGGCTTAGGGTGTGACGCTAGAGACGGCGAAGCTGTAAAGAAGGTTTTCGAGGCCAAGGGACGCCCTGCCGACAACCCCTTGATCTGCCACATCGGCGACAAGGACCAGATCAAGGACATCGTTTCCGGGGTCACGCCTCTCGCGCAAAAGCTGATAGACAGCTTTATGCCCGGACCCATTACCGTCGTAATGAAGAAGGCAGATTCTATATCAGACCAGACTACTGCAGGTCTTGATACCGTAGGTGTCAGAATGCCGTCACATCCTGTCGCCAATAAGTTCCTTAAAGCTTGCGGCATCCCTGTCGCTGCTCCTTCAGCGAACCTTTCGGGAAGACCTTCTCCCACAAGTTCAAGGTCAGTCCTTGAAGATATGGACGGATATATCTACGCGATAATCGACGGCGGTGATTCCGAGTACGGACTTGAGTCCACCGTTGTTGACTGTACAGGCGAAGAGCCCGTCATCTTAAGGCCCGGCGCTGTTACCAAGGCGGATATCGATTCCGTGCTTGGCAAAGATGAGACTGTTATGTCAGGTTCTTTGGCTGACAAGGAGACACCGAAGGCTCCCGGTATGAAGTACCGCCATTATGCGCCTTATGCCCAGGTAGAGATAATGAAGATGCCTGAAGGTACGAAGATCACCGGCGATAACGCTATCGGCACAGACGGTAAGATCGACAAGTCCGCATCTGAACCGGTAGACCTTAAGAAACTTTCAGACGACGAAGCAAAAGAACTGGTTAACATTGCGGCTCCGTTTATCCTGCGTTCGCGCGAGATCCTCGCTAAGAACCCGTTTGCAAGGATCGGTCTTTACTGTGGCAGCGAGATCAAAGCCATGTATGACAAGATGAACGATAAGCTTCTAAATGCCCACACGGAGTTCTGCATTTACGGAAAGACTGTTGATGTCGCGAGCGCATCGCACGGGCTTTTCGAGGGCTTGAGATTCTTAGATGTACAGGAAGTAGACGTGATCCTTGCACAGGGTTTTGACGGCGAAGGCTTGTCGGTCGCATACATGAACAGACTCTGCAAGGCTTCAGGCAAGAAGGAAGAGCTGACTCCCGGCATGCCTGCTCCCGCAAGACCTGCGAGAATGCCTCTGCCTATAGATGCTTTTAAGGATACATTCACAGCGTCGGTGCTCTTTATCGATGACAACAACACTTCTCTGTCTGCATGCTGCGAATCTCTTATGAGACGCCTTATAGAGAAGAATGAACCTTATATCTCCAATAGCCGGAGCGATGCCGGATTTGAGATCTATTGTGAATCCGCAGGCCTTACGGCCATGTCAGGTCTTGAGCCTGATTCTTTTATGGAAAAGGCAGTAAAAGAGCTTACGGGCTTTGGCCTGGGCTCGATCGAATCAAGAAGGGCAGACCCTGCCATCTACGATGACAACGATCTTATCCTGACCGTAAGGGACGAACAGGCATTCGCGATAATCAAGGCATTCCCCCAGATAAAGGATAAGGTCTTCTCATTGTCGACATTTGCCGCTGCCAACGGACTTGTCATGAAGGATTCTTCAGGAAGAGTCATGTCCATATCGGTTCCTGACCCGTCGGGCGAGAACTACGAGACATACCTTCATACGGCAAAAGCGCTCGGCGCATGGCTCGAAATACTGTTCCCGTACATCCTGAAAGACCTTGGCGCGTCCAGGATCTGATGATTAATAGGACAAATATTTTTTAAGACTAGTCTCAAATGGCCCCTCCCAGTCTCAATCTGCTCTCAAAGGGTAGATTTTGAAATCACGGGTTGTTAGAATCACATCAGTAAGAATTTAGGCAGGACACAGACGGCGAGAACGGCCTTGAGGCTTAGTAAATACTTGACTTTGGTTCTCCTGCTGTGTTATTCTTCTCGATGCCGCTTATATATGGGCGGTATCCTTGCCCGGCCAGACCGGGCCGTAAAGTCCAGAAGGAGGTGAATGACATGGCAAACCAATATCGTTTGATCACAATCCTTTCCATCGCTAATGGTGAAGAGGGTATTGCTTCTCTTACTGACACAATTAAAGCTAAGATCGAATCAGGTGCTACGATTGACACATTTGATGCAATCGGAACACGTGAGCTCGCTTACGAGATTGACGGTCAGAAGAACGGCTACTATGTTCAGACAGTATTTACTGCCGAGAGCGATTTCCCCAGGGAACTTGAGCGTGTTCTCAAGATCACTGATGGCGTAATCCGTTATCTCATTGTTCGTGTCGGTGAGTAATCACTTAAGACAGGAAGGTAACAGTAAATGAACAAAGTAGAATTAGTCGGAAGACTTACCAAGGACCCGGAAGTTAAGCTTACTTCCAACCAGACCCAGTTTTGCAACTTCACAGTAGCAGTCGACAGACGCTTTAAGGATGCAAACGGCCAGAGACAGGCTGATTTTATCAACTGTGTCGCATGGCGCCAGACGGCAGTATTCATTCAGAAATACTTCCATAAGGGCAACCGCATCGGTTTGGTAGGAAGCATTCAGACCAGAAGCTATGATGATCAGCAGAGCGGTCAGAAGAGATTCATTACCGAAGTCGTAGTCGATGAGGCAGAATTCGTTGAATCTTCAGGCGGAGCATCCGGAGACGGTTATCGCCAGGAACCTTCAGTACCTACGCAGTCTTTTAATCCGCCTATGGCAGATTCAGTAGCTGCTAGTGCACCTACAGCCCCTAACATGCAGATCGATGCACCTGTCGGAGGTTTTGACGAAGGTCAGTCCGGTGAGCTTCCCTTTGAGATTTAATTACAAGGAGAATACTCAAAATGGCAGAGAACAGAGCACCCAGAGCCGGTGGTAGAGAGTTTGCCGGTGGTATGAGACAGAGAAGAACACGCAGAAAGGTCTGCAACTTCTGTGCTAATAAGGTTGAGACAATCGACTTTATGGATGATGTCACACTCAAGAAGTATATTTCCGAGAACGGAAAGATCCTTCCTAAGAGAATGACAGGCACATGCGCTATCCACCAGCGTGAGCTTACAACAGCTATCAAGCGCGCACGTCAGGTAGCACTTTTGCCCTACACGGTTCAGTAATCCGTTTTTAGGACAATAGTGTCCGTGATCAACAAAAATCACGGTTGCTACGCTATAATTTAAAAATGTAATAACAATCGGGCTATCGCAGGGCATATAATATGTTCTTAGGAGATCGCCCGATTGTTTTAATAAATCAGATATTCGGGTAATAGCGGAGGTTTTTATGAAGGTAATTCTTCTTTCAGATGTAAAGAATGTAGGTAAGGCCAATGAGGTCGTTAACGTAAGCGACGGCTATGCGAGGAATTTCCTCTTTAAGAAAGGACTTGCCAAGGAAGTAACTTCCGCCAATCTTAACGAAGTAAAGCTCCAGACAGGCGCCAAGGCAGAGCACGAGCGCAGGGCTTTGGCTGCTGCCCAGGAGAATAAGAAGATCCTTGACGGCAAGGTTTTCAAGGTCATCGCCAGAGGCGGTGCTGACGGAAGACTTTATGGTGCCGTTACGGCTCAGGATATTTCCGACAGCTTAAAGAAGGAAGGCTTCGAGGTCGACAAGAAGAAGGTCGTCATCGCAAGCCCGATCAAGAATACAGGCCTGTTTAAGGTCAGAGTCAAGCTCCACCCGCAGGTATCTGCCGACATCAATGTTGAAGTAGAGACAGGTGCCTGAGAGGACCATAGGTAAATATGACTGACGATCTGGATTATCTGAATAACCTTATAGATCAGGGTACTGATTCTAACGGCGAAGTAGAAGTGGAGATGGCTCTGCTTGCGCTTTGCATGCGTAAGAATACAGCGATCCTTAAGGTCGTTGAGAATAAGATCGAAGACCGTGACTTCTCTGATGAACGCAATAAGACCATCTTCAGCGTCATCACCGACATGTTCCTTGATAATGCCCAGATCGACCGTATCACAGTCTTCTCAGAGCTTGAGAGAAGAGGCCTCGCCGATAAAGCCGGCGGACAGAGATATGTTTACAGAGTAGGTGACAAGACCGCGGTCCAGACAGCGCTTGACAGCTACATCGAGGCCATCAGGGAGAGAAGTGACAGGACCAAGCTCATCAGAGCCATAGACGATGTCAGGAAGAAGGCTTTAGGCGGCGACATGCGCGCGGCCGAGACCGTGGATTACGCCATCAGCAAGATCTCCGATCTCCGAACAGCCGGAGAGACCAAAGGCTTTGAGGGCATGAAGGATATCCTTAAGTCGACCATGAAGGAAATCTCCGATGAGCTTAAGGATGAGCACAGCGGCGGCAAGATCAAGCTCGGCTTCCCCAGGCTTGACTCGATGTTAGGCGGCTTAAGGCCGGGATCTCTTAATATCCTTGCGGCACGTCCGAGTATGGGTAAGTCCGCTCTCGCCATCAACATGGCGGCTAATGTTGCGGCCAACCAGAATCCGGTCGCTATTTTCTCTCTTGAGATGAGCAAGCAGGAGATCGCTTCAAGGCTTATGTCTTCTTCCATGAGCAAGCCCGTAAGCGAGATCATATATTCACACAAGATGAGCGACGGCGACAGACAGCAGCTCGACAGAGCATTGAGGCTCCTGTCTGATTTCCCGATCTATATCGATGACAATTCTGATACCAATCCGGTTACGATGAAGTCCAAGCTCACACAGCTTTTCGCTGATCCTGCGAAGGCTCCGAAGCTTGTCGTCATCGACTATCTGCAGCTCATGACGATGCCGGGCGGCGGCGGAAGATCGCGTAACGAGGAAGTTACGGCCATCTCGAGATCATTGAAGATCCTTGCCAAAGATTTTAATATTCCGATAATCGCTCTTTCACAGCTCTCCAGAGGAGCAGCGCAGAGAGATGACCATACGCCCCAGCTTTCCGACTTGAGAGATTCAGGTGCTATCGAGCAGGACGCAGATACCGTAATGTTCATTGACAGGCCTGATTACTACAAGAAGAAGGATGAAGAGGGCGGCTCGTCCGATGACGATGCTCCCCAGACAGTCAATTTCAAGGACAACAACGATGCCAAGCCCGCTTACATCTATCTGTCCAAGAACCGTCACGGAAAGACCGGAAGAGACTCTGTCTGGTGGGTTCCCAGAAAGACGATGTTCATTGAATATAACGAACGGGATCCCCAGGAAGATTCAGGAAGTCCCTACACCAGGACTGTGGACGGCGATGCCGCTGCACAGAACTATAATTTCGATAAAATAACGACGGATGAGGGTCCGATCCCGGAGCCTCCGATGCCTGACAATGATGATATTCCGCCCGAGAATATCGACGGCGGCGATGACTTCTTTGCCGGTGCGCATGACGATTTCCCGAACGGGTTCTGATTTTGAAAAAAGATAAGACCAAGCTTGCGACAGATTTGATCCCGGACAGAGTCCTTGAATTCTCCAAGAGCAAAGGACTGTTTGACTGTGGCGTCATTATCGTAGGCCTGTCGGGCGGTCCGGATTCGGTAGCTTTGCTTCATATCCTGAAGAACCTCAGGGACCGCAATCTGATAGAACCTGAGATCCGCGCATTCCATTGCAATCACCACTTAAGACCCGTAGTCTGCGATGAAGAAGCCCAAATGGTAAGAGACCTTTGTGGCAAGCTCGGCGTGGATCTGAAGGTCATCGATTTTGACTGCTCCGGTTTTGCAAAGCTCAATCACATCTCCGATGAAACAGCCGGAAGAGTCTTAAGATATGAGGCTTTTGAGCAATACGCCCAGTCGCTCGAAAACGCTTTGGGTAAGACAGTCAGAATTGCTGTAGCGCACCACAGGGACGATGTCGCCGAGACCATGATGATGAATCTTTTCAGAGGCACGGGCCTCGAAGGATTAGTATCTCCGAAGAGTATTTCGGGAAGGCTTATCAGGCCGCTTTTATGCATTAAGAAGAGCGATCTGGTAAGTTTTCTTGAAGATAACGGTATCGGCTACGCGACGGATCTTACTAACCTGGAATCAGTCGGCACCCGCAATGTATGGAGAAATGACATTTTCCCGAAGATCGGCGAATTCTACGGCGCAGATCCTGCTGAGCCCCTTTCAAGGACATATAAGCTTTTAAGCGATGATCTGGACTTTATCAGCAGTGTCACGGCAGAGAGTTATCTTTCGTCCCGCAAGGTCCTTGCAGGGCACCCGGTCCTTGCGGTATCCGCTGTCAAGGATCTGCACAGGGCTGTTAAGTCGCGCATCGTAAGGCTTTTGTGGCAGGAGACATTCGGCAATCTTACGGATTTTGAGGAAAGCAATCTCAGTGACTGCTTTGCTCTTATTAAGAACGATCCTTCGGGCGAGACCACGCTTGATATGCCATTCGGAAGGAAAGCGTACAGGCACGGGGATGTTTTCGCGTTTGCGGCAGCAGACGGAGTTAAGGGCCTGGCTTCGGCAATAGCAGAAGATATGGGCTTTGTAGCAGCTGACGGCCCGGTCAGCGTTGAGCTGGATCTGGCGGATGTCCCCGAAGCCGGCGAGCTCCGTTCAGAAATCCCCAATTCTGCCTTAATATTAAAAATAAGAATAATTGAGAATAAAGAAGAGTTAGAGTATAATAATTTATTGTGGTTTTGCCCTATAAACGCATTAAGTGAGGGCAAAATTACGATCGGTAACTTAGACGGGACTGCTTTATCCTTCAGGATGAGAAGGGCCGGATCTTCGGGAAGCAAAGAGCTCAGCCGCCTTATGACTGACCTTAAGATCCCTGAGTCTGCCAGAGGCAATATCCTCTTTATGGCTGACGGCGGAGACGTATTATGGTTACCGGGCTACGGACACGGCGTGGGATTTACGAATGCCGTAAGTCACGAGAAATACATCGCAAACGGCAGGAGCGGAGACCCCGGGTCAGAAGCTTTGGCCATGTTTACGGTAGAAAGGCAGTAAGAAGCGATGGCTATCAACACTGATAAAGTTTTAGTCACTCATGCCGAGATCGAGGCGATGCTTGACCGCATCAGCGCCGAACTCAATCGCGATTACAAGGATACACCGCTCGTAGTAGTCGGCATCCTTACGGGAGCGTTCATCTTTACTGCTGATCTTGTAAGACGTCTTGAGATGCCTGTCATCATTGACTTTATGCAGGTCTCATCATACGTCGGCGAGTACTCGACGGGAGAACTCAAGATTAAAAAGGACATGTCCTGCGACATCAAAGACATGGACGTTCTGATCGTTGAAGACATTATCGACACGGGCAGGACGCTTAAGCTTTTGAAGGAGCAGTTGCTTGCGAGAGGCCCTAAGTCTCTCAAGATATGTACGGCTTTTGACAAGCCGAGCAGAAGAGTAAATGATCTGGTGCCGGACTACAACGGTATTACGGTACCTGATGAATTCATTGTCGGATATGGTCTTGACCTTGACGGCAGATATAGAGATTTTGACGACATAAGGATCGTCAGAAAGGAATAAGAGAAAGTGTCTGATAAAAACGAGAAAAATTCCAAGCCGGTAGGCGGCGGATTATTCTTCTACGTCTTGATGATCGTTATCCTGATCGTCTTCTCGACGATCATGTTCGGAGGCAATTACGGACAGAAGGAAAAGACGACGCTGTCCGACATCATGACCATCATCGACGATGAAAAGAATGAAGTCGGCTTGGTAGAGATCAAGGGAACGGTCGTTAACGTTACTTACAAGAATGAGGAGGGTCTTATGGCTGAGATCAGCCAGGATGTTCCTTACGAGTTCGTTGATGACCTCATTTTGAAGCTTGATAAGGCTAAGGCAGCAGGAAAGATCGAAGGCTACAACTATTCCGAGCCTTTCGACTGGTCACTTATCGTCAACGTAGTAATGTTCGGTGCATCGCTCGTTATCGTCGTAGTCCTGTTCCTCAGCATCACAAGACAGAGCAGAGACGGCAACAGCGTATTCAGCTTCGGTAACAACCGCGCAAGAGTATCCGATCCCAATAAGGATAAGGTCAAGTTCTCTGATGTTGCAGGATCTGTTGAAGAGAAGGAAGAGCTTCAGGAGATCGTTGATTTCTTGAAGAACCCCAAGAAGTACCAGCAGCTCGGTGCAAAGATCCCGAAGGGTGTTCTCCTTTACGGTGCGCCCGGTACAGGTAAGACATTGCTTGCCAGAGCAGTTGCAGGTGAAGCAGGCGTTAAGTTCTTCTACATCTCCGGTTCTGACTTCGTAGAAATGCTCGTCGGTGTAGGTGCTTCACGTGTAAGATCGCTTTTCGCTGATGCCAAGAAGGAAGCTCCTTCCGTAGTATTCATCGATGAGATCGATGCAGTTGGCCGTAAAAGAGGCGCAGGTCTTGGCGGCGGTCAGGATGAGCGTGAGCAGACATTGAACCAGATCTTAGTTGAGATGGACGGCTTCGATGTTAACTCCAACGTTATCGTTATGGCAGCTACGAACCGTGTCGACGTACTCGACCCCGCACTTCTCCGTCCGGGAAGATTTGACAGACGTATCATGGTCAATATGCCTGATGCAGATGAGCGTGAGGCAATCCTTAAGATCCACGCAAGAAAGAAGCCTCTTGCGAAGGACGTTGACCTCCACGAGGTTGCTCTTTCAACAGTAGGATTCACAGGTGCCGATCTTGAGAACCTTCTTAACGAAGCTGCTCTTATGTCAGCACGTCACAATAAGAAAGAGATCACAATGCAGGAGATCACTGATGCTACATTCAGAGTTCAGATGGGTCCCCAGAAGAATTCCAAGAAGCTCAGCGAGAAGGTTAAGCGCCTTACCGCATTCCACGAAGCAGGCCACGCTGTCGTACTCCGTGCAACATCAGAGTTCGAGAAGGTCGACCGTGTAACGATTATTCCTGCAGGCAGAGCAGGCGGATTTACTGCTTATAAGCCGATCGAGGATACTGATTTCTATACAGAGAAGATGCTCCTTGATACCATCAAGATGGCTTTGGGCGGACGTGCCGCAGAAGAGATCTTCCTCGGTGAAGTTTCCACAGGTGCTTCATCTGACCTCCAGCAGTGCAACAACATCGCGAAAAACATGATCAAGCGTTACGGTCTTTCAAAGAAATTCCGCAACATGGTATTCGGCGATGAGAACGAGGAAGTATTCCTCGGATATTCAATGGGTCAGGTACAGAGCTATTCAGAGCAGACCGCTGCCGAGATCGACGAAGAGATCAAGTCCATCATCGACAGCTGCTATGCTGAGACAAAGAGGATCCTCATCGAGAAGCGCAATATCGTTGAAGGTCTTGCTAAGAGACTTATCACAAAGCTTACTGTTGACGGTCCTGACTTTGAGAAGATCTATCTTGCTGACGGTGATTTAAGCTCCGTTTATCCGCAGGATTATTCAGGAATCGATACAGAGTCTTCAATAATTGATACTGACAGCACAAAGCCTGAGGCAGAAGAAGTAAAGCCCGAGCCTGTTGCAGCTCCTGTCGTTGAGACTAAGCCTGAACCGGAAACGGCCGTTGATCCCGATGATTCCAACGATCCCGGTCCGTCAGACTGATACAAACTGAAATTGAGTTCAAACAATAAGAGGTTGTCCGTGAGGGCAACCTCATTTTATTAGCGTATAGAATTTAAGTGACACGAAGCAGAGGTTGATTGAATTGTGTAATAGTCATATTTCTCCTATAATAGATTATTATGTTTATAATTCTCATCACGTTTCCATCTAATGGAGGTTAAGTATGAAGAATAAAAGTTTCTGGAGCACAATGCTCGCGCTCATGGCAACCGTTATTGTTTTGTTCGCATTAGGCGGCATAACTGTTTTCGCAGACGAGACAGATGAATCTCAACCCGAGATTGTTGCCAGCGGTTATTGTGGTGCTGAAGGTAATGAAGAAAATGTTTCCTGGACACTGGATAGTAATGGTTTGTTGACCATTAGTGGAACAGGAGAAATGAAGGATTTTGATTCAATAACTTCTGTTCCATGGTTCGGTAAGAAAAAAGGCATCAAAGAAGTAAATATTTCCGAAGGTGTAACCAGTATTGGTGAACTATCTTTTTTTGAGTGCACTTCACTTACCTCTATTGTCATCTCTGACAGTGTAACAAGTATTGGTGATAGTTCATTTAGCGGCTGCACCTCACTTGCTTCGATTGATATTCCTGACAGTGTAACCAGCATTGGTAATGGTGCATTTAGCAGCTGCACCTCACTTGCTTCGATTGATATTCCTGACAGTGTCACAAGCATTGGTTATTTAACGTTTTGTGCTTGCTATTCGCTTACCTCGATTACTATTCCTGACAGTGTAACAAGCATTGGTGTTCAAGCTTTTAGAGGTTGCCGCTCGCTTACCTCGATTACTCTTCCTGACAGTGTAACAAGCATTGGTGGTGAAGCGTTTAGTTGTTGTAAATCGCTTACTTCAATTACTCTTCCTGACAGTAAAATCAGCATTGGTGATCTGGCCTTTTATGAGTGTTCAAACCTCAATTCCGTAGTTCTCAACAGAAATTCATGGACAAAACGTGCTTTCGATGGTTGTTCAGAAAATATTTTCCATTACTATTACAATGTTAATTATTCAAATAGTGAAAACGGGACAGTTACAGGCAAACAAAGATCTTTTGGCGGCGATGTTGTTGAATTTACCGTTACACCAGATTCAAACTATGTAATCGATAAAGTAACTTTATCCTATGCAGGCAAAACGGTTGAGATCACACCTGATGCTAATGGCAAATACAAATATACAATGCCTGATACAGATTCAGCTACGATAAGCGCAACTTTCAAGGCTTATGAGATTATTGCCAGTGGGTTTTGCGGTGCTGAAGGTAATGGCGATAACATTTCCTGGACATTGGACAGTAATGGTACCTTAACCATATTTGGTGAAGGGGATATGACAAACTATACTCAGAATGATCCTCATGCTAGTAGTGCTCCTTGGAACAACTATCAGGATGATATAACCTCCGTTGTTTTGACAGATGGAGTTACTTCAATTGGTAACAGCTCGTTTGTAAATTTTGACAATCTTACGAGTGTTGAAATTCCTGATAGTGTAACTTCTATTGGTAATAGTGCTTTTGAGAATTGTGATAATCTGGAATATATTGCTATCCCAGACAATGTGAATTCTATTGATGATCGTGCGTTCTCTTGGTGCACAAGCCTTGTAGAGATTACTATTCCTGATAACGTTACAAGAATAGAGAATGGCACTTTCGAAGGCTGTGAAAATCTCTCTAGCGTAATTATTCCCAACAGTGTAACGTATATTGGCTCGTGTGCTTTTATGTATTGTACAAGTCTTACAAGCATTGAACTCCCGGAGAAAATAAAAGTAATTAACAACTATACTTTTTGTGAATGCTGGAGCCTTACTACCATAGTAATCCCAGAAGGTGTTACGAGTATAGGTTTTGATGCCTTTTGCAATTGTTTGGATCTTAGTGATGTTGTTATCCCTGATAGTGTTACTAAAATTGACAGTGTCGCCTTTTGTAGGTGTCCGAAACTGACAAGAATTATATTCCCTGACAATGAAACTTCAATAGGTTTTAATGCCTTCTCTGATTGCCAAAGACTTAGTTACATTGTTCTAAATAAATCTGCTTATAACGAAAATGCCTTTCCTAATTGTTCAGAATCTGTTTTCCATTACTATTACGATGTTAATTATTCAAATAGTGAAAACGGGACAGTTACAGGCAAACAAAGATCTTTTGGCGGTGATGTTGTTGAATTTACAGTTACACCTGATTCAAACTATGTAATCGATAAAATAACTTTATCCTATGCAGGCAAAACTGTTGAGATCACACCTGATGCTAATGGCAAATACAAATATACAATGCCTGATACGGATTCAGCTACGATAAGCGCAACTTTCAAAGCAGATGAAACATTGAAAATTGAAACTGAACCTGTTGACTTCACAGGTGTTATCGGTGAATATGCGACATTTACCGTTGTAGCAACTGGAAGCGATCTTAAGTATCAGTGGCAGGTATTTAAGAACGGCGCTTGGACTAACTGCTCAGTTAATGACGGCGCTAAAACCGATACATTGACTTTGGAAGCAAAAGATTCCCGTGACGGAACTACATATCAGTGTGTAGTAACCGATAAATCCGGCAATAAGGTTACCACAAAGATTGTAACGCTGACTGTAAGCAACCCGTTAGAGATCAAGATACAGCCTAAGGATTGCTCAGGATATGCAGGAGAGACGACTACCTTTACTGTTAAAGCAAATGGCAGTGGCCTCAAGTATCAGTGGCAAGTTTTAAAGAACGGAACTTGGACCAACTGCTCCATCAATGATGGTGCTAAGACAAATAAACTTACTTTGGAAATCAAGGATTCACGTAATGGATGCAAGTATCAGTGCGTTGTCACTGATAAGAACGGCGACACTGTAACAACTAATGAAGCCACACTTACAGTTAATAAGCCACTTTCTATTAATCAACAGCCTGCAAACGTTAGTGGCGCTGAAGGTGAGACCGCAACATTTACAGTCGTTGCAGAAGGCACAGGCCTCAAGTATCAGTGGCAGGTCTATAAGAACGGCGCTTGGACCAACTGTTCTGTAAACGATGGTGCTAAGACTGCTACTTTGTCTTTGGAAATCAAGTCATCCCGCGACGGACTCAAGTATCAGTGTGTTGTCACTGATAAGACTGGTGCTTCTGTTACTTCCAATGAAGCTACTTTGTCACTGGCCAAGGAGCTTACAATTGTCAGTGAACCTGAGACTTACGTTTTGGCTTTTGAAGGTTACAATGCCGTGTTCACTATTGAAGCACAAGGTGATGGATTGAAATATCAATGGCAAGTTTTAAAGAACGGCACTTGGACTAACTGCTCCATTAACGATGGCGCAAAGACTAATAAGCTTACACTGGAAGCAAAGCAATCACGTTTCGGTTTGCAATATCATTGTATAGTCAGTGATAAGTATGGAAATGAAGTAACAAGTAAAGTAAGTACATTATATGTTTATGATAGACCAGGTACACGGTCAGCAAGTGATATTGCTCCTGCGACAAGCGAAGCAGATGTAGACATTATTGAAGCTTCTGATTACGTTGAAAACGCTGATACTGTTGAGATCACAGATTTTACTGAGGATACAGTAGAAGTGGTAGATGTTGTAGAGGTATCTGAGGTTGTTGAAGTAACAGAGGTGATTGAAGTTACCGAGGCAATTGAAACTATTCCGGAAGTTGAGAGCGATACAGCAGCAGTTGATTGATCTTGCGATTTATCAATAGAAACAACACTTATAAAGGGCCAGATCTAACGATTCGGCCCTTTTTTATTTTTCTCACCGAGAAGTAAAGCTTTGCGCTGCTCAATTCGTAGCGCTTAAAGCGCGGAGAGAGCAGCGCGAAGCTTTACTTCGAATTTATATTTTCGAAACTAAGCTTAAACTTCTCATTGTGGTCGATTGCCCAGTCGACGGCCCATTCGGACTCGAAAAGCACAACCGGTGCTTCGTCCCTGTCCAAAACAAGGAGCGAAGTTGAAGTAAGAGTCAGCTCCTTGGGATCGAACCCTTCGACATCAGACTTTGCCCAGCGTGCGAGACGGTAGGGCAGAGGAGTTCTGACGATCTCAACGTTATATTCGGACTGGAGTCTGTATTCCAAAACGTCAAACTGGAGGATACCGACAACGCCCATTACATATGTCTCTGTACCGATGTTCGGCTGCTTGTAGAGCTGGACTGCGCCTTCCTGCGAGAGCTGCTCGATGCCTTTGAGGAACTGCTTGCGCTTCATGGAGTCCTTAGGCTCAACGCGTGCAAAGTTCTCCGGTGCGAATACCGGGATAGGATCGAATTCGAATTTGCGGTTAGAAGAAATGATCGTATCGCCGATCCTGAAGTTGCCCGGATCGAAGATGCCGATGATGTCTCCAGCGAATGCCTCTTCGGTGATGGCTCTGTCCTGGGCCATGAACTGCTGGGGCTGCGCTAATGTTATCTTCTTGCCCGTGCGCATGAGGTTAACCGTCATATTCTTCTCATACTGGCCGGAGCAGATACGGATAAATGCCATACGGTCACGGTGTGAAGGATCCATATTTGCCTGGATCTTGAATACGAAGCCGGAGAACATTGTATCTTCAGGCTCGACAACGCCGTCAGTCGTGTTGTGGGGAGCAGGTCCCGGGCTCATCTTAAGGAAGTGCTGCAGGAAGGGCTCTACACCGAAGTTTGTGATGGCGGAACCGAAGAATACAGGAGTAAGCTGTCCTGCGAGAACCTTCTCGAGGTCAAACTCGTCTCCTGCCATGTCGAGGAGCTCGATATCGTTTCGAAGCTGCTCGTAGTGAGCTGCTGTCATGTGATCCTTAAGTGTAGGGTCATCAATACCTGAAGTGGACTGAGTAACCATGGAAGCACCGTGGTCTCTGTTATCAGCATCGAAGAGGAGAACTTCACCTGTTGCTCTCTCATATACGCCCTCGAAGTTACCGTCTGTACCGATAGGCCAGTTAATAGGTGTGGATCTGATACCGAGTACCTTCTCGAGCTCATCTACGAGGTCGAACGGGTTCTTGGCAGCACGGTCCATCTTGTTGATGAAAGTAAAGATCGGGATACCTCTCTTACGGCAGACCTCAAACAACTTTATGGTCTGTGCCTCGACACCCTTCGCGCCGTCAAGGAGCATGACTGCAGCATCGGCAGCGCACAGTGTACGGTATGTATCCTCGGAGAAGTCCTGGTGTCCTGGAGTATCAAGGATGTTGATGCAGTATCCGTCGTACTCGAACTGCATTACGGAAGACGTAACGGAGATACCTCTCTGCTTCTCGATCTCCATCCAGTCGGATGTAGCGTGGCGCGAAGCTTTTCGAGCTTTAACAGAACCTGCAAGGTGGATGGCACCTCCGTAGAGCAGGAGCTTCTCAGTCATAGTTGTCTTACCCGCGTCAGGGTGCGATATGATCGCGAATGTTCTTCTTCTCTTTATCTGTTCGACATCAGTCAGAGCCATTAGTTCTTACCTCAGATTGAAAATGTTTTTAGATAGCCGGCGATGGTACCGACGTAAGCGGAGACGGAAGTTCCGAAGAGCCTCTCTCCGACACAAAGGCTGATTATAATACAAATCGACAGAATAGGCACTACCGGCTTCTTGCGGCCTGTAGCAAGCCAGATAATAAGCGTGAGTGCAAGTGCTGCCGCACCTTCCCAAAGGCCGGTATAAAGCATATATACAGCAACGAGCTTGATGAGCTTGCTGTCGATTCCCTTCTTCTTTGCAGAAGTTCTTGCGTAGGAGTACATCATCATGCCGCCTGCGAAGAGCACACAGGCGATAACGCCGTCTGCCGTGTACATCTTCATCTCGGGTACGAAAGGAAGAGCGCCGATCCATACAGCGAGGATAGCCGTTGTGAATCCTTCATGTACTACCTTGCCGTCAATATCGCAGAAAGAGATGCCCATCATGAGCATGGCAAGAAGAAGGTTACGTACCATTACAACATCGATGTAGCCGTGAGCAATTACTACCGCAACGAAAACAACGCCCAGCAACACCTCGGAGATCAGGCATCTGATTGGCACCTTGGAACCGCAGTAGCGGCACTTACCGCCAAGTGCGATATAGGAGATTACCGGGAAAAGGTCTGCTGTACTCAGCTGATGACCGCATGTGTCACAGTGGGAGAAACCGCGTGTCCAGTCCTCGCCTGCAAGAACTCTTCCTGCAGTACAGGTAATGAAGCTTGCAAGTACCGTACCGAATATGAA
>JAEFBB010000005.1 GCA_016292215.1 Saccharofermentans sp. | reverse complement strand
GTCTGCGAGAAGTGTGATAAATCTTTGTCCGACATAACCTGTAGCTCCGATAATGCCGACTTTCAGTTTCTGTTCCATTTCTAAATACTCCATTGTCTCTTCACGGGCTTTCACCGTGGTATTTTTAACTCGTCTGTCCGCGTACCGCGTACATTTGTCTTTCGAGCAAACACATATTAGCACAACACCTTTTATATAACAAGTGCGAAAAATGAAATAACAAATAATTGGTAATAGTCAACAAATGCAGGTCTTTTAAGCCAATTTGCTATGTTAGATTTGTACCATTTTAACAAAACGCTTAAAAACCGTCAGAACCCTGCCTTTCTGATCTCCTTTACGAGATTAGCGGCATAGGTCTCAGTTCCCAGGCAGTTGGGGTGAAGATTATCAATATAGTACTCTTCAAGGTGTGGAACGAGGTTAAGTCCGTCAATCACCGTGATGTTGGGATATCTGCCTGCGATCGCCTTTACCTTATCACAGAAGGCGTAAAAGACAGGAATAGCTTCGATGTTATCACCCCTCCAGATAGGAGAGATGCAGAGGACGGGCTTTTCCGTGCCGTAGATGCCGCTAAGTGTCTCATAGTATTCCTCAACAGCTTCAGGTCCGTCACCGTACTGATTTGTGCCCAAAGCGACAACGATCTTGTCCGGATCGTATCCTGGCATCTTCATGAGCGACTTCTTATCGTAGATATATCCGCCTATTCCCTGGTTTATTATGTCCCAGTTAAGCTCGCGGTTGGCTATGCTGACATAGGTCTCAGATGAACGCAGAGGTCCGTAGCCCTGAGTGATCGAATCACCGAGCCAGAGGACTTTGGTATCCTTTACGGGTATCTCATAAGAAGAATCAATAGAAAAATCCTTTATAACGAGCGTCGCATCTGCTGCAAGATAGATGACAACATCGTGCACTCCTTCAGGAAGAGAGAACTCAAGTCTTCCCTCTTCGTTCATGTCCTTAACGTAACTGATCTGATGTGCAAGGCCGTCCACATAGAGCTCGACGGAATCCTCCGAACATCTCCACAAGAACTTGTAGTCAAAAGATATCTTCGAAGCATCAGTTCTAAGCTCTATGGTCTTTGCGGTGGAAGCGTCGCACCTCTCATACCACATCTCCAGAGCTCCCCTGAAATAATCCATCTGCGCTTTTGAATACTGGTTAGCCTTAAGGTATCCGTCAGGAGTCTCTTCGAATTCATAAGCTCCGAAATATATCTTCTTAAGTTCTTCATTAGATAAGATCATATCTGCCGCCTTTTAATTAATATTTCCAATACACTTTAGCATTATTATCCGCTCATAAACACTTGATTCCGGATATTTGTAATATAATTATACCGAATACACGAAAAGGAGGTCCCAGAGCTTTATGACGCCCACATTTCCGCTTCTTGAGAATTATCTGAGCTATATGGAAGCTGCTCTCGGACGCTCGGAAAACACAGTCAAGGAATACCGCTATGACCTCATCCTTTTCGCGAGGTTCTTAAAACTCGACAGAAGCCTGGTCCCACAGGACACACCGTTAGAAGAGATCGACATATCAGATATCGACGCAAAGCTCCTCAACAAGGTAACCACCGATGACCTTCTTGCATTTGTTATCTGGCTCTCAAGATCCAGAAAACAGTCCAACTCCGCAAGAGCAAGGCACATCGCATCCCTTAAGAGTTTCTTCAAATACCTTCATTCGAAGAAAAGACTTATCGACAACAATCCCGCATACGACATCGAGACGCCGAAGATCGGCAAGCGTATGCCCAAATATCTAACTCTTGAGCAGAGCCAGGAACTCCTTAAGGCCGCTTACGATTCACCCAAGGAATCCAACGAGCGCGATTACTGCATGCTCACGCTCTTCCTTAACTGCGGCATGCGTCTTTCCGAGCTCAGAGGCATCAATATAAATGACATTCACGGCACTACCCTCACTGTTATCGGTAAAGGTAATAAGGAACGTACGATCTATCTTAACGATGCATGCCTTGAAGCTCTCGATGACTGGATGAACAAGAGAGCTTCGCTGAAGATAAAGCCCTCTGCAGAAAAAGCGCTGTTCGTGTCCAAGCGCGGCACAAGAATATCAGACGACATGATCCAGATAACGATAAAGCGCCTTCTTGAAGAGGCAGGAATAGATACCAGAGTCTACTCCGTGCATAAGCTAAGACATACGGCCGCTACTCTTATGTATAAGTACGGCAAAGTCGATATAAGAAATCTTCAGCTTATCTTGGGACACCAGAGCGTCTCCACTACCCAGATCTATACGCATGTGGATGATGAAGCTCTCCATCGTGCGATAGAGAGCAACCCTCTGGCCAATTTTGATCCCGAGAAGAAATAAAGTTCCTGAACAGGACTCTTATCAATTATCAGCAGCGGAATTCTTTTCCTGATACTTTTTATAGGCTTCGTCTATCTTGGGCTTGAACGCATCGTAATCTTCCCAGCGGAAAGGGAAACCATAAAGCTCTGTACCAAGCTTATCCTTTGCAAAGGCCCTGACATCATCAAGGAATGAACCATCGCGATATGCCTTTACAAAGCCGCGTGCCTTTTTCGCGACCTCATCTTCCATGAAAAACCCGTCGCTGTAATCGCTAAGGAAATCCGTAGGCAGGGCTTCCCTTTTCCTGATCTTCGCGATCTCAGCTTTAGCTTCCTCTGCCTGATCTTCATCGTAGTCTTTGGAAGGACGGTAAAAACCGTTATCAATTACCCACATCAAGAGATAAGCAAAGTCGCCATAGGTATACTGCCAGATCATATTATCGTCTTCACCGGTAAGTTTTCCGGCTTTCTTCCCATGCTGCTCACAATAAAACCGGCGTGCTGTCTCATAGCTCTCACCGTCATTTCTGTAGAGTGATTCTGCGAAAACTTCTTCAGCAGGCTGAGAGACGCCTTCTTTTTCCTGTTTCTTCCAGAACAGGATCTTCTTAATCATCTTTACAAATAAGAATTCGCAAAGCACACCGATCGCAACAAGAATAACCCCACCTATAACAGAGTCATTCACGAAGGCAACAATTGCCAGGAAGAAAAACATCAGCGCAAGGAACTGAGTCAGCACAGAAGCTATTGTATAGCCTGAAATATTGGGAATATCGTCTTTCTTATTGTCCATATTTCACCCCAAACAGAAAGCCTGCTCCATCTCTGAAGCAGGCTTAAAACACATTACATCAGATAAAATTTGTCCACAGATGTTCTTCCTGATAAGGAAGTCCGAGCTTTTCCTTGCCAAGTGCAATACTTTCCATAAGGAAGACCATATTGCGGGCAAGAGCTCTCATAGTCTGCTTTCCTTCTTCATCCTGGTCAGCTTCGCCGGGAGCGCCGCCGTGGATATTGTTCCAGTACTGACTTGTAGCAACTGCCATATTGGATATCGTGAAGAACTTATTCAATTCATCGAATGTCGCCGTACAGCCGGAACGCCTTGCGCACACGACGCTTGCGCCGACCTTCATGCGCTTATCGAAATGCGAACTGTAGAATACTCTCTGGAGAGCTGAGACAAGCGTACCGTTGGCACAGCCGTAGTAAACAGGCGAACCGACAACGATGCCGTCTGCCTTTTCGAACTTATCGGAGATCTCATTTACGACGTCATTGAAAACACACTTGCCGGTGCTGCCGCATGAACCGCAGGCAATGCATCCCCTGACATCTTTCTTCCCCAGATCTATGCATTCATATTCAACATTAAGTTCATCGAAGATCTTCTGCATCTCGCGGAAACCTACAGCAATATTGCCGTTCTCTCTCGGGCTTCCGTTGAGCATTAATACCTTAAAACGCTTTTCCATACCGTGCCTCATCAAATGTAGTAAACGTAGTCACCTTTTCTCGGAGCAGGATCAGCCAGAGGTGCTGCAGCATAGCCTAATGCGCAGTGACCGATGCCCTCATACTCATCTGTGATGCCGAGCTTTGCAAGGATATCCTTGCCGATCTCTGATTCGAATTCTTCCTTCGCCCTGTGGATCCAGATGCTGTCGACGCCAAGGCTCTTTGCGGCATTCATGAGATTGCCCATAACGAGAGAACCGTCGTAGATATAAGTTACAACATCTTTTTTAGCAAGGACGATAAGGATTACGGGAGCGCCGTAGAAAGGATCTGTTCCTTCAGGCATTCCTGCGATCTTTGCGTTAGCGGCAGACAGAGCATCTCTTGTAGCTTTGTCTATAACAGCAATGATGATCGGGCTCTGCCTGCCCATACCTGTTGCAGCATATGTGCCTGCTTCAAGGATAGCCTTTAAGTCTTCCTCTTTTACCATGTCAGGCTTAAAGTTTCTGCAGCTTCTTCTTGTCTTTAATACTTTTAATGTCTCGTTCATGTCATTCACCTCATTAATATCCGATCTGCTCTAAGATCTTGTCGAGAAGCTCTGCATTCTTAATGGAGAATTCAGGTGTGATATGCTGCCCCTCACCTCTCTCGATGCATCTTCCGAGCTGCTCTACTTCAAGCATATAGTTCTGGGGAACATTGATAACGGGATTATAGACCTTGCTTCCGGAAGTGACAGTATATGTGACTCTTCCTTCCTGGTTATACTCTACGTCGGATACGATAGTTCCCTTTGAACCGTGAACGTAAAGGATGTCTTTTCTTCTGTCTGAACCCGGATCGAAGATCATTCCGACATTGAATACTGCCCTCGCTCCGTTTTCGAACTTCAGGATAACAGAAGCCAGAACATCTGCGCCCTTATCATTGAACTCAGCCTTTGCCGTAACGAAGTCAGGTGCCGAATCAATAAGCGATAAGATCATGGTCGTGCAGTAGCATCCGAGATCGTATATTGCGCCGCCTCCGAGCTCTTTATACATTCTGATATCTTCAACGTAATACTGTGTGAAGAATGCAGTATCGACGAACTCAACGTCACCGATGATTCCGCTCTTTATATCGTCCTTAAGAGACTGGATATAAGGGCTGTGAAGATATGCATAAGCTTCCATCAGGATGACATTATTCTCTTTTGCAACAGCAAACATCTCTCTTGCATCAGCTGCATTCAAAGCCAGAGGCTTCTCGCACAGAACGTGCTTTCCTGCCTTAAGAGCCTTAATGACCCATTCCTTGTGAAGATTATTCGGAAGCGGGATATAAACCGCCTGTACTTCAGGATCTTCCAAAAGCTTGTCGTATCCGACATAAGCTTTCTCAAAACCGAACTCATCCTTATAGCGGTTAACCTTTGCTTCATTTCTTCCGGCAATGGCATAAAGCTCACAGTTCTCAGCCATTTTCATACCTGGAATAGTACAGCCTCTTGCGATATTCGCGGTGCCCAAAACGCCCCATTTTACTGACATAAAGGAATCCTCCTTTCAGGAATTACAGGTCACTTACATGCTTGCCTTATAAATGTCGTACATTGCCTGTTCATCAAGAACCTTAGCAGAGCCCATCTCACCGCCAACGCCTACAGCGCACTTATGAGCCATTTCCTTAAGCTCCTCCTCTGTGGGTGTTACACCGAGTTCGCGGAGATTTGTAGGCATGTTGATGGATCTGTAGAAATCTTCCATTGCTTCGATACCCTTAAGAGCGATCTCTTCATCGGTGCCTTCATCAGCTACACCCATAACATTGACCGCATACTTCTTGAAACGCGGCAGACAGTTCTTATATACGTATCTTGCCCATGTGCCCCAGATAGCTGCAAGGCCTGCGCCGTGAGCTACGTCATAAAGGCCGCCGAGCTCATGCTCAAGCTTATGTGTCATCCAGTCTCCGCCGTCGTTGCCGCAGCCTGTAAGGCCGTTATGAGCAAGGCTTCCTGCCCACATAACTTCTGCACGTGCATCGTAGTTCTGGGGATCGTCACGGAGGATAACTGCATTCTTCTTAACCGTGCGGAGAAGTCCTTCTGCAAGTGCATCTGTGATCTCCATGTTTCCGCCGTTTGTGAAATATCTTTCCATCGTATGCATCATGATATCTGTGCATCCGCATGCTGTCTGATAATCAGGAAGAGTCATGGTAAGCTCAGGATTCATGATAGCGAACTTTGCTCTTGAATAATCGCTGCTGTAGCCTCTCTTAACAAGGCCTTCTTCCTTTGTGATAACGGAAGAATCGCTCATCTCACTTCCTGTAGCTGCAATGGTAAGGATAACGCCCAAAGGAAGGCATCCTTTTGCCTGACGCTTATAATCGTAGAAGTCCCAAACATCGCCTTCATTAGCTACGCCGTAACCGATTGCCTTAGCTGAATCGATAGCGCTTCCGCCGCCTACTGCAAGAAGGAAATCAACGCCTTCTTTTTTGCAGAGTTCGATGCCTTCATAAACAAGTCCCAAATGAGGATTCGGAACTGCACCGCCCAAAACGACATAGCTGATTCCTGCTGCATCAAGAGTATCTGTTACTCTCTTGAGAAGTCCGGACCTGACAACGCTTCCGCCGCCATAATGGATAAGGATCTTGGTACCGCCAAATTCCTTGATGAGGTCTGCAACCTGAGATTCCGTGTTCTTGCCAAATACAACTTTCGTGGGGGTGAAATACTTAAAATCGAACATGAATACATTCTCCTTTCCTATATAGCCGGGAGCTTTTTGATATCTTAATGATACACGTAATAAAAGACCCGAAAATACTATATTTCGGGTCATTTTTATCGCATTTGATTTTAAATGGTTTTGAGGATATTAAATCAGCCTTCAAACAATCTCGTATTCTTTTTGAACCAGTCCATGATTGAAAGCTTCATTACGAAGAAATTTGCGAATGTGATCAGATAAACAGAACCGAAAAAGATGAACATTATGATGAAATCCCTGTAGTATTCCATGGGTGCAGCAAGACCGTCTTCTACAAGATGAGGAACTTCAAGATATGCTTCGATCATATTGAGTTCAGGGAAAAAGTCTATCAGGTTTATCGTCCATACAAGTCTGTCACCAAACAGCAATGCAAACAGCGTTAAGACGAAGCAGACGATAATGCCGATAAAGCATATCCTCTCTTTTGCGAAAAGTTCATATAACGCCAGCTGAAGAAATGAAACAATGAAAACCGCAGGAATAAAGAATATCCAGCTGTTTGTCATACCTGCCACAATGCAGAGGAACAGAGAAGCAAATGTGCCGATGACTGCACCTAAGATTCCCATCTTCATTCTTGGAGACTTCAAATAGAACTCTTTTTTCGCATTTGGGTCTTTAAGCCTGTCGCTGTAGAAGTCACCTTCAAGAGTGCTTCCGCCGCCTTCGATATCGATCGGTGAACATGTGGATTTATAACCCAATGCCGTAAGCGTGGTGGCAAAGATCATTATGTCCTGAGCGATGTTAAAAGCCGAATCCATCGACAAAGTCTCTTTGGGCGCAAAAAGGTCTACGACCTCATTCTCGAGAAGGAAATCAGCAAAGGAGCTCGTCTTGTTGAACGCAGCCTCAATATCTTCCCTGAAAGCATTATGCGGACCGAGATAGGCCTTTGTATTAACTCTGAGACTGCCGTCAGGTGTGAAGCTGACCTTGATCAGAAGGCCGCCCACCTCACCGTCAATCTCTTTGTCGGAGATCTTCATGTTAAGATTAGTATTCAATTCAAGCAGAAATGCGTACCTGTCCATCCTCAAAAACCTCCGTAATTAAATATATAATCAGCCGCTCGTGGCAGATATACCGGGAACCGTCGTCTCAGCAAGCAGAGGACCGGGAATGTTATTGGTAGTAGTTGTCTCCTCCTGGCTCTCTGTCGATGCCTCTGTGGATACAGTAGGATTCGTGGGAGCCGGCATAAAGCCTTCTTCTGCAGACTTATTCGTCTGTATTCTCAAAGGATAGAATGCGAGTGCGTTCGTGTACTGATCCTGGATAGTAGCAGATTCGAAAATCCCCTTCTCGTTAATGAGTTCGGAGTGTCTGTAAGGAAGCACTACAGCCGCATAACTTACCATCCAGATAACGATGGCAAGAACTATAACTTCGAGGATCAGGAGCGGTGTGATCTGGAAAAGATCATTAAGCTTTCTCATCTGCTTAGGACGTCTGACGGCTTTGTTCTTAACGTCCGTATTGATGAATTCCATAGCCTTGAAGCCCTTGGAATCGATCTTGGAAAGGATCTTCTCGAGCATGGAATTTCTTGTGTATTCATCGAGAAGCCTGTCTTCGAAAGTCATGTCTGCAGGAAGCGGATACTGCGTAACGATATTCTTCGCATTCGCAAGAAGGATATCACCGAATTCATAGATTACCCTGTCACCCGGTACGTTATTACGCTTGGAATAGATGTCGAGATAAGACTTGATGATCGCATTCTCACATCTTGTTGCTTCCTTTGTAATGCTGTAGCAGGAAGAATAAACCATGACTACAGTGGACATATAAAAATCGCGGATATTCTCGCGTGTCAGTTTCTGACTCCAGAGTTCATCAGACATTTTGATTACCTCCTTCATTACCCTCACCGTTCAGGAATGCCAAAGGATCTACAGGACCCTGAGGTGCTGGTGCATCGTAAGGTGCAGGATTGGATCCTGCATAAGGATCAGCAGGAGACTGCGGAGCACCTTGCTGTACAGGCTGCTGGTATTGAGGCTGGCCGTACTGCTGATACTGCTGCGGCTGCTGATATTGCTGCTGATACTGCGTAGGCTCCTGATACTGCTGGGTATACTGCTGTACAGGCTGCTGGTATTGCTGCTGATATTGCGTCTGGGCTGGCTGCTGGTACTGCTGCTGATACTGAGTCTGTGCGGGCTGCTGATACTGCTGCTGGTACTGAGTCTGTGAAGGCTGCTGATACTGCTGCTGAACCGGTGCCTGAGGCTCTTGTGCTGCATACTGTTCTTCTGCAACATACTGCTCTTCAGCTACATTGAAAGCATCCTGAGGTGCTGCTGCGACTGTACCGTCAGGCATAACAACAGCAGAAGCCTGAGGCGCTGCCGGAGCCGGCTGCTTTTCGCGCTTTGCCTTCTGGGGCTTAAGCGAGAGATCACGCTCATCGATCTTGCCTGCATAAGAAGACAGCGGATAGATGAATGCGAGGATTGCAATGATCACCGTAAGCACAAGGAATGTGATCCTGACGTTGTTGACCATGAAAGCGATCATGACGATCGGGAGCAATAATCCCGCACCGAGATAAACTGTATATTCAGCAAGTTTTCTTAAGTTGGTTCTTACATTACCGTTGCAGATAAGATAGAGAACGTAGATGTAGTAATAATCGTGGATACCGAGAGCGATACCTAAGAAAGCACTGGTTACTACAAGTGTCTTTGCAGAAGGCAGCAGTGCGAAGACGAAAAGGCCGAGCACTGTGGAAGCCGCCTGGATCAGTACTCTCGTTCTTGATGTAAGCATATGAGCAAGTCTGTTCTTAAAGAAGCCGCAGACGAAGCATGCCATGAATCCGCAGACGAGGAAATAGAATGATGTCGTAGGAAGTGAGATTCCGACATTATCAAGATAGTTCGGAACGAACATCGTCATGAAAGCGATCGCAACGCCGAGCATCAGGAATGAGGAATTAAGGAATCTCGCGATCCTTGAGTCAGCGAAAACAGAGAGGTAACCGCTTATAGACAGAGGAGCTTCCCTTACCTGCGTATTATTCTGCATGAAGTAGATCATGCCGATGGCAGTAAGAACGAGCGCTGCACCACTGATGATAGTTACGATAAAAAGTCCGTATCTTTCATAGCAGATACCTGCGATAACGGCACCTACTGCAGCACCGAGGAAATAAGACGCTGCCTGAACATTATGGATTATCCTGTCGTTATAGTCCTTGTAACCGAGTCTTCCTGCATTGATACGGTAATCTCTCAAATAGTCAAAAGACATACCGAAACAGAAGCCGATCGGAAGAGCCAGTACGGTCGTAAGATAAGGGAAACTGATAACGCCAGCGATGAGCGCTAAGAAGTATCCTGCGCAGGTTACCGCTACAAGAGCGATCCTGCTCGTAAGATTAGCCTTAATGGTGTTTCTGATTCCGGCAAATCCGAGATAACCCCAGATGAACAACAGCAAGGTTACGCATATAAAGGCCTGCACGGCCGGCATTGGCAAATCCTTCAGCTGTTCCTTGAAATAATCCGCGAACGTTATCGGCATCATGATAGATCCGAAAGCCGTAAAGAATGAAAGGAATCTGTTAGCGTTCTCACCGTACATAACGAGTACAGGAGCGTTGCCGGAAATTCCCTTGGATACTGTTGAAATAAGGAGATTGATCTCGAAGACGATAATACCCATCGAGATAGCGATCGATATGATCGTGAATATCCATGAAAGGCTCATTCCGTTTACAGAACTCTCGAAATCGGAACGCGGCATCATTATCTCAAGAACACCTGCAACGGTATTCTCTGACGAGATGATCGGCGCAATGGCGCATACGTAAGATACGCCTCCGTCACTTCTTGATGTAAACGATGCCTGAAGCAGACTGAAGCAATCAATATACTGGTTGCCTGCACCTGTGAGGTAATACTGCTGTACATTGCCTGTATCTGTTGATGAATAGAGTCTTAAGAAAGAGTCACCTGCCATCGTATAGATGTTTACGATGTAGGACTTATCCTTGCCGTACTTATAGACAGGAAGCATGTAGTTCATGCCTTCCCTTACGTCTGTGTAAGAAAGAGCAGCTGCTGAAGATACAGCGCACTTCTCCATCATGTCAGCACGCTCGCTCTCAAGAGCTTTCATGTATGTCTTGGACAGCTGCGTCGCCATGACGAGCAGTACAACAAGTATGATCGTAAAACAGTAACCGATAGTGGAAGAAATAAGTCTTCTGTCACGGCTCTGTGCTGTCTCTGCATTAGCCTTATCTCCCCTGCCTCTGAAGATCCTGATAAGGACTTCCTGAACGGCAAAGAGAATAACTCCGGCAAGTACTGCGATGATGCATGCGGTAAGGATTCTCTGCTCGAGCTTATCGCCGATGTCATAGAGCTCACCGAAAGTACACTTGTATTCAAATACACCTACACAGATACCTGTGCTGTCAGTGATAGGAACGATGACACTCTCATAATTCTTTCCGACGAGAACTGTGCTCTTGGAAGTATTTCCGAGCCACTCGGAAATATCTCTTCCTGTAACTGCGAACTCTGAAGGATCGTTAACACCACGGCTTAAGAGAAGTGATAACTGACCGTTGTTATAACCGAAGAGTCCGTAACCTTCTGCGGACAGATTCTCTTTGGTCGTATCAACGAGCATGAGATCCAGAACAGTGCTGTACTTTGCAGGAGCATTGACTGTGTTAGAAGTCAGGTCATCACCATCGACAGTCATTCTGACGATGTCAGATACCTGATGCATCTTATTGTCGGATATCATTTTGAATTCATTCTCGAACTGCAGTCTCATGTGATGAACAGCAAAAGATACCGCAGCAATCGCTACGACGAATGAAACGATAATCAAGATACAGATACGAACTATTCGGCCGGTAACGTCATTACGTTCAGCGGTTCGTTCACTCTGAAGATTAGCCATTTGAAAGAAGCCTCCCCTATTAGCTGAAAAATCCGCATTTATTATACACAAATATAATAAAAACAAGAAATATAAGTAGAGGCAGGAGTTAGGAAAAATAAAATGCAATAAAAAACCTCTCTTGCCATCAGGACAAAAGAGGTCTTTATCAATTTGGTTGCGGAGGCGGGACTCGAACCACACGACCTCCGGGTTATGAGCCCGGCAAGCTACCAACTGCTCCACTCCGCGATGTCAATCGCCTGCACTTAAAAAAGGAATAAATGGTGCTCGTGACCGGACTTGAACCGGTACGGATTTTACTCCGACGGATTTTAAGTCCGTTGCGTCTGCCAATTCCGCCACACGAGCCTATCCGTAAGTGCTGAATGATAATATCATCATGAATGTTTAAAGTCAAGGCAAAAAATGGTTATTAATCCATTCGAAATGATACGATTCCGTAACATAAGTGTATTGATTGAAAATTCATATTCGATAAAATTAAGATAATTAATTATAAAGGAGATTAGACAAATGCCTAACGATCCTGAGGATTTTAACTTATTCAACAGTGCGAACACTCCTGATGGCAAGGACGATTTTGTCGATTCTTCTTTTGCAGTGCAGTTCAAACCCGGTGACAAGACCGAGTCTATTGCTGACAAGCTTAAGGAGACAAAAGAGAATATTGAGAAGCAGTCAAGCATCAATCAGCCTGCCGGCTCTTCAAGATTCGATTTCAATACAGAGAACACATTCAAAGATAAACTGTCTGATGAATTCGACAACTTTGAATTTGACTCTTCCATTTCCGCTTTCAAGCCTTTTAAGACTCCGGAACAGACATCTTCATCCACAGCCGCTACTATTCCGGCTATAAAGCCTTCACCCGCTTCCAACGATCCCGTATTCCCTAAGGACGGCGGTACTTTCGATAAGCCCGCTTTCACTCCTAAGGCACCCGAGCCTTCCAAGGAAGCGTTACCCAAGTTTACTGATGCTGAGAAGGCCCAGGCTAAGCCTTCTGACGATAAGCTCTTTAAATCAGGCAGCGGTCTGGATTTCGCTACATCTGAACACGACAAGAAGACCAGTCCTTTCATGAACACTGAAAAGCCTGAGCCTCCCAAGCCTGCTGATATCGATATCCCGACAACGGAAAAGATCGCTTCACCCGTTAAGCCTGAACCCGCTAAGCCCACATCACCTTTTGCATCAGCTCCTGCAAAGCCCAATAATCTTTTTGCATCAGAGCCTGATAAGCAGAAGACAATCACACCTGACGATTCCAAGTCCCAGGCTTCCGGCGGTTACAGACCTTATCCTTCTGCAGCTAAGACGAATTTATTCACATCACCTGCTCAGGCAACAAAGGAAGCAGAAAAGGCTTTCGCAGAATTCCTGGATGACGACTTTAAGCCTTCCGGAAATGTCCCGATCAGCCCTTTCAAATCTATTAACACGACAAGACAGGCACAGACTCCCGCGCCCGCTGCACCTGCAAAGCCTGCAGCACCCGCAGCACCTGCAGCTCCTGCAAAACCCGCTGAACCTGCAGCACCTGCCGCTCCCGTTGCACCTGCAAAACCGGCAGAGCCTGTTAAGTCAATTATTCCCGATATGCCTGCAAAGCATGTTGAGCCGGCTAAGCCTGCTGAACATGTTAACCCTGCATCTAATGTAATTCCGGTTAAGCGTCCTGAAGCAGTTAAGCCTGCTGAACCCGCTAAGCCTGTTATCCCTTCTGCACCTGCAGCTCCCGCTAAGCCTGCTGAGCCTGCGAAAACAGCATCTGCAGCAACCGCTGCCGCTGCCGGCGCGGCTGTTGGAGCCGCTGCAACCGTATCTGCTGCTAAGCCTGTTGAAACAGTTAAGGCACCTGCTGAGACAGAAAGACCTCAGAGACCTGCAGCTACAGCAACACCTGCAAAGCCCGCAGCACCTGCAGCTCCTGTTGCCGCAAAGCCTGCTGCACCTACAGCACCCGTTGCAACTGCTGCACCTGTTGCTGCAAAACCCACAGCACCCGTTGCACCTGCTGCACCTGTTGCCGCTAAGCCTGCGGCACCCACAGCTCCTGCTAAGCCTGCAGCTCCCGCTAAGCCCGCTGCATCTGTATCAGAGGCTGCCCAGAGACCTGGCACATCTTCAGGAAAGCCTGCTCAGGCACCTCAGACTGCTCCCGATTCACCTTTCGAAGCAAAGGGCAAGCAGCCTGTCGCAGCCACAAGAGGCGTTGCTGCAAACCAGGGACATGACAATAAAGCCATCTCCCCTGTTACTACAGTTAAGAAGTCCAAGAAGAAGTCTAAGGAACCCAGATCTAAGAAGGATCCGGGCCTTGCAGGACTTATCACATTCCTCGTTATCATCTTCCTTGCTATCGGAATCCTCTGGGCATTGGACAACACTTCCGGTATCAGAAGCCTGTTTGGTAAGAGGAATGTAGAGACTATCGCTACAAAGACATCTGCTACTTCCATCGAATCTTCCAAGGAAGAAACAGAGACAACAACTACAGTAACTGAGGCTACGACTACAACTACAGAGGCTACAACGACAACTACGGAAGAGCCAACAACAACTACAACAGAAGAGCCCACTACTACAACTACTACAGAAGCCACAACAACGACTACTGAGGCTACAACCACAACCACAGAAGCTACGACTGAGGCTACTGAAGAGACAAAGAAGTCTGCCGGCGGCGAGAAGGTAACCGATATCGGCACCAAGATCACAAACTTCAAGCAGACAAAGAAGGGCTTCAAGTTCACTATCGAGCTCAAGAACAAGAGCAATAAGACATGTAACCTTCCTAAGTCCCTCAATTATCTTGATATCAAGCTTTTCGCCGGTTCAAGCATCAAGAGCGTTACATCAGATGCTATGGAATTCAAGCTTAAGAAGGACGGAAAGACTTACAGAGGAACACCTAACGAGATCGCCATCAAGGCTGGCGACACTTACTCCTTCACAGTTAATGTAACTACAAAGGAAAGCGTAGTTAAGTACGGTTACAACACAGCATACTTCGACTGGAAGAAGTAATAACAGTTCAAACTGATCAAAAGAACCGCTGCAACATCGCAGCGGTTTTTTATTGCAAATTAAAAGTGCCGCCCGCAAAGGACAGCACTTATTAATCTTTTTGTTTTGCCTGTCAGTCTTCCTTCGGCTTCTTGACCGTATCGAAAACGAACTTGCCTCTTCTGAAATCGATCTTGAGCGTAGCTACATCGTTCAGCGCACCTGTAAGGAACATATCAGAGAGCGGATCTTCGATATTAGTTCTTATAGCCTTACGCAGAGGTCTTGCTCCGTACTTTTCGTCGTAGCCGATCTCTGCAAGCCTGTCGCCTGCTGCCTTCGTCATTGAGCCCTTGATGTGCTTATCTTCGAGAGATGCGAAAACATCCTTGATCATGATATTAACAATCTGACGGATCTCCTCAGGCTTTAAGGACTTGAAGATGATCGTCTCATCAACACGGTTTAAGAACTCGGGACGGAATGTCTCCTTGAGCGCGCTCTGAACGTGCTGTTCCATAGCTTCATGAGTCTCATTAAAGAAACCGATCGTGGCAGCCTTTGCAGAGCTTCCCGCATTGGATGTCATGATGATGATGCAGTTCTCAAAGTTAACATGCAAGCCGTGGCTGTCAGTAAGAACACCATCGTCAAGCATCTGCAGGAGCAGATTGAATACATCAGGGTGAGCCTTCTCGATCTCGTCGAAAAGGATTACTGAATAAGGCTTTCTTCTTACCTGCTCGGTAAGCTGTCCGGCATCATCGAATCCTACGTATCCCGGAGGAGAACCGATGAGCTTGGAAACTGAATGAGGTTCCATGTATTCGGACATATCGATCCTGATGAGAGCTTCTTCAGTATCGAACATGACTTCAGCCAAAGCCTTAACGAGCTCTGTCTTACCTACACCTGTAGGACCGACAAAGATAAACGACGTAGGCTTATGCTTCTTGGTAAAGCCTGCTCTTGTACGTCTTACGGCGGAAGCTACCGCATGAACGGCATCCTCCTGACCGATTACGCGCTTATGAAGTCTCTCTTCAAGATTCTTGAGCTTCTCTGTCTCAGTCTCTGAAATGGACTTCAAAGGAATTCCCGTCCACATCTCGACTACTCTTGCGATGTCCTCAACCTGAATAGGATCAGGTGAGATATCACTCTCTAAAGCATCAAGTTCATTCTGGAGCTTATCGGCATTCGCCTTAAGCTCTGCAACCTTCTCATAATCAGCCTCACGCTCTTCAGGAGAAGAATTCTCCATGGCGTCTACCTGTTTCTGGTGCTCGAGCTTAGCCTTCTCAAGAGCCTTTCTTGTGTTGGCAAGCTTAACAAGCTTAACGTTCTTAAGATTTGCAGCAGAACCTGCCTCATCGATAAGGTCAATTGCCTTATCAGGAAGGTATCTGTCAGTGATATATCTCTTTGATGCCTTTACGGCAAACTCGATTACCTCGTCAGAATAGGTGACGTTATGATGCTTCTCATAGTAATCCTTGATGCCCTTTAATATCTCAATGGACATCTCGATGGAAGGCTCGTCGAGCATAACCTTCTGGAAACGTCTCTCAAGAGCAGAGTCCTTCTCGATCCTCTTGTATTCCGCAGTTGTTGTGGAACCCAAGATCCTGAGTTCGCCTCTTGCGAGTGCAGGCTTTAAGATATTAGCTGCGTTTGTGGAGCCTTCTGCATCACCTGCGCCTACGATCGTATGGAGCTCATCGATTACGAGAATGATATTCTCAGCCTTGATAGCTTCATTGATAACGCCCTTGATACGGCTCTCGAACTGTCCTCTGAACTGGGTGCCTGCGACCATAGCAGGAAGGTCAAGCTGCCATACCTGCATATTAAGAAGCTTCTCAGGAACTGAACCTTCTACGATCTTAACAGCAAGACCCTGTGCGATAGCTGTCTTACCTACACCTGGCGCACCGATCAGTACAGGGTTGTTCTTAGAACGCCTGTTAAGGATCTGAATGCAGCGCTCGATCTCCTTGTCACGGCCGATAATGCGGTCGATCTTGCCCTCAGCAGCACGCTCAGTAAGGTTAGTACCGAATTCATTAAGGTACTTAAGGCGTGTGCCTCTGGACTTCTTGGAGTCCTTGCTGGTCTTATCGGCGCTCTCTCCTGCCTGGCTTCCGGGTCTTCTTCCAAAGAGAGAATCGAAAATAGAAGGCTTCTTCTCTTCCTCTTCGTCAGGTGCTTTATCACCGGACTTCTCTTCAGGATCGGTAATACCTACAGGTGTGGAATCCTCATCGAATTCATAACCGTCCTCATCGTCTTCAAACGATTCGTTGAAGCCGTCGCCTGCTGCCAGAGACTTCAAAAACTCTGTCGGGTCAGCCGAAAAGCCGGAAGAACTTGCGAGTTCTTCCAGTCTGTCGCTCATCTCATCGATGTTGTCAGCGTTGATGCCTGTCGCCTTGAACATATCGGTAACACCCGATATGCCTGATTCATAGGCGCATTTCAAACAAAAGCCTTCGTCGATCCTCGCGCCGTTCTCATAGCGGCTGGTAAAGACGATAGCATGTCTCTTTTTACAAATACTACAAAGTGCCATTACTCTTCTCCGTTATCCTCTTCCCTTATCCTGCGTCTTACCTTGGGACCGGTAAGAATGTCGTATTGTTCTTCCTCGAGTCTTGCGGTATCGATAAAGGCAGAAATATCTCTATATTGATCGTTCTTCTTAGCTCTCTCGAGAAGAGGCTTTAAGAACTGTCCCGTGTAAGACTTTTTGCATTTTGCAATCTCTTCAGGCGTGCCCGTGACAACTACTTCGCCGCCTCCGTCACCGCTCTCGGGACCCAAGTCAATTATGTGATCTGCCGTCTTTATGACATCCAGATTGTGCTCGATTACGACCACAGTGTTCTTATTTTCTGTTAGGCGTTCTAAAATGTCAACCAATTTATGAACGTCTGCAACATGCAAACCCGTCGTGGGTTCATCTAATATATATATCGTTTTACCTGTCGATCTTCTCGACAATTCCGAGGCAAGTTTGATTCTTTGTGCCTCACCACCCGAGAGAGTCGTCGACGGCTGGCCGAGCTTGATGTAACCGAGGCCTACATCCTGCAGTGTCCTTACCTTCTTGTAGATCGCCGGATGGTTCTTGAAGAACTCACAGGCATCGTCAACGCTCATGTCGAGAACGTCAGAAATGTTCTTCCCGTTGTATCTGACTTCCAGAGTCTCCCTGTTATATCTCTTACCCTTACATACATCGCATGTAACGTAGATATCAGGAAGGAAATGCATCTCGATCTTGTTAACGCCGTCACCTGAGCACGCTTCGCAGCGTCCGCCCTTGGTGTTGAATGAGAATCTTCCTGCCTGGTAGCCTCTCTGCTTGGCATCAGGAGTCTCTGCATAGAGCTTGCGGATAAGGTCGAAAAGTCCGATATATGTTGCCGGATTACTTCTCGGAGTCCTTCCTATAGGGCTCTGGTCGATGCAGATGATCTTATCAAGGTTCGAATATCCGGTAATCCTCTCGCACTTTACCCTCTTCTTCCTCGATCCGTTAAGCTCGTGCTCGAGATACGGAACGAGCGTCGAATTGATAAGAGAGGACTTGCCTGAGCCAGATACGCCCGTTACGACCGTGAAAAGACCGATCGGAATATCAACATCGATATTCTTGAGGTTATTGACGCATGCGCCCTTGATCTTGAGGAGCTTCTTATCGTCGAATTTCCTTCTGTTCATGGGAACAGGAATGAACTTCTTGCCGGACAGGTACTGACCTGTAACTGACTCTTCAACCTTGATGATGTCGTCAATCGTGCCCTGAGCTACGATCTGGCCTCCGAATGAGCCTGCGCCGGGTCCGATATCAACGATATGGTCAGCAGCTCTCATAGTATCCTCATCGTGCTCTACAACAAGGATAGAGTTGCCTAAGTCTCTGAGCTTGAACAATGTCTTAATGAGCTTGTCGTTGTCTCTCTGGTGCAGACCTATGGAAGGCTCGTCAAGAACGTACAAGACGCCCTGCAGGCCCGCTCCTATCTGTGTGGCAAGCCTGATCCTCTGTGCCTCACCGCCTGAGAGTGTTGCAGAAGATCTGGACAGCGTCATATAGTCCAGACCGACATCGTTTAAGAACTCGAGTCTGGCCTTAACTTCTCTTAAGATCGGTGCGGCGATCTCCGCATTCTTGCCCTTCAATGTAAGGTCAGCGAAAAACTGGCGCATGTTCTTTACGGACATATCCGTAAGCTCAGAAATATTAAGACCGCCGAGCTTTACAGACAGGCTGTTCTTGTTAAGTCTTGCGCCGTTGCAGACAGGACATAAATCGATACTCATGTAACGCTCATATGAAGCCTTCATCTCTTCACTGCCGGACTCTCTCCAACGCCTCATAACGCTCGGCACAACGCCTTCCCAGTCAGAATAGTAATCTCCGCTTCTGGGATATATGGAGTTCCTTGTATCGACCTTGAGCATCTCACCGCCGTTGCCGTAGAGGATAATGTTCTTCACATTCTCGGGCAGCTTATAGTAAGGCGTGTCCAAAGAGAACTTATACTTCTTCGCGAGTGCTTCGATAAAACATCTTCCCCAGCTCTTGGGATCGTCAAAATTCCATCCTGCCGTCCTTACAGCGCCCTCATTGATAGAAAGCTTGGGATTGGTGATGCAGAGCTCGGGATCGACCGCTGTGAGCGTTCCGATACCGGAGCAGTTGGGACATGCGCCCTCAGGGCTGTTAAATGAGAAGCTTCTCGTATTGATCTCACCAAAGGATATTCCGCAGTCAGGACATGCCAGATGCTGCGAGAAGAATTCCTCGCTGGATTCATAGGTCTTCTCTCCATCCTTACCCTCTGTTGCCGTCTGGAGTTCTACCTGAAGAAGGCCGTCAGCGAGCTTTAATGCTGTCTCGCATGAATCGTAAAGTCTTGTGGTGTTTGCTTCCTTTATTACCAGTCTGTCGACTATTACTTCGATCGTGTGCTTGTTGTTCTTGTTAAGCTCGATATCCTCGTCCAGTTCATATGTAATGTTATCCACTCTCACACGAGCGTAACCGGACTTCCTGAAGCCGTCGAAAAGCTTGCTGAACTCACCCTTCTTATTCCTAACAACAGGTGCATATACGATAGCTCTTGTGCCTTCGGGATAGACCTTGAGCTTATCTATGATCTGGTCTATACCCATGGACTTTATCTTCTTGCCGCATTTGGGGCAGAAAGGCTGTCCTACTCTCGCATATAAAAGTCTGAAGTAATCGTAGATCTCCGTAACAGTACCTACAGTTGATCTCGGGTTGCTTACAGTGGACTTCTGGTCAATGGAGATCGCAGGAGACAATCCCTCTATGCTGTCCAGATCAGGCTTATCGAGCTGGCCTAAAAACATCCTCGCATAAGAAGACAATGACTCGACATATCTTCTCTGGCCTTCGGCATAGATCGTGTCGAATGCGAGCGAAGATTTGCCCGATCCTGAAAGGCCTGTCAAAACGACCATCTTCCTGCGCGGGATATCGACGTCGATATTCTTGAGGTTATGCTCTCTGGCGCCTCTGATCTTTATATATCTGTTCTCATCCATATTAAAATTCCCTATGTTAACAAAAAGACGGACATCAGATCAGATGTTCGTCCTTGATTTGCTATGTGGTGACCCCAAGCGGATTCGAACCGCTGATTGCGCCGTGAGAGGGCGCCGTCTTGACCACTTGACCATGGGGCCTTTTTGTTTGCCCGAGTATATTACCACAGGTTTATTTACTGCGCAAGTACACCGGGCAGGAATATCTGGCCTGATATGCGGCCAATATTCATTTATCAGATAATATCTGTCCTCTTATCTGAAGGAATATAAGGTCTGCGCTTGTTAACGCACTTGAATGCAGGCCTCATGATACGGCCTCCGGATACGAGCTCCTCGATCCTGTGAGCGCTCCATCCTGCGATTCTTCCGCAAGCGAACAAAGGCGTATAGAGCTCAGTCGGAATGCCGAGCATTGAATATACAAGTCCTGCGAAGAAATCGACATTTGCGCAAACGAGCTTATCAGACTTCTTTACCTCATGGAAAACTTCAGGAGCAAGCTTTTCGACAAGGATATAGAGATTATAAAGATCCATGTTGCCCTTCTCTTTTGCGAGGACTTCAGCATACTTCCTGATAACGACAGTTCTAGGGTCGGACAGTGTATAAACAGCGTGGCCGATACCATAGATAAGGCCTGAATGATCGAAAGCCTTCTTGTTGATGATATCTGCAAGATACTGCTTGATAGCCTTCTCGTCTGTCCAGTCGGATACGTGCTCTCTTAAGTCCTTCATCATGGCATATGCCTTGTTGGAAGCACCGCCGTGCTGAGGTCCCTTAAGTGAACCTACTGCAGAAGCCATTACCGCATATGTATCAGAACCTGTTGAAGTTACGGCATGAGTTACGAATGTGGAGTTGTTTCCGCCGCCGTGCTCTGCGTGAAGGACGAGCATCACGTCGAGGATCCTTGCTTCAAGTTCAGTGAACTTGCCGTCAGGTCTTATCATGTGAAGAATGTTCTGGGCAGTATTGTATTCAGGAACGGGAGCATGAATATAAAGGTCTCTGTGCTCGATGTAATGTCTTCTTGCCATATAGCCGTAGGAAATGAGCACAGGGAATCTTGCGATAAGCTCCGTGCACTGTCTTACAACGTTAGCGATATCTGTGGAATCAGGATTATCGTCATATGAATAAAGCGCAAGGATGGATCTTGCAAGCTTGTTCATGACATCCGGAGAAGGTGCCTTCATGATCATGTCTTCAGTAAAGCCCTCCGGAAGAGGTCTTACGCTCTGAAGCAATGAGTTGAATTCCTTAAGTTCAGATGCAGTCGGAAGCTCGCCTGTAAGAAGCAGGAAAGCAGTCTCCTCGTATCCGTATCTCCCTTCAGAGAAGAATCCGTTTACGATATCTTTTACTTCATAGCCCTGATAGAAAAGCTTACCCTCGACGGGGATCCTGTCTGCATCATCAACGATATAACTCATAACCTCACCTACTTCGGTAAGGCCAACAAGAACTCCCGTACCGTCATTGTTACGGAGTCCTCTCTTAACGTTGTACTTGGTGTACAGATCCTTGTTGATATACGACTTAACTTTTGCTACGTCAGCAAGCTTGTTAATAAGCTCTTCTCTTTGTTCAAATGCCATGTTCCGTCTGTCTTTCTGCTATCTTCACTTAGACTAGCACCTATAATACCAGATATTATAAAACTTTTCTTTTATTTGGGTTTGCTCGCTGTTAGACGAATAATTATACAAACTAAGTATGTTTAGTTGTTTAGTCTATTCAAAAATGCCTCTTACAAAAGCTTTGAAAGCTCGTATCCGATTACTGATGCGGCTACTGCAGCATTAAGCGATTCGGCTTTTCCCTTCATCGGGATCTTAACGAGCTTAGTGCATTTTTGGGATGTCTCATCCGTAAGTCCCTCGCCCTCATTGCCGATAAAGTAAGCGCATGGGAGTTTAAGATCACCTGCACCCAGTTCATTGCCCTTAAGATGTGTTGCGATGGTATCTATTTTCGCGCTTCCGAAAAAAACAAAACACTCATCCATAGTCTTTCTTACAACCGGTATATGCCATACAGAACCCATAGTTGCTCTGATGACTTTATCGTTATAAGGATCGCATGTTGTGGGGCTTATGATAACGGCTGTAAGACCGAATGCATCAGCCATTCTGATTATCGTTCCGAGGTTGCCCGGATCCTGTGTGTTCTCGAGCACGACATAGATATCCTTGCCGTCTTCTTTTCTCGGGATCTCAGCGCCGATAAGAGGCTCATTTATAACGATCGCAACGCCCTGGGGATTTACCGTCTGGGATATTTTTGTAAACACATCACGGCTTAATACAAGGGGCTCTAATTCAGGTGTGAATTCTTTTGCCCAGGAGATCTTATCTTCGGTAACGATCACTTCTTTGGCCTTCTGTCCGCTCGCAAGAGCTTCCTCGCAAAGACGGGTTCCCTCAAGATAGATTAAGCCTTCCTTCCTGGCTTCAGATCTTTTGGTAAGCTTTGCGATACGCTTTACGTTCGGATTGTCGCGGCTGGTGATGACCAAAACTTTTGTCTCCTTTGTTTTCGCTTAGAACATTATATAACACAATAAAAAAGTTGCGCGAGAACAGATCTCACGCAACTTGAAAATTCAATCTTATTGGCAATATCAGAGAGCTGCCTTAGCCTTCTCAACGAGAGAAGTAAAACCTGCTGCATCTGTAACTGCGATATCGGAGAGAACCTTACGGTCAAGCTCGATACCAGCCTTCTTGAGGCCGTTCATGAATCTGGAGTAGCTCATGTCGTTCAAACGGCAAGCAGCGTTGATACGAACGATCCAGAGTCTTCTGAACTCTCTCTTCTTATTTCTTCTGTCTCTGTAAGCATAGTTACCGGACTTGAGAACCTGCTGGTTAGCAACCTTGAAAAGCTTGCTCTTATGACCCCAGTAACCCTTTGCTGCCTTTAAAATCTTATGATGACGCGCTCTTGTGCGGATTCCTCTTTTAACTCTTGACATTGTCTTGTCCTCCTAAATTCTAAGCAATTAAGCGTAAGGGATCATCTTCTTGATGATTCTTGCATTCTGATCTGAGCATACCTGGTTGTGTCTAAGGTGTCTCATTCTCTTTGTAGGTCTCTTGCTCAGAATGTGGCTTCTGAATGCCTGCTTATGGAGAACCTTACCGGTACCGGTAACCTTGAATCTCTTCTTTGAAGAAGTGTGTGTTTTCTGCTTGGGCATATTTCTATCCTCCTAAATTATTTTTTCTTTGCCGGTGACAAGTACATTACCATGTTCCTGCCTTCAATCTTCGGCGGTCTGTCAACTGATCCGTATTCGGTTACGCTGTCAGCGAAATTATTCATGACCTCGAAACCTTTATTCTGGAAAGCCATCTCGCGGCCTCTGAATCTGATGTTAACCTTTACTCTGTCTCCTGCTGAAAGGAACTTTACGACCATCTTGCGCTTTACTTCGACATCGTGAACGTCTGTTGTAAGCTTTAAGCCGACTTCCTTGAGCTCTGTCTCTTTCTGCTTCTTCTTTGCTTCCTTCTCTCTCTTGCTCTTCTCGAAAAGGAACTTGTTGTAATCCATGACTCTGCAAACCGGGTTGTCAGGATTAGGTGATATGCAGACGAGATCTAATTCAGCATCTTCAGCGCTCTTGAGGGCTTCTTCGATCGGTACTACTCCGACCATTTGTCCTTCTGCGTCAATAAGACGAACCTGAGGGAACTTGATTGCCCCGTTAATCATCTGAGTATCATTGGTCTTTGCGATGGTGGCCACCTCCTTGTTTAAAAGCTCTATTTCCTGCATAAAAAAAGAACGGATAAAATCCGTTCTCTCATAACAACCCTGCCCTAAAACGAGCAACCCCTCTATATAAAGGTTATAATTCTATGTTATGACCTCTTCACAAGCACTTGGCCGCTTAAGGTGAGAAACGGACGTTCTTCTTTCACGAGCGATATAATAATTGAGTTTTGCCACAAAGTCAAGAGTCTGCGAAATATTATTTCGCGAGTGCGGGGCTTCCGCGCTCTTTGAGCTTGTGCGGAAGCACTTGCGGAACTTTATTTATCAACGTCTTAATGTATAACCTTAAGAAAGGACCTGCGGTGGATGGGAGTCATTCCTTTTTCGCGGATTGCGGCATAGTGGTCTTTGGTGCCGTAGCCCTTATGCTTAGCAAAACCGTAGCCGGGATATTCTTCATCGTATTCCATCATGATGTGGTCCCTGGTTACTTTTGCGAGGATCGATGCCGCTGCGATAGAGTCAGATTTTGCGTCACCTTTAATGATCGGTATAACGTCTAATCCCGTGCCTGAAAGATTGACTGCATCGATAAGAAGGATGTCAGGTGACATGCCCTTTGAAGCGAGCTCCTTAACGCAGTTCCTCATTGCTTTTTTCGTTGCTTCAAGGATATTAATCTCATCGATCTCTTCGGGACTTGCACTGCAGATCGCATAAGCTTTTGCCTTCTCTTTTATCTCGAGGAAAAGCTCTTCCCTCTTCTTCTCGGACAGCTTTTTCGAATCGTCTAAGCCAAGGATCTTTACATCGGGATCAAGTATGCAGCATGCGGCAACAACAGGGCCTGCGAGAGGTCCTCTTCCTGCCTCGTCGATACCGCCGATCATCTTATATCCTTTGGAGAAACAATCATTCTCGTATTCATACATCGCATCGTATTTTGCGATAAGTTGCTCAGTAGTAAGCTTAGGCATGATCAGTTCTCCTTACTTATAATCTCCGGGCATCTCGAGCGTGATCCTGCCGGTCCTGCCCTCTTTCAGATCGTTTAAGAACAGCCTTGCGAAGCGCTCTTCATCGATCCTTCCGCCGCTCATGATGCAGCCTCTCTTCTTAGCCATGGCAAGGAAGATATCGTAGAAAGGATCCTGGAAATATCCGTCGTCTTCATTGGTCTCAAGATTAAGCTCAACGCCGTAGCGCTCTGTCAGAAGATTGGGATAGATCTCAGCCATTATCTTCAAAGTCTCATAGGCGACCTTGACCACGTCAACGACTTCTTCTTTTACGGAGCCAAGCGCTGTAAGGCATATGCCGCTCTTGGCATTAGCGATCCTCGGCCACAGCACGCCTGCCATGTCCATCAGTTCAAGCCTTCCGCCTGTCATTATCCACTTGAAATCTTTTGTGACGCCCGGCTTATCGCCCGTAACGGCAGCCTTCCTGCCTGCAAGCGCATTGATAAGCGTGGATTTTCCCGTATTAGGCGCGCCGACGACCATAACTCTGACGGGACGTCCGATCCTGCCCTTCTCAGCGGCTTTCTCGAGCTTATCCTTCATGAGTTCCATAGTGATGGCGTTAAGCCTCTCAAAGCCCTTCTTGTGCGTGCTCTCGAGCGCGCAGGCGCGGGTATTGCCTGACTCAAGACTGTTGACCCAGACGGGTGTTTTCGAAGGGTCAGCAAGATCGGCCTTGTTAAGGATAACGATCCTCGGCTTCTCCCCGATTATCTTATCGAGCTCGGGATTGCGGCTCGAGAAAGGGATCCTGGCATCGCATGTCTCATAGACAAGATCGACGAGCTTCATTCTCTCGCCGGTCTCGTTTAAGGCCTTTCTCATATGCCCCGGAAACCAATTGATGTCGTTCTTTTTCTCTGCCATATATACTCCGGAATCTTTCCTTCTTGATGATTTTATCATACCCATCGTCTTTTACATCGACGTGGTTTAGTGTAGCAAAATTGTTGGCCTCTTTTCATTGTTTCAGACCAACAAAAAATCACATTTTCACAAAAAGCGTCTTTTTGTTGATGTTTTCAGCCTGTTTCAGGCCAACAAATCTGACACAACGAAAATAATAAAACAGGCTGCCTCATGAGACAGCCTGTATGAATCCGATTAAGATTGCTATTAGATCTTCTGTGTGATCTTTGCAGCCTTGCCCTGACGATCGCGGAGATAATAAAGCTTTGCTCTTCTGATCTTACCCTTACGAAGAACGTCGATGTGATCGATCTTGGGTGAGTTAACAGGGAGAATTCTCTCTACGCCGATACCGTAAGATACACGGCGAATTGTTATTGTCTCTGAAAGGCCCTGGCCTTTTCTTGCGATGACATAGCCTTCGAATACCTGAATACGCTCCTTAGCGCCTTCCTTGATAAGAAGGTGAGCCTTTACGAAGTCTCCGACTTCAACTTCAGGATACTGGTTGCGAATATTCTCGCTCTCGATGACTTTTACTAAATCCATATTGTTCGTTTCCTCTCTTTCCTGCAGATGTTCTTGCCTGGATAATGGCAGAGGACCACCCTGATAACTGGAGAATTTTAGCACATGCCTCTTTCAAAGGCAAGCATTTTAGCCCAATCGCTCTCCGAAATGTCCAATTTGTCCAGCATATCGGGCCTGTTGTGCCATGTATCGACCAGTGCTGCAATGCGGTTATAGTCCGCAATTGCTGCGTCGTTGCCGTTTTTTAAGACTTCCGGGACCTCTTGTCCGTGCCATACCGGAGGCTTGGTATATTGGGGCGCTTCGAGCATTCCGTCAGTATGAGACTCGTTGGTATAAGCCTCTTCATTGGGAAGAACGCCCGGGACAAGCCTTGCCACGGCATCGATAACGACGATTGCCGCCGTCTCACCGCCTGTTAAGACATAATCTCCGATAGATATCTCTTCGTCGCAGATATCATTGATAACCCTGGCATCGATTCCCTCGTAATGACCGCAGATAATGAGAAGGTTCTCACGCCCCGCGAGTTCGTGCGCCTTGGCCTGATTGAAAACCTTGCCCTTAGGAGACATATAGACCGTATAAGGCTTCTTTCCTCCGCATAATTCTACAGCCTTTTCATAAGCGCCGTAGACAGGCTCGGGACGGATCATCATGCCGGTACCGCCGCCATAGATGGTGTCATCAACGCGGCCATAAGTATTCGGCGCATAATCCCTCATCTGGATGCATTCCAAAGCGATCGCGCCTTTCGCGATTCCGCGTCCTGTAATGCTCGTATTAAGATACGAAGTAACCTGCTCAGGAAATAATGTCGCTACGTAGAAATTCATCATTGCGGCGGCTGCTGATAATTCTGAGGAGGCTGCTGGTAGCCTTGCGGTGCAGGCTGGTACTGCGGTGCCTGAGGATAAGCCTGAGGAGCCTGCGGATATGCCTGGACAGGCTGCTGATAGGTCTGCGGCTGCTGATAAGCAGGCTGTTGATACGCAGGCTGCTGATATGCGGGCTGCTGGTATGCAGGAGCCTGCTGGTATGCCGGTGCCTGCTGGTATGCAGGAGCCTGCTGGTATGCCGGTGCCTGCTGGTATGCCGGTGCCTGTTGATAAGCAGGAGCCTGCTGGTATGCCTGCTGCTGAGGCTGTGCCTGCTGCTGCGAGAAGATATCGCCGATAAAGGCCTGGCCGATCATGTCTACGCTGATGGCAGAACCGCAGAACTGGCAGTAAGCTACCGTGCCCTTACGGATCTTGTTGCCTGCAGAGCCGCAGTTGGGACACTCGACGGATACATACTCCTTTTCGAGAGCATCGTTGTACTTCTGCTGGTTGAATTCGATCTGCTTCTTATCCTTCTCAGCCTGGGCCTGCTTAGCTTTCTGCTTGGCAACTGCGACCTTACGCTTCTTGATGATGCCTGCGGTGATGATAATACCGACTACAACGATAGCAGCGACCACAATGATCACTCCGATCTGCTTCCAGGACAGCTGCTTGACCATCATCTTGTCTGCTGCAGTCTCGAAAGACTTCTCGAAGAAACGGCCTTCATTAAGGCTGTCATCGGTGTAATAGTAATCGATCCAGTCTAAAAGGATCTCTCTTGCCTCTTCGTCAAGGACCTGGGTCTCGGCATCGTAACCCGGAGTTACAACGCAGATATAGTTGCCTGATTCATTAGGATACTCGCGGAAAATAACGAGGACGTGTCCTTCGTCTTTACCGAACATCTCTATGTACTTGGATTCGGCAAGCTCCTCGAGACTGCCTTCAGACTTATAGTCTGCGCCTTCTTCGCCCATGATCCAAAGATAAGGCTGTACGCCTGTCTTCTCATAGAAGTACTTAAGACCGTCTACAAGAGCGGTCTCTTCGCCTGACTGGTCGATCCAGTCGCCCCAGTCGTCACTATACCATTCATCGATGGGATCACACTTAGATTCAGGCAAAGCTTCTCTTTGTACAGTTGATCTCTCGAGTCTTATAAAGTCTCCTACTCTTCCGCCGCCTTCGCCTTTAAAGACAGCTAAGAAAAAGCCTAAGCCAATAAATCCGAAGACGATGAACAGAGTTATGAAAGTAGACAGACATCCGCCGCCTGATCCTCCGCCACCGTAACTGCTGCCGGAATGATATGAACCGCCGGAATGATGCGAAGATGACGAACTCGACGAACGATACGACGAGCTGCTTGAATGATGTGAATGACTGCTTGATGAATGTGAGCTGTGGTGAGAACTACCACCTCCGCCGCCTCTTCCCATATTAATATCCTCCCTTAAAACGCTGCGAAAACGCGAGCTTATTCCAAAGAAAATATTAACATAAATTGAGACAGTTTTCGATCAGTTCGAAAAAGGTCCGTGCGATATATCAATACTTGAACAGCAGCGCATTCGCAGTGAGACCTGCGGCTGTACCGATGAGAAGTACCGTATCGCCTTTCCTGATCTTTCCGTTCTCGATGGCCCAGATCAGCGCGTGCGGTATCGCAACGGATACCATATTTCCGTACTCGGGAACTATGTCGATATATTTGTTCTTCGGAACGCCGATGAGAGGCATGATCATTCCGAGAGCTTTGCTGGCCTGATGAGGGACTACCATATCGATATTATCCATGGTGTATCCGCTCTCTTTCAAAACGGCGTCAAAGAACTTCGGAAGCTTTCTTCCCGCAAGCTTTAAGACTTTAAGGCCGTTCATATCAAAGCAGTATTCTTCAGGAGCTTCCACATACTTGTCAGGGTAAAGACCCGTGAGACCGCCTCTGATCTCAGTGTCATGAGCACCTTCAGACCATGTAGCCTGCTTACCGTAGATAACACCGGATCCGCCGTTCTCGCATCTGCTGAGCACAACAGCGGCAGCGCCGTCTCCGAACAGCTCATAGCTTTCCTTCTGCTTAGGGTTAAGGCCGACTGACGCAAGTTCACTTGCTACCAGAAGCACTTTGTTATAGCGTCCTGCATCGATCAGGTAACTTACATAATCAAATGCAGACACAAAGCTGGTGCATGTGCTGTTAATATCAATTGCCGGAATATCAGTGCCCTTCGCGATCTGCTCATGGATCAGAGCTGCCGTGCACGGGATAGGCTGTACGCCGACGGCACTGGAAGATACGATGCAGCCGATATCCGTGATATCAAGAGAAGCTTTTTCGAGCGCTGCCTTAGCTGCTGATACTGCCATTGATAACTGGGTGTCATTTCCGCCTTCAGGTACTCTGTGTCTTATCTGTCCGTCAAATTCAACTGTATTTTCCGGAACATAATAACCATAACCGATAATCTCTACTTTTCTCATTTTCTCTTTCTCCTTGATTCCACACGTTTCAACTTTTTACTGCGGTCAAATGAATACGTGTAAAATTTGACCTCAGGTAAATCAAATCCCCTGTCTGACGCCATTTTCTTAAGCTCGGTCATGAACTTATCCTTCATGGCATCATTCTCATTCCAATAAACTTCCATGCTTCCGTCTTCAGTCTGGACTATCCTGTAATCGCTGACGTCGCCTGCGAAAAGGACAAGCCTTCTTATGAAGTCCGGGAATACTTCTACACTCTTATTCTCTTCACAGTCAAAGACAAATACATCATCTTCTCTTCCTTCGATCCTTTCGAGCGCGGTAAAACAGCTCCCGCAGGGGCAAGGCTCTTTGCGCTCTACCAGTATATCGTTTAAGCGGTATCTTATTATCGGCTGCGAAGTCCTCGTGAAATCGGTGATCACCGGAATGAATCTTCTGTCATCCAGATACTCCTTTTCCACATGCACGATATCCTCATTGAGATGGATAGTGCCGTATTCGCATGTCGTGGCAAGACAGCCTTCGGTACACTGATAGACCTGATGTATCACATCGACGTTAAATGCTTTCTTGATCTCCTCCCTGTCGCGGTCTTCAAGAACTTCGGCTATGGATATGACCTTCTTCGGATGAAGATTTTTAGCGACGCGGCAAAGATCCAGAAGAATGGACGGCTGGCCCACGATTATATCCGGCTTCTGCTCCAAAAGTTTCCTGATATTATCATCAACATCCTTGTAGATGTCATAGAAAACAAAGTGAATATTGGATGAACTTACTGATTCATAAAGATTCGAATTCGCTCTCATGAAGAAAGCGACTTCATATTTTCCGAGAATGGATCCGTATAAGACCTTAGACAGGATATAGCCTGCCCACGTGTCCTTCTCTTTATCGGACACAAGGAAAATGCCTCTCGTATCACTCGTTCCTGAGCTCAGGCCCACTGTAATGTGATTGAGCTTTTCGGAGAAATCACGGCTTCTTTCCGAATCTATCGCAAGCTTCATTGCTTCGTCGCGGTTCGTGCCTACCGTGTTGAGCTCATCGAAATGCTCCATCATCTGCTTCTTATCCATAAGAGGATAATCAGATAGCGGCTTGCCCTTATACTTCTCATAAAGCCTGGAATGCGAAGTAACAAAATCAAGCTGTTTGCTTATCTTCTTTTCCTGGTATTTCTCAAGCGCCGCGCGGTCTTTAAAGCGCATGTTCTTGTATTTGAGATATGTCCTGAGGATATCGATCTTATTGCTCATAGACGCCCTCCGGGAATTCTTCGTGGGAATAGATTACCCTGACATCAGGATGCTCCTTCTCGAAAGCCTTAACGCGCTCTACGGTGTCTTTATAGACCTTGTAATCCTTCTGGATCCTCTTTGGCATGAATCTCATCTTATCTACACGGTCCGCAAAATAATGCCCCCAGGAAGCGTCTGCAGCCAGCAAAAGCTTATACTCAGGGATATAAATGCCCATCTGCCCTTTTGTATGACCGTCAAGCCTTACTCCGTATACGCTTCCGTCTCCTAAGACATCGTATACTTCCGTAAAGTGCTTTAAGAGCATTCCGGCTTCACCGTCATTTTGTGTCAGAGGCTCAAGGCTTCTTATCTTAATTCCGCCTGTCATATCAGGCACCTGGTTGCGGAAAACGAGCTCTGTATTTTTCGATTTCCTAAGACCATTGATACAGTCTTCTGTAGCAAGCAGAGTATAGTCTTTGAAGTCTTTAAGACAGCCTATGTGATCGGGATGCGGATGGCTTAAGATGATATAGCTTACCTTGCGGCCTTCAGTCTTCATCTTGTGGCTGATCGTATCTTCTTCCCTTACGTCAGAAGGATTCAGGAGATTATAGATCTTAGAGACTATGCCGTTGCCGTAGATCCTTTCCGAGTAGCCGGTATCAAAGAGGACAGTGCCTGACTTCTCATGTTCAAGACGCGCGACGAGCGCAGGAAAGACTATCTCTTTCTTCTTCTCGCCCTTTAATACGGACGCTATATTATTCTTGCAGGTTCCGCAGGCATAGAGCGTTACACTACTTATTTGTCTGCCACCATTTACCATATTCACGAATTCCTTCCGCAAGTGAGATCTTGGGGCTGTAGCCTAATATCTCCTTTGCTTTGCTTATATCAAGTGACTGCGAGAACGACAACGTGCAGACAGTATATCTCGTAAGCACGGGTTCCTTTTTTGTCGGAAGGATCGTATAGATGCCTTCCATAATCGAAGCCATCACATACATCAGTCCGAACGGAAGATTAAGGAACTTTGCGGTCTCTCCCGCTTCAGTACAGAACAATTCAAGAAGCTTTGAAAACTCCGAAGGCTCACCGTTGGTTATGTTGAAAGTCATGCCCTTTGCATCAGCTGTCGTCATGGCAAGATAGCATGCATAAGCGACATTCTGCACGCATGTGATGTCTACGATGATCTTGCCCTTGCGGATAAGCGGAATGCCTATCTTGCCGTTGGCGCGCATGAGGCGTGGCATAAGGCTCGGATCGCCCGGACCGATAAGGCCCCTGGGTCTTAAGATCGTAAGGTTAAGACCTTTTTCTTCCAACGCGTGGAGCTCTTTTTCAGAGAGCAGCTTTGTCTTGATGTAAAAATTCAGCTTGTTGGCAGGATCGAAGTCGTCTTCCTTAATATCGAGCCTGTCGCGCTTTGCTGTATAGATACTCGGAGAAGAGATATATACCATGCGCTTGATATTGTGCTTGATGCAAAGGCCGCCGATGATGACCGTAGACTTAACATTTGCCTGATAGAAATCATCGTACTTTCCCCACGCGGAGCTTAAAGCGCCTGTGTGGATAACATAATCGGGCCTCTCTTCTTCGAAGATCGATCCGAGCATTGCTTCATCGGTGATATCGGCTTTGACGAACCTGACGCCTTTATATGCTTCAAGCTCCCTGCCGCGCTTCTCATTTCTGCCGACGGCGATGACTTCATAGCCTTCGCGCTCCGACAGTTCTTTTATTACGTAGCCTCCGAGAAATCCCGTGGCTCCTGTAAGCAAGACTTTCTCACTCATAAGTTTACGCTCATTCCTTCGATCAGCTCAGCAGCGGTCCCGGTACCGTCTGCTTCGCGGATCAGCTTCTGACACAGCTCCGGCTTCAGCTTATCTGCCGACTTAACTGCTTTTAACAGTTTATCCTTTTCGTATCTTTTTAGATAGAAGCCGCCTTTGTGCCGCTTTAATATAATTGCATTGTAACGCTCTTCTTCCTGTGCGGGAATCGATATCTGTCTTACACCGTAATACATTGCGGTATAAACCGAGCTGACACCGCCTACATTTATGAAGAGTTTGACGTTCGGAATAAGATCTACATTGTGTACCCATTTTTCTGCACGCACGTTGGGCATTCCCTTCATCCAGTCAGGTGTCTCAGGCGTTGATATGATGATCTTCTTTTCGCGCATCTCCGGAAACTCCAAGAAATCTCTCATCTCATTTACGTTCTTCCCGAAAACCGATCCCATAGAGATATAGCAGTCGTAATCGCCATATTCGCCGCCGTGAAGGATCTCTATCTGCTCTTTTATGGTAGTACCAACGAAATGAACCGACTTAGGGAACGTCCATGCCATCGGCTGAAGCTTATAAGGTGTCATGACGATAGTACAGTCAGCGGTATTCATATAAAGATCTATGAGCTTGAACTTAGCAAGACCCCTGTCTTTTCTGAATTTCTTATCCTGTTTGATGAGCCTTCTCATTCCTTTGCCGTTCTTAAGCACGAGAGGAACACTTGATGTGGCTATATTCGAGAACATGCACACAGGCAGATTAAATCCGATCGTTGCGGCGGTGCACACGCTTTTTATATTCAGTTTATAAGCAATATTCTTGGCAAATGAGAGCATCGAATCGTACATCAGAAGATCAGGAGATTCGCTTCTGACCACATCAATATAGTTATCGTATTGTTTCTCGTTAAGCGTTATGAGCGTCTCCATAAGTCTGTAAAGATCGCCCGTGATCTCATCTATTTTCAGGTTATGGAATTCTTCGTCATACTCACGGTAATGGCAGCCGCAGGATCCGATATAATCCTTAAACTGCGGCGTGGCATAACAGATGACTTCATGTCCTCTTTTTGTGAGCTCTCTTATTATCGGCAGGACAGGCAAAACATGGCCGTATGCAGGAGTCATAAAGTAGACTATCTTCATAAAGCTTGCCGTCCCATATCAGTTGTTTTCTTGAATATCAGTCGTACAGTTCGTAGAGGCCTTCCGGCAACCGGCACTTGATAAATCCTGCCTCTATATCGACTTCGTAACAATATACTTTGACGAACGGGAGCATGAGGTTTTTCTTCTTATCGCGCTTTATCTCAAGCGTATATTGGGGACCTGTCGCAAAACAGTCGATAACAACACCCAGATCTCCCCTGTCGTCGTCAATGACTTTAAGACCTTTGAGGTCAGTGATGAAATAGCTGTCCTTCTTGAGCTTTACGGCATTGGCTCTCTCGACGGCAATAAATCTGCCGCGCATGAGCTCTGCCTTGTCTCTGTCAAGGACACCTTCGAACTTTACAAGAACGTTTCCCCTGTCGAGTCTGGCAGAAGAACACATTAATGCTTCGGGCTTCTCAAAGTTCTGCCCGCAGATAAAACATTCCTTAAGTTTAAGGAAACGGCGCGGGTCGTCCGTAAGGGGGAATATCTTGAGTTCCCCGCGGACGCCGTGCGCGCCGGTAATCTTTCCTATAATGATGAGATTATCCAAAAGAATCAGCCTACTATATCGACTATAACGCGCTTACCTTCCTTGAGGTACTTAGCCTTCATTATCGAACGGATAGCCTGAGCTCTCTTTCCGTTCTTGCCGATGATCTTTCCTGTATCTTCGGGAGCAACGGACAGCTCGAAAACAACAGTGTTTCCACGCTCTGTCTTCTTAACGTTTACCTCATCGGGATTACTTACTAATTCCCTTGCGATATAAACCAACAAATCGTCCATATAAAGCTCTCCTTCCTATTATTTGGGTAATATTCTCATCTGAATAAAAGTTTATCAGATGATGCCCTGCTTCTTAAGAAGAGACTTTACTGTATCTGTGGGCTGAGCTCCGTTGGAGATCCACTTCTTAGCTGCGTCTGCATCGATGTTAACGCTGTCTGTTTCCTTCATGGGATCATAGTAACCGATCTCCTCGATGAAGCGGCCGTCTCTAGGATATCTGGCGTCAGCTACTACTACACGATAGAAAGGTGCCTTCTTCTTGCCCATTCTTCTTAAACGAATTTTTACTGCCATTTTTGTTTCCTCCAAAAAAATATTTTTTGTTTTTTATATAATCATCGCCATATAAATGACGGGATCGACTTTATCTTCTGCCCTTGCGCTTCTTCTTGCGGTCGCGTCTTCCCGTGGGAGCTGCCGCGGAATAATCGCCTATGTCTTCCTTGGGAGCTGAAAGGCTTCCTAATCCCTTGGGGATCCCGCTGCCCATTCCGCCCATATTGCCTAAGCCTCCCATGCCGCCCATTCCGCCTGAAAGGCCCATCTTGGCTGCCTGCTTTGCAAAACCCTTAGGCATCTTGAATCCGCCCTTGCCGTTCGAGAACGTCTTCATGAGCTTTGCTGTCTGCTCATACTGTGTGATGAGCTTATTAACGTCAGATACCTGTACGCCTGCGCCTGCAGCGATCCTCTTTCTTCTGCTGGCATTGAGGATCGAAGGATTCCTTCTCTCCTTCTTGGTCATGGATGTGATGATAGCCATCTGTCTGTCGACGATCTTGTCATCAAGATCATCCTCGTTGACCTTGCCTGCGGCGCCGGGCATCATGCCGACGAGATCTTTGAGAGATCCCATCTTCTTCATCTGTGCATACTGGGCATAAAGGTCATCGAGGTTAAAATGGCTGCCCATCATGCGTTCCATCGTCTTGCGGGCTTCTTCCTCGTCGATGCTCTGCTGTGCCTTTTCGATAAGGCTTACGACATCGCCCATGCCGAGGATCCTGTCAGCCATACGCTGAGGATAGAACTTCTCGATAGCATCTACCTTCTCGCCTGTACAGATGTACTTGATAGGCTTGCTTGTAAGTTTACGGATCGAAAGCGCGGCACCGCCTCTTGCGTCACCGTCGAGCTTTGTCATGATGAAGCCGTCCATGCCGATGTTCTGCTCGAAGAGCTGCGCAACGTTAACGGCTTCCTGACCGATCATTGCATCGACTACGAGGAGCTTCTCCGTAGGATTGACCGCTGCTGCGATATCACGGAGCTCTTCCATGAGCTCTTCATCAGCAACCGTACGACCTGCGGTATCGATGATGAGGTAATTGCAAAGCATGTATCTTGCTCTGCCTTCACCGTCTTTTGCGATCTTAACTGCATCCTTCTCCTCGGGATCGATATAGCAGTCGACGCCTACGCTGTCGCTCAATACCTTGAGCTGCTGTGCAGCAGCGGGTCTGTGAACGTCGACGGATACGACCATAGGCTTCTTGCCGTTCTCCTTGAGGAGCTTGGCGAGCTTTGCAGCCGTGGTGGTCTTACCTGCACCCTGGAGACCGTAAAGGATGATGATATTAAATCCGGATGAATCGGCGTTGAGCCTGTCTTCGCCATCTTCTCCGCCTAAAAGTTCAGTTAATGAATCTCTGACGATCTTTACTATCTGCTGGCCGGGAGTAAATGAGCCCTGGACATCAACGCCCTTGCACTTCTCAGACATGTCAGCGACGAATTCCTTAACTACACTGTAGTTAACGTCAGCCTCGAGAAGAGCCATGCGGATCTCACGCATCATCTCCTTGATGTCGCTCTCGCTTACGCGGGCTTTGCCGCGCATCTTTGAGGTTATATTCTGAAGCTTTTGTGATAAGCTCTCAAACACTTTCTTACATTTCCTCTATCAATTCTTCAAGCTCTTTTGCAGCCTTGCCGGTATCACCGCTGTTAATGTGCGCCAGAGCCTTCTTAGCTTTTGCCTGTTGTTTCTCGAAAAGTCCCAAGAGTCCTAACTTCTCTTCGTACTCTTCAAGCTGCTTTTCCGCCCTCTTGACCGTGTCATGAACGCCCTGTCTTGAGATACCCTCCGCTTCGGCGATCTCTGCCAAAGAAAGGTCATCGTTATAGTAGCTCTCACAGGTGCGCCTCATCTTGGGCGTGAGAAGATTGCCGTAGAAATCGAGCAAAAGGTCTGTTCTTACTGACTTTTCACGCATTTAAAGGCAAGCCTCCTAATATCAAGCCTGCACATAATAACAAAGGTAAACGGGTGTGTCAAGTATTTTTACTTGTCAGTTGTTGAAACTTAAATTTTTGCCGTCATTCTTTTTTCTTTATATTTGTTCACAAGGTATGCTGACAGAATGCTTAACGCTACTCCCGAGAAGAAGCTGATTAACCCGCTGTTTGAAGCGAGGCTATACCAAGGACTGTCAACAAAGGCTTCCACGTCAAAACCACTGTAAGTTATTACATTCATCTTAATCAACACATAGAAAATAAAATTCGGAATGTTCAGGAAAAACATATGTGTTTCCATTATCAGCAATGTCTGCTTTGAGACTATGGAGATAATCTTGATCTCACCAATCTTTCCGGATAGAAACTTCATTACTTCGTAATAAAAGACAATTCCTGTTATTGCCGTGAGTAAGGGGAGAAAAGTAGAATGAATTCTCGTCATATATGCCGCTGCAGTAATAACAATAGGACATTTTAAAGTAACAAGTATCAGGTTGATCCCTATACATACCGCACAGACTAAAACCCCGTTTATCTTATTGAGCAATGTTTCCCAATACCGCTTAAACATGTAACCAAGGTTATAAAACTGCAAATAGAAGAACATTCTTAATATACAAACTTCGGTAATTGATTGCGGCATACTATGTGAACACCTGTAAGTAACCGCAAACCCTATAAGAGTCAACACAACGGTTAACACCGTATCAGCAACAGGGGTTGATTTGATCAATCTGCGCAAAAACAGATATGTAATGCTTACTTCAAAGAGCATTACTATGAACCATGAAGGCTCATTTAACGGAGAAAAAGGATAACATATCAGCGTCGCTAAAACACTGTCAAATGAGAAACTGTCAAGCCAATTAAGTTTAAATGCCCAATCAAGAAAGAGCGTAAATATAACAGCAACAACATTCCATATTAAGTATGGAATGTACAGTTTCTTTACTTTGTGCAAAATTCCGTCTATTAATCCTGTCTGCTTATAGAAATACCCGGAAGAAAACACAAACATCGGTAAAAAAAACGAGTCATATGGAAAGAGACTGGTCATACAACCAATAACAGAAGAACAATGGTCATCGATGACCATGATTATGACCACCGCATAAATATATTCAAAAATCAGGTTGCGTTTTTTTCCAAAATCTCATCAACCAATGTAAACGATTATGTTCATGCGACCAGCTAACTCGAAGCTATGCAGACTTTTGTTCAACTCTTCACCCACCAATAACAATATGCCTGAGTTCTTGCGGAAAGATTATTGCACTTAAGAAGCTCTTTGACTTCGTCTTTGGTATACCAGCGTGCCTCGATCTCCTCTTCATCTGAAGTGCTCGGAGCGAACTCACCGTCAGCAGTACCGATAACACAGCATGACTTCTCATTTGTGATTCCTACAGCTGATAAGCTCAACGGAAGTACTTCTTCAATGGAGACAAGCTTCAACCCGGTCTCTTCCCAAAGCTCTCTGGCTGCTGCCGTCTCCGCTGTCTCACCTTCATCGATAAGTCCCGCCGGGAAATTAACGGCAATACCTCCGACAGCCATTCTGAACTCTTTGTTAAGAAGGAGTTTGCTACCGTCGGGTGAAGTTATTATCAGAACAACGGCATCACATTTCTCGCGCTGAATGTCTTCAAGAGAAGTAATACTCTTATCTCTTGAGATCATCTCATATATCTTGCGGTTGCCAAGCTCCGTCTCGTATTCAGCATTGTATGAAGTAATAAAACGGCCTTCGTGAACTTTCTTTATCCCTTTGAACTTCATTTCTTCTTATCCTTGCCCATTCTTTTCCTGATGATATCTTCCGGTGCTACGGAATAACCGAAAAAGCCAAGTTTCTCGCCTAAGAGATAGTACTCTCCGTGGTTGTAAGCTACAAGCCTTGCATTCTCCAGACAGAGCTTGCCGTTGTCGTCGAGGAGATAAGAATCAGCCGTTACAGCCTTGATCTCGGCGATGAACATATCGTGAGAGCCCAGTTCCTGAACGCTCTTAACAACGCATGATATGGATACCGGAGCTTCCTTGATGGCATAAGCATATTCCAGGCCTTCAGCCTTAACGGGTGTCAGAGAGCAGGACTTGAACTTGTCTTCCTTTTCGCCGCCTCTTACGCCGCAGTAATCACAGGCCTTGCACAAAGACTTGGATACGAGGTTTACGACAAACTCGCCCGTCTCGGTGATGAGCTTATGGGTGTGTCTTGATTTACGGATGCTGACAGAGAGCATGGGCGGCTCGGAATTGATGGTGCCTGCCCAAGCGGCCGTCATGATATTCGGGCGCCCGAACTCAGTCTCAGGCTCCTTGCCTGCGGAAGATACCATAACAACAGGTACGGGGTTAAGGATCGTGGATACCCCGACATCGATCTTATCGTGTTTTGCCATAATTATCCCTCCTTGGATATAAGCGGTGTTACCGCCGTAAAGCTCTCATGCAAGAGCAGATAGTCTTTTATATCGATACCGGCGGAATAGCCTACAATGCTGCCGTCCTTACCGATTACGCGGTGACAGGGTACGACTACGGCTACCGGGTTATCTGAGCAGGCACTGCCCACGGCTCTGGTGATCTTCCTGGCTTCTTTGATATTGCCGTCAGTAAGAATAAGAGCGATGTCCTCGTAGCTTGCCGTGCCGCCGTATGGGATCGTATTAAGAGCATTCCATACCTTCTTCTGGAATGGCGTTCCGATGCTGAAGCTGACATTGATATCAAAGCCGGCTCTCATGCTGTCGAAATATTCTCTTAGCTCAGTGTAAGCCTTGGCAAGCTCATCCGGCAGATATTTAAGCTGGTCTTCGTCAAGGTTATAAATGCCGTCATCGTTGCGCTTAAGTCCGCCGTTGCCGTCCAAAAGGCCCAAAGCACCTGCGATATTATCAGCAAACGGATCCTCTGTCTTCTGACCATAGTGGAAAAGCTTTACTGAATCAATGAAGTCCTTACCGCCGCTTACCATAGCGACTCCGCGCTCAAACGGCACAAAGCAGATGTTGTATTTCGGGTACTCATAAGAAAGCATCGCATAAAGGCCTGCATCTTCGAACCCGTTCTTTCCCCTGACCTCATCCCTTAAGACAGCTTCCTGAAGGAATCCTGCGCCTGTCAGGATGCGCTCGAGGCCTTCGTTGCCATGATTGCAGATGACCGTTACCTTGTGATAGTACTCAGTGAGGAAACAGTATCTTAAGACCTCATCAACGACACCGCTCTGTGTATCGGCATTCGCGTCGCTCGTAAAGACGAACTCGATATGAGCTCTGCACATCTTTCTGTCAGGTCTGAACAGCTTGATGAAAGCATAGATGACACCGCCCTTGATGGCGAGCATTGCCTCTCCCTGGCTTCCCGTACCGAGTGATCTGATGTCGTCTTCAATGTACTTGATGGTACCTTCCATCAGGCCCCTCTTGCGAAGCTCGGAGCTGTCACCGATATGAATCTTGCGAAGATCGATCTTGTCAGCCATAGCATTTCTCCGGATCAAACTCATCGTTTCCCTTAACAAACTCTGCCAAATATTCATTGGTGTTCATGTACACCGGATTATCATAAGAAGCCGGGCAATATACCGCATTATCCATGGTCTGCCTGAAGTCTGATGCCATATGCCCGAAAAGCTCATCTTCGGAGATCAGGTCCCATACAGCCTCATTTCTCGCAAGAGGCATAAGTCCGCTCATATCCTCAAGCCTGTACAAAAGGAGCTGGGCATCAGGATCATATGAGATAAATGCCGCAAACTCAGAAGCAAACTCCTTTTCTGCAGAACTTTTCGATACACACAAAGAATATGTGCTTATGTAAGGAACACCTGCATTGGAAGCATCGTTACAAGGCAGATGCAAAAGATAAAGGCCGTTAGGATAGTACTCTGACCATGCCCTCACATTTGCAGAAGAATCTGCCCAAAGAGCAGCCGTTCTGGAATAAACAGGATCCGCGCCGCCTATCTGGTCATGTGCCAGCGAATCATCGTAGAAGTCTCTGACGTAATCAGTAGCGTCATCGATAATACCCGCAGCCTTTTCGCGGTTTTTGGAATACTCGTCGTAAAGCATATAAGACGCAGGCACATCGTCATTAAATGCCGCGCCCAGATAAGGGATCAGCTCATAAGCTAATGCAAAACCTGCACATGAAGAATACTCTTCCCTGATCTGCTCAAGATATTCTCTCAGATCTTCAGTGGTGTTCTTAGTCTGAAGCTTTCCGCCGTCCGTGGGAATAAACTCATAGCTGCCCATAAGGATCTCAGCCGAACAGAAATGCGGAAGTGCATAAAAAACTCCGTTATCCGAATCACATGACAGAGCTCCGGCATAGATCTGCTGGCTGTTGAGATAAGCGTTATCAGAAAGATAAGCATTAAGCTCTGCCGCCTTGCCGTCCTTCCACACAGCCTCGCTGTCCTGGGCAAGGAAAAGATCGGGAGCATTATTCTTCCATGACCTGACGGTCTCCAGAGAAGCACCGGTACTCTCGCAGCCCTCGTTGACTATAACGTAATTAGTAGCAACAGATGAAAGATAATCGATATCTACCGTAAGGCCTGTCTCGGTGCTGTCCCAAATGCCGTTATTCTTGCAATAGAACATGGAAGCAAGGCAACTTATGGTCTCATCTGAATAAGGAAGTGCCACAGTAAGCTCGCGGATCTCGTTTCCGGGAGATGATACGTGCGTCTCTTCAGACACCTCGGACTGTCCGGAGGGTTCAGCTTCGTAATCGATCGAAGGAAAAGTGTCATCACCCTTTTTGCAGGCCGAAAAGAGCACGCCCGTCAAAGACGCGCACAACAAAATGCCGGTTATTTTCTTCCAATTGCTGAGGGCCTGCATCTATTAATCCTCCGATAAAATGATTATATCATTCTTAATAAAAATAATTTAAAAATGCCACGGTAACAGAGTGCGCAATTCGTGCGCGAAAATGGTGTATTTACGCACAGTTTCACGCTAGTTTGGCACTATTTGCGCAAATCCGTGCGTGATTGGGCTCATTTTACGCACGTTTGACGCACGGCCAACACAAAAACCACTCCACCTTGACACTTAGGTACCAAATGGGTATATTTTTAGGGCACGCCAAAGTGGCTCAGGGGTAGAGCAATTCACTCGTAATGAATAGGTCGCGGGTTCGATTCCCGCCTTTGGCTCCAAAATAATAACCAACCCCCGTATTTCAGACAGTAATTGCCTGCGGCAATTAACTCATACGGGGGTTGTTATAATTTTGGTCGAGTTGCTTTAACCCATACAAAGGTTTGTTTTATTTTTGGTCTCGAGGAAATAACCGGCGGGTTACGCCTGGGGCGCGGTGGCTCTGTTGACAGCTTTGTTCAAATTAGAGACCGCCTCGTTAAGCTCATTGATCGACTGGTTAAGGCCGTTAACGTCGATACTGCTTATTTTCGTGACTGCCTGGGACAAAGCATCCGTATTGTCGGAAAGGACTGTGTCGACGTTATTGATCATGCCGTTCATGCCGTCGAGCGAGCCTTTTAAGTCATTGATAAGATCAGATGCTTCATCAAGAGTATCTTCCGCAGTTGCTAAAGTGGAAACGACCCTAGGTACGATCAACGCAGCTGAGACGATAAATACCAGAGCGATAGCGCCCATTGCAATAGCCACAAGTCCTGTTCTTTTCGCAGACTTCTTCTGCTGCTTGATCAGCTCGACCAGGAGATCGTGGTCAGTGTAATCATCATACTTTCCGCCTTTGGTCTTATTGGCCTCTGCTTTTTTGACAGGCTCCTTTGCGGGAGCTTTCTCTGCTTCAACAACCTTTTCGGGCTCCTTTGCGGGAGCTTTCTCTGCTTCAACTACCTTTTCGGGCTCTGTAGCAGGAGCCTGTTCGGTGACTGCCTCGGGTGCCGGAAGCTCAGCAGCTGCTTCGGTATTTGCGGTCGCTTCAGTAATCTTGTTTTCTTCTTCCATAACTTTTCTCCCTTTTCATATGTATACAAACAATACACCTCCGAAGGCCTGATGCCGTCGGAGGTGTTAGTAAACTTTATTAATGGTGGAACAGTCTCATTCCAGTGAACGCCATTGCGATGCCGTACTTGTTGCATGTCATGATGACATGATCGTCACGGATGGATCCGCCGGGTTCTGCGATGTACTTAACGCCGCTCTTGTGAGCACGCTCGATGTTGTCACCGAAGGGGAAGAAAGCATCAGAGCCGAGTGCAACGTTGTCGTTCTTAGCAAGCCAAGCCTTCTTCTCTTCTCTTGTGAATACTTCAGGCTTTACCTTGAAGATGTTCTGCCATGTGCCTTCTGCGAGAACGTCCTCATACTCGTCAGAGATGTAAACGTCGATAGCGTTGTCTCTGTCGGGACGGCGGATGTCGTCAACGAACTGGAGCCCCAATACCTGAGGGCTCTGTCTGAGCCACCAGTTGTCAGCCTTGTTGCCTGCGAGTCTTGTGCAGTGGATTCTGGACTGCTGGCCTGCGCCGATACCGATTGCCTGACCGTCCTTAACGTAGCAGACGGAGTTGGACTGTGTGTACTTAAGTGTGATGAGAGAGATCAGGAGGTCGATCTTCTTATCCTCAGGGATGTCCTTGTTATCTGTAACGATATTGTCGAGGAGAGCGTGGTTGATCTCGAACTCGTTTCTTCCCTGCTCGAAAGTAACGCCGAAGACATCCTTTGTCTCGATCGGAGCGGGCTTATAAGAAGCGTCGATCTTGATTACGTTATATGTGCCCTTTCTCTTTGTCTTAAGGATCTCGAGAGCTTCGGGTGTGTAATCGGGAGCGATGATGCCGTCAGATACTTCTCTTGCGAGCATTGTAGCTGTGATGGCGTCGCATGTATCAGAAAGTGCTGTGAAGTCACCGTAAGAAGACATTCTGTCAGCGCCTCTTGCTCTTGCGTAAGCGCAAGCGATGGGAGAAAGATCACCAAGATCGTCTACGAAGTAGATCTTTGCTTCTGTCTCAGAAAGGGGCTTGCCTACTGCAGCGCCTGCAGGTGAAACGTGCTTGAAAGAAGTTGCTGCGGGAAGACCTGTTGCTTCCTTTAATTCCTTAACAAGCTGCCAGCCGTTGAAAGCGTCCAAAAGGTTGATATAACCGGGCTTTCCGTTAAGAACTTCGATGGGAAGTTCAGAGCCGTCCTTCATGAAGATTCTGGAAGGCTTCTGGTTAGGGTTGCATCCGTACTTGAGTTGCATCTCGTTAGACATTGTTATTCTCCTTATTTTCGAAAATTAAACGTTCTTGTTTACGATTCTTGTCTCTACTGCGCCTGTAGCGATGTCGATGTAGCGTACGAAGAGAGAGACCTTGTTGTCTTCGTTAAGGCTTGTCCAGACTTCGTTTGTGAATGTGTCGATATCACCCTTGAGCTCAACCTTCTCAGGCTCGCCTTCGAATGAAGGAAGCGGGCTGCCGTCACCCATGTATGTGTGGATGAATCTGCCGATTCCCGCCTTGGGATTTGTGTATGTGAATGTGTGACGCTCGCAGGAAGCCGGATCGCCGTCATCGCTCTTGAGGATGGACATAGCGTAATTGTATGTGCCGTTCTCAACGTGCATGATGCCGGAGATTCTCGGAGTATAGTTCGGAGCGTCGTCTTCGAACTCTCTGCCTCTCAAGGACTGCTCGAAAGTCATCTGCTTGTCCATGAGCTCATAGATAGTGTCTGTCTGATCACCGTTTGTAACGATAGTCTTGTTGCCAAGGACTCTTACGGGTGAATAAATGATGAGGTGCGGATCAGTAAGAAGCGAAGGATCGAAAGCCTCTGTCTTGATTCCGTCTTCAGTAGCAGTAAATACTCTGTTTCTTGAGTTAACGCTTCTTCCCATGATGAAGTAAGCAGTTACTGCATACTTGCCGTCATCGGACTTACCGATAACGATTCCTCTTCCGGGATAAGCGTTCTCTTTAAGGATCTGGCTTAAGTTCTGTGTGATCATATGGCACCTCCAAATTTTAATAACGAATTATCTGACGTAGCAAATGTTATTCTCAATTACTACTTTGCCGTCTGCGATAAGCCTTATGGCCTGCGGCAGGATCTTCCACTCGCATTGCTCCATTATCCTTCTCTGCAAAGTCTCCGGAGTATCGTCAGGCAATACGTCTACAGCCTTCTGCAAAAGGATCGGGCCTTCATCGTAATTCTCGTTTACGAAGTGTACCGTAGCGCCTGATACCTTAACGCCCTTTGCAAGAGCAGCCTTGTGAGGCCTGATGCCATACATGCCTGCTCCGCAGAAAGAAGGAATAAGCGCCGGATGGATATTGATGATGCGGTTGGAATACTTTGATACGATCTTAGGTCCCATCAAAGACAGATATCCGGCAAGAACGATAAGCTCTGCGCCGGATTCGTCTACAGCTGAAACGACTGCTTCGTCCCAGGCTTCAATGGAATCATAATCTTTCTTGGAAACAACAACGGACTTAATGCCGTTATCAGCTGCTCTCTCAAGAGCATAAGCATCCTTTGAAGATGACAGCACGAGAACAATTTCAATATCCTTAAGGATACCATCCTTGGTATTGTCGATGATGGCCTGGAGATTTGTTCCGCCACCTGATACAAATACTGCAATCTTCATTAAAGTAGTCTCCTGTAATCTTTACGATAGCCGGAAATATAATTATGTTGAGCGTGCTTTTCCGCACAAGCGAACTCCGTTCGCGCGGAGGACCCAAGCACGCGAAACATTAATTATATTTCACTTTATGAATGCTCTCTTCATCGTCCTCAGGCTTGCCTGCAATGAAGTTGCCGTCGAAGCATGCGGAGCAAACGTCGCAATCAATGGTGTTGAGAGAAGCTCTCAAGGATTCGAGGCTGATATATGCGAGTGAATCAGCGCCGATCATTTCGCGGATCTCTTCGATCGACTTTGTGCTTGCGGGAAGCTCTGTCTCAGATGAAGCGTTTACGCCGTAGCAGCATCCGAACTTAACCGGCGGAGAAGCGAGTCTTACGTGTACTTCAGATGCACCATTCTCTCTTAAGAATGAGATGATGTGCTTTGTCGTAGTACCTCTTACAAGTGAGTCGTCAACGATGGCGATCTTCTTGTCCTTGATGGCTGTCTTAAGAGCAGCGAACTTCATTCTTACAGCGAGTTCTCTCTGCTGCTGTGTGCTCTTGATGAACGTTCTGCCGACATATCTGTTCTTGAGAAGTCCTGCGCCGTACCGGATGCCCATGCCTGCTGCGAAGCCTTCTGCTGCTGCGTTACCGGAGTCAGGTGCGCCGATGACGAGATCAACGTCTGCAGGGCTCTCTTTCGCGAGGGCCATACCTACTCTGTATCTTGAATCGAAGATGGACATCTTATCGATAACGGAGTCAGGTCTTGCAACGTAAACGTACTCGAAAACGCATACCTTGGCGTCCTTCTTCTCAACTGCTTCGTCGTAAAGGATGGAGCTCATGCCGTCCTTGGAGATCGTGATGATCTCACCGGGCAGGAAGTCTCTTACGATCTCGCAGCCGATAGCGTCAAGAGCGCAGGATTCGGAAGAGATGTAATACTTGTCGCCGAGCTTGCCGAGGATCAAAGGTCTGATTCCGTAGGGGTCTCTGACGCCGATGAGCTTGTCTTCTGTCATGAATACCATGGCATATACGCCGTGGATCTCTTTCATCGTCTCAAGGATAGCGTGCTCGCAGTCCTCTGTTCTGATCCTGTTTCTCGAGAACAGTGAGAGGATGATCTCTGAATCTGTATTTGTCTGGAAGATAGCGCCCTGGTCCTTAAGACCGTCTCTGATCTTGTTGGCATTCATGATGACCGAATCAGAAGTAAGCGCGATATTGCCTACGCGGGACTTGATGGAGATAGGCTGGATGGCATCAGTGCCGTTCTCTCTGGGGGAGCCGCCTCTTGTGTGTCCGATCGCACATGTTCCTGCAAGTGCTGATAAAGTAACCTCATCGAAAACATCGGTAACAAGACCGGAAGCCTTATGTACCAGGAAAGAACCATCGTCGTTAACTGCGATACCGCATGATTCCTGTCCTCTGTGCTGCAAGGAGAAAATACCGTAGTAAGTATCTCTCGTTACATCCTGTTTACTTCCCTTGATGTCATAACATCCGAAAACTCCGCTCATTTACCTCTTCTCCGTCCTTTGCTTAAATTGTTCTATGTTGATGGACACGAAGTCCAAAAAACGCTTAATTCATCTCAGCGATCTTCTGCTGAAGTCTTGCATCTCTCTCCTCTACCGAAGAAGCGAGGCTTGCCTTGTAGTCCTTGATCTTCTGCATGAGTTCAGGATCGCTTATGGCGAGCATCTGGCAAGCGAGGATAGCGGCATTTGATCCGCCGTCGATCGCAACTGTCGCTACGGGAATGCCCGTAGGCATCTGAACTGTCGCATAGAGAGCATCTACGCCTGCAAGAGCGCCGCCCTTACAGGGGACTCCGATAACCGGGAGTGCGGTGTTGGCAGCAAGAACGCCGCCTAAGTGTGCTGCGAGGCCTGCAGCTGCGATAATGACCTTATATCCTTCTGCTTCCGCGCCTCTTGCAAGAGCCATGGCCTTGTCAGGTGTTCTGTGAGCAGAAGCTACTGTTGCCTTAAATCCGACACCGAATTTGTTAAGCATCTTAAAGCAGCCTTCCATTACGGGGAAATCAGAATCGGAACCCATTACTACGAGAACTTTGTTGTCAGCCATAACCTGCACCTGCCTTTAAAAATATTACCGGCGTTACTCGTCGCCCTGCGCCCAGTTAAGGCGCGACATGACCCTGAAATACTCTTCCGATTCCCAAGCGTAAGGCTTCGGGCAGAAGTCGTTTCCGGGTCTTGTTGAAGTCTGAGAATAAGGATAAATCCTCAGTCTATAGTCTACGCATTTAGTACCCGAACCGTCCATAATAAAATCGCATTGAATTATTACAGAATCGGGGTCTGATAATGAGTAATTTCCACCAAAACAAAAGTTCGAGAGCGAATAGAAGATGTAATGGCCGTTGTACTTTTCGATCGGCTGGAGACGGTGCGGGTGTGTTCCGACAACGATATCAACGCCGTAATCGATGAGCTCATGGGCTACTTTCTTCTGTCTGTCAGTAGGCTCGTAGACGCCTTCCTGGCCGAAATGGCAGGAAGCGATAACGATGGCAGCTCCGTCTTCCCTTAACTTGTCGATGATCTTATAGACCTGGGAAGCGCTGGTGTCATTGCCGAGGCCGACCATTCCGATCTTGATGCCGCGTGAAGTGGTAAAGATCGCGCCGTTCTTATCGTCGCTCCAGATGATGTTGTGATCATCGAGATTCTTTCTCGTATCCTCAAGGCCTTCCTGAAGGAAATCCATGGTGTGGTTATTGGCGATATTGACCGACTCGATACCTGCGACAGTAAGCATCTCCAGGTTCTCGGGCTTCATTCTGAAGATATACTGGTTATTCTTATGGCTCGTCCTGTCTGTTACAGGGTTCTCAAGGTTTACGAGCGTCATGTCATCGTTCTGGAAAAGATCCATGCAGTTCTTGAAGCAGTACTCCATGTCATCGCCGACCGTAGCATCGAACTTATTGACCGAAGCCCTGTAATCCTGCGTCAGTGTGCAGTCGCCGGCAAAAGAAACAGTGACCGTGCGCTGTTCGGGGGTAAGCGTAGGTATGGGTGTGGGCGAAGGTGTAGGCGTGTTGGTAACAGGCTGTTCCGTCGCGACAGTCTCGAGGACGATCGTTGTATGTGCGGACTGCTCGATCTCAGTGCCCTCGCTCGTCACAGACCCGGATGTATCACCTGCGCAGCCGGCCATGACAATAGACAGGGCAAGAACGGCGGCTGCCGCCACACGCAGCTTAAACCTGTCAAAAACGCCGGAATGCTTCATTTGCGCGATACCTTTCAATAAAAGTAGAAATGCCGACTACTTGCCGGCACTTCAATTATAACAATCTTTTAAAAAATCAATATAAAATTTAAGTGAGTTATTGAAGCAATTTCAAGGCGCCTTGCCTAAGCCTCTCAGTACACCAGGAAAACCGTTGAATACGGCTTGATACCGAGCTTTTTTACTCCTCCCGTGACTCCTCCGACGATAAGCTGTTCAGACAAAGGAGGTCTTGCCTCGTCATCACCTGTGCGGACGCATGTGTAAGCGCCGTAGTTTTCGCGGACATCGACAAAGAGCGGCTCAGCCGAACGGTTCATGACAAGCACGATTCCCTTAGACCCTGAAGCTTCCCTTCCGAAAGCATCTTTGCCTTCCTTTAAGTATCTTGCGATGGCAAAAGATCCGCCTTCAGCCATAAGTGTCTTATAGAAACCGGTCTTGAGACACTGGTTCACTGACCTTAAGCCCGCAATGCGCTTGAAGAAAACGAATGATTCCTGCTGCCTTAAGCCGGTCTTGTGCCAGGGATATGTCCTTCTGTTGAAGGGATCCTTATATCCTTCCATGAGGATCTCGTCGCCGTAGTAGATGCACGAAGTACCGATATAGCATGTCTGGAACGCAAAAGCCATCTTGGCAAGGGCAGATATCCGGTCAATGTCCCGGGATGAGACCTTGAAGCCGCGCTGGATATCCCTGTCATCAGTATCGCAGGGCTTGGACAGCGCCGTCATGATCCTCGGAACATCGTGTGAAGACACAAGGTTCATCATGGAATAATATGCTTCCATCGGATAGCGCTCGCGGTATCCTTCAAACCTTGCGTCAGCTATATTGGCATCGATATATCCGCAGAGGAAATCAAGCAGGATATGCCTGAACGTATATCCCATAACGGAATCGTGCGTATTGCCGAGCATAAAGTCACGGTACGAACCGTAACTGCACTTATTGGAAGCATCTTCCCATACTTCACCGATAACGGCGCCTTCATCACCGAGCTTTTCCTTAACGGTAGTTCTCATCTGCCTGATAAAGCTGTCCGGGAGCTCGTCTGAGACGTCGAGCCTGAAGCCTGAAGCGCCTCTGGAAGTCCAGGTATCTACCACTCCGTCCTTGCCGAAAATGAAGTTCCTGTAAGACAGGTCATTCTCGTTGACATCAGGCAGATCCGGGAATCCCCACCAGGATCTGTATCCTACGGAGCCGTCTTCGTTGCGGAAGAAGTTATACCAGGAGCGGTAACGGCTCTCCTCGCCGTCTCTGAAGGCCTTGTAAGCGCCTACGCCGTCATATCTGTCAAACTTGTTGAAATATCTCGAGTCAGCGCCTGTGTGGCTGAATACGCCGTCTAAGATGATCTTAATGCCGCGCTCTTTGCACGCGTTCTGAAGGCTTAAGAAAGCAGTCGTGCCGCCCAGGATGGGATCGACATTAAGATAATCGGCCGTGTCATATCTGTGCGATGATCTGGCCTCGAAAATAGGGTTCAGGTATAAGACATTGATACCGAGCTCTTTGATGTAATCGAGCTTTTCTTCAATGCCCTTAAGGCTTCCGCCGTAGAAATCGCAGGCAAGGTATCCTGTCTCGGGCTTACCCTTTGTATCTACGTCCTCATTCCAGTCCTCGTGATAGATCCTCTCTTCCCTCGGATCGAGACTTGTCATTCTCTCGAAGTCAAAAGAAGAATCTCTTGAGAACCTGTCGGGAAAGATCTGATACATCATGGCGCCCTTAAGGAAGTCAGGCGTCCTGAAATCCTTGTTATATACCGTGATCTGGAAAGCATAAGGATACTTGTCTTCGTCAGCACCGACTCTCGGCGGGCAATCGTACAAAGTGCCCTCACCGTCAGCCAGATCAAGAGCCGCCCCGTAGTAGAGCGTGATCAAAGGCGCAGAGCCGTCGCCCTTATTCTTGAAATGCTCTGGCAGATCTTCCAGATCGCCTGGGCAGTTAAATCTGAACCAGTAAAAAAGTATCGACGGCTCATTGGGGAGCATCAGTCCTACGCGGTATCTTCCCAGGCCGGATACCGAATACATCGGTTCTTCGTGATATGAGAAATCGTACAGGCCGTATGTATAGCAGAACGTGACGTTTGTCGCTTCCTTGTAGCAGTCAAAAAAGATCTCCACATCAGAAGCGCACGGTCTTGCACCGAACGGCTGCCTGTACTCAGGAAGGCGCGATGCATGAATGCACCGCGCCTTATTTGATCCGTTTAATTCATGCTGAGTCTTCTCTGAAGGCATCAAGCTTTCTTCTCCTTGTCATCAGCCTTTGCTTCAGGCTTCTTTTCTTCGGCCTTGGCAGGAGCCTTTTTTGCTGCAGGCTTCTTAGCTTCGGTCTTCTTTGCGGGAGCCTTTTTAGCAGGAGCTTTCTTGGCAGCCGCCTTCTTTTCGACGGGCTTCTTTGCCTCAGCCTTCTTCTCGGGAGCTTCCTTCTTCTCTTCCTTTACGGGAGCTTCGGCAGGCTTTTCTTCGATCCTCGGGATGCCCGTGATAAGTGAATACAGACCTGCATACTCGCCTGCGCTCTTCTTCCAGGAGTAATCACCCTTCATGCCTGTCTCGATGAGCTTGTCCCATACCTCCGGCTTGTGACGGTAAATGTCAGCAGCGTACTTGGTAACGAAAAGGAACTCATGAGCGTTGATGTTAGCGAACGAGAAGCCGTTGCCCTCGCCCGTGTACTCGTTGTAAGGCGTTACGGTGTCCTTAAGGCCGCCCGTCTCTCTTACTACAGGTACGGAGCCGTATGCCATCGAGCAGAGCTGCGAGAGGCCGCATGGCTCAAAGATACTCGGCATAAGGAAGATGTCGGATGCAGCATAGATCGTATGTGCAAGTCCGCTGTCGAAATCGATGCATGCGCACATCTTGCCCTGGTTGCGGTTGGCGATATCAACGAGAGCTCTCTCGTAATAAGGATCGCCCGTACCGAGGATAACGACCTGCATGCCGTCATAGAGCATTTCTTCCAAAACATAGAGCAGGAGATCCAAGCCCTTCTGGTCTACAAGTCTTGAGATCATTGCGCAAAGAGGCGCACGGGGATTAACTTCGAGGCTGAGCTGTTCCTGAAGTGACTTCTTGCAGGCAGCCTTGCCTTCCTTGTAATTCTTTACGGAATACTTCATCGGGATCTTCTCGTCCTTGGAAGGATCGTATTCGAGATCGTTCATTCCGTTGATGATGCCGGATACCTTATACGCATACTTCTGCAGTGTGTAGTTGAGACCTTCGCCGTAGTAATCGGTCATGATCTCATAAGCATATGTTGGAGATACGGTCGTTACGGAATTCGAGAAAACGATACCGGCCTTCATGAAGTTGATGGCCTTATCCTTGATGCAGAAATCCTCTCTCAGGTAATCGTCCGGGAGATCCAACATCTCTCTTACGACGTCGATGGAATGGACGCCCTGATACTTGAGGTTGTGTATCGTGTAGACCGTCTGGACATTGGTGTGATAGCCGTTCTTCTTGAAGTGACAGTCAAGGAGCATCGGCATCATGCCGGTCTGCCAGTCATTGCAGTGGAGGACGTTGGGCTCAAAGTTCATAAAGTCGCCCATGAAGTCCAGAACAGCTCTCTGATAGAAGCAGTAACGCTCGATATCGAAAACATAATCAACATAGATCTGATCGAAGTTAAAATAGTACTCGTTATCGATGAAGTAGAATACAACGCCGTTCACTTCAAGCTCGAACAGGCCCGCATAAAGCGAACGCCATCCCATGTGAACCATCTTCCATCCGAGGAAGTGGAGTTTGTCGCTGTACTTGACCTTGATCTTCTTGTAGAGCGGGATGATGACGCGCGCGTCAACGCCCTGCTTGTTAAGCTCTACAGGGAGGCTTCCGACAACGTCTGCAAGTCCGCCGACTTTAACGAACGGGCTGCATTCCGATGAAGCGAACAATACTTTGATATTCTTTTCCATAATCAGATACCTGCTCCTTTTCCTATAACAATAGGATAGTCGGGATGTCCGACAAGTCTTACGCCCGGTCTTACGAACGCGTTCTTGTCGAGGATTACGTTCTCAAGGTGGCAGTTCTCAGAGATGTGAACGTCCTGCATGATTACGCAATTCTTGACTGTTGTATTTTTCGCGATCGTAACACTTCTGAAAATAACTGAACTCTCAACCTTACCATAGATGCGGCAGCCGTCGGATACGATAGAATCGCTCATCTCGGCGTTGTCGAAATAAAGTGTAGGAGCTTCATCCTTGACCTTTGTGTAGATTGGCTTACCGCTCCAGAACAGGTCGTTCCTGACAGAATCAGTAAGGAGCGACATCGAAGCGTTGAAGTAGCTCTGGACGCTGTTGATTCTCAAAACAACGCCGGAATACTCGAAGCCGTGAACCTTGAATTCATCAAACATCTTAACGATGGAGTGAATTCCGAAGTGGCTCTGTCCGTGTGCCATCTGACGCGCAAGGACATCAATAAGCAAGTCTCTTCTCAGGCAGAGGATGCCGAGTGAGCACTTGGGAGATGTAGCCTTAGCGGGATTGTAGAGCATGTCTCTTACAAAGCCGTCATCATCGATGTCGAGGATGTAGGAAGGATTGCCGAACTTCGTGCCGTCACGGTTATACATAACGGAGATGTCAGCACCTGATTCCTCATGAGACTTGATGAAAGAATCGAATGTCGTGTTGAGGATAACGTTAGCGCCTGCAACGATTACATAAGGAGTACGGGACTGTCTTAAGAAATCGATAACGCCTGTAAGCTCTTCGTCTGAACTGATGTTAGTAGCCTCGGAGTTTACGTAAGGCGGCAGGATATGAAGACCGTCATTCTTTCTGTCCAAAGACCATGCGCCGCCTGTACCGGTGTGGTCCATCAATGACTTGTACTTGTTGTAAGTAAGAAGTCCGACGTTCTTTACGCCTGAGTTGACCATGTTAGAGAGCATGAAGTCAATGATCCTGTATCTTCCGCCGAAAGGCATAGCGGAAAGCGCGCGGGGATTGGACAGCTCGCCCAGAGATATCTTTTTGTTGTCGGCCAGGATCAGGCCCATCGCATTATTAAACATATGTCTTAATCTCCTTTACCTCATGCTCTGAATTTTGACTCGATGATCTTGCAATCTTCGGGAACTTCCAGATCAGAATCGATCATGCTGTTCTTAGGGATGACCGCACCCTCCTTGATCGTCAGACCGCGCTCGAAAACGCAGATTCCTTCGGAGCAGATCTTGTGGTTGGTGTAAGGTCCTTCGCCCTCGACGAAGCTTCCTGCCTGAACGTCCTTGCCGATGACTGTTCCCTGGTCGATAACGCAGCGCTCGATGTGTGCGCCTTCCTTGACGACAACACCCGGCATGAGAACGCAGTCTTTAACGATAGCGCCCTTCTCTACGATAACTGATTCGGAGAGAACTGAATGCTCTACAGTACCGAAGATACGGCAACCGTCTGTAAGAGCGGAATTCTTAACCTTAGCGCCTGAACCGATGAAGTGTGAAGGCTTAACAGGGTTTCTCGAGAAGATCTTCCATGATCTGTCTACCAGGTTGATCTCTTCAGGCTTATCAAGGATATCCATATTGGTCTCCCAAAGAGATGAGATGGTTCCTACATCCTTCCAGTAACCTGAGAATCTGTAAGCGCAAAGCTTCTTGCCCTGGGCCAAGAGATTCGGAACGATGTTCTTACCGAAGTCGTTGTTGGAATTCGGATCAGCTTCGTCTTCGATCAAAGCCTGTCTTAAGACGCTCCATGTGAAGATGTAAACACCCATTGAAGCGAGATTGCTCTTAGGATTAGCGGGCTTTTCTTCAAACTCTTCGATAACGTCCTCTTCCTTAGTATTGAGGATACCGAATCTCGGAGCTTCTTCCCACGGTACCTCATATACAGCGATGGTAGCATCGGCGTTCTTCTCGATATGAGCCTTGAGCATTGCAGCGTAATCCATCTTGTAGATATGGTCGCCGGAGAGGATAACAACGTATTCGGGATCGTTGTCATCGATAAAGCTCATATTCTGGTAGATAGCGTTAGCTGTTCCCTTATACCAGTCAGAGCCTGAATTGCTCTGGAAAGGCGGAAGGATATATGCGCCCGCATTGTTTCTGTCGAGGTCCCAGGGGTGACCGTTACCGACGTAAGTATTAAGAGCCAGAGGCTGATACTGTGTAAGGACGCCTACGATCTCTATGCCTGAGTTTACACAGTTAGAGAGCGGGAAATCGATGATCCTGTAACGGCTTCCAAAGGGTACCGCCGGCTTTGCGACCGTCTTGGTCAGCACTCCGAGTCTGCTTCCCTGTCCTCCTGCGAGTATCATCGCAACGACTTCAGTTCTTGCCATAATGAGTTACCTCCGTATATGAGCTTATTTCGTTTTATTTGCTTTAGTGTCAGCCTTCTTGGGAGCTGCAGCCTTCTTAGCTGCGGGCTTCTTAACAGGCTTTTTAGCAGCGGGCTTTGCGGAAGCCTTAGCTGCAGTCTTTGTCGTCTTCTTTGCGGCAGGCTTAGCTGCTTTCTTGGCAGCGGGCTTTGCGGAAGCCGTCTTAGCGGCAGGCTTCTTAGCCCTCTTCTTAACAGGGTCCTTGACCTTCATGAAGTAGATGCCTGCAAGAGGCGGAAGGTTTACCCTGACCTTGTAAGGCTTGCCGCCCATCGGCTCATCGATAGCTTCGAAGCATCCGTTCATATCGGTTGCCGTCGGATAGCCTGAACCGCCGTGACACATATCGTCCGTATTGAAGACGATCTTGTATGTGCCGAGCTCATAAACAGGCATCTCATAACCTTCGAGAGGCTGGGGTACCATGTTGAGAGCTACATAGATATCGTTGAGCTTGGGATCGGGGCAGGATCTCTTGTAGACGAACACGTTGTTCTTTGTGTCGTCTGCGGCGATCCATTCGAAGCCTGCCCAAGTATGGTCATCTGCCCACATCTGGGGATGCTCGATATAGAACTTGTTGAGCTCGCTGTTGAAGTTCTGGAGCAGACGGTGTGACTCGTAATCGAGTAAGAACCACTCGAGCTGTTCGTAGAAACGCCACTCGATGAACTGGCCGAACTCAGCGCCCATGAAGTTGAGCTTTGCGCCCGGATGGCTGATCTGATAGAGCATCATGGTTCTGAGGGAAGCGAACTTTCTCCAGATATCGCCGGGCATCTTGTCGATAAGCGAATGCTTGCCGTGAACTACTTCGTCATGAGAAAGGCTCAGGATGTAGTTCTCTGCGAACGCGTACATCATGGAGAAGCAGAACTCATCGTGATGCCATCCTCTTGCGTAAGAGTCTGTGGAGAAATAATCGAGAGTATCGTGCATCCATCCCATGTTCCACTTGTGAGTGAAGCCGAGGCCGCCCTCTTCAACGGGATGTGATACCTTAGGCCATGCCGTTGACTCTTCAGCAACGAGCATTGCGTAAGGATAGTTCTTGCGGATGATCGAGTTAAGCCTCTTGAAGAATTCGATAGCCTCAAGGTTCTCGTTGCCGCCGTACTTATTCGGGATGTACTGGTTCCTGCCGTAATCTCTGTAGAGCATTGAAGACACTGCGTCTACGCGGATGCCGTCCAGGTGATATTCATCGATCCAGTAAACTGCGTTGGAGATAAGGAATGAGAGCACTTCATTCTTGGAGTAATCGAAAACATAAGTGCCCCACTCTCTGTGCTCACCGATCCTGGGATCTGCATATTCGTAGCAAGGAGTGCCGTCGAATCTGACAAGGCCTTCCATGTTCTTCGGGAAGTGCGCAGGGACCCAGTCAAGGAGAACGGAGATGCCGTTCTGGTGAAGGACATCCACCATGAACTTAAAGTCTGCAGGTGTGCCGAATCTTGATGTAACAGCATAGTATCCCGTTACCTGATAGCCCCATGAATCATCGAGAGGGTGCTCTAAGATCGGCATGAGCTCTACATGTGTGTAGTGCATCTTCCTGCAGTAATCTGCAAGGTCAATAGCCAATTCTCTGTATGTGAAGAAATTACCGTCCGGATGTCTTCTCCATGAACCTAAGTGAAGCTCATAGATATTGATCGGCTTAGGTGCCAAAGCATCCGTCCTGTTCTTTACGAACTCATCGTCGTTCCAGATGTAATCATCGGGATCGTATATGATAGACGCATTGTTGGGACGCGTCTCGAAATGTCTTGCGAAAGGATCGCCCTTCTCATAAATCCTGTTATCAGCGCCGATAACTCTGTACTTATAGCGGTCCCACTGTCTTGCTTCGGGCACCTTCTGCTCCCAAATACCGGTCTTGCCGAGCATAAACATCTGGCAGCCGTTGGGATCCCAGTCGTTGAAGTCGCCCATAACGCTGACCATTCTTGCATTCGGAGCCCACACGCGGAATATAAAGCCCTTCCCGTTCTCGTCCTCATAAGGATGAGCACCGAGGAACTTATAGCTCATATAGTTCTCGCCTTTGTTGAATAGATAAGCGGCATCCATAGATGTAGCCATACCTCCCTGTACATATTGACGCCCTGAGAAAAAAGGCGCGTCAAAATCCAAGGGCAAATGCCCTTAATAACAGATATTATAAACTAAATTAGAGAATTTACCAACCGAAAATACAAAAAGCATGATGTTTTTGCCCTCGGTTTTGTGCATTTTTACCGAAGCTTGTCAATTTTCGCTCTGCCATTCAACACATCTTGCTATCCACCCTAAAACAAAATGCCGAAACATCCCGAAAGTTGAGCCTCGCTGTGTTATTCTATTCGCAATAAAAGACTAAGAGGTCATTCCATGAAATATTTCGTAGCATCAGACATTCACGGCGATTCATATTGGGCACAGCGCGTAACCGACGCGTTTTTATCGAGCGGCGCAGACAAGCTCGTACTTTTGGGAGACATCCTCTACCACGGTCCGAGGAACGATCTCCCCTCTCATTATGAGCCCAAGAAAGTCATTGAGATCCTTAATAACCACGCAGATAAGATCCTTGCCGTCAGAGGCAACTGCGATACCGAAGTCGACCAGATGGTCTTGAAGTTCCCTATCATGGCCGATTATATCTACCTCGTGGACGAAGGAACTGTATTTTTTGTAACCCATGGTCACGTTTATAATCCGATGAACCTGCCTTCGGTTATGCCTGAAGACGCAATCCTGCTTACCGGTCACACGCATGTGGCAGGAGACATTATCTGGGATTACGAAGACGGCCGTAAGATCCGTTATATGAATCCGGGCTCCCCTTCCATACCCAAGGAAAATACGAAGCCTTCATACATTATCATCGAGAACGGCAAAGCCCAATTGTTCCCGTTCGACTGATTCTCAAGCAAATTACAGCAATAAAAAAACGGCTTCATAACGAAGCCGTTTTAGTTTGGCAATAAATCACTGCATTACAGGTTCTTATAGTAAACCTCGATCAGTCCTTTGAGCAGAAGGTCTTTATCAAATATGATCTTGTGCCTGCAAAGAGGAGCGACGATATCAGCATATCTGCCTGTTGCTATGAGGACGCATTCTTTGCCGTACTCTTCTTCTATGCGGTCGATCATTCCGTCGACAAGCGCAGCGTTCTGGAAGATAAGACCGCTCTTCATGCTGTCGACCGTGTTGGTGCCGATCACGTGCTTCGGTATCTCAAAAGCAACGTTCGGAAGCTGCGAAGTCTTGCTGCTGAGAGCTTCTGCTTCGATACCCATTCCGGCACCGATTGATGTTCCGACAAAGTTCTTTTCGCTGTCAATAAGAGAAAAGGCAGTCGCCGTTCCCATATAGATATTGATCTGCGGAACGCCGTATTCCTTAATGCCTGCTACCGCAGAAACAACAAGATCGCTTCCGAGCTGCGCAGGGTTGTCGATCTTTATCTTGAGGCCCGTCTTGACGCCCGGACCTACGATAAGGGATTCAACCGAACTGAAACGTTCTACTGCCTTTTTTATAGTTCCCGTAACCTGAGGAACAACTGATGATATGATCACGCCTTCAATCGCTTCAACTTTCTGTCCGTTGAACTCGAGAGCAGACTTGATGAATGACGCATATTCCAGATCCGTAGCAGTCTTGTCTGTCGTAAGAAGCTCTGTGAAAAGAACATTTCTATCTTCAAAACCACCCAAAAGGATATGCGTGTTTCCTATGTCGATAGCAAGTACCATATGTTTTCCTCCTGCTGTAATTCAATCAGGTGTGATTATTATGACTTTACCAGTTTTGCCTTGATAAGTGCAGTACCGATACCGCCTGTAAGTATGAATGATGCGATAGCTTCGAAAACAGCATTGATGCCAACGATGGTTGCAAAAAGCATAACGATTCCGATCGTGGGATCGATACCGGTGGCATCAGTAACCGTTCCTTTACCGAAGAGCAGGATAAGCGCTCCGACAAAAAGAACGGTATTGAAGATCGCTGCACAAAGGCCCGTAACGGCTGTCTTAAAGAATACAGGCATCCCGGTCTTCTTAAGCACCCTATAAACAAGGCCTGTAAGGAATCCGGCAAGTATTCTGCAGACAACGCACATTATGAACGTGTATATGATGTTAGTGTTTGCAAGAAATGTTCCGAAAGGATCTGCACCGAAGCACTGAACGAAGCTTGTGATACCGAATACGGCACCGAGAAGCGCACCGGCCCAGGGACCTACTGCTATTGCTCCGATTGCAACGGGGATCATGAGGAATGAGATCGACACAGCACCTACTTTGAGATAACCGACAGGCGTGTAAGCCATTACTAAGGTGAGTGCGATGAGAATGCCCAAGACTGCTATGGTCTTGATAGTTTTTTTGCGGTTTTGATCTGTCATACAAAACCCTCCTTCGTTATTATTCCCTATCGGGATATAGTTACCGGGCTTACACTCTCCTTTTCCGGACCCTCCGTCAGATTCGTCAAGATATCTGCGATACGAGGCATCTTTATGAAAAGTGTTGTGTTACCCGGGAGGATTATACAACAAAAAGCCGTTTGGTATTACTTGGATTTAATCAGGCAATTCAAAATAAATAAAAATTCCTGCCCGGGGATCCCGGGCAGGAACATTAAAAACTTGCTTTGCAAAACCGCTTATTACTTAGCGAAAGCAGCGCCTCTGTCAAATGCTTCCATGTTGATCGGAATGAGGTTGTGCTTTCTCTCAGGAAGGATCTCATAAAGGGACTTCTCGAAAGAATCTCTTGAGAAACAGCCTGTAGCTGTAGCCATACAACCAAGCATTGTGATAGGAGCGAACATCATCTTGCCGAGCTCGGAAGCGATATCAGAAGCTTCCATAGCGATGACCTTGATGTCTGTTCTTTCAGGTCTTGTCTTGATGAGTGAAGAATCGAGGATCATCAAAGCGCCGGGCTTTAACTGCTTCTCGAACTTCTCCATTGAAGGCTGGTTTAAGCAGATAACTACATCTGCATCGTTAACTACGGGAGATCCGATAGGCTCGTCCGAGAATACTACGGAGCAGTTAGCTGTACCGCCACGCATCTCAGGTCCGTATGACGGGAACCAGGATACTTCCTTGCCTTCATAAAGAGCAGCTTCTGCTGCCATCTTGCCTGCGGAGAGGATTCCCTGACCGCCGAATCCGGCAAAAATTACAGAGAAATCAATCATTTCTTCACCTCCCCAACGTTAACACAGTTGTTTGCAGTTGCAGGGATAGCGCCTGATACATAGTTGCCTTCAGCATCGAATGTGATGTCAGCGCCCTTGTAGCATCCGAGAGGATACTGCTTTTCCATGTTCTCCTTGAGCCAGTCCATAGCTGCGAGAGGCTCTTTACCCCAGTTAGTAGGGCATGTGGAAAGAACTTCTACGAGAGAGAAACCGAGCTTGTTCTTCTGAACATTGAAAGCCTTCTGGATAGCTCTCTTAGCATTCTGGATGTTCTTAAAGTCAGTAACGCAAACACGCTCGATGTAAGCAGCGCCTGCGAGATTGGATAAGAACTCGGAAACGTTGATAGGATAACCCTGATAAGAAGGATCACGGCCCCAGGGAGATGTTGTTGTAACCTGGCCTACGAGTGTCGTAGGAGCCATCTGGCCGGAAGTCATTCCGTAAACTGCGTTGTTTACGAAGATAACCGTGATATTCTCGCTTCTTGCTGCAGCGTGAACGATCTCAGCTGTACCGATGGAAGCGAGGTCGCCGTCTCCCTGATATGTGAAGACGAAGCTGTCCTTTAAGTTTCTCTTGATACCTGTAGCGACTGCAGGTGCTCTACCGTGAGCTGCCTGGACCATGTCGCATGCAATGTATTCATATGAGTTGTATGTACATCCTACGGATGCAACGCCTACAGCTGTCTCTAAAGCGTCATTTGCAACAAGAGTCTCTGCTACGAGTCTGTGGATGATGCCGTGGCAGCAGCCGGGGCAATAATGGAAAGGCTTATCTGTAAGGCCTTTTGTGGGTTCGAAAACTACAGCCATCAGAAATTACCTCCTTCTGTGATCTTTCCCTCGTGGATCGCAACGATCTTGTCGAGGATTTCCTTCTGCATCGGGAGATTTCCTCCGAGTCTGCCGTGGAAATAAACGGGCTTCTTGCCGTTAGCGCCGAGTCTTACGTCTTCGATCATCTGACCTGCGTTGAGCTCAACGTCTAAGAATGCCTTTACGCTGGGCATATCTGCTGCTTCAGAGATTGCCTTGTAAGGGAACGGCCAGAGAGTGATAGGACGGATCATGCCGACCTTGATGCCAAGCTCAGCAGCCTGACGGATAACGTTTCTGCAGATTCTGGAGCATGTAGCGAAAGCTGTGATAACGATCTCAGCATCCTCCATGTTGATTGCTTCATAACGTACTTCGTTAGCCTCAACGATCTTGTACTTGTCCTGGAGCTCAAGGTTCTTCTTCTCGAGGACATCCGGATCGATATAGATGGAAGTTACTGTGTGGTGGAAAGAATCACCCTTTCTTCCGCAAGCAGCCCAAGGCTTTTCGATAGTCTCGATAGGCTCCTCGTCACGGAAAGCAACAGGCTCCATCATCTGGCCTAAAGTACCGTCGCCTACGATCATGCAGGTCATTCTGTACTTGTCAGCGAGGTTGAAAGCTTCAACTACGAGCTCATAAAGCTCCTGAACGGAAGCAGGTGCGATAACGATGTTTCTGTAGTCACCGTGTCCGCCGCCCTTTGTAGCCTGGAAATAGTCGCCCTGTGCAGGCTGGATGCCGCCGAGGCCCGGGCCTGCTCTTACGATATTAACTACAACTGCAGGAAGCTCAGCGCCTGCGATGTAGGAGATACCTTCCTGCTTAAGGGAAATTCCCGGAGAGGAAGAAGATGTCATTACTCTAAAGCCTGCTGCTGCAGCGCCGTAAACCATGTTAATGGCTGCCAGCTCAGACTCTGCCTGTACGAAGTTACCGCCGACCTGAACCATCTTCTTAGCCATATAATGCATGACTTCAGTCTGAGGTGTGATCGGGTAACCGAAATAGTTGCGGCAGCCTGCTCTGATCGCTGCCTCGGCAATGACCTCATTGCCTTTCATCAGTACTCTTTTCTGTGCCATAAAAACTCCCTCCCGATCAGAAACGCTCAACAGTGATTACAACGTCCGGGCACTGCGTAGCGCAGAAAGCACAACCGATGCACTCATCGGGATTTACGCATGTGGCGGGGTGGTAACCCTTTGCATTAAGCCTTGTCTTGTCAAGCTCGAGGATTTTCTTAGGACAAGCTGCAACACAAAGTCCGCAGCCCTTGCACAGATTCTCGTTAAAAGTTGTCTTACCTTTTGCCACGAAAAACCTCCCAAAATCATCGCGCATGTTCTAATACGCTAAAATTATCAGAGTATTATAAACATTATATATAGTTGTTGCAACTGTCGGGATTTAGCGTTATTTACTAAATCTTTTGGCAATAAGCTTCAGAGATTCTCCCGAAAACCTCGGAATCATCTTAAAAGACTGGAAATACATTTTGGTAAAATCACGTGTTTCCCTGAAAAAGAGCGGAACTATAAGGACTTCATAGACATAAGTTATGAGCGTTGCGACCGCTGCCCCGATGACCCCGAACTGCCAGATGAGCACTATATCGAGAAGAATATTAAGGATCATTGCCGTTACGGCATAGCTCTTTTCGTACTTATAGAAGCCCTCGCCCGTTATCCAGACTGTCCTGGTATAACCCGAGATCCCGATAAAAGATGACCACGAGAGGATTATCAGGGGTATAAATGAACCAAGATAGTCCCTGCCATAGAGGAAATAAATAAAATACCATCCGAGGCATGACATCAGGAGCGCAAAAACAAAGGCCATCAGGTTTACTCCTGCCATCAGAAGCTTAAACTGATCTATATATGCCTCGTGAGAGGTCTTCCTCTTTTCGAGAATGACCGGTCTCGATGAATCTATAAGCGTAACGGGGATAAACTGCCAGCAGGTCGCCAGAACAACGGCAGCCGAATAAATGCCGACATTGGCAGAACCCGTCATCTTCTCAAGGAGGATCTTATCCACTTCCATGTAGATAATGATGGCCATGCTGGAGATTATGCAGTTATAACTGATCTTAAGAAGGTCCCTGGCATCTCTAAAGCCAGCCTTTAACCTGACATCAGATTTCTTAGCAAAGAATGCCGCGATGATGATCCCTCCGACAAGTGCCTGGACGCTTATCGAGAGAGCAAACCATTCGACAGTGGCCTTGTTTATGAGGAGCACGATCCTGAAGATGGTATTTACGGTTATGGCGGCCACCAGCGCTATCGAAATGTACTTCATCTTGAGTTTTATGCGGAACCAGTACACTAATACTTCGTAGGTCTGGAATATCATTCCGAGGGCCTGAAGAGCCGCAACTATAAACAAAGTATGGTTTCCGGGATTCATGACGGCGATCAGGGCCAGGATGACAGGATAAGAAATAAAGGATGCCGCAAGCCTCATTACAAGGGCGCTGCCTAAGTATCCTCCCTCCTTTTCAGGATTCCTGATTATTTCCGAGACGATCAGATTATCCATACCCAGGCCCGACAGTGTAGTAAACATGGCGATCAGGGATGAGCAGTAGTTTATCAGGCCGTAATCTGCAGGTCCCAGATGTCTTGCAATAAGGGCAACGATAATAAGTGATGTCAGCATCGAATAAATATGCTGGATTATCACCCAAGCTGAATTGGATATGATTTTTTTCGAACTGCCGTTCATCTGTTAGCCGGACCTTTACTTGATCAGAAGAAGATTACACTGCTTCATATCATTCTCATCAGCAACCCTGTCAATCTCACTGATATCCCTGAAAACGTATTTACCGGATTCATGCTGTTCAAAACAAATAAATTTACCAAAGCATTCTTTGATGTCTTTCAGGAAACCTTCGTATTTTCCGTTATGTTTATAGAGCCTGGGATTGAACTCACAGAAAACAGCCGTATCCGGATTGCGGAACGAATTCATGCCCCCTCTGAAGACTTCGGGTTCATGTCCTTCGACATCGATCCAGAAAAGAGAAAAAGCACCTTCATTTATTCTGTTCTCCGAGACAAAGGAATCAAGCGTTACCAGTTTTACGGACTCCCCGACATAAGTCTCATCCGTCTCGCACTGGACGAGTTTATCGTTGTCAGTACCGGCAATCTTGCAATTCCCCATATTGTTAGGATTTATGTCCATGCAGGCTTCACCCGGTTTATCGGATATTCCGGCTCTGAAAGTTACGATATCGCAGAAGCCGTTGACTGCACAGTTGGCATTAAGCAGATTGAAGTTCTCCGTTACAGGCTCTACCGCGTAAAACCTGCTTTCTCCGCCCAGCTTATTCCTGAAATAAATAACCGATGTACCGACATTTGCTCCGATATCTATAACGTTTATCGGGCTTTCAGTAATGCTTTTTAAATAACCGAGCACGAAATCCATTTCGTCCTTCGCCCAGATTCTCTTGTTTTCAACAATATAATTAAGGATTGCCTGATCGGTGTTCGAAAAGAAAAAAGACAGCCCGTCAGCCTGAACGCTGATGTACGGCATACGCTCTCTCGCCAGACTTATCAGTTTCAGATCAGGCAGCCTGAGCAATACTTTTTTCCCGGTTTTACCGATTAGTCCCATAACAGTTTTTCCTATTTAATTCTCTTAGATTTGATTATAACACGTCAGACAGGGATAACACGCTAAACACCCTGTTTCCTATGAACAATCAGCCTCCGGAAAAAGCAATAAAGGAATCTGAAAGACGCAGTACAGAACCAGCACAAAAGAAAGACTGCCAGTACATATATCCAGACAGCAGCAAAGCTGTTAATCGAATCACTCATTTTTTGATAGACGGAATAAAGAATATCTCTGCCAATATCCTCGATTAAGTATATTCCGAAAACACAGCTGCCGAGATTTAGGATAACCTTCTCCGGGAACGCAGGAAGCTGTTTATTCTCAAACAATTTGCGGGCACAGATAAAAATGCACACAACCTGAAGCGGACGGCAGCAATCATAAAAGTAGCTTACGGATGCTTCATTAAGGTCTCCGGTCAGAGCGATCTTAAAGTCAGTCATATACATTGTCACAGCAACGGAAACTGCTGCAAGGATCACAGATGCAATGCACATTCCGGCCGTAACTTTTTTGAGTTTGACTCCGAGGTAATACCCTATTGCAGGATAAAAAAACAGAATATTGGTCAGGGAAGCAGGAATCAGGAGTTCATTCATCTGCAATGTCCCATATGAAAGTCTATACTGAAGAATGAATACCAGCGAATTAAACACGATCCATATTCCGAAAATATACCTGAAGTCCTGATCGGTCATGTTAATCACTGCTTTTCTGAAAACCGGCAGTCCAATCAGAAATCCAATATAGGAATACAAAAACCAATAAGGAACTATCACTCCGTCTGAATATGTTTGCCTCAGAAAATCTGTCACTGAAAGCGGACCGGATTTACAATTCCCCAAAACGTAGAGAATAAGTGAAAACACTATAAGAACAACAGCATATTTTGATATTCGCTTTTTCCATACGTAACCGATCGATTCCGTTTTCCCGAGAAGGACAGTACCTGATATCATATAAAACAGCGGAACACTCATACCTGCAATAACAGAGAAAAACATGTAATACCAATACTGAAAGGTTCCGGCCTCATATAAAGTGAAATGAATATATCCGTTCTGACGGGTGTGATTAAAGATCACAAAGAAAACCGCAAGTGCGCGAAGCACTTCAAGATATATAATCTTCTTTTTCTGCTCAGGCATATCCATATTATTTCCTGACACAGACAAATACCATATTCGAATCAAAGTCCGAAGGGCCTTCTTCAGGAACGATGTTCTCAGGCATGTTGCCTATATCTATCGTGCTCACTTCAAAACCAGCGTTTTCAAGCATATCACGGCTGTCTTTTCCGAATATGCGCAGATGGTCATATTGCCCGTAAAGCCTGATCCTTTCTTCAGCAGAAGCTGTTGGTTCCTGCCTAATATGATCTGATCCGCTGTCTATCGGGAAACTTATGACGAGCATGCCATCTTTCCGTATTACCCGGTGAAGTTCTGACAGAGCCTTCAAATAATCGGTTACATGTTCGAGAACGTGGTTGCAGAAGACAATATCCACAGAAGAATCCGGAATATCCAAAGCAGTGAGATCCAGTTTTAGTTCAGCGCGTCTGTCAAAAAGATCTGCAGTTTTCACATTGATATTGTGTCTCCTGAACCAAAGCATCATTGACAGTTCAGGCGCGAAATACAGTATCCTTGATCTTTTCAGGATTTCAATATTCTGTTCTGCCCACTCAGCTATGATCCTGTGACGTGGTGCGGAACGGCAAAAATCACATATGACATCCTGTCTTGACTTACGGAACATTGAAGGATTGAAGTGCTTATCATCCGAATAATATTGTTCATCATGGAAATGACTGAAATACTTGTTACAGCATGGACAAAATACATTGCCATACCTGTCCTTATGCAAAAATGCGGAAACAAAAGAATAATATCCAAAATAGAAGCTTGTATATCTCAGCAGAAACGAAAACAGCAAGACGAGTAATAAAGCAAAAATCACAGATATGACAGCGGAAATGATAACGGGAATTCCCAAAAGCAACTTAAGCAGACAAAAACAACCTGCTGACGCAGTTATAAACAATATGCTCTTTATGGCAATGTTAAATACGGCATTTTTGTCAAGCTTTCTCATTATTCTAAGACTTCCTTCGTGTCAACACAGAAAAATATATATGGGGAATCACGACCATGCAGGTAAGTTTGAATCTAAGTTTTATCGGTGCGGATGAGAACACCACCCGGCCGGCTGAATCAAGAACTGCTTTTCTTATATTCCACAGTTCCCGTTCCTTACCGTCTCTTATCATGATACCCATTAACCAGAGGGCATTTTCAGCCTCGCGTCTGCATACCTTTTTCAAGATCTTTTTCTCGTTTCGCAAATCCGCCTTCTGCTTCCCGAAAACCGTGAAATAATCGGAATATATCTCCGGAAGACGCGAATCCATCGTCGAACCCTTATGCTGCCTGTAATTATATAGCGGCTCGCTGAAACTGCATACAACTCCCGCCTTCATGCAGCAATGATAAACATAATAAGCGTCTTCAAAGACACGGAGTCCTGTATCAAAGCGGACATCCGAAATAAGACTTCGCTTAAAGAGCTTGGCCCATACACTGACTCTTATGTCACCGACGGGGCCGTTGAAATATGCATTCATTATCCGGTCTCTGTTCCTGAAAACAGAATCAGAGGCGTACGGATCAGCTGTTTTTACACCATCTTCTGTCACAAAACTGAAAGAACACTGCGTTATATCGGCATCTTCGGATCTGGCATGGCTTATCAGTTCTCTAAGGAAGTTACAGTCCAGACTGTCATCTGCATCCACAAAAGAAATGTAATTTCCCCTGGCAGTATCCAAACAGATATTCCTTGCTGCAGACACTCCGGTGTTATCAGTATGGATCACTTTGATTCTCTTGTCTGTGGCTGCATATTCATCTGAGATCTTCGCTGTATCGTCAGTTGATCCGTCATCACAGATTATTAATTCCCAATCGGAAAAAGATTGTCTTAATATACTGTCCAGACAATCTTTGAGATAGGCCTGCACATTATAAGCGGGAATGATTATCGATATTTCGGGTCTTTCAGCTGACATCTGACGGCCTTTCTGACTGTATCGCCCTCTCTACTTTGATTCCGGAATCACTTCCGCAGTATCTGCATGCCGTTATATATTTTTTCCTGTCAACAATGCCGTAAACCGCATCATACAGTGCTTCTGATTCAGCGAATTCAGGATTCATTATATTCACCGTTTCATCATCGCAATCAGGTATAAATCCGAGATTCAGCGCATGGGCCTGTCTTGGACACACATACAGCCTGCCCCTGTATAACGTAGTACAAAGCCTTCTGGAATAGCATCCGTCATAACGGTGTTGGGTCTTACCTTCTTTTTCGTCACGGAGCACAGGTTTACCGAAATCCCACCAGAATTTGTCTTCGATAACTTCATACCTTATATGTTCGCGTTTACAGATATCCGCAAACTCTGAAAGCTTATTTGACAGTTCACCATAATTGCTGAAAACAACCTTCAGCTTTGGGTTTTCCTTCAATGCCATTATACATTCATCAGACGGGACTATCGTTCCGTTCGTAATAATATCAATCTCACCAATCCTTTGATCTGCTTCTTCCCTCAGGTATTCTAACAGGCGGATCAGCTGTTTTTGGCAGACAAATGGTTCTCCGCCCAGGATCTTAAGCTGATTAACCCGCACAGCAGCCAGAAGTATTTGAAGGCTCCTGATTATTTCGTTAACATCAAGGTTTGCGGGATTGTGATAATACTGCATGAGATTTGAACAGTCCCTGCATCTCAGCGAACAACATTCCGTGAGGACAACGTCCAGATGAACAATCGAGTCCGGATATTTTCTCCGGCGTGCGCGGTTATATATTCCCGACCTGGCAATGATCGGCCAAAGATGAAGTTTTCTGGCTGTAACAGCTGCAAAATGAAATAATCTGTTCGTTCCGGACATGTGATAATTTTACCATGATATAATATGAAAATGCGTATCTCACTTATCATTCCGGTATATAACGTCAGTAATTATCTTCCTCGTCTGATGGAGACAGTTTTGTCCCAGACACTAAAGGATCTGGAGGTAATTCTGGTCGATGACGGGTCTTCCGATGATTCCGGCAGGATCTGTGACGGATATGCAGCAAACGATCCGCGCGTAAAGGTCATTCACAAATCCAACAGCAGTGTTTCGGATGCCAGAAATGCCGGAATCGAATCTTCTTCCGGAGAATATCTGGTTTTTGCAGACGGCGATGATTACCTCGCAGAAGACTATGTTGAATACCTTCTGAGTCTCTGCATTTCAAATGATGCGGACATGTCTTGCTGCGCCTGGAATACAGATCAGAATGGCAGACTTAATGCATGCAGTTACAGGAAAAACGAGCCTGGCGTCTATAGAGGAAACAACGAAGCCATGCGCGCGATGCTTACCACGCGCCTCCTGTCCTCTTCCGTTTGGGGGAAGATGTTTAAAAGAAAACTCTTCGACAGTGTAAGATTCCCCGAAGGCTGCAATTACTATGAAGATGATGCGACGATGTACAGACTTGTCGCAAATGCTGATTCTGTCGCGATCGGGGGCGATCCCAAGTACTTTTATACCCTCAGGGATGACAGCATGATACACAGGTCATTCAACGACAACAATTTTAAGATGATCGAAGTATTTGAGAAGCGCTGCACCTTCATAGAAAACAACTATCCGGAACTCTCTGTTTATGCCAGATCAGATATCCTGATGGCGGTAAACCACTGCGTTATTAAGATGTGTGACGAGAAGCTTTTCGATCACCCGGCAATAAAAATCTTAAAGCCTTACTACAAACGCTATGAGAAAGATTTTCTGAAAGGCATCAGTTATTTCCCTGCCAAGCTTTTTTCCGTTGCCGCATTCATCAGCATCCGCCTCGCGATGAGGTTATACTGTTTATCCGGAAAGCACACAAGAATAAATTGAATCCTGACAAAACAGATACCGGAACCCGTAATCAACAAAAAAGAGCTATCTCCTAATGAGACCGGCTCTTTTACGAATCATTATTTAGTCCGGAAGAACGGAAGCATTCGACAAATGTTTTTGCTTTCTCCAAACTACAATTACCAAAATAACTATTATTGCCACAACAGTTATTGTGAATATTCCTTGCTCCCCTGCTAAGTATGGCACCTTCTCATTGCTTGACAGCGGCTGTAAATATAATTGATCCAGCTCGTTATGTACCGCATGAAGAAGGATCGCTGTTATGACGCTGCCGCTTATACTTCGTAACCAGCAATAGATCACTGTCACCAGCATCACCAAAACAAAGAAAGTAATTATGCCGTAAACGATATTTACATTTGACTGGTATACCCCGCCAAGGATCAACGGCAAATGCCATAATGCCCATATAAAACCGTTAATGATCACGGCTTTAACAGGTCCGAATTCTTTTTCAAGAACAGGGTAAGCAAAACCTCTCCACCCTAACTCCTCTCCGGCTGCAGACAGCGCACTGCTGATCAACAACGGAATAAAAGATACCGCAATATATACACCGCCGTGAATCCCTTCTCCCCATTCGCCCAGAACAGCCTTGGGAAGCGTATCTGTACCTGTTGTCGGATCTTTTAAGACCACCCAGGCTAAAGCGTATGTCAGCACCAGATATATAACAGGAATACAAATACTCAAGATGAAATATAACGGTTTGATTTTAAACTTAAAACCAAGTATGCCCTGATTCTTAAAGAACACTTTTGAGCATACTATACCTGTTATTCCCGGGATCCACATAAGGAGCGAAACGAACAGGTCAGATTTAGTAAAGATATATAGCAACTCAAATATCAGGCTTGCCGGCAGCGTTATCCCATAAAAAACTAGCAGAGACTTCTTTTCTTTTGACATAATGATCCCCATTATTTCCCTTATGAAAGCATTCCGTAGAAAACCTTCTTCAGCATATCTGTTATTTGCTCTTCATCGTATTTCATTGAGTTATTTGCGAGCAGGCTTGCAAGACCATGAGCGACACTAAAGAATGTTAAAAACTTTTTTCGTGCTTCCTCAATATCACAATTCACTTCCCCGGCAACCACATTCAATATGTCTGAAAGGCCGGGGTTTTTCATAAGCGAATCGATATCCATTCCCCCGAACTTATCCGTCTGATAAAGAAAACGGAAAAGATTCTTCTCCTCATGACCGAATCTCACATAGTTAAGCCCAAGTGTCAGAAGCGGATTGTCATCTGTCTCGTCCGGCATAATGTATCCGACATGGTATCTGTCAGCCAGTTCGTAAGCGGATGATCTGATCTCGTCTACAGTCTTGAAACTATATAGTACCGGCTGTGTCGAACAATTCAGATGTTCAGCGATCATCCGGGCATTCAGGTTCTCATGCCCGTCTTTTCTTATGATCTCGAAAGAAGCATCTTCAATCATTTTCCGTGTGATCTTAATCTTGGGAGGCATTGTGTTCTCCTTTGTATAACACTTGTTATATAACGCTAATTATATATACTCCCACTTCAATGTCAAGGATCATGATTCGGTTAAATCATAATAATATGTGTCACAACAAAAAAGGCAGTGCCTTAAAAGACACTGCCTATAGTTTTCGTTTGTACTAAGAATTACTTAGCTGCTGCCACAACTGCGTCAGAGATCGCAGCCTCATCACCGATAACTACAACGTTCGGGTGAAGCTGGAGGATTGATGCAGGAACTCTGGGTGTAACGGGGCCTGTGAAAGCCTTCTCAACGATATCCTTCTTGCCTGCGCCTGTAGCCATGAGGATAACGGTCGTAGACTTCATGATGTAGCCGATGCCCATTGTGTAAGCCTGTGTAGGAACAGCTTCGAGATCTCCGTTGAAGAAGAGTCTTGCGTTGTCCTGGATCGTCTGGTTCTCAAGATCGATGCACTGTGTGTTAACGCAGAAAGCGTCAGCAGGCTCATTGAAGCCGATGTGACCGTCTCCGCCGATGCCGAGGAGCTGGATATCCAAGTGGCCCAGAGACTCAAGGATCTTATCGTAATCTGTGCAGGCCTTGACTGCATCCTGCTCAAGTCCGTCAGGTACATATGTCTTGCTCTTGTCGATGTTTACGTGGTCGAACAGGTTGGTGTTCATGAAATATCTGTAGGACTGGTCATGATCGCCGCCCAGACCTCTGTACTCGTCAAGGTTAGCTGATGTTACCTTGGAGAAATCAAGGCTTCCTGCCTTATACATGTCTACAAGGTCCTTGTAAGTACCGATAGGTGTTGATCCTGTAGCAAGGCCGATCTTGCAGTCAGGCTTAAGTCTGATCTGTGAAGCGATGAGTTCAGCGCATGCCATTGAAGCTTCTTCGTAGTTACTTTTTCTGATGACTCTCATAATTCCGTCTCCTGTTTATTCAGTATCTAAAACAGCTCCGCATGGGATCCCACACGAAGCTGTAATATTCATTAATCTGCCATAAGGCCCTGTTCTTTGATGACTGCGATTACCTTGTCAACGTTCTCTTCACAGATCTCATCAGTCTTGGCCTCGACCATGACACGGATCTTAGGCTCTGTACCGGAAGCACGAAGAAGGATCCTGCCGTCGCCGCCCAAAGACTTGGTAACCTCTTCAACTGCCTTAAGGACTACGGGGTTCTTCTGAGCCTCTTCCTTATCCTTAACGACAACGTTCTTGAGGCACTGAGGGAACATCTTCATCTCGCCTGCGAGCATTGACAGAGGAAGCTTCTTCTCGAGCATGGTCATGAGGACCATGAGAGATGTGAGGATTCCGTCACCTGTCGTAGCATACTTAGCGAAAATGATGTGGCCGGACTGCTCGCCGCCGATCATGAAGCCGTTAGCCATCATGTTCTCAGCAACATACTTGTCGCCTACGGCTGTCTTCTCCGTACGGATGCCGATAGCCTCGCAAGCCTTGTAAAGACCCATATTGCTCATGATGGTGGTAACGATCGTATTTCCGTCCAAACGGCCTGTTTCCTTCATATACTTGCCGCACAGATACATGATCTGGTCGCCGTTTACCTCGTTGCCGAGCTCGTCAACCGCAAGACATCTGTCAGCGTCGCCGTCGTAAGCAAATCCTACGTTAAGCCCGTTGTCGAGAACGAACTTCTTCAATGTATCGATATGTGTGGAGCCGCAGTTAGTATTGATGTTGAGACCGTCAGGTGTGTTGTTGATGATATATACTTTTGCGCCCAAAGCCTCGAAAACTGATCTTGCGATATTCCATGAAGCGCCGTTAGCGCAGTCAAGACCGACCTTCATGCCGTTGAATGCTCTCGTAGGGATCGTCATGAGATAGCCGATGTATCTGTTACGTCCTGAAGCATAGTCAACTACATTACCGATAGCCTCACGCTCAGCAAGAGGGATCTCCTCGATCTCGCCGTCGATATAAGCCTCGATCTTCTCCTCGATCTCTGCCTCGATCTTCTGGCCGTTGGCACGCATGATCTTGATGCCGTTGTCATAGAAAGGATTATGAGATGCTGAGATCATGATTCCGCAGTCAAAACCATCTGTTCTGCAGCAGTATGAGACTGAAGGAGTTGTTGTTACGTGAAGGAGATAAGCATCAGATCCCGAAGAAGTGATTCCGGCAGTAAGAGCTGCCTCGAGCATGTATGAGCTTCTTCTTGTGTCCTTACCGATAATGATCTTTGCTCTCTTGTCATCGTGCATCTGGCCGTAATACCAGCCGATATATCTTCCTACCCGGAAAGCTTTCTGCGCGGTGAGTGCTTTGTTGGCTTCGCCTCTGAAGCCGTCTGTACCAAAATATTTACCCATTTTCGGATCGCCTCTCTCAATTTTATAGATTTTAAAATTCTATCACATAAATCGAGAATCAATTAGATGACTTGTTAACTTTTATAACATTTCTTGGCGCTAATAGTCCAATGACCAGCCAGAAGTAGATAACCACATAGTTTACACTGCTGTTAAACAATGCCTGGGCACAGTATGCAATGAATATTCCGAGGAATATCCAGGCCAAAGCCCTCTTCTCAGGAGCATTCTCCTTAATAATGTTCTTAACCGTCCGAGATGCCGTTAAGATCAGAAGTGTAAGATAATTGATCAAGGAAGGAACACCCTGAGTGACAAGTATATGGATATACTCGTTGTGAGCCTTGTCCTGAAGGTACATACCCTCCATATAATCAGGCGCGGAGATAAATACATAACGGTAGTTATCAAGGCCTACGCCCGTAAGCCAGTTCGCGGGCACATTGGATAAGCCCATTTTCCAGTTATATATACGGTCGGTGCCCATCTTTTCGATGTCGCCGTTAGCGAATTCCCAGTATGACCTTACCATTACTTCACTTATGTAATCCGTAAAAAAGAACGCAATGCCGAAAACGGCCGCAAACGCTCCAAGAAGTATCAGGGCGCGTCTTACAGCAGCTTTGATCACAGCTTTATCTTCTGCTTTTCTGTACATAACAAACAGTGAAATGAAATAGAAGATGATAAGACCGATTATGCCGATCCACGCAAGCCTTGCCCTGCTTCCGAGCAGAGTATAGAAGAGGAATGACGCCACTGCCAAAAGGCCGTATTCTTTTATCTTTGCATCTACGATGTTATCAGCAAAGATATACATACCGGAAACTGCGGAAACAAAGATCACGCACATTCCGCCGTAGAAATTACTATTCTGGGTAAGTCCGTATGCGGTCCTTTCAACGTGATAGTAAAGACTGTAGGATAATTCGATATCGTAGGTCTGAAAGAACGCAAACACGCCTTCGAGCAAAGCCACACCCGTAAAAGCAAAGAGGATATTCTTCCTGTACTGCTTCTTATCAATGAGTGTCCCCGCAAAGTATAACCAGTAATATGCGAGAAAATGCAGCGGATGTTCACAATAAAACGGATAGCCCCCGGAATAAACGCCGGGATTGAGCGAAAAGACTGCTGATATCACCATGAAGAATAAAAGCGTGAAATAGAAAATATCCGCTAAGCGCAGCTTTCTTTTCTCACGCGGCAATGTCAGCAAATAAAGGATCGTGAGAAAAGTTCCCAATATTCCGAACAGCGATATTATCTGCGGTTGAAAAAAGGACGGAATAAGAGCATCCGTATAATTAACAAGAATCTCTGTGATAAGTTCAACTACAGGCAGTCCGACAAGCATGATCAATACAGCTTTGTAGAATACCTCTTCTGAAACCAATCTGCTGATACTGTTCCTTAAATTCATATCATGCTTCAGGGGCAAGCTTTAGCCTTTCCCCTTCTTTAATCCCTTCCTTCATCATTATATACGCTAAAGACGGCTTAACAAACTCCTTGTATGAGCGTTTTTTCGCAAGAACAAATCTTATAGCCCAGACAGTTGCCATCCTGCCATACAAAAAACTGTATAACACTCCACGGTCTTTGAAAAACTTTTCGTTAAAACCATGAAACCATGTAGATTCACGGAACACTTCTGTTCCGATAGTGACAGGTACTGCTTTTATCTTAAGTCCGGCCCTTAAGCAATCCATAAAAAACAGATTATCTTCTCCGCTCGAGTATTTGGCGCCGCCGCCGAATAGATGCGAAAACCTGACGTTACTCTTTCTTATGCTCTCAAGCTTTGTTGCAGCTGCATAAGCAGGATATCTTCCGACAGACCACTTTCTGACCCGGATAACCTTGTCTATATGATAAGTCCTTCTTGCCTCGCCGACATTAAAATTGAACATGATGATATCAGCATCAGGTTCAGATTTGAAAGCCTTAAGAACAAGGTCTTTGTACCCTGTTGAATAAACGATATCGTCATCTGAAAACATAATGATCTCACTGTCTGCAAGATCGAGCGCCTTATTCCTGGAACGTCCCACTCCTCGTTCTCTTGTTTCAAAGACCCTGACGGTATGACCGTTATCTGTACTGATATCGTAACTTGATTCTACCGCGCCTTGATTTACCAGGACCGCATCACATTCAAGGTTCATTTGAGACGCAAGTTGTGCCGGGTCTTTTTCGAGCGCACTTATAAGCACTTCCAGATCACGCTTCATCTTCAGCCCCTCAGCCTGATATGACTGTACTTTTTAATACCGTTTACTGCATAGCAGGCCTGATAATAAATCCTGGCGAAAAAGCCAAGCCCTATGCATTTATAGGTATTCATGTTCAATCTTGCGGCTATCATCTTATTTCCCGATCTTGATCCTTTGGTAACTCTGTAAGTTATTAGCGGTTCATCGATACCGCATGCAGTAAGTCCTGCTCTGAGCATATTAAGCCAGCAGGCAAAATCTTCTGCCAAATCTTTTGCTTTTTTCAGATCCGGAGAATATTTGATATAACTTTCCTTTCTTACAAGAACAGAAGAATTGGAGATAATGTTCTGCTTAAGAAGCCTCTTAAATGTAACTTCACCCGGGACATGCAGGATCCAGTTATATTTTTCGCCCTTCTCGTCAAGAAAAGCAGATGCCGTAAAGACCAGATCGCACTTTGTCTTATCACGGAGTGCGAGCTGTTTTTCGATCTTTTTATGATCCCATAAATCGTCAGCATCAATAAAAGCGATCCAGTCTCCGCCGGTTTCACCGATGCCGAGGAATCTGGATTCCAATGCTCCGCAGTTCGCCTGATTAGTAAGGATCCTTATCCTGCTGTCCTTTTCGGCCAGCGAACGGCATATCTGAAGCGTATTGTCAGTAGAAGCATCATCGACAATGATCAGCTCGATATTTTTATATGTCTGTCTTAGAACAGAAGATACCGCTTCTTCTATCGTACGCTCACAGTTATAGACCGGAAGGATGACGCTTATGAGTTCAGAACGATCCTGATAACTCATTTCCATCATTTATCAACCACCGTAAGAATAACCAATCTTAGTGACATTACCGCCTTCAACAAACGAGCCGCCGCAATTTGGACGTCTCTGATCAACCAACTTCATAAATCTACCCCTTTCGAATTGCTGTAAGCAATCAATATGATTTTAGCATATAGATAGATTTCTTCTCAATATATTGTATGCCTGTTAAATATATAACTTCAAAATTAACAAAGAGGCTGTCTCTTATCGAGACAGCCTCCGAATCAGGATTTATATAAGAATCATTCCGAATCTTATTCAATCTTTGTGCCGCACTCAGGGCAGAACTTAGGCATATTGCCATCTGCAGGCTGCCAGCCGCACTTAGGGCAAGCTGTAGGAGCTGCTGCCGGCTGAGGCTGACCGCAGTTGCCGCAGAACTTACCTGTGTTGCCTGTCTGGCCGCAAGAGCATGTCCAGCCTGCTGCTGCAGGAGCCGGCTGAGGCTGACCGCAGTTGCCGCAGAACTTGCCTGTGTTGCCTGTCTGGCCGCAAGAGCATGTCCATCCTGCTGCAGCGGGAGCTGCAGGAGCTGCTGCGGGTGCTGCCTGCTGGCCTGCGAAGAAGCCTGTCTGAGGCTGGCCCTGAGCCTGCTGAACTGCACCAAGACCTGCTGCTGTAGCGTTGTTGCCACCTACTGCGCCCATCATACCGAGACCCATGAAGCCGTTTACTGCACCGTTTGCGTTTGCACCGGCATTCTTCATAGCCTCTGTCTGGCCCAAAGCAACAGCTGCACCGAGAGCTGCCTGATCGGAACCATAGAGCTTTGCCTCGTCGACCTTCTCGATTCTCTCACGGGACTTATCGTCAGGTGTAACGGAAGCGATGGCAACTGTCTCTACGACGATACCTCTCTTCTGGAGCCACTCGTCATCAAGGCAATCCTGCATGTATCTTCTGAACTCGCCCTGCTTTGAAGGCAGTGTGGAGAACATGATACCGTTCGGGTAAGGGCCGCCGCACTTATTGAGTGTCTCTGTGATGTTATCAAGGAACTCAAGACGAGGCTGCTGAGGCTTAGCGGGTGTACCCATGAATTCAGCAACTGTGTACTCGTCTCTGACGTTACCTACGATGTTTCTGAAGAATGTGATCGGATTCTCTACTCTGAAGGAGAATGTACCGTTCAGACGGATGTAGATATTACGATACTCAGGGTCAGCATAAGGTACCGGTGAAGGTGTACCGAAGTTCTGATTCATCATCTCGAGCTTGTTTACAAAGTAAACTCTCTGCTGCTGCTGGATCTCTCCGCCCATCTTCATACGGTTCCACATATCACCGATGGAAGCCTTTACGTTCTCACCGAAATTCTTGTTAGCAAGAATAGAAGGTGCTGTGGATGTATCCCACTTATAAGCGCCGGCCTCGGATACGCAGTCTACGATCTCACCGTTGTTAACGAGGAGACAGAAGCATCCCTCAGGTACGTTAATAACTGAACCATTGGAGATAACTTCAGAGCTACCCTTGTTTCTTCCCTTTTCCATCTTGTTAACACCCTTCTTAACAAGGATATCCTGTCCTAAAGAATCCTGTGTGAAGAACTCAAGATACTGGTCCTGAATCTGTGTTGAGATGGAATTAAATGTTGTTCCTGCAACATTTGCGATTAAGCTAATCAATCCCATTTTTATATTCCTCCTGATTACTTGGTCGAAAATATCTCGCCAAGAAAAATAATATCATTTATTTGATAAAACGACAATGATTTTAGACATTAACAGGAGCAAAAATGGCTGTTACATCTTAACGCTGCCCAGCTGGACACCTTCGACAATATGTCTGGCCAATAAAAGGTAAGCAATTATAAGCGGAATAGTCAAAATGATTACCGGCAAGTCACTCTGCCCCAGTGCGTTGTTCATGAGGAGTGCTACCGGCATTGTCTTCTTCTTATCATCTAACAGAAGTATCATAGGCCTCAAAAGATCATTCCAGCTCTGAGCCATGGCAAAGATGGCCTGCGTCGCAATAGCGGGCTTCATGATAGGAAGGACTATCTGATGGAAGATCCTTATTTCCCCTGCGCCGTCAACCCTCGCCGAATAGATGAGTTCCATGGAGAATGCTGACTCAAGATACATTCTCATGAAGACAACGGAAATCGGAGTAGCAATTGCCGGGAAGATCAGCATAGACAAGGTGCTCTGCAGATGGAACCTGTAAACCATTGTGATAAAGCCCGATGAAGCAATCGATGTTGGGATCATCATCATCGCAAGCACAAAATTACTGAAGATCTTACGTCCGCGCCATCTGTAATTGACAACGGCATGCGCCGTCAAAGCAGAAAAATACACATTCAGGATAGTGCTCGAGATAGTGACGATCATTGAATTAACATAACTCAAGGCAATCCTGGACTGGAAAAAGCGTACGAATTCCTTCCATCTTTTTGGTAGCACCTTAAAAACGTTCGCAGGATTTTTGATCGTAAAACCGGAATAATCGGCCAGCAAAGACAGGAAAGGATATAAAGTCATAAAAAACAGGATTATCGAGACAACATACACGATCCCTTTAAGGATCAGTTCTTTACGTTGCATTACCACTCTGTCCAGCACCTTGTTTTCCAATTCCGCCCCCCAAAAAGGAACCGCATCATCGCGGTTCGAACAGATTCATTCTATTTGTATTGTTTTGACGTGTCAATTTTTTCTGTTATTCTTTGCCAAATTCATATATACTCTTTAAAGTATCAATGAGCGGTGGCCTAACGCTGCCAACGGGGTTATATGGGGAAGCATAAATCACTTGAGAGACACTACAACAAATGGGGGTACATCTTCATACTCCCTTTTGTTCTGGCATTTCTGCTCTTTCACCTTTGGCCGATGATAACTACTTTCTATTATGCTTTTTGCAATCTGAAACGTGTATCAGTAGTAACAAAGACTCCTTCGCTGCTTACCTCAGAAGGGCTTCCGTGGTATAAGAATTTCGCGGACCTCAACAAGACATCATCATTTAAGATTTCTATAAAGAACACCTTTTTCTTTATGTTTTGCCAGATCATTCCGGAGTGGATATTGGCATTTTGGCTCGCTGCAACGATGACAGACAGGAGATTAAAAGTAAGAGGCCGTTCGATCTTCAGGACATCATTTTTCTTTCCTAAGTTAATGCTCGGTTCCAGTTTAGGAGGCCGTATTTTATTCACTATTACCGGTTATGTAGCAAGTTCTGTCGCTTTCATCCTTACAGCTGCTGCAATAGACGGATTCGGAGTTACCGAGAACGACTTTGAATTCTTCCTGTCAGACAAGTTTTTAATCGTAGCAGTCAGTGTCTTTATGCATTTCGGAATAACGTTTATATATGCTGTTGCGGGAATGACCAGTATTCCGGTCGAAGTCTTTGAGGCCGCCGAAATGGACGGTTCGTCCAGACTGCATACATTTTTCCATGTAACTTTACCCTGTATGCGCCCAATCATGTTCTTTATTGCAGTAGTCTCAGTTGTAGACAATCTCACTACTACTGATTATAACGATTATCTCTCAAACCCGTATGATATATCGAGATCGTCTCTTACAATGCAGCAATATCTTAATCAATTGCTTCAAATGGGAAAGGCATGGGACAGGGCTTCCGCATTCTCCATCCTCCTGTTTCTTGTCTGTGCCCTTCTTTCCGCGATCATCTACTTTACCCTAATCAGGGACAGATACGAAGCAAGACTCGCGCGCCTCAGAAGAAAAGAAAAGCGCGAAGAAAGAAGACTTGCCAGGGCTGCAAAAGCTGTGAACGCTTAATAAGCGTAACGGATCTTTCTATTCATCCTGAATAATTCGCGGTCCGTAAGCACACCGTCAGGAATTACTACATCTTCCATCACGCAGTTAGCTACAAGAGGGATTCCGGTGATCTTTGAAGCTTCAAGGATCTTGGCTTCGCCCTCGACTAACATATCAGAAGTAGTCTCTTCAAGGAGATTCGTGTTGTTAAGATATCCGTCGATCTTAAAGCCTGCCGCAGCAGACAGCTCATTAGTCATTACCGCTATCTGCTCCGGATCAGACGTAAAAGGTCTTAATGTATTTACCGCCATGTAGATGACGGCATCGGTGTTCTCGATCCTCTTTTTAAGAGAACCGAGAACCAAAGCGCCCATATCTTCACCGCCGATATCAAAGATGCCCTGATACGATTCGTCATCGAAGATAACGTACATGTCAGGCGGCAGGACCGGAGCGTCCACATTGGAGCCTGCATACATGGGAGTAACAAGTCTTATTCCCTCAGCTTCAAGAGCAGACGCACAGTCAGACGAACGGTAGAACGGATTAACGATATCGAGATCCGCGATGAGAAGCTTCTTGTCCGGCAAAGCTTTTCGCTGGGCAAGAGACATATTTACCGCGATCTCGGATTTTCCGCTTCCGTATGCACCGATAATGATAGTCAGACGATGATCAAGATAAAACATCAGAACAAATTCTTCTTTCTAAAGATAAACAGACCCCATCCTCCGATAAGGATTATGTAGAAAAAGCTCTTAGCCAGGTAGATCAGGTTAAGCTCGCTGTAAGACATGTGCATCGACTTGACGCGTTTAAAGTCTTTATGCTCAAATATTGACATGTCTTCATATGAGTAGCTGACAAAATCATCGGAGAAATCGATTTCATCGGTATATTCGAGGTCAGCGCCGAAAAGAATTCCTGTAGTGGCTGCCTGGTAGTCGCTCGCAAAACCGATAGGAGTAATGACATATACAGGATGGAATATCTTCCAGCCTATGCCGAGATAATGATTTTTGTCATAATCTTCCTCATATTTATCTGCGGTCTTTTGGCTGAGCATTCCATAGTCGACCATTTCCTCATATCTCTCGGATCTCATGTCAATGTAGTCATTAACAGCCTTGGCCGGCATATTGAAATAGCCGATGACCAGAGCGGTTGTTGAGGAAATCATGGCAATGATGATGCTTAAGATGATCGGCAGAGCACGTTTTCTGAAGATGAGTGCCAATGTGCTGAAAATCGTGACCATGGTAAGGAATACGACTATTCCTACTCCGAGTCTGATAAACATCTCGCCGCCGTTTAAGTTAAATCCGAGTCCGGATATCCAGAGTCCGAAGATAGCAGAAAGGATATAAACAACGCAGAAAAAAGCGTTTGTCGCGAGCATTGTAAGAGAATAAACAAGATAGATCTTGGTCCTTGAATGACCTGCAATGACCTTGTTTCTTACGATTCCGTCCGTGTATTCCCTTCCCAGATGAAGGCACGTAAAAAGCGCGGAAAACTTCGGGAGCTCTGTAATGAACGATATCGCGATCATCCATGTCAGATACATGATCACTTCTTTAGGCAGTTCAATCTCTTCGAAGCCTATGCCGCTTCCTGTAAAAGTGAGAGTTAAGATGGCGTGATAGAACACTGCCGTAAGGATCGGCCAAAGCACGCAGAAGCCTGTAATGATCCAGAAGAAAACGCTCTTGGTAAGGCGCTTGAATTCACACTTAAAAAGATTACCCATTTGACTCACCTCCTACGAGTTTGACGAAGTAAGTCTCAAGGTCTGTCTCCTTCGTAACGACACGCGCGATATTTACGCCTGCCGCGTTGGCAGCCAAAACGACATCCGTAAGATTGTAATAACCCTTGGCATAAATTATGCCGTCTTCATCGATCTTAGTCCTGAGGCCCATTGCATTGAGTACGGGCAAAAGCTGCTGGGGAGTACCTGAATAGAATTCCGACTCCAGTCCGCCTGCATTTTCAAGGTCATCAGCCGTGATCTCCTTTACCACCTTGCCGCTCTCAACGAAAGCGAAATCGGTAGCAAGCTTAGACAGCTCGGAGAGAATATGGCTTGAGATGATTATCGTTACGCCCTTCTCCTGGTTGAGTCTTATGAGAAGATCTCTTATGAGGATGATTCCCTGAGGGTCAAGGCCGTTGATAGGCTCATCGAGGATAAGCACTTCCGGGGCACCTGCCATAGCCATGGCGATTCCCAGACGCTGTCTCATACCCAAAGAGAACTTTCCTGCCTTCTTATTGCCTGTGTTGGCAAGACCTACGAATTCCAGGTTCTTATCGATCGAATCATCGATCTTAAGGCCGAGATTCATATACTGGAAGATCAGGTTATCTCTTGCTGTCTGGTTCGAATAGATCGAAGGCAGCTCTACCAAAGCACCTACGTTACCCAGCTTCTTGTGGTCGAATCCGTACTCTACAGTACCAGCCGTAGGCTTCTGAAGACCTGATATGATTCTCATAATCGTAGTCTTGCCTGCGCCGTTCCTTCCTACGAGTCCGAAAATAGAACCCTTCGGAACTGTAAAGTTCATAGAGTCAAGAATGTGGTGTCTGCCGTAGTCTTTGGAAACATTACTTACTTTGATTACATAATCATTAGTTTCCGACACGATTTTTATCTCCTTATTTTCCCATTATAATCAGAGCATTTCTGCTCCAACTCAACACATTATATCAAAAACGGGGAATAACTAGGAATAACCCTTACTGCCTGACGAGTTTTCTGGCCCTCTCACCTGTCACTACAGCGGCAATGAGCTTTACGATATCAGGAATGATAAACGGTATTACGCACCATCCCAATACGGTCGCAAGACCGACCGGGCCTGTCTGAGCGGCATATACGCTCATGAACCAGATGACGCCTGTGACATACATGACCACTTCGAAGATCACGGAATTCAGTGCTCCGAAGATCCATGTCTTAACAGGGCCCGTCATAAGTCTTCTGAAAAGGAGCACTTCCAAAAGCCAGTAGAGCAGTGCTGCCAATAAAAATCCGACAAGAAAACCGCCGGTAGGTCCTACAAGTGCTGCAAATCCACCCTTGAAGCCCGCGAAAACAGGCACTCCGCAAAATCCCAGCGCCAGGTAGACCAGTATGGACAGTGTCCCTCTTCTGCCCCCGCAGGCAAGCATTACGGCAAGGATACCCATTGTCTGCAAAGTGAACGGGACCGGTCCCAAAGGAATGCTTATCCAGGAGGATACAGTTATAAGTGCCGTTGATATGGATATAAGTACAAGATCATAGATAAATGACCTGTTTTTGGATGCTTTTGACTTGGAAACGCTCTTTTTCGAGCCTGCTTCGGACATTGTAAACCTCGTAGCCATTTTAATTGACAATCGAGATTGTACTCTTCTGTCCCCTGCTAATCAATACCGAATTTAGAACTGGTACTTGGGCCAGATACCCTTCTTATCGTGGGTATGCTCAGGGAGCTGGTACAGATCGTGACCCGGATAGTCATTGCCCTCGACGATAACCGGTCCGTCAGGCGTAATGCAGACGTCCCAGCCGATAAAACCGACCTGCGGAACGACCATGGCAGCCTTCGTGCACATCTCCAAAACCTGGTCCCACATAGGGAATACGAAGCCCTTAAAGACAGCCCCTGTCATAGGATGCTTCTCGTAAAGGACCTTAGTCTTATCAATAGGAAAATCCGTGATCTCACCGGTCTTCTCATCAACGGGCGCGGTCATGCCGCCGCTGTTGAAGTTATCCACGCTGTGGCCGTAGTTGCCGAATCTGCAGCAAGCGCTGGCGACGTGGACCTTACCGTCCCTCTGGATGGTAACAAGTCTTACCGTATTGATCGCATAAGGATATATTGCGCTTACAGCAGGGTGCTGGACGATCATCTCCTCGAAGAAGTGCGGGCGCTCCTGATTGACCAGGCGCTCATAGATGGCTTCGGCAGGCTCTGCCTTGCAGTCCACCTTCTCGACCGTCTTGCCGCAGGAGCCTAAGTCAGCCTTAGCCATAAGGAAATCATGGCTATTAATGAAGTCTATTACTTCCTGCTTATTGTCTTTCCTGATCTCGATCCACTTGCGTCCCAGGAAATCTCCGAAACGCCTGTTGAATTCGATCTTGTTATCGATCAGATCCGTGTAAGCCGGGTCATTATATCTCTTAACGAGATCATAGTTGCGGCCCCTGGTGATGTACGTATCGCGCTCAGCATCATTGAGGTTGTACATCTCGTAGAGCCAGTAATCCATGTAACCTGCTCCGAATTTTCTTCCGCAGTGGATCATATCGAAAAATATCCACACGCGGGACTTACCCGACTTCTCGTGGATATCCTTGATCTTGGCATTCATCGCCTTATAGTCCATGCGCGTAACGCGCCTGATAAGATACTTTAAGTTTGGCATAGCAGAATTATAATACAACAAACCTTTTTTTGTTACATTCCTTCGCAAAGGCTCAGGATATAACAAGTTGACTGCTTCTTTGTTATAATGTCGTCTGAATAGAATTTATGAGCAGTTTCATCTGCTTAAAACCTCAAGGAGGATTCACATATGGCAATCAGAATAGGTATTTTAGGCTACGGCAACCTCGCCAAGGGCGTTGAGCTTGCTATCAGACAGAACAAGGACATGGAGCTTGTCGCAGTCTTCACAAGAAGAGACCCTTCAACGATTAAGACACTTACAGAAGGCATCGCAGTCGTTCCTTCTTTCGAAGCAGCAGACTGGAAAGACAAGATCGACGTTCTCGTTATCTGCGGCGGTTCTGCTACAGATCTTCCTACCCAGACACCCGAATATGCTTCAATGTTCAACGTAATCGACAGCTTCGATACACACGCCAAGATCCCTGAGCATTTCGCAAACGTTGATAAGGCTGCTTTGGCAAGCGAACACACAGCGCTTATCTCCGGCGGCTGGGATCCGGGCATGTTCTCCATCAACCGTCTTTACGGCAGCTGCATCCTTCCCGACGGCGCTGACTATACTTTCTGGGGCAAGGGCGTATCCCAGGGTCACTCCGATGCTATCAGAAGAGTTCCGGGCGTTAAGAACGGCAAGCAGTACACGATCCCTGTTGATGCAGCTCTCGAGGCAGTAAGATCCGGCTCAGAGCCTGAGCTCACAACACGCCAGAAGCACACCAGAGAGTGCTTCGTAGTTGCAGAAGAAGGCGCTGACTTGGCTCTCATCGAGAAGACCATCAAGGAAATGCCCAATTATTTCGCTGATTACGATACGACAGTACACTTCATCTCCGAAGAAGAGTTCTTAAGAGACCACTCCCGCATCAACCACGGCGGCTTCGTCTTCCGCACAGGCAAGACAGGCGCTCACGGCGAGAACAAGCACGTTATCGAGTACTCCTTAAAGCTCGATTCCAACCCCGAGTTCACAGGATCCGTTCTCACAGCTTATGCAAGAGCTATCTACCGTCTCTCACAGAAGGGCGACTTCGGCTGCAAGACAGTCTTCGACATCGCTCCTGCCCTCCTCTCACCTCTTTCCGGTGAAGACTTAAGAGCTCACATGCTGTAATTTATTTATCTGAAACTCACAGGAAGCTGTCTCAGTACGAGGCAGCTTCTTTTTTTGCCTGGTTGCCGAAAAGTGACACAGATAAGTTTCTTTTCGTGTCACTTCCCGTCACTTTTTCGAGAATTGCCAAAAAGTGACACGCTTTTGCACAGAATCGTGTCACTTTCTGTCACTGCATAAAAAAGCGGTCCCAAACGGAACCGCCTTCGTAATAGTATTGATTAAAAGGATCAGACCTTGATCTCCATGATCCAGCCCTCAGGTGCTTCAACAGTACCCATCTGGATGCCTGTAAGTGTCTCTCTGAGCTTTGTCATGACAGGACCCATCTCCTCCATGCCGGAAGCGAATGTGAATTCCTTGCCGTGGTCGTTGATCTTGCCCAAAGGTGAGATAACTGCAGCTGTACCGCAGAGACCGCCCTCTGTGAACTTACCGCTCATGATCTCGTCGAGGTAAACCTCACGCTCCTCGATCTTCATGCCGCAGTAGTGCTCAGCAACGTAAACCAAGGATCTTCTTGTGATGGAAGGCAGGATGGAATCAGACTTAGGTACAACAAGTGTGCCCTGGCCGTCAGTGAGGATGATGTTAGCTCCGCCTGTCTCCTCGATCTTTGTACGTGTAGCGGGATCGAGATAGATGTTCTCAGCAAATCCTTCCTTGTGTGCTGTAACGATTGCGTGGAGAGACATAGCATAGTTGAGGCCCGCCTTGATGTTGCCGGTTCCTCTCGGAGCAGCACGGTCAAAGTCAGAGATCTTAACTGCGATCGGCTTAGCGCCGCCCTTGAAGTAAGGGCCTACAGGTGTAGCGAAGATTCTGTACTGATAGTCATCAGCAGGCTTAACGCCGATAACGGGGTTAATACCGAAGATGTAAGGTCTGAGGTACAAAGATGCGCCTGAACCATACGGAGGTACCCAGGCTGCGTTGCCTGCAACTGTCTCCTGTACTGATCTGATGAACATTTCCTTGGAAATCGGAGGAATCTCAAGGCGGACTGCAGAGTCATGAAGTCTCTCAGCGTTGAGGTCAGGACGGAAAGTAACGATTCTGCCGTCAACTGTCTCATAAGCCTTAAGGCCTTCGAAAACTGTCTGAGCATACTGGAGAACGCCTGCGTCTTCGCTCATGACGATCATGTCGTCATCGATAAGCGCGCCTTCGTCCCATGCGCCGTTTGTGTAGTTAGCTACGAATCTCTTATCTGTCTTCTGATAAGAGAAGGTCAAGTTTGACCAGTCGAGATTCTTCTTTTCCATAAAACATTCCTTCTTTCTTAAAGATTGTTTTTAATTAGTTAAGCATTTTACCACTCGTATTCCCGAAAAGCATCAACGAATTACACAAATCTGTATCCGCAGGCGTGGTATACCTTCTTGCCTGCCTTGATGACAGGAGAATCAAAGCCCGTAAGGTTGACAGCATTAGGTACCATCTGAGCCTCAAGGCAGATAGCATCGTACTGGCCGTAAGCCTTTGTTGTCTTGATGTCGAGCGGGCTTCCCAGGTTATTTCCTGCATAAATCTGGATGCCCGGAAGGTCTGTTAAGCACTCCATTGTGATTCCTGACTCAGGTGCCGTAACTGCAGCTGCGAATGAGAAAGTACCTGCCTTAGTGTTGAGGCAGAAGTTCTGGTCGATACCCTTGGAGATTACCATCTGGTGGTCATCGCTGTCATTGAGCTCGCCTATGAATCTGTATTCCCTGCAGTCGAAAACAGTGCCTTCAACATCCAGAAGCTCACCTGTAGGAACGTTCATGTCGTCCTTGATGGTGATCTTGTCGGAGTTGATCATGATAAGATCCTTATTGACCGTGCCTTCAGCAGCCTCGCCGCGGAGATTGAAGTAAGCGTGGTTTGTAGGAGCAAAGATCGTGTCCTTGTCTGTCTTACCGCAATAGAGGATCAGGAATGTCTTATCCTCGAGCCAGCAATAAAGCACCTTTGTATCAAGGTTTCCGGGGAAGCCTGTAGCTCCGTCGGGGCTCGTGTAGCTCAAAAGGACTGCTCCGCCGTCGCAGCCGGGGATGCCAGCGATCTTAGAATCGAGGATCATAGCATCAGCTTCTTCCTCGGAAAGGATCTTGCCGTCCCAGAACACATTGTGATAACCGGGATTGCCTGAATGGAGGTTGTTCTCGCCTTCGTTCTTGGGGATCTGATATCTCACGCCGTTAATAACGAAAGAAGCGTCCTTGATCC